>NZ_BATQ01000132.1 GCF_000739635.1 Verrucomicrobium sp. BvORR034 | reverse complement strand
GATCAAGCGGGTTGAGGAGCTGGGAGCGCGCATCAGCATGGATGGCAAAGGACGGTGGATGGACAACGTGTTCATTGAGCGGTTGTGGCGCAGTGTGAAGTACGAGGAAATCTACCAGCGCGAACATGCGACGATACCCAGGCTTGAAGTCGGGCTGGCGCAGTGGTTTGAGCACTACAACACGTGGCGACCGCACGAAGCGCTGGCCTACGACACCCCTCAGCAGGCGTATGCGGGAATGGTGAAGTTACCGCCGACCCCACCGAGGATGCCATTAGCCCTGGCAGCCTGAACAGCCCTGTCCCCCCCGGGCGCGGTCCGATCGATGGGGTTGTTGCACTTCAGGCTCTCCGCTACGCTCCGAGCCTTTCGTTACACAACCCCATCGATCGGAAGAGAAATGTGATAGTTGACATCAAGACGGAACCAACCTAACCCAGTGAACAGCCAGCCCACCATAGCTTAACTTCCAGCAACTTTGGCCGGAGCGCGGGGTCCACCTCAATCTTTCCGGGGCGTAGGTAGGGATCTCAGACTGCAGTTTCCCAACGGTTTGGTCACTGAACATCTGTCGGAAGGGCTTTTTGCCGAGTTCCTTGAGAATTCTGGAGGCGCACCAACGGCGAATCATCAGAGCATGGTTGAAGTGGGTCTTAACACAACGGACCAACCCTGGGGAATCGGTTTCCAGGGGTGGTCTGACGTGATTTCCCCCTAGAAAGAACATCCCCCAACCATCGGGTAAGTTGTCTATTAAGAAGTCGATTTTACTTGTGAAATCTTTAGTGAACATCACGTCATCCTCTAAAAGAAGCAGCGCATCGTCGTCGGACTGGAGGAACCTTCGGATCGCTATCCTTTTGGATAGTCCCACTGCGTAAGACCTCTTTCCAATGTTCCACTTGCGGCATTTCATTTCTGAGACGCACTCACCGTCAGCAGCGTCGATAAACTGGATCATCGTGGCAACATCATGGGGGGCGGTTTGCAGGAGGACAAAACGACGATCCTGTCGACGAGGCAAATTCATGCAGATGCAGCTTGTTTGCAGCGTCCACTTCTGGCCTGGTTGTTTCATTGTAGGTAAGAAGGACGTTGGCTCAAATGCCAGCAATGATCAATCGTGATACGGTTCTTACAAAAATTTTTCACGCCACGCCGTAGGTTGATTTTTACTGTAACGTTTTTATTATTGTCTCGACAAAGTTTGCGCAGCAATCCTTAGTGTTGGCAATAATTTCAGGAGACAGGGCATTTACCAGGTGCTTCGAAGATCTTCGGTGAGTTTTGATTCGCTTTCCCCCCCATGAAAAAGGCGTCTTCCCCCAGCAACGTGCCAAGTTCATCGAACAACATTGAGCCTACGCCAACACCGACGTTTGTGCCTGTTACTCCGACTCCGACGTTTGCGCCGGTCACGCCCACGCCAACCTTTGTGCCAGTGACGCCAACACCAACGTTTGCGCCCGTCACTCCGACGTTTGTACCGGTGACGCCTACCCCGACTCCGACGTTTGCACCGGTAACGCCAACGTTTGTGCCCGTCACTCCGACGCCGACTCCAACGCCTACCCCGACACCGAGCAGCTCGTCCAGCTCTGGCAGCAGTGGTTCCAGTTCAGGAAGCGGAAGCAGTTCGGGCTCAAGCAGTTCGTCTTCGTCGAGCTCCAGCAGCTCGTCTTCATCGTCATCCAGTTCAAGTTCGAGCAGCAGCAGTAGTAGCAGCAGCTCCTATTCGACCTCCAGTTCCAGTTCCTCCGATAGCAGCAGCTCAAGCAGCAGTGAGGGGCCATGTGACAATCCGTCCTCCTTCCAAGACTTCTCCGAGGCATCCGGGCCACAATATCGCAAGGTGGCATTGAATGGTTTGCCTCTATCGGATTCAAAACCCCAATCGGCGGATGAGTCTGACGAGGACTCAGAAGAGACCTACGTAGATGCCCTCACCTTGTCTCTCAGGCACGACACCAGCGACATCTATGTGCCTCTGCCTGGCGGCGAGCTCGCTCTTGCAGTAAAACGCAGTGTTTCTGAAGAGCAATGGAGCACCCACCCTGGATTGAAGCCCAGTCAGCAGGTTGATAAGCCTTTTGGCCCCTGCTGGACATCTGGTCTGGCGGCCCATGTCAAATTCACATGGAAAGATGCTGATGCTCCCTCAGGACACCAGTGCGAGGTGGAACGCCCCGATCCTGACTACACCTTTGTGGTGGATGAAAACGGGGCCTCGCACCGGTTTGTTCTGATATGGAACAAGGCGGGCGGGGGAGCTTCGCCCTATTTCATGCCCATTGCCTCCAATCGGTCTGAGAAGGACTCCTTTCTCATGCGCCTTGAGGTGGTGAATCCTGGCGACCCACGCTCGCAGTGGCGTTTCTTGTTCACCCGAAAATTCGGAACTAAGCTCGAGTTCGAAACCGCAGGCCTGCTTCAGAGCTACCAGCTCAATCCCGGTGCTTCACCGCCCAAGATGCAGTATTATTCCTACTGCCGTCTCAAAAAGGCCACCGATCGCATGGGGAATGAGATCGACTTCTCTTTCAGTGGTACGGGTACTTTGATCCCGCAGACCATTGCCTGCGGGAGCCGCAGCATTACGGTTGAGCGAACTGGCCAGCTTATCACGGCCGTTACGGATCCCCGCGGAAATCGCACGACTTATCGCTACGGAACCGTCACTTTCGGAGGCAATACCTTCCAGCGGCTGATCGAGGTCGGTCGGCCAGAGGGCATCCGAATTCGCTATGGCTATGCGGGAGCCACTGAGCCAGACAATACTCCTCAGCCTCCGCCTTCTCCAGGGCAGCCGTCGCCTCCTCCTCAGTACTTCTACCACTACAATGTCTCTGCGATCACAGACCCTCTAGGGCGGTCTCACCGCTTTCTGTACGCATTTGACCATTCAAAGGAGACCTACTCTACCGCATCTGGCACTCCTACGTGGTACCTGCAGCCCGGTCTTCCCAGGGTGGTCCAGCGCGTGACGCTGCCCGACAACAACTTCAGCATCTTCTCCCAAGCCGCGGCCCCTTTGCGTATTCAGTTTGAGGCTGATCCAAGTGAACCGGATGGGTTTCGCAGCTATCTTACGGGAAATCGCGTCAATACGGTTACCGATGCTTTGGGCAAGAGCAGGGTTTACACGTTCTCTCAGCCGGAGTTCATTGATGCCAAGGAGTTTGAGGATCTCTTCTTTGACACAGGCAGCCCGCGCAAACGCTTTTTCCTCATTCTATGGACGCGCCTTGCGCTCAAGCATCCGACCAATGTCACTGAGGTGTTCAGGTTCAATCCGGAGGCCAACATGGCCTTGTCCAGGATTGATGATTACAGTGGCAACACGACGACGTTTGCTTACGAGGACTCGTGGTCGGTGGACGATGTTTTCCCATGGCTTCCTGCTGCGCTGAAGAATAGCCCCATCTTTGTTACGCGCTATTCCGACCCCACGAGCCAGACAAACGCGCTCGGCAAGACTAAAACCTTTGAGTACCTCTCGGAAGACCCGACTCTCCCAGGTGCGCGGGTGATGACGCTCGTCATTGATGAGGAAGGGAGGCGTACGGAGTACGATGTGGACAGCACCCGAGGGCTTCGTCATTCAGAAAAAGTACGAGCTGCCGGCGGTTTGCTGGTTCGGCAAACCGATTATGAGTACGGCAACGGGAGCTTCCCCTCGTTCCTCACAAAGACTACGGTGCAAAACGGGGTGAGTGCGGGCAACGACCTCGTCACCACCTACACCGCCGATGCTTATGGCTACAAGGCCACGGAAAATGTAGGCGGCCTCATGCCTCGCTCCTTTGATCGCGACGCCAATGGAAACCGGACCAAGATGACCGATGGGCGCGGACTGGAGACGGAGTTTGTCTATGACGACGCCAATCGCCTCATTCAGACGGATTTTGAGGACGGTTCCTCCCGTTACATGGGCTACGACACGGCGGGGAACAAGATCCAGGAGGAGGATGAAAACGGCCACATGACATGGCACACCTACGACCGTCTCAATCGTCTTCTCTCTAGTACGCGGGACATGGATGACGGTCCTCCGCTGGTCACGTCACATACGTACAATGCGTTAGGCTCGCGGCTTTCCACCACGGACCCCCGAAACAACGTCACGACCTTTGAGTACGACGACATCCAGCGTCTCACTAGTACGACGGATCCGCTGAACCACACGACCGGCCGTTTCTATGGAGCGAACAGCGGGTCCAGCGCCTTCGATGTCTCCGGATTCAAGCCCGTACGCATCCGCGATCCCCGTGGATACGACACGCACTTCACTTACGATGCCCTCTATCGCGCCACCGAACAGGCGGCCGAATACGGCGGAGGTATCGCCACCACGGAGACGGGCTATGACGATGTTGGCAACCCTGTCTCGGTCACGGATCCGCTTGGACACTCGATCGCTACTGAGTTTGACGCCCTGAATCGGCCGGTTCGTGTCACCTTTGCTGACACCACCTTTACTGAAAAAACCTATACACCGGCCGGGCTGGAGCGCACGCTGACGGATGAGATGGGCCGTGTGACCACACATCACTACGATGACGCTGGCCGTCGCATCCGCACGGTCTTCCCCAATCCGGGTGGCGGCTCACCTGAGGTGCTCATGGACTACGACGACGCTGGTAATCAGGTGTCTCAAACCGATCCCAACCTGCACGTCACCACCTTCACCTACGACGACAGGAACCGGAAGATCGAGGAAGAGCTTGCGGCCATCTCCCGGCTCATCGTCACCGCGTATGACTTTGTGGGCAACGTCATCTCGGTGACGGACGCCAATGGCAACACCACCACGACAGACTATGATGCGGCGAACCGGCCCGCGATTATGACCGCTGCCGACGGTGCGATCACGGAAACCTCCTATGACGCGAATGGCAATGCCGTCTCCGTCACAGATCCCCTGGGCAATGTTACGGTCAACACCTACGACAACCTCAACCGTCTCCTAAGCACCGCCACCACGCCCTCGGTTGGCGATGACATCATTGTGAGTTATGCCTATGACCAGGTCGGCAACCGCACCCGCCAGACAGACGGTCGTGACTGCATTGTTCGCTTTACATACGACGGTCTCAACCGACTCCTCACCACCGTGCATGATGCCGATACTGCTCTGGAGGCCACGGAGACCAACGTCTACAATGACCTCAACAAGGTCAGCTATGAAGATGCAGAGGGTCGCGTGATCGAGTATGCCTACGATGTGCGCAACCGTCTCACCAGCGAAACCGTCCCTAGTCAAACCCAGGACAATCGCACCCGCACCTATGACGATGTGGGCAACCTCCTCTCCGTCACCCACGCCGGGTACACCTGGCGGGATACCGCCCAGACCTATGATGCCCTCAATCGGGTCTTGAGTGAGACCAGTTCCGGTCTCACTCACACTCATACCTACGACCAGGCCAGCAACCGCCTCACCACGACTTACGACAAGACGAGCCGTGTGCTTACCCGCACTTACGATCCCGGCAACCGCCTCCTCACCCAGGAGGATGTGGTGAGTGGCGAGCCCACGCGACTTACTAGTTTTTCCTATGATCCGCAGGGGAACCTGCTGGTGAAAACCCTCACCGATAGCAGCACGGAGAATCGCACCTACGACGTGCGCAACCGCGTCGTTGAACTGCATGTGAAAGAGCCCGACGGCACCACCACGCGTCTGCTCCAGACCTATGAGTATGATCTGGCAGGTAATCTCATCGCCCTGGAGGAAAGCAGTGCCGTGGGCAGCCTGCCCACCCGAGTGCTCACCTGCGCGTATGACGGCACCCATCGCCTCATTGTGGAGGCCGACCAGCGAGGTGTGGATCCGGCTATCGTTACCAACTACACTTATGACAAGGCGGACAACCGCATCTCGCGCGAGGTCTTCGGCGGTCCTGAGGCTGGCGCCACCACCTATGCCATCGGCAACGGAGGCAACGGCACCGGAGCCAACCAGATCGCCAGCCTCACCCGACCAGACACCAGTGTGGTAGCATTCACCTATGATCTCACCGGAGCTCGCACCAGCCGCATCGATGACACGCGCACTGATACCTACAGCTACGACGTGTGGACGCGCCTCCTCACGCTTGACCTGCAAACCCCGGCGACTCCGGGTGATCGCGGTCTTTATGAGTACAGCTATGACGCCCGCACCCGCCGGGTGTCTCGTGAGGAGTTGGGCGCCCCGACAGTGCTAAGCTTCCAGGGCGGAGTCAGCATCCAGGAGTATGCCGCCAGTCCCGGCACCAGCGTGGGAAGCCTGCCCAGTCCCACGGTGGAATACGTGAGGGGGCCCGATCAAGGCGGCGGGGTGGGAGGCATCCTCTACAGTGTGCGCAGCGGTGCGGCGAGCCTGGCGCACAGCAGCGTCCGAGGTGATGTCGTGGCAAAGGTGGATGAGAGCACCAGCACGATGACCTGGCAGGCGCAGTACGAAGCGTTTGGCCGCCGACCTGAAGAAACGGGTGCGAATCCCGACCGCCAGCGCGCGAACAGTAAAGATGAGGACCCAACAGGATTGTTGAATGAAGGGTACCGGTACCGTGATATTGAGACCGGGACGTTCATTACGCGGGACCCAGCGGGCTTTGTGGATGGCTCCAACTTGTACGCGTATGTACGGCAGAATCCGTGGACAAAGTTTGATGCGAAAGGGCTGTGGGCTGAGGCGGGGCATTTCTACACTACTTACGCGGTAGCCCTGGCGGCAGGGGTCCCGCAGCAGCGAGCGTTCGCGTTAGCATACTATTCACAGATTCCAGATGAGGTTGCAAGATTTGATGCAGTAGAGGTTGCATACGAGGCTGGTAGCGCGGTGAAAAACGTACAAACGAAGGCGGCTAAAGCCCAGATTACTGGCGGGAAATCGCCAGCCCCATCTGTGTCAGACACGAAGGACATGGCTGAAAAATTGGGCATCATGGGAAACATTCAGCGCGGGCTTCACTATCTAAGTGGTGCAGATGACACAGCGATCAAGAAGGCAAGGACAAACATTGCGGGCGCAATCAAAGGCGGTGAGTTTTCTACAGATTGGGAAACTGGTTTTGCGATACACACTCTGGGGGACACGTATGCCCACACCCGTGATAGTGGTGGTGGAAAACTTAGCGGATATGCGACCGGCATAGGGCACGGCCTGGACGGTAAGATCCCGGATCATATCACATCAAGTGCGGCCAATACGCAGAAGTATTCAGAGTACGTCAACAATCTGTACGAAACGTTGGGAGGGAAGGGGGGGGCTGCTGGCGCTGCTTCTAATCCGGACATTGCAGCCCTTGTTGCGGCCGCATCTAGCCTTCCTAAGCCACTCAATCGAGGCACAGGTCATGCGAAAGCAAACGATGCCATGCATGCGTGGTTTATTGCCAAGTATGGTGCCAACGCTATGTATGGCTACGACCCGAGACCCGACTCTTCCACAAAGAATGGAGCAGGGCTCTCTGTTCCCGCTACGAAAGATGTGGATGCACATGCGACTAAAGTTCAATCCATTCTCACGCGATGAAGGAGGAAAGCGAATCTAAAACTGGACGCCATGTAGGGTGCGTCGCTGTTTTTTTGCTAGGATACTTTCTGCTTTACCCGATTTATGCTGTGTTGGACTACTTCAACATCATAAGTTCCGATCGGGGTGTCGGAATAATACTCTACTACTTATTTCTGCCACTCGGAGTATTAGAGAGATATTGGGAGCCTCTTCACAAATTCCTTGAGTGGTTGTTTGAGTTGCTTAATGAGCTCTTTTAAAAGTAGCAGAGGTCTAATGAGCGAACGCTGCGGCAATGCTCATCAGAGCAAAGAATCTAATGGGAAGCCCATTTACGATGCGACTCCAGCGTTGTGGGCTTTGCCTATGACCTTTCGGGGGCGCACGAACTTCACTGATGACATCACTATGAGTGAGAATTATGACAGTCTGGGGACTTCTTGCATTCCATCGTCAGGATTGGTAATCTGGATCTTCGGAAGACCATCGTCTGGAAAAACCACTTTGGCCCTGAACCTTCTTGAGCGATTGACCAAAAATGGAAGTCAGCTAATCGTTTTGGATGGAGATGAAGTTCGCAAAGGTCTATGCAAGGACCTTGGGTATTCTGTTGCAGATCGTACTGAGAATATCCGACGGGTCGCGGAAGTCGCCAACCTCGTGGCTCGATTTGGGAATGTTGTAGTTGTGGCGTGTATCACACCACTTGTGCATCAGCGTAGTCTTGTTGCTTTACTTCTAGGAGACGTAAGAGTTCACTTTGTGTACCTCCCTGTAAGTGCAGAAACCTGTGTGGCACGTGATGCAAAGGGGCTTTATGCCCAGGCGCTCAGGGGTGAAGTCAATGACATGACTGGGATCTCCTCGAAATTTGAGCCCATTGATCCGGTGCGGGAAGCCGAGTTTATTGTGGCCCCCAATGAAGGCCCTTTGGAAATTGCAGAGTTTGTCATTCAGCGGATAGGTTTGAAGTTGTAGCATCCATCTCCAATCAGTATTGCCTTTCAAACTGATAACCAAACAGCCTGATGTCGTCACAGTACTTTTGCCCAATTTGCTGGACAAGCTCTTCGTCATAGTGCGTGGAGTAGTGACCTAAATCTTCTTGTTTGAAAATATGTGGCAACTCTGGAGTTTTGATTCCCAACCGGTTGCAAATAAGAGAAAAATCGGCCTCAAGATGTTCAAATCTCCCGATAAAGTCCACGTTAAGTCTTCCCTCTTTATCGGTCAAGTAGTCTGATTGCTGTGCACCTAAGTCCTGACCCCATAACCACTGCCTCGTGAAGCATAGGATCTTAAGGTTATCAGAAATGCATTTCCCATTGAATACTTGCTTCCCAGTCCTGGCTTGCAAGTAGCGAACTTGAGAGACCGCTCGGCTCCATGGGTTTCTCACAAAAGCGAATTTAAAATATGCTGGTAAGTCGTAGTTGCTTTTTTGGAACCACTTGATTTTGTTGTGTTGCCTGCCAGTCGGAGGAAGACAGTGGCGTCGAGCCATCTCTTTGGAGAGTTTGCTCCAATCCGGCACGCCCAAACATGAATTCATGAGCGCGTTTTCGATGCTTGTTCCTGCACATTTTGGAATATGGATGAAAATAAATGGCTTCGGTAGGGATGCGATCATTAGTGGTGATATCTTACGCGTTCTGGCTCCTAGCAAAACAAAAACTAGCATGTGCTCACTATGATTCATTTTTTGTCCGTCCACACGAGTACGCGATGGATTGATATTCAACGACGATTCATTGAAGGGAATGTCGCAACGCCTCATCGATTCTGGTTGTACCTTGAAGATGATGCTGATGAAGTGTGTTCAATGTACTCTTCTTCTACTTGCTACGTTGCCAGAAGCGGGGTCGTGGATCCTCCAAACTCACGTTCATCAGGACGTCACGTTGCGAGGCTGAACAAGCTTACCCGGCATGTAATCAGTCAATCGCTGGTTGCCGAGGAGGATGTATTGGTGTTTCTTGACTCAGACGCTTTTTTAATTCGAAGCATAGAACCGTTGGTCGAAGAATTGAAGCTATATCCCGTCATCTCTGTGCAAAGGTTGGAGAATGGGGACCGTCATAGCCACCCCTGTTTCTTCATGACCACTGTGCGTACGTGGAAGTCCCTTAATGGAAGCTGCGGAACAAATGGGCCAATGTGGAATCTAGGCCGCACTGATAGCGTTTTTAGACCAAGAAAGTGCGATACCGGAGGGGCAATCTACAATGAAATCAAACGGCGGGGGGTGAAGTGGCTGCCTCTCAATCGAACAAATGTTGTGGACTTTGCGCCCGTGTTATTTGGCATCTACGGGCACACTGTATATCACCATGGATGTGGAAGCAGGAGTCCAATCGTTGATGTTCACATCGTTGCTGTTCGCGGTAAATCTCAAGCCATGCAGCATATGCGATGCTGTTTTGGGCGGATGAGCAACCTGGTTTACCAAAATATCGAAAAGGAGTCAGACTTTTTCAAAGTATTTGAGGGTGGTAGCAAGCCATAAACTCTGCCATGTCAGAATCGAAGGTTACCCATATCCTGACTGATGACAGTAACTTGAGGTTCATGGATTTTTTGCATCACTAATATTGTCGTTAGGCCACGCCATTCTGATTCCGACGGTCAAAGCCATGGATTGGGCATTATTGGTCTGGAGACCTCTTCTAAACTTATCCCCAACTTTGACTTCAGGAAACTTTTGAATGCCGCAGAAAACTCTGACACATCGATCACATTGGGCTTGTCATATTGGAAGCCAATGGCATCCAGGATGCTTAGCCTCTCAGATTGTTGGACATTTGACCGTGCCCGCGAGGGGATCTGGACTGGTGTGCCGAAGGCGAGACAGGGCAGCGCGATGTGAAGTCGACTAGTGTAAACCAACTCGGCAGTCCGAATAGTTGCCAGGCGGTCCATTGCTTCATGCCATTGTTGTACCCATGAAATATGCCCAATTGATTGAGTGTATTGCCCTCTGCCTATGTTGTCGGCGATGTCGTCGACGCGAATCACTCCCTTTCGAGGTCCCTCATATCGCGGCAGGGTCAGTGTGGCGCAGCCAATCATTTGACAGTCAATTCCACGTTTTTGCAGAAGATTTGCAGTGAATGGATCCCGTGCCCCAACCCTGTACTTGCTGTTCTTGATCCATTGCACGTGCTCATCCAGTCGCCGACCGATGTAGATGCCCGCAAAAAGACAGTTTTGCGTTGTTGGAACGCTGTCACAAAGATATCCGTTGATGACGAGTGGTATCGCATCGTCCCGATCGAGACTGTCTCGATACTTTGCCCCCAGCGGTGAGGGCAGCAATCTGGCCATGGCATAGGTCTGAATGGCATCCCCTAGATTAAGCGTTTTGCGATACGCCAACACCTCGAACTGTGGTTTCTTCATACCCTAAGAATTCCAAAATAGTCGCTCTCGGTGCGCTAGGACCCAATGCTCGTCATGATGACAAGTTTCTCCCACAAATCTCCAGAACTCCCGCGCACATGGGAATGGAGAGACTGGACCAAAAGGGCTCTCTGGTTGAATGTCGTGAATGAGTGCGAGGTCGTGAATTTCTGGCCAGATGACCTTTGCGAGGAATTCCTCGTCATCGCCATATTGGGTTTGCCGATACCAGGCCGAACACTTTTCGCCCATGCCGAGGATGCTGCCTCTAGTCCCTCCGAAACCACGCCCCATGATGGGTTTCACATGGTAAGGATGATCTCTCATGACGTGGAATGGCTTTTCGGAGGCGATCCATTCATCGACTGCCCGACGCTCTCTGTAGTTCAATCGGGAATCTGCATCTCTTATGATCCACCTTTCAAAACCTGGGTCGTCCGCTGCAAGGAATCGCCAGAACGCTCCAGATGATCCTATAGTGGCCTCCATCTTTACGAGATCGGCATTAAGCTCGCGAAGCTCCCTCAATATGGATTCAGGGACTGTATCATCGTGATAAAAACGGATAGTCCACCCGGGATAAAGATGCTTGGCAAGCACAGCATTCTGTGTCGCTCCCTTACAATATTTCGGATCGTTTCCCCACAAGCTGAAGGCAATCAGGCCGCATGAACTTTTACGTTTGGCTTGCAGTCGGCACTCAGCCAAGGTGATGCGGCGCACGTTGGCGGAGTTCCCTCCCACGTGTTTTGCAATGTTGCAAATGTTGGATTGATGGATATGTAGTGTTTTGATCTCTTTACACGGGTTGAGCACCACATAGTCATCATGGCGTAGTTGCCATGCCAACCTGTTGTCACTGGCCCATGCTCCCATAGGGAAGTCGACCCATCCCAGGGGCCGAATTTTACCTTGAAAGATCCAAGTGGCTTGAGAGTTGTCCCATGCTACAAGGTCCGCTTTCCCGTCCACAAAGTCCCAACGCGTGAGGGCAAGGCAGAGACCCTCCAAATCGAGGTTTTTCAACAGTGCGATGTCGTTACCCACGACGATGTCCGAATTAGCAACGATATTGATGTCGTATGGCGATTCTGTGTGCTTGTTGACGAGGTCAAAGAACACACGATAGGTGGGGCGGCCATATTCATATCGTGAACAGTCGAAAGTCTCCCAAATGACTTTGGCATCGTCTACGCTTTCACGTCCTTGATATTGCTCGTCGATCAGAGCCACGATGCGATCAATTTCCGGCTCTTGTAGGTTCCGATGAAAGGCCTCTAGAATTTCCGCTAATCGCTTTGGATGCGGATGGTCAAACAAGTTCACATAAAGTGTCGTCTTCATGGAAGCGATTTGGCACGAAAAAGATCATCAATCTACCGTCAAAACGGGAGATCCTGCTTGGGGATGCCCGCCATGCTTTGGAATATCGTATTCCTCGCCTGACAGTTCCAGCACGCGAGTGCGGAGATCGTGTAGTTGCATGCTGGCCGTTCTCTCCATGCACCTCGGGGCCCACGGTATCACTCCTCCGTGCCATATTTTTTTCAAGCGGTCAATTCCGATATAGGGGTGCTGCACGGCAGGAAGTTTCTCTATATCCAACGCCTCACGTGCCGCGACATTGAGCCATGCGGAAAGTCGATCATCGCTAATGGCTGCCACATCGAGTCCAATATCTTCGAAGGTATTGGGCTTAAGGTTGTAACCTCCATGTAACCATCGCTCGTCTCCGTGAAGTGTCGCCCCAACTGCGGGGGGGAGCCAGATGAATGGAAGGTGTTTGGACCACGTACAGGGATGCCACCAATGGCGGGAATTGTATCTTCCGCTAATATTGCTCCATTCTGCATCTTGTCCCGCAATCCAATAGGACGGTCCGTACACGGACCAGTCACCGCGCTCGTGCGCAGTTCCCAACTGATGATCGACGTGCCATCCCCCCGGGTGCTGCATGTAGTCTGGCGCATGCCAAATGTGCTGATGCATGCGTACCATAGCTCGCTTGTGCACGGCAAAGGCGTGAGTGCGATTCACGCAATGGCATTTTAGCACGTAGGAGGAGCCCGCTACAGGCGTAGGATCCTTAAGGTGTTGGCCACCGAGATAGATTTGGCCCCAGTCGTCTGGGGCTTGCTTCATGAATCCCTTTAGAAGGGACCCCGCATCAGGTTGAAACACAACATCGTCTTCGAGGATGAGGACGTTCTCAATCCCGTCGGCAATCGCTTCGGCCAGGACTCTGGCGTGGGAAAGCAGACAGCCCCATGCTCCGTTGCCGGCATTCCACCATGCCGGCGGGGGCATTTTGTCTCCAGAATACGATCTTACCCAGGTGATATTCTTCTCAAAACCTTGCTCGGCAAGATGGCGGGTCAGCCTCTCTCTGCGTTCCGGCTTATAAGGTAGATTGAGAATGCAAATGCGTTCAAAGTAATCGCTCAGGGTGGCCATAACGGAGAAAAATTAACGCTAAAAGTCATTGCCATGGCAACACAAAATTGACCGCAGTCAGAGCTTTGTGAATTTGCGGATTAGTCACATGGCATTGGCGAAGTGAGCGTGACAGGGCTGTAACCAAAAAGGGCGAAATCTTTTTGGTAGAGACTTGCCACCAGTTGCAGCGATGCTGGGTCATAGCAGTCCTGCCAAGGAGCATGTGATGATGCGTTCCTCTTCGGCAAAGGGGTGCCGTTGAGAGCGTATTTGCGACAGAGTTGAGTCCAAGTCTTGGTCATTGCTTCGAATCGATAGATTTTGTCCACCAAGATCTTCATTGTGTGGTCACACACAAAACAATGCTGAGGCATCAAATGGACGGTGTTCATCAACAGGTCTCTCGATTCTGCAAGTTTGACGACAAATGAGCGAAAATCTTTCGCTTCGTGGACAGCTTGATTGTTCAGGGCAGGGTTGATGGGTCTCTCTCGTAGATAGTAGAATGCAGAGACAAGGCGATCAGCCGGATGGCGAACGATCGCGAACTTGAAGTAGTCACGAAATTTTTCAGGGAATGCGCGCCGGTAGCCCAACGCGGTGGTGTGTCCTCCCACAACGCGGTCTTTCGATTCTTTGAGGGCATTTTCAATGGAAGTGCCAGCACACTTGGGCACGTGCACAAAGATGGCTCGCAGGTGGTCATAGATCTGAGGATTGGGATAGACCATGTAAAGTGCCTGGGAGTGAAGTTCATTGGCGCTGCCAGGTGGCCGCGCGGATGTGATAGCCGTAGCGACGCTCGCCAACACCATCACCACACCGTTCGTTGTCGAAGATGTCGGGATCGAGAATCCTGATGCAGCCTACGTCGGCCTGCCTGGATAGGAGCGAGTCGTAAAATGCACCCAGGGCCAGGGGGCCTGTGTGGCGCAAGACTGGCGTGTTGTCTGGCAACGCCAGCATGAAGTCCACCGCTTCCAGCCAGAAGTCCTTGCCGGGGGTCGCGGCCATCCACGCATTACCGAGGAAGGACCACTTCTTGACTCGAGCTTGGGTGGACTGGTAGAAATACAAGTCAGACTCATCTTTAAACAAGCTGTCGATACAGTCGGTGAAGACGAAATCGAGATCTGCATACACACCGCCAAAACGGTGAAGGATGAAGTAGCGGGCCACGTCAACTTTCTTGATGGGCTTGTTCAGTGCCTTCCAGCGTTCATAGTACGCGGAGTAGCAGTCGCGGATGAAGTTGTCGAGATCATCATCGGTCCAGAATCTGTATTGCCAGTGCCCCAGATGGGTTCGTACTGAGGCCTGGGATCGCTTGAAGATCCAGAAGGTAATTTCGTTGACCTTCCAAGTCTGATGAATCACCTGAGGAACCATGATCTTAAAGCGAGTACACGGTCTTTTTCATCCACCCCTGCGAGCGACTCACCGGCCACACCACCAGTCGGGCAGGGGAGGAGCCGGCTAGAAACTGGACTTGACGTTCTCGGACCGAACCCAGTGCCTCCAGGCTATCGTAAGGGGCATCGTGCCGATGCAGAACTTTTCCGTTTGCATCCTCAATGCCAAAATACACAAACTGAAGGTCATCCGCCAGGAGAACGTCTGTGGGCTGCCAACTGTAGGTTAGACTATAGTTGCGCGCGAATTGTCGAGCCCACTCGGCCTCCGTCGAGAATGTGCTGGGTGGCTCCTTCCCCGCGATGGTGTCGTTATGCAGGAGTCGGTCTGCGAAGTTGATTCCAGCATAGATTTCATAGTCGCGATGACTGCGAACTGAACCCAGGCCGTAACGCCCCAGCTCCACCTCGTTCTCTTCCTCCTTGAGCAGCTTCCGTAGACGTTTCTTGCTCACGACATCGCGTTCATGCCAAGCAGCTCCCACCAGCTCTTTGTTGGCAGTGGTGTGATCATCCCAGTGCTTGACCCTGCCTTTACGAGTGTATTCGTGCCAGACCAAAGTGCGGTGGGGATGAAACAGGTCATATCCGAGCGTATAGGATCGGATGCTTAGGCTGATTTCATCTCCTGCGAAGTACAGGTTGGGATCATAGGCATACTCTTCACAGTGTTGACCAATCGTGAAAAAATAGTGTCCCGAAACAAATCTGGCCCGGATTGGGCCAGTGAGGTCGCGCCAATTCGGAATAAGATGGGGGCGAAACAGGATGGTGCCTGACGGCGTGAAACGATCTGCGACCATTTTGAAGGGGTCGTTTCCTGCCTTGGTGTTGGTGGGTGGATCATAGACGCCTGCGTAGGTGGTCAGAATGGGCTTGCGACTTCCAATCGACTCTAGGTCGGATAGAAGCTTACGGTCCCATTCTTTCTCAAAACGATGATGTGAGTCTAGTTGAAGGGTGAAAGATTCGCCTTCATACATTTTCTGGATCCGAGAGCGAGCCCAACACAGCCCCTTGCTCTCCTGCCATGGGACTTCATCTATTCTGAAGTTTGACCTGGTCTTCCATTCATCAAGTCTTCGATCTTCGCTATCACTTTGCCAGCAAATCCCAAAAGTGAGATCGTTCTTATACTTGGCTTTTGAAATGCAATCCTCCAGAGTAGGAATGAGTTCAGGGTCCCGATATGCTGCGATTTGCACGTAAATCATAGGCTCAACGTGAAAAACTTTTCGTCTGACGGAACCCTAGCAATCGGATGATTGAATGTCGAAAAAAATGATGTTCCCGTAAGAGATTCTTTAGAGTCGGTCGGGTGCGGGCAACTACTGGCTATTGAAGGCGCTAAAGTTTTCGCTTTGTATGCGATCTTGACCCTTTATTCCAGTGAGTGGTAGGATGCCGGTTGATGTCATCTTCCGACTCTGCAACGGCAAAGAACCTTGCGATAAGCGCTGGTATCGTCCTCGTGGCGACGGTGGTGACGTATTTTGCGTGGAGCATGTTCAAGTTTCACGAGCACTCGAAAACGGACTATTGGCGTCGGGACTATGCTCCAACTGCCACTGACCTTGCTGGATTTGCTGAGCAGCACTATCCATCGTCAATTCACCGGGTGTTTGAGGTGGGACATTCATCCCGGGTCAATGGAGATGGGGAATCCCTGACTATCTACAGTTATGATCCCGCAGACTCCGATGCGTTCATCACGGACATCAAGGCCGGAAAAGGCTGGTCCGATGGACTTCCCAAG
This sequence comes from Verrucomicrobium sp. BvORR034, assembly GCF_000739635.1. GTDB lineage: Bacteria > Verrucomicrobiota > Verrucomicrobiia > Verrucomicrobiales > Verrucomicrobiaceae > Verrucomicrobium. The sequence continues at coordinate 17,986 of NZ_BATQ01000132.1, read as the reverse complement.
GACTCGCTTTGGAGCAATATGCTGGAGCGCGATGCCCCGAGGCACCTATGGATCACCGCCTCGGACGTGCCTGAGGACTTTGTTCACGCGGTCAATGGGCCGGATGAACTGACTTGGCGCCTGATCAACCGCAAGAGGGGTATTGTTTACCTCTATACCGTGCGGCGCTAGCCGGATACCCATAGGAAAGTTTTTTTAGAAAATACTCAGACGCCATAACGATGAACCAGTTGTCACTAAGTGAGTATCTGCGTCGTCCCATCGAGGACGTGGCGGTTCTCGAACAAGAGCCAGAGTACTTTGAGAGAGAAGGTCTTCTGATCTTTACTGAAACTTATGATGACCTTGATTGGTACAAAATAGCGCTATTTACCGATAGCAAAGGGCAAGCTTTTGGGATCAAACGCTATCGAAATTGCCCAAGTTCCGGGGTGTTTCTGCTGGCAGAAAAAAATCACTCTCTCTCCCTTCATGAGCAGATTGAAGGGGTGTTGCAACTACTTGGTTTAAGTGGCGAAAGCGTAGTCTGGGCGCGAGAGGATGCCCATTGGCCAACTGATGGTTGCGGTAGACAATAAAACGGGGCAACCCCGGGCACTCATGTTCGACGCCCTTGGCGTCAGAGTACTTATGAGTGTGAAGGCTGGGAACCGTGGTCGCTTGGGTGCGCAAGGATTTGGTCCGGGGACAAGCTTTGGATCAACCCGGGATCAGTCTCACTTCAGCCCCTGCCGGATCGGTCCAGCTTCGGTTGGAGTTGTCTCCGTGAATCGCCATGTCCCAACCCACCAGTCCGGTGGCGTTAGGGGCGCTGCTGATACCGGGGCGCGTGTTCCAGGTGTTCACGGCGAGGTGATGGTGGTACCTGCCCCGGGCCATGAAGATGGCGCCGGAGTAGTTGTCCTGAGTGACGCGGAGTTTGAGGTAGTCGAGATAGGCTTGGGCGTTGGTGAGTTGAGACGTCTGTAGGTGGATGTGACCGATGTGCATCGGTGCCGCAGGAGCATCCTTGACCGCATCTTGTTGAGCCAGGATGGACCGGAGGGGCAGAGATAGGCTGACCATCTGGATCTTGTCGCCCTTCCAGGGCCACTCGTTCTCCGGCTTGTCCCAGGCGAGTTCGATACCATTGCCATCGGGGTCTGCCAGATAGACGGCCCAGCTCACGGCGTGGTCCGCTGCTCCGTGGAAGTCCAGTCCCGGCATGGCGAACATACGGCGCAGGGTGAGCTTCCACTCGAGCAAGTCGGGAAAGAGAAACGCGACATGGAACAGGCCCGGAGCGCCGCGGGTGGGAGCAGGTGCGTGCTTGTCTTCAAGAAGGGTGACAAGCACGGCCTTGCTGACGGGATGCACGAGATCGACGGTGCCAGGTTTTCCGGAGCGGGACTCGGGGATCAGGCTTAGCAAGTGAGAGTAGAAGGTCCCCAGTGTCTTGGCATCGCGGGTGCGGAGAATGACCCGCCCGATGATGGAGTTGGTGGTGGGGGCATTAGAAATGGGGGCGGGGGCATTCATGGCAGGAAAGGCTGAGGGTGGACGAGGGGATGGTGTGGCGGGTCGGGGGCGGGCGTTGCTCAAGGGCGACCCGAATCGGGCCGCCCTTGGAGGCAAAGGGAGCTGAAGACTGATTACGACTGCTTGCTCACGGCGCGGTCAACCGAGAAGCGGCCGGCACCGGATATGACGAGGGCGAGGGCGATGCCCAGCACCAGGACGAAGAATTCAACGCCTTCACCCTTCTGCGTGCCCATCCAGTTCATGAAGAAACCGTTGGCCAGGTGAACCTTCACCATAGCGGTGCCAAGCACGGTGCCGATGGCGATCGCGGCGGGGCGGACGGCCGCGCCAGCGATCAGGAAGAGCGGGGCAAAGAACTCCACCAGGATCACGCCCAGGGCGAGGATCCAGGGGATGCCCATCGTGCTGGTGAAGAAGCCCATGGTGCCTTCGTAACCATAGCCGCCGAACCATCCGAGGAGCTTCTGGGCACCGTGGGGGAAGACGACGGCGGCAAGGGCCAGGCGGAGCACGGTGGGGGCGAGGGCATTGTTGGTGCCGAGTGCCGTGTTGAGGACCGTGCGGACCACGCTGTTGTCGGTGGTGTTGGCGCTGAGCACGGCAGGGGAAGTGGAGGTCGTATTCATCTTGGTTACTTGATAGAAGATTTTCGTTTTCTGTTTCAGGCGGTTGCCTGTCTGGGTGGAGCATGGCTCACCTGCCAAGGTCGCGATAATGCTGGCTGGCTCTTGCCGTTATGCGTTTTGCGTATACCCTTGAGGATGTTGAGAGCTTTTCAGAGACAGGATTGACAAGATTCTCAATGGATTAACAAGATGAGCTTCCTTCTATGATTGATTTGCTCAGGGCCTTTTTTGTGGTGTTGGAGGAGGGCAGTCTCAATCGGGCGGCGACGCGATTGCATGTGTCGCAGCCTTCTTTGTCGAGGCAGATGCAGGCTCTGGAGCATGAGATCGGGGGACCTTTGTTGGAACGTCAGGCCAGCGGTGTGAAGCCTACAGCACTGGGGCAGGCCACAGTGGCCTGCATGAAGCCGGTGCTGGAGCGATACGAGAGTGAATTGGCGGAATTGCGCCATCAGGCGCGTGGCCAGCGCTCGGAATTGCGCATCGGCTACATTGGCTCTGCGGCGCAGTTTTACCTGAACCCCGCGCTGGCAGAGCTCAGAAAACGACATCCTGAGGTGCGGGTGAAGCTGCTGGATCAAGCGCCCGGCGAGCAACTTCATGCGCTGAAGAAAGGGGAGATCGACCTGGCCCTGATCGGCCAGGAAGGCGGAGCGATGGCGGGCGAGTACTACACCAAGAAGCTCGCCACCTTGGGAGTGTGTGTGGTCCTGCCCGCTGATCACGTCCTCGCAGGCCGGCGCGAACTGTCACCGGCTGATCTGAAAAAGGAGGTTTTCATCGGCGCACCTGAAAAGGATGTCCCTGGGAGAAATCGGTGGATCGTTCGGATCTGCCGGGCGGGTGGCTTCAAGCCCAAGTTTATCGCTGATGCGGAGAGCATTGGCGAGGCTTTCTCCATGATCGCGAGCGAGGGGGCGGTGACTTTGCTGCCCGACTATTTCGCCCAGAGCCCACCGCCAGGTGTGGCATTGGTGCCGTTGATCGACAAGGCAGCCACGTGGGACCTTCTGCTACTCTGGCAGAGGGGCAAGGCGTCTGTGGTGGTGAAGGCGATGGCGGAGATTCTGGGGAAAGTGGGCGCACGCAATTCGAGCCCGGAAAAAGAGAGGTGACAGGCCGGGGCGTTGGCCGCGTAATCGTAGGATGAAGACGAACTACAGCTTTCGGCGCTGGACCCTTCAGGCTTGTTTCGTCGCATCCCTCATCCTGCCAGCCTTGGCCCAGGAGGTGCCGCCTCTGGAGAACTTGAAGGCACCAGACCGGACTTGGACGCTGTTGGAGAGGGGGACATCCGCTGCTGCGGACCAGCGCTCGCCATCGCGGCAGGGTGGAAGGTACCCCTACACGTATTCCTGGTGTGTTTTCAAGAAGGAGGTGTCAGGTGATCTGATGGCCGTGGTGGTGGATCGCTATGCCGGTATTGCCCGGGATCTGGGCACGGAATCCCATCTGCAGTCGATAGGGGATCGTTTCGTGGCCGGATATCCGATACTCACGCCTGATCGCGGACGTTTCCTGAAACCTGAAACCGGATGGTCTGTGCTCTCTCTTAAGCTACCTGTGCCGGAAAAGCTGGTGGTGCGGATGACAGACGGCAGCCGCAGGGAACAGGAGGCGCTGGAGTACATCCAGCTCTATGAGATTCCGACTGAGAAACCGGCAAAACCGGGAGATCCACAGTGGCTGATGGGGGTGGGATATGCCTACATGCAAGGTGAGCTGGCGGTGTATGTGCAGCACACTTCCAAACAGGTCATCAGCCAGGAGGAGGTGAGGGCCTACACTCAGGGGTTGTTAAGCCGCGGGAAATGGTGAGGGGGGCGAGGTTCGAGTTGTTCATGGAGCACCGGTTTGTCGTCAGGGACTTCTGACGATGTCGGGGGTGCAAGAGTATCGGACCGGCCTCCACACCTGAGATGTCATGTCATGCGGTACCCAGGGTTGACTCGCTTAGAACCTGTTTGGATAAAAACATCCGGGTGTGGCAGGTTCAATTAAGGGAATGAGATAAAAGCGGCTTCGCCGAGCCTGAGAACTGCCCCCTCCGGGTTGCGGTCCTTTTGAGTCTGGACTGCGTTGCTCATCGGTTGTGAATCTCGATTCACGCCCTCTTCGCGCCTTGTCCAGATTCAAAATGCCTCGCAACACACCCAGCGTTTTTATCCAAACAGGTTCTTAGGGCTCGTCCAACCCTGGGCTGTGATAGATATCCCCTTCGGGGATGAGCTTCCAAAAACAGGAGCCGAAGCGCTTGGGATTGCGCTCCCCGTGAATGAGCGTGGTTCCCTTGTTTTGAGCTAATCCAAAGCCCGTACGCGCTACCAAGAAGACACAAGTCCTCACCTGCACACAAGAGCTCAACCGTCAGTAGATAGAGCGAGGGACATTCTTGTCCCGGTCCCGGCCAAACGTCTCATGAGGTCTCCATTTTCCCTCTGCCCCAAACCTCCCAGCAGCATCTGTAGGGGCGACCGCCCCGGTTGCCTCAGTCAGGAGCCGCTCATGGTAAGCGGAGCGCTTGCCCTACAGCGCGCGGGGCGATGGGAATGTGGAATGGAAGCATCTCGCCAATCGCTCCTCTCGCCATCGGCGGTTGTGCAAGCACAAACCGCCGCTCCGTGGGGATCACGGTTCCTTGGAGTGTTTGATAGAAGATGGCCCGGAACAGCGACAAAAAAGGGGCAGCCATGCGTGGCTGCCCCTCGATCGACTTTCAGGTCTTCTGTCTTTCGTCTTTTAGTCTTTGGTCTTCTTGTAAGGCTTTGCTTCGAGCTTCTTGGCCTCGCCTTTCAGCGGCTTCTTGAGGGTGCTGAGCCAGGCGACGATGTCGCGAGCTTCATGGGAGTTGAGGAAGACGCTCATGGGAGGCATGGCGGAGACAGGTGGGGACGCGGCGGCGACGTCGGATTTCTTCACGCTCCAGAGGTCGGGTGCCACGAGGATCTCGTAGGCATCGGGCGTCTCGTTCTGCAGTACGCCACCCACGCTGCCGCCGCCTTTCAAAGTCAGGAAGACCATGCCATAGCCGGGGGCGACTTTGGCACCGGGATTCATGAGGGCTTCAAGGAAATAAAGCCGCTCATGCTTGGCACCCACGCCAGCCAGATTCGGGCCGGCATCGCCGCCCGCATCGTGACCGCCTTCACCGGCGCGGTGGCAGCGGAAGCACTGGGCGCTGCCGTGGCTGAAGAAGAGGCTGCCGCCCCGTTCGACATTGCCGCCGTAGAGGGCAGGCATCCATTTGGCGAGCAGGTCGGCAGGGTTGAGGCTGCTCTCGTAGGCGGTGAGGGCCGCTTTCACGGCTGGCTCATTGCGTTTGGCAGCGGCTTCCAGGATCTCAAGCTGGCTTTCCTTGTCCGACTGCGGGGTGGGGATGTCTTGCACCGCCTTGGCAATGAGCTGGGCGGCGGCATCGCCGGGGATGCCGGCTAGCACGGTCCAGGCGGACTGGCGGCGCGTCACCGACTTGGACTTCAGGGCCTGGGTGGCGCCTGCGAGGGCCTTCTCCGGGCTGGTCTTGGCCAGATCCGTGAGGGCGGCCGCGGCCACCTCGTCTGCGGAATCGGTCGAGAGTTCAACCAGCAGGGAGTCGGCATCTTGGGGCTTGCCTGCAATCCAGAGTTCCAGTGCGGTGGCGCGGGCGGCGGCAGGCAGGGTACGGGTGGTGATGATGCGGCGCAGGTCGGCTTCCGTGAAGGCGGCACGGCTCAGATGCAGATCCTCTACCAACTTCAGCGTCGGGGCCAGCAGGGCCTCCTCAGAGGCGAGAAGGGCAGGGATGCCAGCTTCCAGCACAGGCGCGACTTCCTTGGGATCACGGGCGGGCTTGGGATCCAGGCGGCCGAGTGACTGATCCACCGGGTGCGGCTGGGGCCACTGGAGGAGCAGACGCAGGGCTTCCTTGCGCTGATCGAGGTCAAACGTCTTTTGGGCAGCCAGCTTGATGAGGCGGTCGGCATTCTCCTTGCCACCGGTGCGGAAGGCAGAGTGGATGACGCGGCGCGCGATCATGGGACTGAGCTTGCGCGCCTTCGCAGCATCGGGGCCGATGTAGGCATCAAGCATGGCATTCAACGCCGGGTGGGCGGCGTCCACTTTTTCCTCGTGGATGGCGCGGATGGCTTCATCACTGATGCGGGGATCCGCATCGGCCAGGAAACTGGCGAGCGAAGAGCTGTGGAGGCGACGCAGGGCGATAACGGCTGCCATGCGGACTGCGGGCGCATTGTGCGTCTTCAGCGCTGCGAACTCGGCTTCACCACCGGCACCAAGGAGGCCCATGATGGCGGCGTGGCGCAGGTAGAGATCCGCGTCGCCGTTTTGCGCGAGCACTTCAATCAAGGGAGCCCAGGCATCCTTGGATTTCAACCGGCCAAGGGAGATGGCAGCGAACCCGCGAACACGGTTCGAGGAATCAGACAGGAGGGGGAGCAGGCTTGCGGAAGGGGTGCCCTTCACTTCGCCCAAAACATGGGCGGCCTGAGCGCGCACTTCGGCGTCCTGGTCCTTCAGCAGGGCCACCAGCGCAGTGGCGGCGGCGGCGTCACCCGACTTGCGGGCGCGGATGCCGAGACCCCAGATGCCGTGCAAGCGGGTGAGGAGATGGTCTTGGTCCTGCGTGGCCTTCACCAGCAGCGGAGTGCTGCCATCCTTGGCCGCCAGGGCGATCTGGGCGCGCAGACGGACGCGTTGGTCGGCGTGCAACAGCAGGCCAGCCAGTTCATCCTCGGAGCGCTGATTGAAGTCCTCTGACATGAGCTTGGCGACATCCGGGGTGCGACCGGCATTCTTTTCCGAATCCGCCGTGATGGCATAGATGCGACCCGCGTCATGGGATTCCCAACCGCTGATGAAGTCCGACACAAAGAGGCGGCCGTCATAGCTGTACTCCACATCCGTGGGGCAGACGCCCCAGTTGAACTTGTAGGGATCTTCAAACTTCATGCCTGCGCCATCGCGGGTGACCTTGAAGGACCAGATGCCGGAGCTGGCGGCATTGGCACGGTAGTCGCAGACGAGGAAACGGCCTTTCTCGGATTCGAGGAAACCACTGCCAGGGTGATAGGTGAGGCCGGAGGGGCCGCTGGTGATTGTGCCCACCGGGGGCACGATGTAGGCTGGCTGTGAGGGATTGCGAGTCTCCGCCATGCGCTCTGTCATCCAGGGAGAGATGGGGCGCTCTGGGAGGCCGATGTCATCGCGGAAGGTGTGCAGCGCCTGATGCTGCATGCGCCAGCCGGAGTCGGCACCTTCAATCATGTACACCACGCGGGCGGGATCGCCCTGGTCGGAGTTGTTGTCCACGCTGATGCCGTTGCCGTACTCATCAAAGGCCAGTTCCTTGGGGTTGCGCAGCCCGGTGTGCACGACTTCAAAGTTGGAGCCATCGGGCTCGAACCGGAAGATGGCTCCCTGGTCGGGAGACTTGTAGGTGACGCCTTCCTTGGTGGTGAAGCTGAAACCGCGGTCCCCCACGGTGCCATAGATGCGGCCATCCATGCCGAGCACGAACCCGTTGAGATCATGGCCGGAGAGTGAAACTCGTACACCGAAGCCATCTTCGATCACGTCGCGTTGGTCTGCCTTGCCATCGCCATCCTTGTCCAGGAGGGAGTAGATCTTGGGGATGCAGGCAAAATAAACGCGCCCTTCATGGGCGAAGACGCCAGCGGCCGTGCCGTCTAGCAGATCATTGAAGCCATCCGCATAGACCGTCATCTTGTCGGCCTTGCCGTCGCCGTTCTCATCCACCAGCTTGCGGATGACCTCGGACTTCTCCGTCATGGATTCCAGCGGGACCTTGGCCTTCCACTTCTCGTGCATGGCGCGGCGATCCGCGGTGGTCTGCGAGGCAATGTCGTCAAGGTACCAGTAGCGGTTGTTCCGGTCGTCATGAATGCCGAAACGGAAGCGGTGGGTCTCCGCCACATACAGGGCACCCTTTTCGTCAAAGGCGAAGGCCGTAGGGCTCGTTACTTTTTCACCCTCATGGGTGGCAAAAATCTGAATACTCGTGCCCTTGGGGATGCTGTTGCCGGGAATGACTGGGGTGGAGACCAGTTCGATGCCGTTCTCGTCCGCTCCGGCCTTCTTGGGCGACGCCACCTTGATGACGAAATTCTTGTCATTGGAGAAGACGAATTCGTCCGCCACGATCAGGCCCCAGCCTCCCGTGGCCTGATCGACAATGCGCAGCTGGGCCTTCTTGCCCTGCCAAGGGCTGAGATCCCAGGTGACCTGCCGAAGCTGCAGACTGTTCTGGCCCGTGGCCTCTTGAACGACCTTGCCATCCACCAGGAGCTGGACGGCGGTCTTGCCGGGCTGATTGCCACCAGCCACGAGGAAATGCAGGTGGCCACCCGTGAGCGCAATCTCCGGAGAGGTGAGAGCACCGGTGGCGGGGTCTCCTCCATGGCCGGAACAGGCAAAGGCATGCCCGGCAAAGCCGGTGACGGTGCCATTCATGCCGGGAACTTTGCCAGCGGCCGGGCCACGGCCAAAGGCGGAGCCGTCTTCGGTCCAGGTATCAAAGCCATCTCCTTCAAAGGAGAAGTTGGCGCCGGAAGGAGAACTGGCCGGGGCTGAGAGGAGGGAGGTGGTCGTCAGCAGGGCGCTGAGCGCGGGCAGGAGCTTGAAACGGCGGGACAAGGCGGGACGGATGTAAGTGTGTTGGACAGAGAACGAGGCACTGAATTGAATGAGCCGCCGGACGGTCGGAAGCGGGAACTGGAGGAAACGCAAATTCAGTGGAAATCAAACGTCCTCAGACACCGAATGTGGACTTTTTCGGGCAAATTCTGAGGCTCAAAAGGCGAAAATGAAGGCAATTTCAGGCAAACTTGAGGGTTCGCTCTGATCGTGGATCAGGGCAGGCGCTGGTCGAGCCTGAAGGAGTTGCAAGGGGGCCTCGTGGGAAGTCGAGGCCTTTCTTTCATTCCGGCATCATGCGCTCGATCGATTGAGCCTCGATGGCTTCCGGGACAACGGGGGCTGCGGAGATGGCCTGTGGCGCGATCACTTGTGCTGGAATCTCTGTCGGCAATATCAAGTGGGTAGGCACCGGATCGGCCTGAATCGGATCAGGGAGAATCGGCATGCTTTCGAGGTCAATCGGCACGGTTTTCTCGGCGTTCACCAACTGAGCCGCGATCTGCATGGGCACCACCTCGCCAGGCGCAATGGGAGCTGCTTCCACGGGCAATGGGGAGATGGGAACCGGCTCGATCATTGTGGATATTCTAACGCTGAATGCCGATGCGACAATAGGTCTGAAGAGCTTGGGGAGGGCGGCATGCCAACCAGGCAAGGGGCGTTGGGACGGAGAACAATGGGCAACATCTATGGCATGCGCTCAAGGAAACGATAGTAGGCGAGCCAGAGTGCCGTGAATCCTGCTGAAACACCGAGTGCCGTAACAAGCAATACGGGGGAACATCGTCCTCGCAATGTGAGCCAGCCATACTGAAAAACGGTGAACAGCAAAGTTAAAGCTGACACCGCGGCCAGACCCAGACCTCCGGCCCAGAAGATTTGTGCAATCTCGCCAGATCCAAAAATCATGGAGGGGTAGTTCAGCCAGCATCCGCCGAGAGCGAGTGACAGCGTGAAGGCCGCGAAAGTCAGCGGTTTTGGTGATGCTCTATAAGGTTCAGTTGCATTCATGACGTCTCAAATGTCAGGTTTTTGAGTGGATGAAGTCGTGTCTTCCTGGTCATCTGCTTTCATTTGTCCGGCAACACGATGCTGCTGGCCATGAGATCTGATGGATTTTTGGACTAGACGGCACGGGTGCTGGAGGATGCGTCAATTGATCAAACTCCAGAAATGAGAGGTGACATTTTGGCGTAGATTCTGGCAGACTTGCCCCGCTTTGCCATGATCCTGCGTACCTCCTGCTTGCTGCTGTTCATTTCTGCCTCGCTTGCGCAGGCGGATGTCGCTTCGTCCGTCAAAGCCATCCTGGCCGTGGGCCGGGAGGGGCAGGGCAATGAGGAGGCAAGTGTGGCGTGGCGAGAGCTGGTGAAAGCGGGCCCAGAAGGGCTGCTTGCCATTGTAGAGGGGGCTGGCAAGGGCAACGTGGTGGCGGACAATTGGCTGCGGATGGCTGCGACAGTGATTGCAGACGAAGCCCTGGAGGCCAAGAAGCCTTTGCCCGTAGCGGAGTTGGAGAGCTTTCTGCGGGACACCCACCATGCCTCATCTGCCCGGTCGATCGCGTTTGACGTCATTCAGCACGCGGATCAGGCCAAGGCGAATGCCATTGAGCCGACCCTGATCAGTGATCCCGCCCAGGAACTGCGACGCGGTGCCGTGCAGCGTTTGATCGTGGCAGGGAAGGAAAAGGCGGACGCCAAAGACGAAGCGGCCGCAAAAAGCACCTATCAGGCGGCGCTGGATGCGGCACGGGATGAGGACCAGGTGAAAGTGATCGCGGAAGCGCTGACGAAGCTGGGTGTGGAGGTGGATCTACCCAGGCACTTTGGCTTCATCACGAAATGGAACGTAATTGGGCCGTTCGACAATGCGCAGCGGGCAGGGTTTGACGCGGTGTATCCGCCGGAAAAGGAGATCAAGCTCGATGCGAAGTACGCGGGCAAAGGGGCGGAAGTGGCCTGGCAGCCCTTTGAAACCAAGCATGAGTACGGCAAGCTGGATTTCAATAAACCGCTCACGATGCTGAAAGACGCCACGGCTTACGCAGTGAGCACGTTTGATTCAACGACCGATCGTGAGGCCGAAATCCGCTTGGGTTGCAAAAACGGCTGGAAGGTGTGGCTCAATGGAGAGCTGCTGTTTGGGCGGGACGAGTACCATCGGGGAGCGCAGATGGACCAGTACACCCTGAAGTGCCGGCTTAAGAAGGGTGCCAACACCATCTTGGTGAAGTGCTGCCAGAATGAGCAGAAAGAGCAATGGACCGTGGAATGGGAGTTTCAACTCCGGGTCTGTGATGCGGCCGGAACCGCGATCCTCGCGAGCAATCCTTGAACCCTTTTTTTTGAGTACCGATGACCCATAAAGTTTCCTCGATCTCGAAGGCCGCGTTTGTGTCGGGCCTGCTGGCCATGGCAGAACCAGCCTGTGTCTGGGCGTCCGATTGGCCCCAGTTCCGCGGACCCAACAGCGCTGCCTATCTCGCCGGGGCGCAGATGCCAGCTGCCCCCAAGGTGGAGTGGTCTGCAGAGCTCCCCGGGAGGGGGCTGTCGAGCCCCATCATCGTGGGGGACAGGGTGTATGTCACCGCTTCCAGCGGGCCCAAGCAGGAGCGATTGCACGTCATCGCCTTCAGCGCCAAGGACGGAAGCAAGGTCTGGGAACGTCACCTGCGTGCCACCGGCCGGACCATGAGCCATGGCAAGACCTGCGTGGCTGCTCCGACGCCGTGCAGTGATGGCAAACGGGTGGTCGCGCTCTGGTCGTCGAATGATCTGGCCGCATTTGATCTGGAGGGAAACCTGCTTTGGGTTCGAGGGCTCACGGTGGACTACGCGAATGCCAGCAACAGTCTGGGCATGTCGTCCTCACCCATCATCGTGGGGGAGACCGTGGTGACCGTCATTGAGAATGACAGCGAGAGCTACACCCTGGGCATCGATGTGACCACGGGGCGCAATCTGTGGAAGCTGGAACGCCCCAAGGCGGCCAACTGGAGCAGCCCCATCGTGTGGCAGCCGGATGCTGAGAGTGCCCCAGTGGCCGTGCTCCAGTGCAAAGATGGGCTAATGGGCGTGGACCCCGCCACTGGGAGCCGCCTTTGGGAGTACAAGGACGGGGCTTCCACCATGTCCTCCAGCGTCGTGGCCAATGGCGTTATTTATGCGGCTTCCAAAGGCATCACCGCCATCCAACCAGCCAAGACGGGAGGCGACCCCGCCCAGATCTGGCGGTCGGAGCAGATGAATGCCGCCACGGGCAGTCCGGTGGTGATGGGGGACAAAGTCTATATCATTAACAGCGCTGGGGTGCTGGCCGTGGCGGATGCCAAGACTGGCGAGCGTGGGTGGAAACTCCGTCTCAAAGGACCCTTCAGCGGATCACCCGTGGGCGCGGGCAACTTGCTGGCCGCAGTTGGTGAGAAAGGTTTGCTGCAGATCGTGGATGTTACTGCGCCAGAGGGCGCGGTGGTGGGCTCCTTGGATTTCAAAGATGAACTGGCGGAGAAGGAGCTGATCCTGTGCACGCCGTCGCTGAGTGGCGGGAAGATTTTCGTGCGCAGTGACCGGAAGCTTTGGAAGGTGGGCGGCTAAATCAGTGGTTCAGTGAATCAGTGATTCGGTAAGTCAGTAAAGCGGGCGATGGGCGGGAACTGGTGAGCGTGGAGGCGCAAACCTCTTCTGACGTCGATTTCGGGGTAGTCCGACGGTCCCCGTCGGCTCAGTCGCCGCAGGACCAGAGCACTTCCTGCCTTCCCATAAGAATGGACATCGGCGGATAAGCAAGGCTGCTCCCTCTTGCTTGTTCGCAGTGCTATTTGCGCCGATAGTGAATCGATTTCAGGTTGTGCTTCTTCTGAGAGGGGGTGCAAAAAAATCGCCCGGTCGTAGTATTGAAGTGGAGACGCCAATCAGAAATCCAGTAGCTCTCGCCAGTGTCGGTTCCGTGAAGGCTGAACTCGAAGCATTTGCCGTCTTCGCCCCAAGAAAGAAACTCGACTCCGTCATGATACAGAGCGATTTCAAGCTGGGTGTTTTGTTGGAAAAATTTCCACGCTGCATCGGAAAAGGGAAGGGACGGTGAAGTGAGCGTTGTGAGACGGAACACTCCATCGGAGTCGCGGGCAAAGAGCGTTCCATAGTTGTCACCGCTCCCTGTTTTCTGAACGTGAAAAATGTACTGCTCATTGGGCGAGATCTGGAAGAGACCTGGCCAATTCAGCTCTCCTTCGTGACAGAGGACCAAGCGGTAGGAAGGCTTACCATTTGCGGGAACGATCCAACTCTGCCAGAGCCGGGGCATGGAATCGCTATCCCCTCTTCGGTGTGAGAACGTTGTTCGATGCGGAACGTGTGTTTGGGCGACCAACCACCCTCGGATGGGCTGCTCTTGGTCTCGCCAGCTGGAAGCGCTGTCACCATCAACGCGAACACTGAGGTTCCGAATCGAAGGATCGACTTCATCATGGTGCTTGTGCCTTCACGTGCCTGAATCATGCGAACTGGATTTCGGATGGATCTTGAAGTTCTGAGCATAGAGTCCTTTGTCGTCCCTTCGGACTTGAACTTCCAAGTCCCATTCCAGGGATGCTGCATCCTGTTCTTTTGGTTGAGACCTCAGTCTGTGGTAACAACGCGCTTGAAGCACATCTCCGAACAAGAGATGACAATGCACGTAAACTGTCGTCAGCTTGGCCCTGCCAACGGCTCCCAGGGTGGGACCTGGCCTGGATTCGCTGTTCGCCCAAAATACAATTGGAGCCGTCACCGGATTTCCTTGGTCACCGTAGGTTTCGATTTGAGGACGAATTACCTCCCATGCGAGGAATTCGGAGACATCTCGTGGAGGAAAGACTTCCGGGATGGCGGGCATCTGGGCGGGCTTCTGGTTCGGCAAACATACTGCCGGACTGCAGGCGTGCTGAGAAAATCAGTCATCCAGTCACTTGCTGTCTTGGCAGGTTCTTTGCATGAGATGGTGGCCGAAAAACGCAGAGGATGGCCGAATCGATCTCGCGATACTTCCGAACAAAGGGGCGGCGGCGACCCCGGCCGTGGAGAGCTCATTGCACGCTAGCGCCGGATGCGCTATGTCCTCCGCGACATGGCATCCTCCTTTGCACCCAAGAAAAGCCTCGGCCAGAACTTCCTGCACGACGTGGGAATCGCGAAATGGATCGCGGACGAGATCCGGCCTGACGGCGCACCGCTGGTCGTGGAGATTGGTCCGGGGCAGGGGGCGATGACGACGCATCTGGTGGGCCGGGCGGCGAAGACCCTGCTGTTGGAGAAGGACAACACCCTGGCGGCAGATCTGAAGGCGAAATTTGACGGGCGTGAAGATGTGGAGGTCTGGCACGGGGATGCGACCCGGTTTGATCTGCGCCCGCTGTTCAAGTTTGGCGGCGTGAAGGTAATCGGTAACCTGCCCTACTCGATGGGGGGCGAGATCCTGCGCCATGTGCTGACGCCACCCACTCCGGTGACTGAGGCGGTGTTCATGCTCCAGAAGGAGGTGTGCCAGCGTCTTGCGGCGGATCAGGAGGACGACGCCTATGGCGGTCTGAGCCTGGTAGTGCAGCATGACTGGGAGGTTGAGATTCGGCGCATCATTCCGCCGGAGGTCTTCAAGCCCCGCCCCAAGGTGGATTCCGCGATTGTGCGCCTCACGCCGCGGCCTCCGGGGGATCTGCCCGTGCATGATCGGGCGTTGTTTGACCGCCTTGTGCGCATGGGATTTTCCCAGCGTCGCAAGCAGTTGAAGAATCTCTTGCCGGAATGTCCCGGCGGGTGGGACAGCCTGATGGGCAGCCTGAGCAAGCCGCTTACCGTTCGGGCCGAGGAACTAACGCTTTGGGACTGGGTGGCGTTGACCCGGCACTATGAAGGGCGTCATGAGGAAGATCGCGGGCAGAAGGCGACGGAAATCTTTGATGTGGTGGATGAGAACAACGTGGTGATTGGCCAGGCTCCGCGTGGCGAGGTGCATGCCAAGGGGTTGAAGCACCGGGCGGTGCATATCTTTGTCTTCAACAAGCACGGCGAACTCTGGCTGCAGAAGCGCTCACATTTGAAGGACGTGCATCCTTTGACGTGGGATAGCAGTGCCGCAGGGCATCTGGACGCCGGAGAGGACTATGCTACTTCAGCCGCCCGCGAGCTGAAGGAAGAGATCGGGATCAGCGCGCCGACGCGGTGTGTGGCCACGATCCCGGCCTGCGAAGCTACGGGGCAGGAGTTTGTGGAGCTGCACGTGGCTGAACACAATGGGCCCATGAAATATGCGCCGGATGAGATCACCACGGGATTGTTTTTCCGGGTGGAGGAAATTCAGGCTTGGATCGAGGCCCGGCCGCAGGATTTTGCGAGCGGGTTCATTGAGTGTTTTGCGCGGTGGCGGGCGTTGTGAGGAACAGGCAGAAGACGGACAGACGAAAGACCAAAGACATGAGTGTGGGCATTTGGCTTGGCGTCTCCAAGGTGGCGGCTCGTTCTTTGCTGACTCTGGGCGATTTTGTGCCACGCCGTTGGCGTGAGAGCGTTCGTTTCAACCTGTCCGCAGGCATCCAAGCCTGCGAGTGATTCGACGCCAAAGGCGTCATACATGTTAGCACAGGGTAAGGCGAGGAACGAGCCGCCACCCTGGGTATTTGCAGGGAGGAGCCGGAACTCCAAAGGAGTTCTACAGACCGGGCAAATGCCGCAGGGGCACCTTCAATCCCAGACATATCGCTCGTCCCATTGAAGGCCGCTCTTTTTGAGCAGCTTTCGAAATTCATCCTGAAAGGACATCTTCTGGTGATGCTCAGCTTGATTGCGGATGTAGTGTGCGACCGTGTCTACGAGGGAGTGACTAACGGAAAAGGCACCATAGCCGGATTGCCAGTGGAACTCGGATAATCGAGGCGCTTCCTCTCGAATCCATTTGGTTGACTCTCTCTTGATGTCACGAACCACATCCGAGAGAGCCTTGGTCCGCGCGAGTTGTAGGAGAATGTGCACGTGATCTGCAATGCCACCGACAATGATGGCGGGCGAATCTAGGTTTTTGCATGTCCCGGCAACGTAAGCATGAACACGCTTTTGAAGCTCCGTGTCTTGGAGAAACGATTTTCGATCTTTGGTGGAAAAGACCAAGTGGACGTAGTTCTGACTGAGGGATTGGGGCATGGGTGTGAAGGTTTACTGCTATGCATAGAGTGAATCAAACAGGTGATTGGTCAGCTTGTAGAACTCCGTTGGAGTTCGAGCTTCCTGACCGGGCTACCCCCGGGGTGGCGGCTCGTTCCTCGCCTTACCCCGGGCTATTTTGTGTGACGCCCTTGGCGTCCATTCGGCAGACCAGAGCGCCGAATTGGGATCGCTTGGGGGCATCCTGTGGCCCGCGTGGGCGCCGAGTGGATGGATCGCTTGCTCCACCGCACTCTTTTGCCCGACGTTGACAGTTTGCCCTCGGCCTGTCAGCTTCGCGGCATGAGCATCCGCACGCGTCGCCAATTTCTGCATCAGTCTGTCGCTACTGCCGCCGGGGCCTTGGGGCTGTCCGCTTTTGCCCAGCAGTTGAAGCCGCAGGGGGAGAACATCTCCTTTGGTCTGGTGACCTATATGTGGGGCGCAGAGTGGGATATTCCCACGATCATCGCGAACCTCACCCAGCTCGGCATCTCCGGCGTGGAACTGCGTGTCGATCACGCGCACAAGGTGTCGCCGACGTTGAGCCCGGAGCAGCGGAGCGAGGTGAAGAAGCAGTTCACTGATGGTGGCATCGAGATCGTGGGTATGGGGACGAATGCGGCCTTTGATTCTCCTGACAAAGGCAAGCTTCTGACGAACCTGGATGTGGCCAAGCAGTACATCAAACTCAGCCACGACATTGGCGGCAGTGGTGTGAAGGTGAAGCCGGATCAGCTTCATGAAAAGGAAGGCGTGGCGAAAGAGAAGACCTTGGAGCAGATCGGCAAGTCGCTAGCGGAACTCGGAGACTTTGCGCTTGGCTTTGGTCAGGAGATTCGTCTGGAGGTGCACGGCCAGGTGACCGCGCTGCCGGACATCAAGAAAGTCATGGAGATCGCTTCCGCAGACAACGTGCGCGTTTGTTGGAACTCGAACCCGGCCGATCTTGAGGGCGAAGGTCTGGAGAAGAACTTCGCGCTCGTGAAGGAGTATTTGGGCAAGACGACCCACGTCCGTCCGCTGGGCGATGAGAAGTACCCCTTCGCCAAGTTGATCAAGCTGCTGACGGAAGCTGATTATGAAGGCTGGGTGCTCATGGAGGCCAACACGAAGGTGGAGGACAAGGTCAAGGCGCTGGGCGAACAGAAGGCGTTGTTCGACAAGTATCTGGCGGATGCGCGGAAGGTGTCGTGATGTCGAAATGAGATGGTAGGACCTGCCCCTCGCTTCTTGTCAGCGAGAGAGTGGGCATACAGGGTAGGCCGTCCTTTGCGTCTTCGGTTGCAAGGCTTGCCATTGGATTCTTATGCCTCCAACGATCCATGTGTTTTCAGGCCGGTTTCTTTCCAGGAGCGAGGCTTGTCGCTATACCGAGCGCCAGTGGCAGGATGTGGTTGATGACAACAATGACGCTGACTGCACTTGGCTCCTGAGTGATGATTTGGGGGTAGGGGGACTGAATTCCGACTTTATAGAGACCATTTTTGGAGGGGACTTGGTGGAATATCTGGAGAGCCAACTGAGAAATGAGGAGGACAGAGCCAAGCTCCGCGAGGAGCTTTCAATAGGGGCTGATACACTCGTCCTCATCATGAGCCCGGCGCTTCGGGACAATAAGGCGAAACTCTCCTCTGTTTCGAAACTGCAATACCACGGGCAGTTTCAATGGTGGCTTGGCGACTAGTGCATAGTAGTCCAGTAGGGTTAGGTCGAAAGGCGTGCCGTTACATCCTGGTTCTCCTGTAGCAATGTAATTGGGAGTGTCGGACTCTGTGCCAGGGGGGAGATAGGGGGCTGACAACGAGCCAGACCGCCGCAACTCCTTCGGAGTAGGTGATGCTATTGCGGAACCCACCGTAGACTCGCTGGAAGCTCGTCAACGTTGGGCTTGTAGCCGCATCCTCTTCGAGGAAGAGCTTCGGTTCGCCGGGGGTGAGTTTTTGCGTGTTCGGGATCATTGGCAGGGGTAGGGGTGTGATGAGCGCTTCGAACGTGCGTCAGAGACTCTGT
>NZ_BATQ01000133.1 GCF_000739635.1 Verrucomicrobium sp. BvORR034 | reverse complement strand
AACTCCAACCATCTCCGTTTCGCAGGCAGGGTTGGAGTTCCGCCTTCAGGCGGTCAGGCTGCAAAAACCCAGCGCGTTGGACCCTGCCGACGCTTTCGGCAGGGTTGCCTTCTCCTGCGTCCCTGCTACTCCGCGTGATGTGCGGTAATGAACGCCTTCAACGCTTCGACATCGGCGGGGAGAGGATTTGTCACCAGGGGCAGCGCCTTCAGCACCTCCAGAGTGGGGTGCAGCGGCTCCTGACCGGTGGACTGGGTCACCACCTCGGGGAACTTCGCCGGGCTGGCGGTGGCCAGCACGACGCTGGTGCGATCCGTTGCCATGTCGGTGAAGGCACAGGCAGTATGCGGATCCGCCACATACTGATACTGCTGCCAGATGCGGGCGATCGTCTGCGCGATGCCGTCGTCCGCCATGCGGGAGGCGCGGAAGGTGCCTTCGGGAGAAGGAAGTAGCACCGGAGCCCCGGACTTCATGGCGCCCATCACATCACGGACACTCTCCGGGTCCTCATCCAGAAGGAAGTAGAGGAAGCGCTCGAAGTTCGACGCCGCCTGGATGTCCATGCTCGGAGCGAAGCTGGGCTGGACCTCGCCGGGTATATATTCGCCCTTTGTGAAGAAGCGGTACAGAATGTCGTTTTGATTGGTCGCCACGCGGAAGCCGACGTCCGGCAGGCCCATGCGGTGGGCCATCCAGCCTGCGAGCACGTTGCCAAAGTTGCCGGTGGGCACCACGAACTCCACGTTCTTGCGGTTTTCTTCGGGCAGACGAAGCCAGGCCCAGATGTAGTACACACACTGGGCGAGTACTCGGGCAATGTTGATGGAGTTGACCGCGGAGAGGTGCTGGGAAGCGGCAAAAGCGGTGTCGCCAAAGGTCTCCTTCACCATGCGCTGGGCGTCATCAAAGGTGCCCGGCACCGGGATCGCGAAGACATTGGCTGCGCCGGTGCAGGCCATCTGGCGCTCCTGAAGAGGGGCCACCCGGCCTTGAGGATAGAGGATGAAGATGTTGATGCCTTCCTGCCCCATGCAGCCGTGGATGGCGGCGGAACCCGTGTCGCCAGAGGTGGCTCCCAGCACGGCCAGACGGTGGCCGGTGTGCGCGACCTGGCGCTTGTAGAGCAGCCCCAGCAACTGCAGGGCAAAGTCCTTGAACGCCAGCGTCGGGCCGTGGAAAAGCTCCAAAACAAAGGTGCGATCATCCAGCTTCTTCAGCGGAGCCACATCCGGGGAGTCAAACCGCGCATAGGCCTGCGTGGTCAGGCTCAGCCATTCCTCGTGCGGGATATCGGGGCCAAAAAGTGTGAAGAACTCTGCCGCCAGTTCAGCGTAGGAGAGCGTGGCCCACCCGGCCAGTTTGGTGCTGATGTCCGGCCAGGAGTCGGGCAGAAACAGTCCGCCATCAGGTGCCAGTCCGGCTTCAACGGCTTCAGCAAAGGTGTGCGGGCGGGTTTGGCCGCGGGTGGAGATGTAGTGCATGAGGTGGGCGTGCGGAGGGGCGGGAAAGGTGCCTCAGAATGGGGAAATTCAAACTTCAAATACCAAACTTCAAGAGGACCGAAATTATCGAGGCTCCCGTCGGTGCGCGTGTGAATTTTGGCATTTGAGATTTGAAGTTTCCCTGCCGGGGCTCTCGCCATTTGCTTTTCGTCCATTTTGACGGACATAGACGGTCCGCCATGCTGACCCTGCGCAACGTTACCAAGTCCTTCAACAACCGCGTCCTGTTCAAGGATGCCTCCATGACCATCAACTATGCCGAGCGTGTGGCGTTGGTGGGGCCGAACGGAGCGGGGAAGTCCACGTTGTTCTCCCTCATCCTGAAAAACGACACGCCGGATGCGGGTGAGATCGAGCGCGATGAGTGGACGACGATCGGCTACCTGCGCCAGGAAGCGGAGCCGACCGGCAATGAAACCATCCTCGATGTGGCCACGGGCAAGGCCGGGGAGATGGAGCGTCTGGAAGCGATTCTGAAAAAGTGCGAGGCGTCAGGCGACGTGAGCTCCATGGAGTATCTGGAAGCGCACTCCCAACATGAAGCGCTGCACAACCCCCAGGCAGAGGCCAAGGCGAAGAAGATTCTGAAGGGCTTTGGGTTTAAGGACGTTGATCAAGACCGTCCGGCCAGGGAACTGTCCGGCGGTTGGATCATGCGCGCCCACCTGACACGCCTGCTGGTGATCGAGCCCGATCTTCTGCTGCTGGACGAACCGACGAACCACCTCGACCTCATGTCGCTGCTCTGGTTCCGCAATTACCTGAAGAACTATCCGGGCGCGATCCTCCTGATTTCGCACGACCGCGACTTCATGGATGAGATCATCGAGACCACCTATGACATCGATGAAGGCAAGCTGATCTCGTACACGGGCAACTACTCCGACCACGTGAAGCAGAAGGAGGAAGCCTGGGAACGGGCGACCCAGGCCTATCGCAATCAGCAGAAGGAGATCGAGCACATTCAGGAGTTCATCGACAAGTTCCGCTCCGTGGCCTCCAAGGCTTCCCAGGCGCAGAGCCGTGAGAAGCAACTCGCCAAGATGGAGAAGCTCGAGAAGCCCAAGCCGCTCCGCAAGGCCTTCCGTTTCAACTTCCCCCAACCCACTCGTATTGGCCAGCGTGCCATCGGGCTGGAAGGCATCCATCAGGCCTACGGCGACAAGAAAGTGTACAACGGCCTCGATCTCGACATCGAGCGGGGTGAGCGCACCGTGCTGGTGGGGCCGAACGGCGCGGGCAAGTCCACCCTGCTGAAGATCATGGCGGGCGTGGTGCCTTTCCAAAAGGGCGAACGCCGCCTGGGCGCGAATGCGAAGCTCGGGTATTTCTCCCAGCACCGCGCCGACACCCTAGACCCGGAGAAGACCATCCTCGACGAGGTGCGTGACTCCGCCGCGGATCTGCGGGATGACGACATCCGGGCCATTCTGGGCAGCTTCCTGTTCAAGCGGGAGGACGTGTTCAAGAAGACCAAGGTGCTGAGCGGGGGCGAAAAGAGCCGCCTGAACCTGGTGAAGTTCCTCGTGAATCCGCCCAACCTGCTGCTCATGGACGAGCCCACGACGCACTTGGACATCTGGAGCATCGAGGGTCTGATTCTCGCCCTTCAGCGGTTCGAGGGAACGCTCGTCTTCATCAGCCACGACGTGCACTTCATCCGTACTTTGGCGACGAAGGTGCTGCACATCAACTCCGGGCATGTCACCGCCTTTGCGGGTGACTATGACTACTACCTGGAGAAGAGCGGCATGGAGGAAGATGCAAGGGCTGCGGCCGTTTTGTAGACAGGATTGACAAGATTTTTTAAAGATTAACAAGATTGGGTCTTGGGTCTTGGGTCTTGGGTCTTGGGTCTTGGGTCTTGGGTCTTGGGTCTTGGGTCTTGGGTCTTGGGTCTTGGGTCTTGGGTCTTGGGTCTTGGGTCTTGGGTCTTGGGTCTTTCTTGCGCGTTGGCTCATGAACCCGGAGGGTTCGCCATGCGTAGCCATGGGTCGGCCGAGCCTGGCGAGGACTACCCATGGTAGGATGGTATGGGAATTCTACCGCGCAGCGGTAGGCCCATAGCGGACAACGGGCGAATGGGGCCCATCGCGGGAACGTGGTCTGGGGTTTGCAGTACGATAGGCCTACCGCTCCGCGGTAGCACATGGATGTGAGATGTCCTCGGGTAGCCCTCGCTACGCTCGGTCGACCCGAGGCTATTCATGGTGAGCCCTCCGGGTTCGGGGGATTCTGTCGCTTGAAGTGATTCATGTTACCCAAGTGCGACCTTTGAAAATTGAGGTTTGAATTTTGAAGTTCCTCTTTGATCTTCTTTCATGGCCCTTGGAACCAAGAACCGTCTGCAGCAAACGGCCCAGGAATGCCGGCAGTACCTTCGTGAATCTCATGCCGACCAGCGGGAGCTCGTGGAGGAGTACATCCTTGAGATCGAGGGGCCTGAACATGCGGCGGATCCCACCCAGTGGAACCAGTTCGTCGATATCAAGCGCAGCCGGGCGGAGATGCTCCAGCGCCTGGACGCGGCGTTTCAGCAGTGGCTGAATGGTTGACTGGAGCCTTCCTGGCCGGTTCAGCCCGCCCGGTCTTTGAACACGGGTGCTGGCGCTCCGTCAGAGGTCATGATAGCTTGGCTCCACCATGCACATCCTGGAACAACTTGGTGTCGCGCTCGGGCTCGCCTCTCTGGCGGGGGTAAACCTGTACCTCACCGTGCTGCTGGCCGGTCTGGCGGTGCGGTTTGACTGGCTGCATATTGCCGCCCAGCATCAGAATCTTGAGGTGCTGGGGCATCCCGTCGTGCTGTTTGTCGCGGGACTGCTCTTCTGTCTGGAGTTCTTTGCCGACAAGGTACCGTGGGTGGACTCTCTGTGGGACAGCGTGCACACCTTCATCCGTCCGGTGGGCGGCGTCTTGCTAGGCCTGGAAGCGGTGGGGGACATGCCTCTGTACGTGAAGGTCACGGCGGCATTGCTGGCTGGCGGGGCTGCTCTCACTACGCACGGGGCCAAGGCGGGCACGCGACTCCTCGTCAATCAATCGCCGGAACCCGTCAGCAATGTCGCGGTAAGCGTGTCCGAAGATGTGGCCGTGGCCGGAGGTGTGGCGCTGACACTGCTCAACCCCATGGTGGCGCTGATCACGTTTGGCAGCATCCTGGTCATCCTGTGGATGCTCCTGCCCCGTCTCTGGCGGGCGTCGAAGGCGGCGGTGTGGCTGGTGTGGAAGAAGCTGCGCATGCCGGGTATGCGCCGGGCTCTGACCCAGCCGGTGGAACTGGAACGGCGGGTTAACGATGACCTTCGTGACCTGCTCCTACTTCAGGTGGGCATTGATGAGAACGACGTGCTGGCTACGGTGCGCTGCCTGAGCGGCAAGGGCCGCGGCGTGCGCGGGCTCGTCAGCAATCTGCCGGGCGTGCTGGTGCTGACCCGGCAAAGAGATCATCTCTACTTCGCCGCCAGCAAAGGACTGAGCGACCGGGTTTTCCGACTGCCGATGGAAGGCGTGGAAGTCCAGGCAGATTCACGGTTTCTGAGCGAGAATCTGGTGCTGGATGGCGCTGGGTATCGGGCGGTCTTCCGGTTCCCCAGAGGAGAAGGCGACATCGTTGAATCTCTGGCTCAGCGTTTTCAGGAGTCTACTCTACCCAAAGACCCTGTGGTGGAGGCACCGGTGGTTTCAGGAACCAAACAGGAGCGGATCAAGCCGGGGACGGGGCAGTTGCCGGCCGTTGACCTTGATGCACCCACTTCGCCGATGATGCGGTCGATTCCCGCTCCAGCTCCTGCACCGTCCCCTGAAGCTGCCGCGGTGGCGGCTCCGGATTCTGCCCCCGTTGGCAAGGAAAAGCTGACTTCTTCATCGCCCTTGCCGTCCACTGCCAGCGCGGGACCGCCAGCGCAGGAGAGTACGACAGATGCGAAGCTGCCTGAACCGGTCAGTCTGAAGCCGCTGGTCATGCCGCGCCCCAGCGTGAGCAGCGAAGTGGTGTTGCGTCCCCTTGATGATCCACCCGCGATCAGGGAGATTCAGGCGGACTTGCCTGCTCTTGCACCCAATCCAGCATCGGCGGAACTGGCTGGAGCGGACGAGGCCAAAGATAGTGACAAATCCGCTACGGTCGCCCCTGCTGAAGGCACTGAGCCCAAGAAAGAATCCCTGCCAGCGTTCCCCGCGCTGCCCTAAGGTCAGCCCGCGTGGCGGCGTGTGACTTTTTTGTTGCACAATAGTGCCCCCCAACCTGCGGCACGTTCCTATATGGAGGGGGATATCAGCGCTGCGGAGTTTTGACGGTGGTGGACTCTCGTCCGTCGGTCCGACGGCCGGCTGAGCTCCGCCAGTCATGTCCCACCCCCAACGCTCCAAGTCCTCTGCGGCCGCGTCGCCCGTCGTTTCCCGCAAGCTGCCGCACCCCTCAGAGTTTCTGGCCGGGTTTGTCACCTCCCTGGTGGGACTGGTTTACAGCATCTCGTGCGCAGCGCTTGTTTATTCCGGGAACCTCACACCGTGGCTGAGCTATGGGATGGTGAGTTCCCTGGTGACGGCAGTCGTGCTGGGTCTGGCGGTGGCGTGGCGGAGTTCGCTGCCGTTTGCCGTGGCGGGGCCGGATACCCGGGCCGCTGCCATCCTTGCGGTGGCGGTTTCGGCTGTGGCGGCCAAGGTTGGAGGAACCAACCCAATGACGGCGCTGTGGCTGACGGTGATGACCAGCGGCCTGAGCACCGGCGTCATTCTCTTTCTCCTGGGGCGTTTCAAGGCCAGTCGCTTCATTCGCTTCATTCCGTATCCCGCCGTGGGCGGCTTCCTGGCAGGCACGGGCTGGCTACTGGTGACGGGGGCTTACAAGGTGATGACAGGGCAGGCCCTGATGGCGCAACCGATGGCGGCTCTTATGAATGGGCCGTCCACTCCCATTTGGCTGGTGGGTCTGGGCTATGCGCTGGTTGTGTTGGTGGCGACGCGCCTGATTTCTCACTATTTGACGCTGCCGCTGCTGGTGATCTGTGGGGTGGGGGTGGCCTACGCTGTCGCATTGGGCAGTGGGGTGGGTGTGTCGCAAGCCCGGGATCTGGGGTGGTTTTTTGACATGCCGGTCCCGGTTTCCTTTTGGGAGCCCTGGCAGCAGTTGCAACTGGATCCCAGCCTGGGGGCCCTGATTCTCTCCCAAGGGGGGAACTTCGTCGCTCTGGCAATGGTAATGGCCATCACCATCCTCCTCTCAGCGACGGGGCTGGAACTGAAAACTCGCCAGGATGCCAATCTGGATCTGGAACTGCAGGTAAACGGCTGGGGCAACCTGCTCTCTGGCATGGCTGGCGGTATGGCAGGGTGCCTCTCCATCAACCGCACTCTCCTGAACTACCAGGCTGGTGCCCGCACGCGGCTGGCAGGGGTGCTCGTGGCCCTGGTCTGCGCCGCTGTGCTGGCTTTTCAGTGGCCTCTTCTCTCCTACACCCCCAAGCCCCTGTTGGGTGGGCTGTTGCTCTATCTCGGTCTGAGCCTCCTGCATGAGTGGCTAATTCTCAACTGGAGCCGTCTTTCTCGGGTGGACTATGGAATCGTGGTGGTCATTCTCCTGGCCGTGGCGAGCTTTGGTTTCCTGCCAGGCATGTTGCTGGGCGTGGTGATCGCGGCCATCTCCTTTGCGGTGAACTACAGCCGGATCAATGTGGTGAAGCACGCCCTCACGGGTTCCCAACACCGCAGCAATGTGGAACGGTCACCAGCGGCGGAGCGCTATCTGCAGGAGCACGGGCGGGAGATTCAGATCTTCTGGTTGCATGGCTACCTCTTCTTTGGCACGGCCAACCGGCTCGTTGAGGATGCCCGGCGGCAAATCCGCGGCAGCGACGGGAAGGCGGCGGCGAAGTTCCTCATCCTCGATTTTGCCCGGGTTAGCGGGATGGATTCCTCGTCGGTACTCAGCTTTGCCAAGATGCGGCAGATCGCCCGTCAGCAGGACTCGGTGATCCTCTTCTCCCGGGTGCCGGCATCTCTCGCTGACAAGTTGCATGGGGAATCCAATGGCAGTGAACGGACCCGAACGTTTCACGATGTGGACCGGGCGCTGGAGTGGTGTGAGGATCAACTCCTCGAAAATGCCGACCGGGAACGGACCCAGTACAACGGCCTGCTGGACCTTGTGAACCAGCAGTTCGGCAGCAACACCATGGCGCGGGCGTTCGTCGAGTACCTGGAGCGTCTGGATGTCACGGCTGGCACCTACCTGTGCCGGGAAGGGGAGGCCTCCACGAGTCTCTTCTTTGTGGAACGAGGGCGGATCTCCGTGACGGTGGAGCTGGCCAACGGGCAACAGAAGCGACTTCGTTCCATGGGCGCGGGCACGGTGGTGGGAGAGATGGGCTTGATCCTGGGGACGCCACGGTCTGCCGCTGTCGTGGCTGATCTGGACAGCCGGGTCTATCGCCTTACCGCAGAGTCCCTGCGACAGATTCAGCTTGAGGTGCCTGAGATCGCCGCAGCCTTCCAGCAGTTCCTTCTGCGCCTGCTGGCAAGACGGCTTGTGGCGGCAAATGGTGAAATCAAAGCTCTGCTCGATTGATTTTCCGTGGAAGCAATGGGGTTTGTTTGCAGTTGAGAATCAATTGGTTGCGAATATGTGTGCAGGTTGCCTCTTGCACAAATCATCCTTCGGTGCATAGATGGCCTTCCCGTATCATGGGTCGCGGCAACGCGCGAAACCCCTCCAATGTCACAACATAAATCTTCGAGCTGGACGCTGGCGTTGCTCGCCCTAGGGGTGGTGTACGGAGACATTGGGACGAGCCCGCTCTACGCCTTGCGGGAGTGTCTTCATGGTCGCTATGAAGCCGGGAATGCGCTCACCGTTCTTGGTCCTGTATCTCTGATGATCTGGTCGCTGACCATCATCGTGATGATCAAATACCTGTTCCTCCTAAGCAAGGCGGACAATCAGGGAGAGGGGGGGATCTTTGCCCTATACTCCCTGCTCCGTCAGCAGAAGGCGGGCTTGAGCAAGCGAGCCGTGAGCGTGTTGAGTCTGATCGCTCTCGTAGGGGCGGCTCTGTTGTATGGAGACGGCATCATCACTCCGGCCATCTCCGTGTTGGCGGCGGTGGAGGGGATTGAGCGGGTCAGCCCTGGACTGCCCCACTGGGTCATCCCAGTGATCGCCGCGTGTATTCTGCTGGGGTTGTTCCTCGTGCAAAGGCATGGCACGGGCCGGATCGGGGGCAGTTTCGGCCCGGTGATGTTGATCTGGTTTTCCACCCTTGCCGCACTCGGTCTGTGGCATTTGCTTCGCGATCCCAGCGTATTGCGGGCCTTCTCCCCTCACTACGGTGTGCAGTACCTCTGGTATGAAGGCGGTCAGGCATTCCACATCATGGGCACCGTCCTGCTGGCGGTCACGGGGTGTGAGGCCCTGTATGCGGACATCGGTCATTTTGGCCGGGAGGCCATGAAGCGCTCCTGGATCTACGTCGCCTATCCGGCGCTCGTGCTGAACTATCTGGGACAGGGCGCACTCCTCCTGAACAATCCCAAAGCGGCAGAGCACCCCTTCTACAGCATGGTGGAAGGCAATCTCCTGATCCCGCTGGTGATCCTGGCCACCATGGCCACGATCATTGCCTCCCAGGCCATGATCACGGGAGTTTTCTCCCTCACCCAGCAGGCGGTGCAGCTCGGCTTTGTGCCCCGGCTCAAGATCGTGCACACCTCCACCGACGTGCGTGGGCAGATCTACATGCCACAGATCAACACGCTGCTCTGCGTGGCATGTCTCGGACTGGTGCTGTACTTCAAGGAATCGTCCGCGCTGGCTTCGGCCTACGGTCTCTCGGTCGCCTCTGACATGGTGCTCAGCAGCATCCTGCTGTTCATGGTCATGACCCGTCTGTGGAAATGGGAGACTTGGAAAGCAGCCATTCCGATCGCCTTGTTCCTGCTGCTGGAGAGTGGCTACTGGCTGGGCAGCATCTTCAAGCTTTTCCACGGGGCCTGGATTCCGCTCATCATCACGGGTCTGCTCTGGATGCTGATGAAAACCTGGCGCGATGGCCGCGCCATCCTCATCAAGCGGGTCACCCGCAGCCTGGTGCCAGTGGTGCATCTGGTGGATGAGATCAAGCGGGGCAAGATTCTTCGCGTACAGGGCATCGGTGTGTTCATGTCGTCGTCTGGCGATGGTCTGCCCTTGGTGCTGCTGCACCATCTGAAGCACAACAAAGTGCTGCACGAGACAGCGGTGCTGCTGACGGTGAAGTTCGAGGAGGCGCCGTTTGTCGACCCGGAACGACGCGTGGAGGTGGTGGACTTGCACGAGAGCTTCTTCCGCGTGATCCTGCACTACGGCTACAGTGAGTCCCCTGAGGTGATGCGCGACATGTGCCGTGCGCTGAAGGATCGCGGGATCACCAAGCTCAACGACATGAGCTTTTACCAGAGCCGCGAGTTGTTGCTGACCGACGGCAACGGCCGCATGGCCACATGGCGCAAGAAGCTCTTCGTCTTTCTCTCCCGTGTGGCGCGTCCCGCCACCGGTTACTTCCAGCTGCCTTCTCGGCAGGTGATTGAACTGGGTATTCAACTCGAACTCTGATCGACGTAAAACGCCGGCCTGCTGGCATGAACCCTGTTCACAAACCACCCTGCCAAAGCTGAGGGAGAAAATTCTCCCGGACCCGAAATTCTTGAGGGCCGGGAATGCTATGCACCACAACGACACGTCAAAAAGCTGGCCCCTGGCGCTCGCCGCCTTGGGGGTAGTGTATGGGGACATTGGAACCAGCCCACTGTATGCACTGCGGGAGTGCCTGGGGGAGGGGAGATTCCTTGCGACTGATCCCGTGACGGTGCTCGGTCCAGTGTCGCTGATGCTGTGGTCCTTCATCCTGATCGTCTCGGTGAAGTACCTGCTCATGCTTACCCGGGCGACCAACCAGGGTGAGGGCGGGGTGTTTGCTTTGCTCTCCATCCTCAAGCAGCCGGTCGCGGGGCTCAGTTCCAAGGCCATCTCGTGGCTGGGGCTGTTTGCCATCCTCGGTGCGGCGCTCATGTACGGAGACGGCGTGATCACGCCCGCCATTTCCGTGCTCTCAGCCGTGGAGGGGTTAAAGGAAATCGACCCCCACTTTGAGCAGTACATCGTGCCCGTGGCGGTGGTGATCCTGCTGGGCGTGTTTTTTGTGCAGCGGCATGGTACTCATCGCATTGGGGCCAGTTTTGGCCCGGTGATGGTGGTTTGGTTTGTCGTGCTGGCCGGGATTGGGCTCGTGAATGTGGTGCAGCATCCGGCGGCATTGAAGGCTCTCTCCCCACACTACGGGGTGCGTTACATCTTTGAGCATGGTCATCACGGGGTGGGCATCATGGGTTCCGTGCTGTTGTGCGTGACCGGATGTGAGGCTCTCTACGCAGACATCGGTCACTTCGGTGCCACGGCCATGCGGCGCTCCTGGTTTCTGTTGGCGGGTCCGGCGCTTTCCCTGAACTACATGGGGCAGGCAGGCTTGGTGCTGGCGAACCCTGAGGCTCATGGCAACCCGTTCTACCGCATGGTGCCGGGGGGGTGGCTGGTTCCCATGGTGATCCTGGCCACAATGGCGACGATTATCGCCTCCCAGGCGATGATTACGGGCGTCTTCTCCTTGACGCAGCAGGCGGTTCAGCTCGGGTATCTGCCGCGACTGAAGATCAAACACACCAACCCGGACCTGCGTGGCCAGATCTACATGCCGCAGATCAATTCACTACTGTGCGTGGCGTGTCTGGCGCTGGTGGTGAGTTTCAAGAGCTCGGGTGCGCTCGCCGCCGCCTATGGGCTCTCCGTTTCTGCCAACATGGTGCTGAGCACCATCCTCTTCTACGCCGTGGCGGTGCGTGTCTGGAAGTGGGCGCTCTGGAAGGCGCTCATCCCAGTGATCGCCTTCCTGCTACTGGAGTGCTCCTATGTGGCAGGCAGCCTCACGAAGCTGTTCCACGGGGCCTGGATGCCGGTGCTGGCCACTGTCGTGCTGTGGATCGTGATGAAAACCTGGCAGGACGGGCGGGCCATTCTGTGGAGACTGGTCAAGCAGGGGCAGTTGCCGACGGAGCACCTTATCGCCGAGCTGGAGAACAACCGGATCACCCGCGTGAAGGGCACTGGCGTTTTCATGAGCGGCACGGCCGATGGACTGCCCCTGGTGATGCTGCACCACCTGAAACACAACAAGGCGCTCCATGAGCGGGTGGTGCTGCTCACGGTGCAATTCCATGAGGAGCCGTACGTGAAGGAGGAGAAGCGGGTGTCCGCCATCGAGCTGGCTCCCAAATTCCATCGCGTGGTGCTGCACTACGGCTTTGTGGAGTCGCCAGATGTGATGCGGGATCTCTGCCATGCGTTGGAGTTCAAGAAGATCCACGAAATGAGCAACATCAGCTTCTACCAGGCGAGAGAACTCCTCCTGCCCACCGGCCGGGGAAAAATGGCAGAGTGGCGCAAGAAGCTTTTTGTCTCCCTGTCCCGTGCGGCCCGTCCTGCTACTGGGTATTTTGACCTGCCCTCCCGGCAGGTGATTGAGCTGGGCATCCAGATGGAGCTGTGATTAGCGAGGTTCAAGCTGTGGCGACGCCTCCCGTTGCCCCGGGAGTTTAGGAGGTGCCGGCTTCTGGGGGCGGAATGTAGCGCGCCACCCTTCGCAGAATTCACCTGATGGCAACCAGAGCGTGCGACGATGCGTTTCTTTGTCGCAGGGCGCCCCCTCTCCCCATGTCTTCAGTGCCGTCGCGGACGTGCCTGGAGTAGCTACACCTACCGTTTGCGGCAATTCGAGTAAGTTGCCACCGGAAGATAGACAGCAGTGCGAGCAACGGGTTCTGCAGAGACGCTTTCCACTGCCTCCCACGCACGTAGGCGACCTGAGACGTCAAAGTAGAGGTTCCATGACCCCCAGCGATCTCCACCGAAATCGGGATTCCAAGAGCGGACCATGTCCGGCTTCCACCAGTAGTCACGGTAAGACCACTTTTCACCCGTGATTTCCTGACGAGCCTTTTTTTCGTCCACGTCGACGCAATGCTGACACTGAGTGCAATGGGTTTGTGCAGTGTGGGGAGGCGCAGCGCAGCAGGCTTTCTCACAAGGGGCCACCGTTAGAACCTTCTGGTCGGGCAGGCCCATGATGCCCCGCACCTGCCGCATGCTCGCGCCAGGCTTGATGTCGGGAGGCATTCGGGAGATTTCCGACTTGGGTAACCAGTAGTCTGCATAAACTCCTGTGCAGGCGGCTTGGAGCAAAGTGAGTGTCAACAGCAGAGCTGTGGAGAGGAGTTTCAGGAAATGAGAGAATGCATGCATGATTCCATCCGGAGCGTTGTTGCTTTCTAAGGGACTGGATTGCCCTATGGTGGTGGGATCACTTGGGGGCCTTGACTCTGGCGGGGTTCTTCTCGCTCTTCTTCCTATTAAACCACCAACTATTTTTCTCCTGGGGCAGCGTCGTCACCGGGGTTCGCGTAGGCACTGTTTTCTCCTTCTCCGAATCGGCCCACTGTTTCATCACGGTCTCAATCCTTCTGCCGGAGCTGCCACTCGGCACGGTTGGGTCGACAATGCGGGGGGTGATGATAAAGAGCCGTTGCATGCGGCGGTGCGTAACTTCTTTTCCCCGGAAGGCCAGCCCGATTACCGGGATCTTTCCAATGATGGGCACATGCCCTTGGTTCTTGACCTGTTCATTGCGGTAGCGCCCCCCGATGAGAAGGCTCTGCCCTTCAAAGACCTCCGCCTGAGTGCTGATCCGGCTGGTTGCGAGCGAAGGAATGACCTGGGAGACGGTGGTGCCGTTTCCATCCACAATCGTGCTGCTGGAGGTGGTGGTTTCATCATTGGTGGAGCCGTCTTCAATGTCGATCAGCAGCCGCACTCTGCTCGCGCGTTCGTGATGATCGACGGTTGGGGACTCCTCGAAGACAATGTGAGGATGCACCTTGATGCGGGTCTGGGCCCGCACCTGGTAGAGCTTCGCATCCTCCCTGGCCTGGACCGGGACGAAGAAGGTCGTGGTATCCGTAAGGGAGGCCATCACATTGTCCAAGGTCATGACGTTGGGGCGTGAGATAAACCTCGCCTGCCCCTCACTTTCTAGTGCCCGAAATTTGCCTAAGACTTGATAACTCTCGCCTACCAACAGCCCGGCCACATTCAGACCGGTGCCATCCACCAGTCCGGATTTGATCGCTGGTCCTGCCGCATCCGTGAGGTCTTTGAACAGGTTTTTCGAGTCGAACCCACCGCCCAGTGTGGCTTTCTTGTCCTGTATCTCTCCCGTCACACTGCCTGCCAGTTGAGTGTTCCACTCATAAGTGTTGGAAGAATCAACGTCGACGATTGCGGCTGATATCTCTACGAGCATCTGCGGAAGGTCAAGGGAGCGTACGAGATCCTCATAGAAATCCAACATCTCGATCGGACCCATGATGTGAATCGAGTTGGTGCGAGGGTCGGCCGCAAAAATAGATGCCCGGTTCTCGGCGACTACTTCGCCGCCGGAAGTTCGTGTGGCTCGCGACACTCCGGTGCCACGGACATCGAAAGTTTTGCCGAGCTCTGAATAATGGCCGCCGGGAGTAGGGCCGAGGGCGACAGGTGGATGGCCATCTGTGTTCCATCGAACCAGAGGCAGGAGCAAGTTTGGATCTGTTCCCGCCATTTCTTGGTGGGCGACTCCCTTGGAGAGTTCATCTTCAATGTTGTCGAAGATTGCGTCCATGCCGGAGGTTGGCAGCGGACGAGGGATGGCTTGCGGAGGTGGGTGTTTCCGGGTCCGATCTGGCTCGGCTCCAGATGCAGGCGGAGCTTGGGGCATGAAATTGTCGGAATTGCTAGATTCAGGGGTACTATAGGGAACTCCCGATGGCTCCAGCCGAGTCGCACTGTCAAGCGCAGGGCTGTTGAAGAGTTTGTTGAGCTGTCGAGCACCAATCCGCTCAATGAATGCATTCGCCTTGGATTGCTCTGCGGGAATGATCAGTGGCAATCCCGCCGCTGTCGTCTCAGTGCGAGTTGTAGCGATCGGTTCTGCCGGGAGGATGGTGATCATGCCCGGATTAGACTGCTGCGATGTTTGCTCTGCAGCGGCGGTCTCCTTCTGAATAGCTTCGGCTCCTTTGCTCACGGCCTCCACCGTTTCGGCACCAGAAATGTCCCTTCCTCCCGTGATCAGCGCTGGTGGGCTATTGGCGAAGCTCACGTTCGGGCTGGTCTCACCCAGAACGCCTTTCAAAAGGGTGAAGACGCCCGGAACCACCAACTCGCTTACATACAAATCTCCTCCCAGTTTTCGGTCGGTCACTAGGGCATGGCGGCAGTGCACTCGTCTTACGCCATAGGTTGCAAACTTGGGCTCCGGCTTCGACTGCTTCAGTCCGTCCAGAGTGGCCGTGACCACTTCGACAAAACGGGCCGGGCCGACGACGAGCAACGCTCCCAGACTGGTGCTGTACCGCAGCGAGATCTGGCGGGCAGCCATCTGCGCCGCCTGGAGTGTATTGCCATTCTCGTAAGTGCCCTGCTTCGGAGTGAAGTCGAGGTCGGAGAGGAACTTGTTCAAATCCGCATACTGGGCTGGGGTGACAGCCTCGAACAGTTTCGTCTTGGTTTCCTTCAAGGTGGTCACGTACACGATCTGCTGGTCGAAGTAATCCGTAGCCCCCTCCAGAGAGAGCAGGAACCGATAGATCTGCCCGAGATTCGCCTCTGAGGCGACCGCTGCCGATTCAGCGGCGTTTTTTAGCCCTTCCTCGTCGAGTTTTGCCTGTTTCGCGGCTTCCCTTGCGGCAGCATATTTGGCCGCAGCATCATCCTGATCGCGTCGCGCCCCCGCTGTCTTCAATTCGGCTGCCACCTTCAGAGCTTGCTTATATACCTCTTCCGCGATCTTTGCATCCGTTTCGGCATGTTTGGCTTGAAGGATAGCCGTTGCGATGGCGCTTTCGGCGGTGTTCCTCGCGTGGTTCAATGCTCCGTTGGCGATTTCTCGTGGGGTCCGTTTTGTGGCGATTTTTGCGATGTTGTCACTAAGCTTGTGTTTGATATTGGCCTGGTCGAGGATGCTCGTCAGAGAATCGGTGTAAGCTTGCGGCTCGGTGCTGCTTACCAAGTCCCACGATTCCTTATCGTCGAAGGACGGTTTGGAAGGCCAGGATTGAGCGATTCCTGAAAGAGTGCTCAGGAGGATGGACAGTATGCAAACCGCAACCATGCGATGCGAAGGTGCTTTGAGGATAATGGGTCGTGGTAGCATGTGCGGTAAGTGTGTGCAAAAACTGCGCCATGCAAATGTACTATTTTGGTGTGTGTAAAGGTAAATTTTAATCGAAAGGGGCGTGATTCGGCGGCGGGGCTTCCCGCAGGGAGCTGCCAGTCTTCATCCAGCGGTGACAGTAAGGGAGGGGAGCGTGCCGCGGAAAAAGGTGCTTCAGGAGGCGAAGCCCGGGTCCATGGACGTGTCAACCCATTTGGTAGCCATCGGGAAAATCCTCGTTACAGTCCGGCAGGCCGACCTGCGGTAAAATATTCCCTTTGCACCGGGGGTTTTCCTTCTATGTTCCGCCGCTCGCCCCAGCAACCATCACCTAATTAATGAGCATTCAACGAGCGCTTCTCTCTGTATCCGACAAGACCGGTCTTGCGGATTTTGCCAAAGGTCTGTCCTTGATGGGGGTGGAACTCCTCTCCAGCGGTGGCACGGCCAAGTTCCTGGCGGCGGAGGGCATCGAGGTGAAGGAAGTCTCTGAGTTCACCGGCTTCCCTGAGCTCTTCGACGGACGGGTGAAAACCCTGCACCCCAAGATCCACGGCGGTCTCCTCCAGCGTCGCGATCTGCCAGAGCACAAGAAGCAGGCGGAGGAGCACAACATTCCCTGCATCGATCTCGTGGTGGTGAACCTCTATCCCTTTGAAGAGACCATCTCCAAGCCGGATGTGACCCTGGAAGACGCCATCGAGAACATCGACATCGGCGGTCCCTCCATGCTGCGCTCCGCAGCCAAGAACTACCAGAGCGTGACGGTCATCACCGATCCGGCGGACTACTCGACGGTGCTCAAGGAAATGAATCACAACAAGGGGGACACGAAGCTGTCCACCCGTGAGCGTCTGGCCACGAAGGTCTTCCAGCGTACAGCTGCCTACGACGCAGCGATTGCGCGCTATCTGAACAAGGAGCAGGAGACGGCCAAGAGCTTCAACCTCAGCCTGCCGCTCTACAGTGAGCTGCGCTACGGTGACAACCCGCACCAGGAAGCCGCACTGTACGGCAACTTCGGAGATTATTTCGTGAAGCTACACGGCAAAGAGCTCAGCTACACCAACGTGCTCGACATCGAGAGCGCGGCTGGGATTGCCCTCGAGTTCCGCCGCCCGACCGTGGCCATCCTCAAGCACACCAATCCGTGCGGCGTGGGCTGTGCGGACGGGGACCTGCGCGAAGCGTGGGAAAAGGCTTTCGAAACCGACAAGCAGGCTCCTTTTGGCGGCGTGATCGTCACAAACCGTCCCATGACCCTTGGCCTCGCCAAGATTATCGGTGAGATCTTTACCGACGTGATCATCGCCCCGGACTACGAGGCGGATGCCCGCGCTCTGCTGCAGAAGAAGAAGAATCTGCGCCTCATCCAGATGCTGCCAAATGTGGCAGAAGCCCTGGCTCAGCCGGTGCTTCGGTCCGCTCCTGGTGGCCTGATGGTGATGGACAGCGATCCCAAGGCCCTTGGACTCGACAACATCGAGAGCAAGGTCAAGACCAAACGTCCTCCAACGACAGAGGAGATCGAAGCCATGCGCTTTGCCTGGCGCGTGGTGAAGCATGTGAAGTCCAACGCCATCGTCTTTGCCTCCCATGACCGTACCCTCGGCATCGGTGCGGGGCAGATGAGCCGTGTGGACTCCTGCCGCATCGCCATCTGGAAGGCCAAAGAAGCAGGTCTCTCTCTGCAGGGGAGCGCCGTGGGCAGCGATGCCATGTTCCCCTTCGCCGACGGCCTTGTTGCCTGTGCGGATGCCGGTGCCACCTGCGCGATCCAGCCGGGCGGTTCCATGCGCGACGAGGAAGTCATCGCCGCCGCCAACGAGCGGGAAATGGCGATGGTCTTCACCGGTTCACGGCACTTTAAACACTAGGGGCAGAATAGTTGTGAGTTGAACGTTGGATGTTAGGAGGGGTGCCTTTCCTCCTGACTCCATCATGAAAGACGGTGCGACGGCTTGGCTCATAATTTCTGCGTCATAACACCTACCTCCTGTATTCATGCTCTCCCTCGGTGTTAACATCGATCACGTGGCCACGCTGCGTCAGGCGCGGTATGCCACCATGCTGGATTCACCCAATGCCGAGCCCGTGCTGCTGGATGCTGCGCGGGAGTCGGAGGCTGCAGGGGCTCATTCCATCACGGTGCACCTGCGGGCGGACCGTCGGCACATCCAGGATGCGGATGTCTGGCTGCTGAAGCGTGAGCTGAAGGTGAAGCTGAATCTCGAGATGGGCAATACTCCGGAGATTCTGGACATCGCCCTGCACGTGAAGCCGGACTTCGCCTGCCTCGTGCCGGAGAATCGCCAGGAGATCACGACTGAAGGCGGACTGGACGTGCCGGGGCACGCCAAGTCGCTCAAGGAAACAACCACGAGGCTCAAGGAGAACGGCACCCAGGTGAGCTTCTTCGTGGATCCCGTGCTGGATCACATCTACGCCGCCGCTGACTGCGGTGCGAACATGGTGGAACTGCACACGGGAACTTTTGCCAACGCCACTGGGGAAGCCCGTGCGGTGGAAGTCTCCCGCCTGGTGGCGGCTGCTGCGCTGGCCAAGGATCTCGGGCTGCAGGTCAACGCCGGCCATGGGTTGACCACGCGCAATTTGCCTGACCTCTTCACCGTCCCTCATCTGGCGGAGCTCAACATTGGCCACAGCCTTGTGGCCCGTGCGGTCACCGTGGGTCTGCGCCGGGCCGTGGAAGAGATGCTGGAGGTCATGGCGACGTACGAGAAACACTGATCACGTTCGTGTTCGGGTTGGCAGGAGTTCGTCTCTGCTGCCGCCCGCAACTTCGTCTTTTGCCAGATGACACCTTTCTCCACCGGTCTGGACCTCGTTGAGGTGCCCCGCATCCGGGCGCTGCTGGAGAAACACGGCAACCGGTTTAAGGAAAGAACATTCACCGCCGGCGAGATCGCCTATTGCGATGCCTGCGCGGATCCCGCCATCCATTATGCCGCCCGGTTCGCGGCCAAGGAGGCTGTGGCCAAGGCGCTGGGGACGGGCTTTGCCGATGGGGTGAGCTGGCAGGATATCGAGGTGTTGAGGGATGGGCGGGGGTGTCCATCGATTGAGCTTCATGGGGGCGCCGTCCACGTGGCGGAGTTGTCCGGGATCAAGAAGGTGTTGCTGAGCCTCACCCATACCAAGGAGATGGCTGCGGCCAGTGTGGTGGCCTGTTCCGGCTGAGTGAGTGGTCTTGGGGGTTCAAAGCTGGGCGAAGTCTGCTTGCCTGCTTCACTTATGGGGTCGAGAAACAAGGGGTGAGGGCCGATTGATGTCAGGGTTTTCAGACCCAAGAATCGATAGGGCTGTGTGTGATTTCTCATTTGCCCTCCCGGGGAGAACGGCAAGAATGGGCAATGCTCCCTCGCGAAGACATTGATCAACTGGCTGCGGATACAGTGCAGCGGGCTCCCCATGAGGCTGCCGAACTCCTGACCGGCCACGAGGACGAGGACGTGATCGCGGTGTTGGAGCTGGTGAACCCCTTGGTCTGTCAGCAGATCCTGCGTGAACTGGACGACCGCCGCAGGTCAGAGCTGCTGGCCTCCGCGCCCGTGGAAAAAGCCCGGCAGTGGATGCGGAACCAGGAGTACCCTGAGGACAGCGTGGGCTGGCTCATGGAGCCGCCGGTGGCTGTGTTCCGCGCTCACATGACCGTGCGTGAGACCATCGAGGCCATGCGGAAGCTGACCAAGAAGGCCTTTATCACCTACGGCTACGTGACCGACGGTCACAACAAGCTCATCGGGGTACTGGTCTTCCGTGACCTCATGCTGGCTGAGGCGGACAAGAAGCTGAGCGAGGTGATGTACACCAACCTCTTCTGGCTCAACCCCCAGATGGCGCTGACCGACGCCATGAAGAGCACGCTGAACCGGCATTTCCCGGTCTATCCGGTCTGCGACGAAGACGGGCACCTGATGGGCCTCGTCCGCGGTCAGGCCATCTTCGAGGCCCGGGCCATGGAGCTCTCCGCCCAGCCCGGTACCATGGTGGGGGTGAATGAGGAGGAACGTCTCTCCACCCCCATGCCGCGCAGCCTCTGGATGCGGCACCCCTGGCTCCAGTTCAATCTCCTCACCGCCTTCATCGCCGCCGCGGTTGTTGGCGTGTTCCAGAAGACCTTGGACGAGATTGTCATTCTCGCTGCGTTTCTCCCTGTCCTCGCCGGGCAGAGCGGCAACACGGGCTGTCAGGCTCTGGCCGTGTGCTTGCGTGGGCTGACGCTGGGAGACCTCAAACC
Organism: Verrucomicrobium sp. BvORR034; assembly: GCF_000739635.1. Classification (GTDB taxonomy): domain Bacteria; phylum Verrucomicrobiota; class Verrucomicrobiia; order Verrucomicrobiales; family Verrucomicrobiaceae; genus Verrucomicrobium. The sequence goes on along the minus strand of NZ_BATQ01000133.1, from coordinate 111,884 downwards.
AGGCGACGAAAAGATCCTATTTGCCAAAGAAGGCGTCTTGGGACTTCTGAACGGTGCGCTGGTCGGCGTGGTCGCTGGCGTGGGGATGTACATCTTTGCCCGCATGCAGGGCAACGAACACGCCTTCATGCTGGGCGTGGTCGTGTGGATCTCCATGATCGCCAGCTGCGTCATCAGCGGATTGTCCGGGGCTTTGATTCCGCTCACGCTCCGTCGCTTCGGGGCTGATCCCGCAACCGCGTCCAGCATCTTCCTGACTACTGCGACAGATGTTGTGAGCATGGGGACTTTCTTGGGGTTGGCCACGTGGTTGATTCGGTAGGGGGGAGAAGACACCAGACGCCAGACCTGAGATCAACGGTGAAGGGAATGGGAAGTTAGGATCTGCATGAGTGCGGCGACTGAGCCGGATGGCACATCCGGACTACGCCCGAGGCGCTATGCAGGAGTAGTCCGACGGTCCCCGTCGGTCAGGTAGCGGAGGGGTTGCGCGTGAAATACCTAGCGGCGCGGCCACCGAACAAAGAGGGCGGCCGGAGCCGCCCTCTGGGAATTTGATGGGGTGTTTTTTATTGGGGAGGAGTGGCCATTGGGGTTCAGTATCCACTCACAGGGGTAGGGCCTCAGGCACTGGCGGGAGCCGGGGTGCGCGGAAGCGTGCGGTGCTGAGTCAAAGCGCGCGGCACGGAAAAACCGAGGGCATTCGCCAGGCCGATGCCATAGGAGGGATCGGCCCGGAAGATGTCGCAAATCTGGCGCAGCTGAACTTCGCGGGGCAGGCCTGCCATAAGCCGGGCGATGTTGCCGAAAAGGCGCTTCTGAAGATCCGCGGTCATGAGGCGGAACAGGTGACCGGGCTGGCTGAACACGTCATTCTCCCCGACCGGGGCCGCAGCAGCAGTCGTCGGCTGGAAAGCGAATTTAAGGGCGATGGAAGGTGACATGATGGGAAGATCTTGTCGATGACCTGCCCATTTTTGTTCAGAACTTGCTATAGTTAAAATACTATGTTCCTATTGCGACTATAGATACAGCCTATGGAATTGCATCAGCTTCGCTACATGGTGGCCGTGGCACGGACCGGGAACTTCAGCCGGGCTGCGCAGACCTGCCATGTATCCCAACCGTCTCTGAGCCAGCAGATTCAGAAGCTGGAGGATGAACTGGGGGAGCGGCTTTTTGACCGGTTGCGCCGGCATGCCAAGCTGACCCAGGCGGGCGAGCGGTTTCTGCCGAGGGCGGTTCGAATCTTGGAGGAGATGGATGCCGCCACCCGGGAAGCCCGGGCTGCCAACGATCTGGACCAGGGCCGGATCACGGTGGGCGTGCTGCCCACCATTGCTCCCTATTTGCTGCCGAAGCTCATCGCTGCCTTCAGTGCGAAGTATCCCGGTGTGCAGGTCGTCGTGCATGAAGACACCACCGCCCGTCTTCGGGAGCTGACCGCTGCTTGTGAGGTGGACATCGCGATTGCCAGCCTGCCCCTGCAGGATGAGCGGTTTGAGGTGCGGGAGTTGTTTGATGAGGAACTCTTGCTGGCGCTCCCGACCAGTCACCGGCTGGTGAACCAGAAGAAGATCATCCCAGAAGACTTGCTGGAGGAGAAATTCATTCTCATGAAGGAAGGGCATTGCCTGGGCGATCAAGTCTTGCACTTCTGTCACCGTCAGGACTTTCACCCTCAGGTGAGCTGTCGCAGCGCGCAGATGGAGACCGTGCAATCACTGGTCCAGTCAGGCATGGGCATCACCCTTGTGCCCAGGATGGCGCTGCAGGAGGACAGATCCGTGAAGCCGGTCTATCGCTCCCTCAGTGATCCGTCTCCCAAGCGGACCATTGTGGCCTTCTGGCCCAAACAGCGCCCTCTGGGCAAGGCGGCTGCCGCCTGGCTGAAGTTGATGGAGGCGTGATCAACGAGTCGGTTGGAGACCGTCGCGTTACTCCTCGCCCCGATAGTAATCGTCGTCTTCGCCTCGCACCATGCGGCGTTCAGGGGAGCGGACCAGCCACTTGTTGCTGTCTGGATAGTGGCAGGATTCGCCGATCGGATTGTCCGCCACCACGTAGATCAGCAGCTCCGTGTCGCCATTGTTGATGAGCTGGTGGGGTTCCCCTGGCTTGAAGACGAATGCGTCTCCCGTTTCAATGGGTTCAATCCCTGCCTCATGGCGCACCGTGCCCGCGCCTGAAATGACGTGGTAAAACTCCCACTGCGCGCTGTGCGAGTGATAGGGGTAGGGAGTGGCTCCGGGAGGAATGCGCAAGATCTCCACGTCGAAGGGGTGCCGCTTGATCAGGTCCGTGGATTGAGCATCCCGGCCCAGGGCGATGGAGAGCGACTTGCTCGAACCGTTGAACCGTCCCTTGGGCGAGGACCAGTCGTCATCGGGAATGTCGCGTGTGTTGGTTTTTTGCATGGCGGATGGTGTTGGGTGAGATACGTCGCCATGAGTGGGTGGGATGAAACAGATCAGGGTGGAGGAAGTGTCCTTGATCCGCAGCATTCGGCACTGAGAGGAACGGGTATAGAGAAGATGTTCAGAACCTTGAACGCGCGTCCCCGTAGCGACTGAGCCGACGGAGACCGTCGGACTACTCCACGGGATCGCCTCCAGCGTAGTCCGATGGTCCCCATCGGTTTGGGAGCGGAGGAATGGGACGTGAAATACGACGCCCGTTGTGAACGGTCATCGCTCCGAGGATCCTTGTGAGCCGCAGGTGCGCCAGACCGCCACAACTCCTTCGGAGTAGTCTCTCATCGTCCCCATACCCAACGTAGACTCGCTCGATGCTCGTCAACGTTGGGCTTGTAGCAGTATCCTCTTCGAGGAAATGGCTTCGGCCGGGCAAATGGGGACCTGACGCTGAAGGGCAATCTGACGATCAAGCTTCTGTGGCCTGACAACACCTGATCCCGACTTGTCGGGATTTTGGGATTGCGGCGAGAATCGCCGCTTTGGGGAGTCCTGTGTCGGCGGAAATGCCGGGTGAAGGGAGCGGAGGATGTGGGCTTCGGTGGGGGGACGACGGGTTCAAGTAATTCACAAGGCCCAGCGAAAGCGGTGATTCTCACCGCAATCCCAAAAGCGCTGCGCGCTCAGGTGGAGGAGGTGGTGTTGGGCTTGGGACTTTGATTGGCTTGCTGCGTTGGGGGCAGCCTCCCCTCAATACCTGCCGAGGGTCGGTTGGGCCTTTCCGCGTGCTTGATAGATCACGGTGCGCAGGTCTTTGAGCAGCTTTCGGGCGACCAGCGAATCCCGGCAGATGGCTTTCACCGTCCAGGCATTCACGTTGCCGGCGAGCGGTGCGGCTCCCAGATAGACGGAGCTCGCATCTCCTCCGAGGGCCTCGACCTCCGCTAGGGGAAAGGGCACGCCCTCTGGCAGGATGACGAAACACCCGAGGTAGTGGGCGAGATCAAACGGGAGGCGAAGGGACTTGAGGCTGGAGTCGTCCGGACGAAGCCGGTAGCGCTCCCGGGCAATCAAGACGTCACCTGACCACACGTCGGTATCCCAGCAGAGTTCCTCGAACTCAAAGGCCTCGCCGCGGGCGACGCGTCCTGGGGAGAGCCACTCGAAGAAGAGCAGTTCTCCGCCGGGGGCGACCTTGATCACGTTGTGCTGGCGATAGCGGGCACCCGCGTGCGGGATGAAGGGTTCCGGGTAAAACTCAAGGAAGCCCCCGGCACCCACGGTCATGGTCTGGCGGACCAGGGCGGTGTCTCCCGTGCGGGAGCGGTACACGCGGCTCGAGCTGGGCGTGGTGAGGACCAGGGAGGCTCCCGGATCGACGGTGAAATTCAAGTTGATCTCGTCGTTGTCAAAGATGCCCGCGGTGGGGTTGACGAGATTGGCCACGAGCGCGCCCGCATCGACGTGCGGTTTGCTCAGATGCATCGGTGCACAGAAGGACTGCTCCCGAAGATACGGGATGGTGCCGTCCCGCAGGGCGCAGGCGAGTTGAAGGTGGCCTTTCAAGGGAGGGAGGGCGGACGCTAGACGAAAAGATACTCCCGCTTCAACCAGCCAATGAGATCGTCCTTGCCCTTCTCTGACTTGAGGTCGGCAAAGAGGAATGGCCGGTTGCCGCGCATCAGCTTGGCATCGCGATCCATCACCGCTAAATCTGCCCCGACATAGGGGGCAAGGTCGGTCTTGTTGATGAGCAACAGGTCGCTGGTGCGAATGGCCGGGCCACCTTTGCGCGGGATCTTGTCGCCCTCGGCCACGTCAATGACGTAGATGTAAGCATCTACCAGTTCCGGAGAGAAGGTGGCGGAAAGGTTGTCCCCGCCGCTCTCAATCAGGATCAACTGGAGATCGGGATGTCGTTTTTCCAGCTCGATCACCGCCGCCATGTTCATGCTGGTGTCATCGCGAATGGCCGTGTGAGGGCAGCCGCCTGTCTCCACACCCATGACGCGATCCGCAGGCAGGACGTTTTGACGAATCATGAACTCGGCGTCCTCGCGGGTGTAGATGTCATTGGTGATGACCGCCAGGGAGTATTCATCCTTGAGCCATTGGCAGAGACGCAGCACGCACATGGTTTTGCCTGAGCCCACGGGGCCACCCACGCCAATGCGGATGGGGCGCTTGGACTCAAATTCGGCCCCGTCGCTGGCAGCGGTGGGGGATGGGGAGGCAGGAAGAGACATGTGAGAAAGGAATGGGGTTTAGGAAATAAAGAGACGCTCCTGCGCCCGGGCATGGCGCATGGATGAGATCTCCAGGAGCGGATTGAACCAGCCAATGCGGGAATCGTCCTCCACACGCATCGCGGACTCGATATGCGGGGCCAAGGTGGCCATGGCATGTCGTACGATGAGCTGGCAGCGCTCCTGACCCATGCGGATGAGTTTCATGGAGGCAGTGGCATAGCCGCTGAGGGTCTGCAGGCCAAAGGCGCAGCCCGCAGCAGCGGTAGGCAGGGTACGCAGTTCCAACGCACAGATGATGAGGTGATGGCAGGGGGCGTCGCTCTGGGCATACTGCTCCAGCAGTGCGCTGTTTTCCAGTTTGCGGGCCATGACGAGGCGTCGCGATCCGAGTTGCCGACTCGCCTGCCGCAATTCTGCCGCGAGCTTCCAGGCCTCCAGTTCGTCGTCTAGTGCTCGGACTGTCTTGAGGTCCTCGGTTGCTGCGGCGGCATGGGCTCGGGCCAGAAAGGGCAGCTCAAAGGCTTTGAGGCTGGGAATGATTTGCTCGTGCAGGAACTTTTCCAGATCCTCCGGCTTGCGGATGTAGTCGCGCTGGGTGAGCTCCTCCAGCCCCATGGAGTGCGCATAGGCCCCGCTGGGGAACTGGGAGTCATTGACCTGGAGCAGCCAGGGAAGCCATTCAGGAAGCATGGGGCACCACACGCATGGGGTTGAAGATGGCCGTCGCTTCCACGACCTTCCATTTCTCCCGCTCAAAAAGCTGGGTGATGGCGGAGTCGTGAAGAATGCGAATGCGGTCCGACAAGACCTGGATGGGGAAATGCAAGTTGCCCACCTTCCAGCCTACCAGAGCGGCAAACTCCGGTGTTGGCGTTTCGATTTCGTAGATGAGTTCGGGCTGCTGCAGGACGACATAGTCGTGAGTGTCGATCTGATGGATGACGCACCCGTGGTTGAGACGTGTTTCCAGATCGAAGCCGAATTCGGTGCCGTCGGGGGCCTCGATGCGCCAGCGTCGTTTCAAGAACATGGCGCGCTCCACCACGAGCTGGACCTGTTCGGCAACGGGTCTCATGGATTGGGGGGCGACTTTGTTCTTGATCAGGATCATGGAAAAGACACAAGACTTGGAGACATAAGCCGCAAGACCTGAGTCAGGAGGCGGTGAGGCCTGGACTGGTCAGGAAAGCTTGGAATGCGCCAGGCGTGGATACCGGAGAGATGCCTCTAGAACAGGAAATAACGCTGGGCCATGGGGAGAACGGAGGCGGGTTCGCAGCGGAGTTCGCGACCATCCGCCTTGACGGTGTAGGTCTCGGGATCCACTTCGATCTTGGGCAGGGCGTCGTTCCACAGCATGTTCGTTTTGCCGATGTTGCGGCAATTCTTCACGGCGCTGAGCATCTTGTTCAGGCCGAGTTTCTGCACGTTGCCGTGGACGAGGGAGGCCTCGCTGACGAAGGTGATGTTCGTCTTGTACTTGGCCCGTCCGTGAGCGGCGAACTGGGGCCGGTAGAACATGGGCTGCGGCGTGGGGATGGAGGCATTGGGATCGCCCATGTTTGCCATCGCGATCATGCCGCCCTTCAGCACCACCTCAGGCTTCACGCCGAAGAACATCGGCTTCCACACCACGAGATCGGCGAGCTTGCCCACCTCAATGGAACCTACCTCATGGGAAAGGCCATGAGCGATGGCGGGGTTGATCGTGTACTTGGCGACGTAGCGCATGGCCCGGAAGTTGTCAGCCGCGCCATGGGCGGGGCCGTCCAGCTTGCCAAACTGCGTCTTCATTTTGTGCGCGGTCTGCCAGGTGCGGGTAATGACCTCACCCAGGCGACCCATGGCCTGGCTGTCGCTGGACATCATGGAGATGGCACCGAGATCATGCAGCAGATCTTCTGCGGCGATGGTCTCAGGCCGGATGCGGGACTCGGCAAAAGCGACGTCCTCCGGGATGCGGGAATCCAGGTGGTGGCAGACCATGAGCATGTCCAAGTGCTCATCAATCGTATTCACCGTGAAAGGTCGGGTGGGATTGGTGGAAGAGGGGAGGACATTGGCCTCGCCGCACACACGAATGATGTCCGGAGCGTGGCCACCGCCAGCGCCTTCCGAGTGGAAGGTGTGAATGGTGCGGCCCTTGAAGGCATTGAGCGTGCTCTCCACGAACCCGGCTTCATTCAGGGTGTCCGTATGGATGGCCACCTGCACGTCCAGTTCGTCCGCGACTCCCAGACAGGTGTCGATCGCGGCAGGGGTGGTGCCCCAGTCCTCGTGCAGTTTCAGACCCACGGCGCCAGCCAGAACTTGCTCCCGCAGGGGAGGGGCGGTGGAGCAGTTGCCCTTGCCCAAGAACCCGAGGTTCATGGGGTACTCGTCGGCTGCTTCCAGCATGCGCTCCATGTACCAGATGCCTGGGGTGCACGTGGTGGCGTAGGTGCCGTGAGCTGGGCCGGTGCCACCGCCGATCATGGTGGTGATGCCGCTGGCCAGGGCATGGTCAATCTGCTGTGGGCAGATGAAGTGAATGTGGGTGTCGATGCCGCCAGCCGTGATGATGCAGCCTTCCCCGGCGATGACTTCCGTGCCCGCACCGATGATCATGTCGATGCCGTCCTGAAGCAGGGGATTGCCCGCGTGGCCGATGCCGACGATGCGGCCGTGCTTCACGCCGATGTCCGCTTTGATCACACCCTGCACGGCGTCGATGATCAAGGCATTGGTGATGACGAGGTCGAGACTGTCGGCATCCAGCGCCAGGGAGGACTGGGCCATGCCGTCGCGGATGACCTTGCCGCCGCCAAACTTTACTTCGTTCCCGTAGCCGCCTTTTTCAGCAATGAGGTCGCGCTCGACCTGCACGAAAAGCTCCGTATCGGCAAGGCGCACCTGGTCACCCGTGGTGGCGCCGAACATGCTGGCGTGTTGTTTGCGCGTGATCTTCATGCGTTGGCAGGGGCGGGCAGGGGACCGTTGACGAGGTTGTTGAGGCCATAGACCTCGCGTTTGCCGGCGAAGGCGACCAGCTCCACTTCACGGGTGTCACCGGGCTCGAACCGCACGGCGGTACCCGCCGCGATGTTGAGGCGGAAGCCGAGGGATGCTGGGCGATCGAAGTGGAGGGAGGTGTTCACCTCAAAGAAGTGAAAGTGACTGCCCACTTGAATGGGGCGGTCACCGGTATTGGAAACAACCACGGTCACCGTGGCCAGGCCGACATTGGCCTCCAGGTCACCAGCACCTTCGGGATGGATGATTTCTCCGGGAATCATTGGGATGTAGAGCAGGGCCGGCTAGCGGATGGGGTGGTGGACGGTGACGAGCTTGGTGCCGTCTGGGAAGGTGGCTTCCACCTGGATGTCGTGGATCATTTCCGCGACCCCTTCCATGACTTCGTCCCGTTTCACGATGGTGGTGCCATAGCTCATGAGCTCGGCCACGGATCTGCCGTCGCGGGCGCCTTCAAAGATCTCCGCTGTGATGAGGGCGATAGTCTCCGGGTGATTGAGCTTCACGCCACGGTCGCGGCGACGGCGGGCCACATCGGCCGCCACCACCACCAAGAGCTTCTCCTGTTCGCGAGGGGAAAGGTGCATGTGTCTATGAGGAGGCGGTGGAAATCAGACGAAGTGAGTGGCGCAGAAGACGCAGCCAGCAGTGCCCACGGCGAGACCTGCATAACGCCAGGGGCTGGCGGTGATCTGGGCGAAAGGCAGGGTGATGAGAGCCCCAAGGCTGACCACCAGCACCGTGCCCAACCACAGGCCCATGGCGAAGAGTCCGCCGGCATTTTCCAAGCCGTGCGCGTTTCCGTGCCAGAATCCGATGGCGGCCACGATGCCGAGACGGAGAGCCTGGCTGGAGTTCTTGTACAACATCAACATCACGCCAAGGCCCAGCACGGAAAGCGCAAGACCCTGCTCAAGAAAAGGGACGCCAAGTCCGGCACGGCCCACGGCAGAGCCGATCGCCAGCATGCCGAGGAAGCTGGCCGCAAGAGCCAGGCCCATGCGCCGACCCATGGCATAAGCCAGGAAGCCGACGGCGAGAGCGGCCACCATGTGATCCAGCCCAGTGAAGGGGTGGGCGACGGCGCTGAAGAAGGACTCGGCGTCAAACTCATCCACTTGATCGCCTTCCGGATGATAGTGACCGGGGTGGGCGGAGAGGCTTTGGACGAGGGTGAGAGCGGCGAGAGGGACGGTTGTCTTGGTGAGATCGCGAAAGGTCATGCGAGGCAGGGATGGGAGTCTGCGGGAGTTTGAGAGATGGACTGACGGGAGCTTGATCTGGAACGGCGCAAAAGGCAAGACCGACTGGGACCGGGTCAGACGGTGAGAAACTCCTTGATCATCTCCTCGCTGAGATCCGACATCTTCCCGGCAGCAGCCACCGTGCCACGCTCCAGGATGGTGAAGACGTCGCCCAGTTCCTTGCAGAAATCGAGGTACTGCTCCACGAGCAGAATGCTCATCTGGCCCTCAGCCCGCAGCATCTTGATGGCATCGCCAATCTGGTCGATGATGTTGGGCTGGATGCCTTCCGTGGGCTCATCGAGAATGAGCAGCTTGGGATTGGTGAGCAGGGCGCGGCCAATGGCGAGTTGCTGCTGTTGACCGCCGGAGAGCATGCCGCCCTTGCGCGGGAGGAACTCCTTGAGGATGGGAAAGAGCGTGTAAATGCGATCCAGTTCACCATTGAGCTTCTTGCCACGGGCGATAGGGCCGATGTGGAGGTTCTCCTCCACGGTCATGTGGGGGAAGATGTCTCGACCCTGTGGCACATAGGCCAGCCCCAGATGGGCACGAGCTTCCGGACGCATGCCCTTGAGCTCCGTGCCGGTGAGGCTGATCTGGCCCTTTTCCGCGGCCAGCAGGCCCACGATGGATTTCAACGTGGAGGTCTTGCCCACGCCATTGCGGCCCATGAGGCAGAAGACGGACTTCTCCGGGATGGTAAGATCGATGCCGCGGAGGATGCGGCTGCCACCGATGGAGGCTTGAAGACCGCTGACTTCGAGAACGTTCATGAAGGTGAGGAGGAGGTCGTTCGGGTTGGAAGGAGGATCAGGCGGCTTTCGATTTGCGGCCGAGATACACCTCGATCACGCGCTCGTTGCTCTGGACGAAGTCCACCGAGCCTTCACACAGCACGGAGCCCTGGTGAAGCACGGTCACGCGGCGGTCTTTGGAGATCTGGCGGACGAAGGTCATGTCGTGCTCGATCACCACGATGGTGTGCTTGCCCGCCAGGGAGAGCAGCAGTTCACCGGTGCGGTGAGTTTCCTCGTCCGTCATGCCTGCGGCGGGCTCATCCACCAGGAGCAGCTTCGCGTTCTGGGCCAGGAGCATGCCAATCTCCAGCCACTGCTTTTGACCGTGGGCCAGCGCTCCGGCCTTCCAGTGGGCGCGGTCGGTGAGGTTGATCGTCTTGAGAATGCTCTCAATGCGGTCCTTGTCCTCGGACTTCAGCCGGTAGAAGAGGCTCTTCCACACGCTACGGGATCCGCCGAGGCTCAGCAGCAGGTTTTCAAAGACCGTGTGGTCCGTGTACACCGTGGGAGTCTGGAACTTACGCCCGATGCCGAGTCTGTAGATCTCGTACTCGTTCTTGTGCAGCAGGTCGTGTGATCCCTCGAACTGCAGGGTGCCAGTGTCCGGCTTGGTGCGGCCGGTGATTAGGTCCAAGAAGGTGGTCTTGCCGGCGCCGTTGGGGCCGATGACGGTGCGCAGCTCCCCTTCATCCAGGTAGAAAGAGAGGTCGGTGATGGCCTTGAATCCAGAGAAGCTCTTGTTCAGGCCTTCGGCGGCGAGGAGGAAAGGTTTCTGGCTCATTCAGCGCTGGGTGAGGAGGAGGGGCTGGGAGTGGGCTTGATCGTGACGGCGGCGGCTGGAATCGGCGTTGCGTCTTGTTCGGCAGTCGAGCGGGACTTGTACTTCACGAAGGCATTGCGCAGCTGGAGAGGCAGACCGACCAGCCCTTTGGGCATGAAAAGCACCGCCAAGGTGAAGCCCGCACCCAGGAAGAGCAGCCAGTAGTCTGGCATCGCACGGGTGGCCCAGCTCTGCAGGGAGTTCACCCCGATGGCACCGAGGACGGGACCGATCAAGGTGCCTCGTCCGCCGACCGCTACCCAGACCACGGCCTCAAGAGACTTTTGCGTGGTCATCTCACTGGGGTTGATGATCCCCACTTGCGTCACGAAGAGGGAACCACCAATCGAGGCGATGATGGCGCACAGCACGAACACGAAGAGCTTGTAGTTCGCCGCAGCGTAACCGGAGAAAAGCACGCGGTTCTCGCTGTCACGCACGGCCCGTTGAATGAGTCCGAACTTGGTAGTGGTGAGCCAGCGACAACCGGCATACACGCCCAACAGGACGATGGCAGTGACGATGAACAAGGTTCGCTTGGTGCCGTCGCTCCGGATGTCGGCCCCCAAGATGAAGCGGAAGTCGGTGAAGCCGTTGTTGCCGCCCATGTTCAGGTCATTGCGGAAGAACATCAGCGCTGCGCCGTAGGTCAGTGCCTGGGTGAGGATCGAGAAGTAAACTCCTTTGATCCGCGAGCGGAATGCAAGGTATCCGAAAATAAAGGCAAGGATGCCCGGAATCAGCACCACCATGAGCAGCGCGAACGGGAAGGAGTAGAAGGGCTTCCAGATGGCGGGCAATTCAGAGTGCCCGAGGAACACCAGGAAGTCTGGTAGATTGCTTTTGTACTGGCCCAGCTTGCCGATCATGAGCATGAGGTACATGCCCATCATGTAGCCCCCCAGAGAGAAGAAGAGGGCCTGTCCCAGACTTAGCAATCCGGTGTATCCCCACAGCAGATCCACAGCGATGGCCAGGATGGCGTAGGAGAGGTACTTGCCCCACGTGTTGAGCTTGAAGGGGCTGATCCAACCGATGGAACTGGCCAGCGGCAGGATGACGACAAGGAGGAGGGCGAAAGCAAAGAAGATGATGCTTTCGCGGCGTTGGAAGGGGCGGTTCATCAGGATTCGAGGCTGCGGCTGCGGGTGACGAAAATGCCCTGCGGTCTCCACTGCAGGAAGAGGATGATGGTGCCCAGCACGAGGATCTTCCCGAGCACCGGGTTGCCGAGGATCTGCTGGAGAGACTGGTCAACAACCCCGATACCAAGGGCGCTGATGACGGTGCCGATCATGTTGCCGACGCCGCCCACAACCACGGTCATAAAGGAGTCCACGATGTAGTTCTGACCGGTGTACGGACCCACGTTGTCGATCTGGGAGATGAACGCGCCTGCCAAGCCGGCGAGGCCGCTGCCGAAGCCGAAGGTGAGCATGTTCACACGCTCGGTGCGCACACCCATGCAGGCTGCCATATCGCGGTTTTGCATCACGGAGCGGATAAGGAGGCCCAGCGGTGTCTTGTTCAACACGGCCCACGTGAGCACGATGATGATGACCGCGAAGCCAATCACAAAGAGACGGTTCCAGTTGAAGGCGATATCATTCACCACCCAGCTGCCAGAGAGCCACGCAGGGCTTTCCAGGGCCACGTTCTGCGGTCCGAAGACGAGGCGCAGCAATTGCTGCATGACGATGGAGACGCCCCAAGTGGCGAGCAGGGACTCCAGCGGGCGCTTGTAGAGGAAGCGGATGATGCCGCGCTCAAGGGCGATGCCAACAAGGGCGGCCATGAGGAAGCTGCAAGGAAGCGCGACGAGGAAATACACGCTGAACGTGGCCCCTGTGGCATGCATGCCGGGAATGGTGAACGTCAGCGAACTCTGGCTGAATGGCGCGAGCGTGAGCCCGGCACCGAAGATGCACTGCACCACATAAGTCGTGTAGGCACCGACAACGAGCAGTTCACCGTGGGCCATGTTGATCACCCCCATGAGGCCGAAGGTGATGGCCAGCCCAATGGCAACTACGAGCAGAATGGAACCCGTCGAAAGTCCGCGGAACATGGTGCCTGCGGTGTTCACGACCTTTACGTGTGAGGCGATCTTCTCCAAGGCGGCAGTGGCTGCTGCGGCCACCTCTTTCTTTCCTTCCTTCGTGGCTTCGGCTGCGAGAGTCTTCAGCGCGTCCTGGCTGGGGATGGAGCCGATGTTGCCCAAGGTGGTGCAGGCCTTGATGCGTTCGGCATCATCGGGTGATTTCAATTGTGTGAGGGCGATGGATTGCTCAAGCGCCTTCTTCACTTCTGGGTGAGTCTCCACTTTTTGACGTTCGAGAAGAGCAGGCAGTTTTTCCTGATTCAACTCAAGACCCACATCGCTGACGGCACGAAGGCGGATCTTGAGATCGGGGTTGGAGAGGGCCGCCATGTCCGTGAGATCCTTCATCGCACGACGGATGTTGGAGTCCGTCTCTGCACCGCTGACCTCGGCCGGATCAATCAAGATGGGTTTGCCCTCACCGTCTTTGAATGGGGACTTGTCGAGCAACAGCAAGGCAGCTTGTTTGCCATCGGCATCTTTCTCACCGGTCAGGGTCACCGGGGTGATCTTACCCTCGTCGTCCTCGTGAAGATAGATGCCGCCTTCTTTCCAGAGCGTGAGGAGCTCTGCCGCGATCGGACCCGCATCGACTGGGATCTTGCGGAGCGCCGCCACTTGCTCGGCGCTTTCTTGTTTCGTGAGTGCCTCCACCACCGCGGCTCGCACCGTGGCCTCAGAGGGGGCGGGACCGTCTGCCGCGAGTGCGCTGGACCTCAGCAAAGAGGCCAGGCCCAGTACGATCAGGGCACAAGTAAAAGTGTTTCGCAAAAGCATGATTAGACGCCCCTCGAAAGCAGCGTCCGTGCCAGATTTAGGAGATGGCTGGGATAAAATTCAGCGCAGCCTCATTGGACGATTAGGATTGGATAGAATGAACAAAATTAACAGAATTGGGGTTTTGGAGCAGCGGTGTTCAAGATGGGGTTGAGCCCTTCACGCGAGATGCGAGTCCCGGAGGGACTCTGGAGTGTGGCCGGTGGTGAAGGCCTGTAATCAGGCCGGGAACCACCGGACGACAGGGCATTAGATTATTCCGTCCCGGATGGGACGGCGGACAGCGAGGCGTCGAGTCGTTGATCGGGCCCAACAGATGCGGCGCATGATCCGGCGTCCCATCCGGGACGCATTGGTAGCGAATGCAATGTCCGGTGGTTGTCACCACCGGCTACATTCCGCCGTCCCTCCGGGACGAGTTGCCTGGGCTCTTTGTCCCTTTGGCAACTGCATTGCTTACGTCGGCATCAAATCAGGATCCCAAGTGAAAATCACACAGTCCCTCAGTCAAAACGCAATTCTGTAAATTCCGTTAAGTTGGTCTAAAAAATCAGTCTCTGTGCCCTCTGTGACTCTGTGGTTTATTCCACATTCACTCACTCCCTTCCTTGGCTCACTCAGCTTTCGCCAGCGCTTGCTTCATCCGGTCAATGATCACCTCAGCAGGCTCAAGACCCACGGAGACGCGGATGAGGGAGCGGTCCACGCCGCAGGCTTCTGCCCAGTCCAGCTCATCATAGTGAGCCAGCAGGGTGTAGGGGCATACCAGGGTGTAGTTGGTGCCGAGGCTGGGGCCTTTGCAGAACTCCATGGCGTCATACACGGCGGGTGCCTTCGAGGGATCCTTGAGGACAAAGGAAAGGAGGCAGCCATGGCCGCCATCTTCACGCTGCAGGTGATCGTAAATGCCGCTTTCATCCACCAGGCTGTGATACACCTTGGCGACTGCAGGATGCTCAGAAAGGTATTCGAAGAGAGCGACGCCGTTGCGGCTCACGGTCTTCACGCGGTCCACGTAGTCGCGGGAGTTCTCCTCCAGCACTACGGCATCGCCGCGCCAGAGCTCGTGATCGGCGTGCTTTTGCAGAAACTCGGCAAACTCGTCGTGGAAAGGGGAGTCGCTGTTGAGGATGACGGATCCCGCCAGCACGTCGCCCACGCCGGAGAAGGCCTTGGTGAGACTGGTGGTGACCACGTCAGCGATGAGGAAGACGTCCACATTGACGTTGGTGGCGACGGTGTCATCCACCACGATGGGCACGTCCTTCTCCTCGAGGAACAGCATCTCACTCACGCGGCGCAGGTCCACGGTCTTGAGCTGCGGGTTGCTGGGGACCTCGGCAAAGATGCCCGCCAGAGGTTCGGCCTTGATGATGTCGCGAAGCTTTTCGTAGTCCGCCTCCTCAGTGAATGGCAGAAAGTGCGCCCCGGTACCGAACTTCTCCTGAAGCTTTAGCACATCCACATAGGGAAAGTCGAGCTGCACGGTGCGACGTTCCGGCAGCAGGGTGGTGAGCATGCGATGCACGGCATAGTTCGCGGCCATGCCGGAGGGGAAGAGGAACACGTCCTCCGGACGCTGCCCCGTGATGTCAGCCAGGCGCTCTTTGATGGCCTGGTTAGCCCGGGCCCCCTGCTCAACGGTGTATTGCTGGCAACCTGCCCCGGTGGCGAACTCCGCCTGACGGATGCTCACGACCTCCCCGGCGAAACGCCAGAAATGGCGGGCCACATCGTAGGCGGCTCCTGGGAAAAAGGTCACCCCAAGGGCTTCTGGCCCATACTCCAGGGTCCGTGCGGCATCCACGCGGTGGCGGCGCAGGTAGCTGGCGCAGCGCTCCGCATGCACCATACGTGGGAAGACCAGGACCCGCTCGCCCGGCCGGGCGTGTTGCTTCTCGACCTGCTCAAACAGCGCTGCGATGGCGGGCGGCACAAAGAAGCGGGGATACCCGCTGCGGAACTGGCCCACCACGGCCGGATCCTTCTCCTCATACCCGATCACATGCGACCAGAGCGGCAGGCAAACCGAGATGCCGTACGGCGTGGGCGGAATGGGCGAGCCGAGGTCTTCGGGTTTGCAGAGGGGATCGGTCAGAAGGTTGCGCACGTTGAAAAATGCTGAATTAGGAATGCTGAATGAGGAATGTCGGGGCGGTGGGGAGAGCTTACCCCAGCGCCTGCTCGACATCGGCCCAGAGGTCCTCGATATGCTCGATGCCCACAGAGAAACGCACGACGCCGTCGGTAATGCCCACGGACTCGCGGACCTCACGGGGGATGCTGGCGTGCGTCATGCTGGCGGGGTGGCAGATGAGGCTCTCGATGCCGCCCAGGCTTTCCGCTTTGGTGAAATAACGCGAGCGCTGCATGAAGGTCATGGTCTCCTCCAGGTTCAGCCCCAGATCGGCGGTGATGATGCCGCTGCCCCCGCGCATTTGCTTCTTGGCCAGCTCGTACTGGGGGTGAGAGGGGAGGAAGGGATAGCGCACCCAGCGGATGCCGGGGCGCTGTTCCAGCCGTTCTGCAAAGGTGAGCGCGTTGGAGTTGTGCCGCTCCATGCGGATGGCTTCTGTCTTGAGGCCGCGGGAGGTGAGCCAGGCGTCGAACGGGGATGGCTGCAGGCCCAGAGCCTTTTGGGCAAAGATCATCTTGTCCTGCCACTCATCGCTGTCGGTGCAGACGGCGCCGCCGAGGGCGTCCGAGTGGCC
The DNA here is from genome assembly GCF_000739635.1 of Verrucomicrobium sp. BvORR034. Classification (GTDB taxonomy): domain Bacteria; phylum Verrucomicrobiota; class Verrucomicrobiia; order Verrucomicrobiales; family Verrucomicrobiaceae; genus Verrucomicrobium. Next base: position 95,756 of record NZ_BATQ01000133.1, on the reverse strand, counting down.
GTTGGAGTACTTGGTGGTGCTCAGCAGGGAGAGCGTGGCCCCCAGGGCGATGGGCTGCTGCACGTAGCTGGAGGCAAAGGTGTTGTCCACCAGCACCGGGGTGTTCACGCCTTTGGCCACCTCGCTGATGGCGGCGATGTCCAGCACCTTGAGCATGGGATTGGTGGGGGACTCGATCCACACCAGCGCCGGCTTGAGCTCGGTGATCTTGCTGTAGTTGGCCGGATCGCTCAGGTCGAAGTAGCAGGGCTTCACGCCAAACTTCTCAAACACCCGGGCGAAGAGCCGGTAGGTGCAGCCATAGACGTTCTCCTCCAGCACGACGACGTCGCCGGACTTCAGCGTGGAGACGACGGCGGTGATGGCGGACACGCCGCTGGCGAAAACGCAGGCGTGGCGGCAGCCTTCCAGCGCGGCGAGGGTCTGCTGCAGGTTCCGGAAGTTCGGATTGCCGGAGCGGGTGTAGTCGAAGCCGCCCTCGTTGCCGTACTCGAACGTGCTGGTGAGGTACACCGGTGGGATGACCGCGCCCGTTTGATCCCGCCAGTCGTGGCCAACATGGATGGCGGCGGTTTCAAACTGTTGGGGGGGTGAACCGGAGGAGGAGGAGGGCGAGGACTGGGACACGGGAGGCGGACACTGCCACAGGGGGATACGAAGTGCAACCGGTGGACAGATGTCCGCCACGGGGGGCTGGCGGGCTATTTCCCCTTCAGATGCTTGTCAAAAAAGGCGAGCACGATGGGGCGGAGGTCCTTCTGCTTGGGCTGGAGGTGGAAGGTGTGCGGTGCGCCTTCGATGATCTCGATCTGGTGCTCCACGCCGACCTTCTCCAGCGCCCGGGCGAAGAGGCGGGACTGTTCTACATCCACCGTGGTATCGGCCGTGCCATGCATGATGAGGAAGGGCGGATCGTTCTTGTCCAGATAGGTGGTCACGGAGAACTGCTTATACAGCTCCGGGGCCTGGGTGCGGGACTTGCGCAGGGCGGCGACGTCTTTCCAGGACATGAATTCAATGGGCCCGTACAGATCTACTGCGCATTTGATGTCGCAGGGGAACTCGCCATATGGCCCTTTGGGATCGAGCCCGTCCTTGGCCTGGGTCACCGCCAGCATGGAGGTGAGGTGACCGCCCGCAGATCCGCCGATGGCCCCGATGCGCTTGGGATCAATGTGGAGGCGTTCGGCGTTCTTGCGCAGCCAGCGGACGGCAGTCTTGCAGTCGTGCAGGTTCTGCGGCCAGCAGATCTGATCCGGCGGGCTCTTGGGATCGTGGAGCTTGTAGTCGATGCTCAGCGCCACGTAGCCATGGGTGGCCAGGGTGTTGCCAATGTTTTCCTCCCGGGCTGCGTTCTTCACGCCGCCCGTCCAGCCGCCGCCGTGGATGAGGACCACCGCGGGATAAAGCGTGCCGGATGGGGGTGGGGTGGCGGGCTGGTAGAGATCGGCCTTCTCCTTCCGGTCGGGTTCAAGGTAGGTGATGTTCTTCTCCAGCGTCACGCCCGGGGCGGCCTTCTGGGCGTGAAGGGGGGCTGCGATGGCGCTGGCAAGGAGGATCGACGCAAGAATGGGGACTGGGGAGAGTTTCATGTATCTGATGATGAAAGAGAACGGGAACTTGGAGTCAACCAGCACGATGGTGTTGGGTTCAGAGAAAACTGCCCTGTCACGGCGGTCCTTTCACCAGGTGATGATGGGGGCAGGGCTGGCGATGGGATTGGGGGCGAGTTCCGTTCGGGCGGCTGCCGGGGCGGGCCGCATCAAGATGGGCCAGATCGGCACCAAGCATGCCCATGCCGGAGGGCAGTTGGCAGCGGTGCGCTCCTGTGCTGACTTCGAAGTGGTGGGGGTGGTGGAGCCGGATGAAGCCCAACGGCTCAAGGTCAAAGACCACCCGGACTATGCCGGGCTCCCCTGGCTTACGGAGGAGCAACTCTTTAACACCCCCGGCCTGCAGGTGGTGGCGGTGGAGACGGATGTGGCCGGGTTGCTGGATGCCGCCGTGAAGGTGGTGAAGGCGGGGCTGCACCTGCATCTGGACAAGCCTGCTGGCGAATCCCTCCCGCAGTTTCAGCGCATCCTGGAAACAGCCACCCAGCACAAGAAGCTCGTGAAGATGGGCTACATGTTCCGGTACAATCCGGCGTTTCAACTGATGATCCAGGCCGTGCGGGAAGGATGGCTCGGGCGGGTCTTCGCCATCCATGCCGAGATGAGCAAGCTCCTCAGCGATGGGGAGCGTCAGGGGCTGGTGCAGTACAAGGGCGGCTCCATGTTTGAGCTGGGCTGTCATCTCATTGATTCCGTGGTGCGCGTGCTGGGCAAGCCTGAGGCCGTGATGCCACATGTGCGCAGAACCCGCGCGGACAACTGGCCCGACAACATGCTGGCAGTGCTGGAGTACAAGGAAGCTACCGTGAGCCTGCGCAGCAGCATGGTGGAGGTGGACGGCGGTTCCCGGCGGCAGTTTGTGGTCTGCGGGGAGTACGGCACAGTCGAGATCCGCCCCTTGGAACCAGCCGGCATGATCCTCACCCTCGACCGGCCACGCGGCCCCTATAAGAAAGGCCGCCAGGAAGTGAAGTTTGAGAAAGCCCCCCGCTATCTGGCGGACTGGGTGGAGTTCGCCAAAGCCATCCGCGGTGAGGTGAAATGGGAGTTCACGGCGGAGCACGATTTGATCGTGCAGGAGACGGTGTTGAGGGCGGCGGGATTGATGGCGTAGTTTCAATTAACCAAAGAGGCGCGGAGAACACAGAGGGAAACAAACTTCAAATTACAAAATTCAAACTTCAAGGGTGAGTTATCTTTGATCATGAATCCATCTTGTTAATCTCCCTGAAATCTTGTCAATCCTGTCTAAAAAGTCATTCCTCTGTGTTCTCTGTGCCTCTGTGGTTAAACTCATTCTCATTTTGCCTTTGGCGCCTGCAGTAACAACTTCTCCAGCGCTGCCTCCACGGCGCGATCGCTCAGCACGCCGTCTTTGTTTTTCTTCTTGAGGAGATAGGCCTGGCGGCTGTCGGGTTGGGCTTCCCAGGTGAAGGTCATGTCGGGCTTCAGGGCCATGTGGCCCTGGTCTTGGAGGTCCCAGAACTCTCCCCGGCCGCGCACGGCGTAGAGCACGCTCGCGAGATCTGCCACGTGGCGGTTCTTCAGCTTGCCGCTGAAGTAGAGCTCGTAGGCAACCCGCACGGGGTGATCTGCCGGCACGTTGCGAAGGCATTCACCCACGGCCACGCCGCTCGGTACGGAGCAGACTTCCCGGCCGGCAAAGACCAGATCCCCGGGCCAGTTCTGGATCGCGTACAAGGTGGCGGGGGCGTCATAGGTAAAGTTCACATTGCCGAGCTTCAGGTCATCTCGGGCGGGTGTGCCGATGAAATTACCTCCCATGCACACCCAAGTGCGGACTTTTTGCTTCACGAGGTCGAGGCCGCTGGGCTTTCCGTCTTGGGCGGGGGCTTTGAGCAGGTTGGCGACATTGGTCAGATAGCCTACGGTCACCAGCACCACGGACTGGTCGGGCTGCGCCTCAAGTGTCTGGCGGTACAGTTGCAGGGCGTCAGGCGCTGAGGCGGTTGACTTCAAGTCATGCGGAAAGCGCTCCGCCACCCCACGGGTGTACACAGATTTTCGCAGCACGCCCTGGCCCTTCACGGTGCCGATGGGCACGTCGGGACGACCATAGTAAGTGTTGATGGCGTCGATGGTGGGGACCGCCCAAGGGTCCAGCGTGCTGCACATCATGGCGAGAATCTCGCACTCCCCGTTGTCCGCCAGCGCGTGTAGCACGCCCAATGCTCCGGCGTCATCGCAATCCGTGTGCATGTCCGTGTCGAAGATGATATTCACTGGCCCCGCCGATTTCACTGCACCCGTAGCGGCGGGGGGGCGGGTTTTGCCGGAGCTTTCTTCAGCATCTGCTGTACACGCTCGTTTTCCTTCTGCAGCGCCCCCGCCGGGATGGCCATGGGCTGGAAGTCGATCCGTGTGAGCTTTTCATCTTTGGACACGGTCCGCAGCCTGAGATTGCGGAACCACACGTCGGCCCCATGGTCCTGAAGCCTGATCCTTCCACCCCGCGCGCCCAGGTTGGCTCCGCGAATCCGGAGCAGCTCAACCTGCGGGGCCCACTTGGGGTCGGTGTAGTCGAAGTCCAGCACGAGTTCACCGTTCAACCAATGCTGAATGACGGTGCCCTGGCAAAGGATCCGCCCCTCATTCCATTCACCAAGGGGACGGGTGGCGTCCTTGTTCGGAGCCATGCAGAAGAACAGCGATGCGGCACTCTGCCGGGGATTCTCGCCATAGGGGCTGTTCGCGTTGTCCAGCACCTGGTACTCATACTGGCCTGGGCGGTAGTACACGCCGCTGTTGCAGCCTTTGGAGACCTTCCACTCAAACCGGAGTTCAAAGTCATCTGGCACCGTGCTGGCGGTATGGGTCAGGTCGCCGCCTTTGGCTTTCCGGTAGAAAGTGCCATCCTCCTCGATCGCCCAGTTTCCTTTTTGATCCCAGCCGTGGAAGGTCTTGCCATCAGACAGGGGCTCGAACCCCAGTTTCTGTTCCTGATCGGAGAGCGCGGGACCTGCGTGGAGCAGGGAGGTACAGAGGAGCACCAGCAGGGGAGCGAGGCAGCGGGTGAGGGGCGTGGGATTCATGGTGCGATGCAGATAAAACGCAAAAATGTTGGACGATTACGGACGGGGAGCGTATTCTCCATCATCAGACGGAGCCCATGATGTGCTCCAGATACCCTCCGGCCAATGATCCGGAATTGTGCGATAGTTAGTTATGGAAAGTGATATTCTCGAATTGCTCGGAAGGTCCGAGTATGTGCCCGCTAATGTACCCGGCCTGTTGGCCGCCCTCGATTGGGCTCCCAATCGTCAACAGGAGCTGCAGGCCTTCTTGCAGGAACTGGAAACCCAGGGACGCGTAGTCCGTACCAAGGGCAACCGCTACATCCTCGCGGATGAAGCGGATCTGGTGGCGGGAGTCATCCAGATCACCCGCAGTGGCAAGGGCTTCCTGCTGCCCTCGGCAGCTGGGGTGCATGAAATCGTGATCCCAGAGAGTGCCACCGGTACCGCCATGCATGGCGACCGGGTGTTGGTGCGTCGGGAGGTGAAGCCGCAAGGCTACAGTAAGGTCCGACCTGAGGAAACGACCGGCACGGTGATCCGAATTTTGGAACGCAAGCGGTCCACCCTCGTGGGCACGCTGCAGAAGGGGAAGCAATTCCTCTACGTGGTGCCAGATGACCCGCGCCTGCCGCGAGATATCTTTGTGCCGCCGCCCAAGGATGTGGGACGTCGTCCCAACGTGGGCGACAAGGTGGTAGTGGAGATGGTGCAGTGGGAGTCCCGCCACACCAATCCTGAAGGCGAGATCGTGGAAGTTCTGGGTCCGCCGGATGACGAGGGCGTGGACATGCTCTCCGTGCTGCGCCACTACGACCTGCCTCTGCGCTTCCCCAAAGAGGTGCTGGACGAGGCCAATACCATAGCCAAGTCCCGACCGGACAACCAACCCTCGCCTGATGAAGTGGCAGGTCGGGTGGACTGCCGGGAACACTTGGTGGTGACGATTGACCCGGATGACGCCAAGGATTTCGATGATGCCATCTGTCTGAAGCGCGAGGGCAAGGACCGCTGGCGGTTGTGGGTGCACATCGCCGATGTGTCCCACTATGTGAAGCCAGGCGGCGACTTGGATAAAGAGGCCCGGAAACGGGGCAACTCCACCTATCTGGTGGACCGTGTCATCCCCATGCTGCCTGAGGCGCTCAGCAATGAGCTGTGCTCACTGAAGCCCGGTCTGGACCGCCTGACGAAGTGTGTTGAATTCCTGCTCAATCCCGATGGCCGGGTGCTGGAGACAAAGTTCTATCCCGCCGTCATTCACTCCAAGCGACGCTTCACCTACCGGGAAGCTCTGGCGGTGATCGAGAACGGGGCCCGGAAGGATGACGCCATCGAGCGCATGATCCTGGATGCCCATGGAATGGCCCAGGCCATCCGTCGGGCCCGGTTCAAGGCAGGCTCGCTGGACATGGATTTTCCCGAGTCAAAGATCCGGCTGGATGAGCATGGCAAGGTGATCCGCATTGAGAAGATCGACAACGACGTCTCCCACCAGCTCATCGAGGAGTATATGCTCCTCGCGAATGAAGCGGTAGCCTCCCGTCTCATGCACTTGAACCGCCCTGCGGTGTACCGTGTGCACGAGTCACCCAAGGAGAAAAAGCTCAAGGACTACCGTGAGGATGTGCTGGCTCACAAGGTGGAGTGCGGCAATCTGACCAAGCGCTCCGAGGTGCAAAAGCTCCTGGAACTGCTGGGCACCCTGCCGATTGGCGCGGCGCTCAAGATCGGGTTCCTGCGCTCCATGATGAGGGCGCGTTATGCCATGGAACCGCTGGGGCACTATGGCCTCAACAAGGCCAAGTACACCCACTTCACCTCGCCCATCCGCCGCTATGCGGATCTGGTGGTGCACCGGGTGCTGTTTGAGAATCAGGCCATCCCGGCCTCTCGTATCCAGGAGATCGCGGACCACATCACCGCCACGGAACGCAATTCTTCGGATGCGGAGCGCGACAGCAAGGATGTGAAACTCTACGCCTACCTGAAGGCGCAGATCAAGTCTGGCAAACTCGTGACTTACCCAGGTCTGGTGACGGATGTGAGGAACTTTGGGTTCTTTGTGGACGTGAGTGACCTGGGCCTGAGTGGCATGGTGCACCTGTCCTCTGTTCCGGATGACTTCTTCACGTTTGATCCCGTCCGGGCACGCCTCGTGGGGCGTCACAGTGGCAGGATCATCCGTCTGGGGGACAAGCTGCCTGTGCAGGTCTACCGGGTGGATGACTTCAAGAAACAGGTGGACTTCCGCATGGTGTCCGAGCGGCCCGAAGGCGCAAGAGAACAAGAACCTGTGCGTGACTGGCAGCCGGACCGCGGCGGCCGGTTCCGTCCTGGTCCCAAGTTTGGCGACAGGCAGGACTTTGGTGACCGCGGCAAAGGCAAGCCCGCATGGGACAAAAATAAACGCCAAGGTGGGCCAAGGGAAATTGCTCCTGAAGCAGGCCAAGAGAAAAGCAAAGAAGAGTCTGCCAAGCCATTCTGGCAGCAACGGCAGGATGCCAAACCCGGCTTCAATACCAAGTCCAATTCGGGGTCACAGCCGAACAAGGGACGTCGTCGGGAAAAAGACCGTGACTGGGAGATCATCAAGCCTGAAGGGAAGGTGAGCGAGAAAAGGCCGGTGAAAAGGAAAGAAGGCCCGACTCCACAGCGCTCTGAGCCGCAACAGCAGGCCCCTCAAGGGAAGCCCAAGTTCGGCAAGAAGGCGAAAGGCAAGGGAACGAACCAGGAAGTGCCAAAGCCGACGTTCCGTCCTGAGGTGGTTCCCGTGGCCAAACCTCAGCCGCCACCACAGTTCGTCAGGAAGGATAAGACCAAACCAGAGCCTTCGGCAAAGCCCAACGAGAAATCCAAGGGCAAACCAGGACGTTCGTCTTCCAAGCCTTCAAGCCCCGCAGATTCCACCAAACCCACCGAGAAATCGAAGCCGGGCAAAGTGGCGAGCCGTAAGCCGAGGCACCAGGGGTGAGCTCGGATCCTTCTGACAACTGGTAGCGCAGCTTGGCAATCTGCTGTGCCGCCGATTGGCAATCGGCATCAGTTGGTGTCGGGTGTCGGATTTGGTCTCACATAACGCACGAAGCACTGTAGAAGAGCCGTCCCGGCTCTTGGATGGCGGTTGTGCTGGGGGATGCGGAAACAAGAACCGAGACGGTTCCTTGTGCCACGCCAAAACGGAGACTTCTTTTCTCCAATCCACGCCAAGGGCCAAGCACTAAGCACCAATCACCTGCTTCACCACGTGCCCGTGCACATCCGTGAGCCGGAATTGCCGACCTTGGAACCGGAAGGTGAAGCGCTCGTGATCAATCCCCATGAGATGCATGAGGGTGGCCTGGAAGTCGTGCACATGCACCTTGTCCTCCACCGCGTTGAATCCGAACTCATCGCTAGCTCCGTGGCTGATGCCCGGTTTGATCCCACCGCCCGCCATCCAGAGGGTGAAGGCATAAGGATGATGATCCCGGCCCCATTGCTTGGTGTCGGCGATCTTGCCTTGTAGAAAGGGTGTTCTACCAAACTCGCCACCCCAGATCACGAGCGTGTCATCGAGGAGGCCGCGCTGCTTGAGATCTTTGACCAGTGCGGCGGACGGCGCATCGGTATCCTGGCATTGGATCTTGAGCTGGCTGTTTAGATTGCGGTGCTGGTCCCAGCCGGCATGCATGATCTGGGTGAAGCGTACGCCGCGCTCCGCAAGCCGACGGGCCATCAGGCAGTTGTAGGCATAGCTGCCCTGGCGGTGCACATCGGGACCGTACATCTCCAGGATGTGCTGTGGCTCCTTGCTGAAATCAGTGAGCTCCGGCACGCTGGCTTGCATGCGGTATGCCATCTCATACTGGGAAATGCGGGTGGCGATCTCCGGATCGCCTTGTTCCCGGAGTTTGATTTCATTGAGTCGCGCCAAGTCATCCAGGACACCGCGCCGCACGCTGCGGCTCATGCCGTCGGGGTTGCTGAGATAGAGCACCGGATCACCGCTGCCACGGAACTTGACCCCCTGATACTTGGAAGGGAGGAAGCCACTGCCCCAATAGAAGTCATAGAAGATCTGCCCGCAGGATGCTTCCTTATCGCGGGAGGTCATGACCACGAAGGAAGGGAGGTCATTGGAATCACTGCCCAGGCCGTAGCTTAACCACGCGCCCATGCTGGGGCGTCCGGCCTGCTCGCCGCCGGTGAGAAAGTAAGTGATGGCCGGGGCGTGATTCACCGGCTCCGTGTGCATGGACTTGATGAAGCACAGGTCATCTGCAATGCCGGCGGTGTGGGGGAGGAAATCACTCACCCAGGCCCCGCTCTGGCCATGCTGGCTGAACTGGGTGATCTCTCCTAACACGGGACGGTCCGTCTGACCGCCCGTCATGGTGCTGAACCGTTTTCCGCCCGCCACCTCATCGGGAATCTGTCTGCCGTGCCACTCCCTCAGCTTGGGCTTGTAGTCAAAGAGGTCCACATGAGACGGAGCCCCATTCTGCAGCAGATAGATAATCCGTTTTGCCTTCGGCGCAAAGTGCGGCAACGCCGGAGCCAGCTTGTCCGGCGGCAGGGCCAATCCATCCCGTGTGAACAGAGATCCCAGAGCCATCGCGCCCAAGCCCATGGCCGATTTCCCAAAGAGGGCGCGGCGGGTGAGGTGGAGGGGGTGATCGGTGAAGGGGGGCATTCAGAGCGGTGCTTTGTAAAATCGAAGCAGGTCTGCCCCATGCAGGCAACGCCGGATTGACTGAGTATCCGCCGACTCGGATGGAGTATCTTCGCGTCCCAGTCTGGCTTGTCGGGGGCGACATCACTTCACGGATTCGAATGACAGCAGGACGACTTCGCTCAACTGGGGCCGAGCTTCGACTTCCGCGTCTGGCATGAGACGGCCCATCACGACGGTCTGTTTGTCCCAAATCGTTACACTGGTGGTGACTGCTTTGGAGCCGCTCCTGTTCTCAGACTTGATGTTGATGTCGAGGGCGAAATCCTCAGGGCCGACAACTGGACTCACAACCAAGGTCGAGGCCGTGGCACCCTTGAAACTGAATGGCAGATCTGGACGATCCTTTTTGGAGGTTTCGTTCTGCTCCGTTATCTGCTCGGACGTCGTATGAAGTTTGATCGCCTTTACCAGGCTATCCTTCTGCTCCGGTGTCATGACCCCCAATAGAACAAACTCATCGGTCGTGGTTTGCAATGACACTAGGGAGGGAATGGCACTTCCCACGGGAGCTGTAGTCTCGCTTCCCGAGGGAACCGGCGGCAAGAATGCGGTGAACAAATCCTGCAGCTTCCTGTTGCCATCAGGAGGGTTCAACTTAAGTGCGAGGCCTGAGACGGCTACGGGTTGAGATCGAGAAGTGGCAGAGCGCTCCATTTCGGGAGTAGGCTGACGAGTCAACTCACGCTCCAAGGCTTCCGGCCCCAGGGATGTGGCAACCGGCTTCACGACTTTTGATGTGACAAAAAGGAGGAGTCGGCGGTGGTCTTCGGCAGCACCGATATCCATGCAGACGGTTTCTCCGTCAGTGAGCGAGACATCAGCTGAGTTTGTGAAAGCAAGTATCCGTTCTCCGGCAGGGAGGATGCCATCTTTAATGAGGGCGTTGCTCTCAGCGATGCTTCTGCCTGCAAGACGTCGCAATTTTGCAGTCATACTGACTTGGACTTTCTTTCCGTCAGCAGTGCGCACAGGCTCGAACGAATTCTGAATGCCGACAAAATTGTCGTCGTTGAGACCCTTGCCTGCCTCACCAGGACGGCGCACTTCTTGGATGATCTCGACCACTGCCTTCTGGCCCATTCGTGTGGTGACAGAAGGGCTACTGACCAGATTGACGCCTTTCTGCTGGCTGAAGAGTCGTATGATGTTCTGGTAGTCGGGATCGCTGAGAATCGCTTCATTGGCTCGACCATTCGCTGTGCGTTTTTCTTGAAGCGTCGCCAGGGCGGTGCTGGCTGGGCCTCCTTCTTCGGGTAGGGCGAGCAATTCAATCCAACGGGCTTCCAGCAACACTTGGAGGGGGGCGTGGGCGGAGAGTTGATCGAGCAGCCGGTCCACGTGATCCAACTCTGCGGTCGTGGACTTAACGATAAGCATTGAGGACTTCGGAATGAAGACGGCGCTGCCTCCTTCTGGGAAGGAAATGCCAAGAAACTCGAGGATCTCTTTAGCCGTCTTGCCTTTGAAGTCCTCTCTGGCGGTCATGAAATCAGGCCGTACCCGGTAGGTGCGAATCTGAAGTTTGGCGTCTCCAGATTTTGCATCTTTTGGGGTTGTTGACTTCGGTGTCGCCTCGGCTGTTTTTCCTTGCGAAAGAGGTTCCGCAAAACCTATCTGGGCCAGCAGTACCATCAGCCCAGCCGCCACCAGGGAATAGCCACCCATGAACCAGCGGCTGGTGCGTACTGAGACCGGGTGCCCCTTGAGCAAGGCGTGGATCCTGGCGCGCAGGTGCCGTGCTGGGCGGGAAGTTGCCATGGCGGATGATGCCATGGGAAGAGGCGCCGCAATGGATTGTGCCGCCACCGTCAGAAGCAGGTCTGCATAGTCGCTCGCTTCGCCAGGGGATTGAAGGGCTGCATGATCACAGATTTCTTCCCTTGCCTGCGCCCATTGCAAAGCGAGAGCATGAAGGAAAGGGTTCCACCAGAAGATGGCCCGTAGCAGTCCAAGGATGGATGCCACCATCGTGTCGCCTCCCATGCGGTGTTGCTCCTCGTGCCGCAGCACCCAGTTCCACTGAGCGGCGCTCCAGTCGCGCATGGACTCTTCCGGAATGGCGATGACGGGATGCCACCATCCCGCGACGCAGGGGCTGCCTTTGCCCTGGAAAAGTCGAATCGGGAACCTGTTCGCTTCTCGGGGGAAGGTTTCCCACTCGGCGGCATCAGGCCGCCGAAGCCGTCTTTGCCACAAGAGGGCTCGCAGGGTACTCATCAGGTGACGGGCCAAGCCCAATACCGCTCCGGTCAGCCAGAGCATGCTTAAGAGATTCATCCCTTCCGCCAGAGTCCAGCTACTTGGGGTCGAAGCGGTCGGTAGCAGGGGAGGGGTGGAGAATGGACCTGCAGCCGAGGTAGTTGTTACCTGAATCTTCCACGTTCCCTGCGGAGATTCGGCAGATGAATGAGCAGCCGTCGATTCAGGATTGGGCACGACAATGGGAAGCAGTGGCCCAATCCAGGGCGAAACCATCCCCAGACTGATGGACGCCAAGACAGCCCATGCGCGAAACCGGGCGTCGCGAAGAAACCACCGCACGAGTACCCAGCCCATGGCCGTGAAGGCGAGCAGATGGAGGGCCAGATTCCACCAAAGTATCGTCTTCATGGGCGGGTGTCCTTTCCAGTTGGCTTTTTGGCTTGGGCCACCATCTCTTTGAGCTCAGTCAGTTCCTTTTCCGAGATTTCCCCGTTTTCCACCAGGCACCGCACCAAGGCCAGGCTGCTGCCACCAAAGAAGCGCTCCTTAAGTGCGGCCAAAACGCTGCGGCGACCGTGGGATTCGGCCACGGCGGGCACATAAATGTGCGCCCTGGTGGAATCGTCGCGCTTCACCCAGCCCTTGGTCTCCAGGCGGGTGAGTTGCGTCTGCAAGGTGGCCCGGGAGATGGGCTCCTGCCGGTCCGCATTCACGGCTTCAAGCAGATCATTGAGCGAGGTTGGAGCCAGCCGCCAGAGCTGGTCCATGATGGCCTGCTCTGAGGAGGAGAGCGCTGCAGGTGCCGATTTTTTGGACATGCGGCGATTCTTGCCGACAAATGTAAGAGTTGGCAAGATTTAAGTGAGACATTTGTCGGAGTTTGGAGTAAAAGGGGCCGAATGGAGGTGTCGGACGGGGCTAAACTCAACCAGTCCAATCTCGGTGAGGGTGCCGGAAATGGGCAAGTCCGCTGCGAGGCAAATAGAGCCAAGGCCTGAAAGCTGCTGTGCATCAATGTGCATGGCGACAGTGCAATGAGGAATCCAATGCAGAGGGGAATAGTGGGACCAACGGCCATGCCCCAATGAATCAAAGGCAGTGAAAAACTCTGAATGAATCTGCAAGAGTTCGACGGTCACCTTTGGAGCCAAAAACATGACTGGTGATGCAGAGGGGAAGACTCCAAGTGATGCGAGAGTTACTGGGATGGGAGCAATCTTTCTGGCGAATCCATCAATCAAATCCCGGGCACCCAATACATCAAGAGTATCGCATACTGCGAGTGACACATGAGGTCTGGCCCCGCCATCCCGCATGAAGCTGGCTCCCGCCAAGGCGAGGTTTTCTCAAAGACGGCGAATTCGAACGTCGGTGGCCGAATCAAAGAACATCTCAATCGCGTAGGGCATAGTCAGTAGTATCTGGGCTGAGCGACCATTTGAAAATCATCCTCCTACAAAACCGTTCGTGGTTCTTCACTTGTCAGCATACCCCCGCCTCCTTTGAGGTACATCGGGATTGGGGAGTCGCACGGATCACGAACCTTCTGCAGCTTCGGGAGGTAGTTCACGGATCACGCGAGCGGGGTTGCCTGCCGCGATCACATCCGAGGGGATGTCACGGGTAACGACGCTCCCGGCGCCAATCACCGTCCGGTCTCCGATGGTGACGCCGGGGCAGATGATAGCTCCGCCTCCCACCCACACGTCCGAGCCAATCGTGATGGGCTTGGCGGACTCCCGCCATGTTCGGCGCTCGGCTGCGCTGATCGGGTGGGTGGCCGTGTAGATCTGCACCGATGGAGCAAAGAGGACATTGTCGCCAATAGTGACCATGGCGCAGTCGAGAACCACACAGTTGAAGTTGAAGAAGACCTTGGTGCCCAGAACGATGTTCGTGCCGTAGTCGCAGAAAAAGGGTGGCTGAATCCAGGCGTCTGTCTCAGCGCCAAAGAGCTCTGAGAGCAGGCGTTGTCGCTCCTCCTTCTGGTCTTCGCGGGTGGCGTTGAGAAGAAGGCACAGATCGCGGCAGCGATCTCGCTCCCGGCAGAGCTGTGGGTCCAGAGGATCGTAGAGCTTGCCCGTTAGCATCTTTTCCTTTTCTGTTTTCATGGTGTGTGAAGTCAGGAGCGTAGAGTCAGGCAGATTGTTCCTCTGCAAATCCACGAAACTCTGTCGCGGTCTCAGGTGGAGGGGTTTCAATCGTGACGTAGCCGATATCCGAGCCGGTATGCTCAAGCAACTCGGCAAAATACCTCTTGGCAGTGCCCTCCTCGGTAGAAAGACCGAGGATGAGGAAACTATCTGACGTGAAAAAGACCATGGCGTAGGCTGGGTCCCCGTCGCCGCGGCATCGCCAATACACTGAGTAGGGTTCCGACGTATGCACGCAACAGTAGGCGACCACTTCCACCGCGGTGAGAAAAGTAGTATGCGGTGAATCAACGTGCTGCGGAATGCCATAGTCGACAGCCGTCTCCTCTCGCAAAGGCGCGAATTTATCGAGGAATGCCGACACTGAGTCCTCATTCCTTATTTTTGTGAGCACGTAGATGTCAGCGTAAGGGGGCATGCCCTGATGCAATTCAACGATTCAAGCCTGTCACCGTCGTCCGCCGCCAATCAGATTTCCGTTCCGGGAGACCTCAACAAATGATCCGTCATCGAAGCTGACCGTCCACCGAGACTCCGACCAAGTTGCCTGGGGTGTGGACTGTGGCGCACGGCCGGTACGGGTGAGTTGACTGGTGGCGATCTGGACCGCTTGTTCACTGCCAATCCAGCCAAACACTCCGTAGAGAAGCAGGATCGAAGCGATCGCTGAGGTGCCGTAAACCCCGGCCCTGCTAAGGCGCTGAAAACTGCGCATGGCCGGAAGACGCGGCACAAAGTGAATGACCAACGCCTGAATCATCCATAGACCTGCTGTCACAGGCAAAAGCCAAATCCAGCCGAAAAAAATGCCGACTGTGTATGCCAGGCCGTTGTCGGGAGGACCGAGCCAAAAGGAAAAATTCATGATCAGCCAACTGGCAGCGAGTGTCAAAATCCAGACATGCTTCCACTTGAATCCTGGAAAAGCGAATCGTGCGAACACCAAGCCAAAGGGCACCACGGGTGCGATGAGGAGAATGCCTTCTTCGGGTGTCATAGATTTAGTTTTCTGGCTGGGAACATCGAATTGTCCTGCGGATGGGCGGAGTCGAAACAGGGAGCAGTAGCGCGGTTCGGACTATGGAAGGAAAGTCTGCCTCAGAGGGAGAGCAGATGATTTGTTCTCCCTGCTTCATGGGGGCCCAATGAGGCGGACATAGTCATGGTCACCGTATCTGATCAGCCACATCATGGCCCCGAATGCCAGTCCTGCTCCGAGAAAAATCAATCCAAAGAGCAGCGGCAAAAAACCAGTGCTGATAAAACCTGTGGCCAGATAGGACTGCGACGGGGAGGTCGGGCGATAGTAAACTTTCACGACAGATCTTGGCGCAAGTCGTCGGTGAAGCTGTTCGTGAGAGTCTTGATGCCAGTCGCTCACGTAGGTGGGGTGGATTCGGGTCCCTGTGAAATCCTCTCCTCCCACCGAATACTGATAGGTGACCTTCACTTCATAGCGCATGGCCCCCTTGCGTCCACGTTTGCTCTCGATTGACGAATCGAGGATGTGCCCAGAGGTCGTTGACCAGGATGAACTGAACAGTGCATCGAGCTGACCTCGAAGAGCGCGAAAAGACACCCATCCGCCAATAATCACAAAAACCAGAGGCAGGGCGAAAAAGACAATGGGCACTTTCTGTGTCATGGCTGGATCGTCAAAAAGGGTGAGTTCGCAGATTCTCTGCAATGCCAAGAGAAAAATCAACTCCGCGAGGACCGCAGAACTTAGAACCTGTTTGGATAAAAATGGTGGGTGTGTTGCGAGGCATTTTGAGTCTGGACAAGGCGCGAAGAGGGCGTGAATCGAGATTCACAACCGATGAGCAACGCCGTCCAGGCTCAAAAGGACCGCAACCCGGTGGGGGCAGTTCTCAGGCCCGGCGAAGCCGCTCTTATCTCATTTCCTTAATTGAACCTGCCTCCATCCAAACAGGTTCTTAGGGTAGGACGATCAATGAGTATGAAAACGAGCAGGCGGGAACTCTAAGTTGATGTTGTAGAGATGACACATGAGGCCGGAAAGAGGTCGTTGGGGGCAGAGGGGCGGCATTTCCCGGAGTTCATTGTCTAGCGCAAGGCATTGAAGATTCTCAGCAGGTGAGAGACCTGCTCGATGACGGTTGGCGGAGGAGGTGGCGGGGGTAATTCCTGGAGGGTCACCACCATAGGGTATTTGCATTCGAGCGGGCTACGGCTTGCGTAGTACTTCTTGTCTCCTTTGCTTGCTGATATTCTCATGGTCTCCCATCCTCGTCCGTAGGCACGCTTCCGGGGAATGTGGACCGTACCGTTCTTGCCATGAATGATCGTTGGGTGGTACTCGTAAATCGGGTCGTAGTCGAGCGTGACAGAAGGGGTCTGCGCGGGAGCACCGTCCGGGAGGATTACTATGACGCGGTGGCGGTGCCAATCGTATGTCAGCCACGCACCAATGGCGACCGCGGCAGAGATCAGTACTGCTGACCACTTCTTGAGAGGATGTGACAAGTGCATGGCGGGTGGATGTTTTTACCTCACTAAGTCTCTTCTTCATCCTCCTGCGTCGGGTCAACGACTGCGGTTGTCTTGCTCAGCCTTGAGCGCCTCCAACACATCGACCTGCAAAGTCAGTTTCGTGGCTTCCTCCGGTCGGCCAAGCTTTGCGTATTCATCGGCAGCCTCCCGGCGCTCACGAATTTCGTGATCAATGATCGCTGTTACGGCAGTCTGGCTGAGTTCCAAACGTGGGGCTTCGCTTGCGCGAAGACCGTCCGCGCTTCCGGCAATGACCCCATCAGTGTACACCGCAGAACTGGTTGCTGGTGGTGCCTCGGCATTTTCGAGGGCGGCCAGAGTCTCGCGCAGGACCGCAATGACGTGATGCTGCCGGGCTCCGAGGGCCTCCCGAAGTTTGATGCGGAGCAACGCTTTCCACTCTTCGACCGTCTTCATGGTGGCAATGTAGCTTCTGCGAGAGCGGCGGGTCAAATTGAAGATTTTAGAGTGGGAATTGCGGTGCGTTCTACGATAGCGAGATTGGTCCCCAATTCTAAGGGCACACCCTCGGGTGCCACAGCGTCATGACTCTTCGTGATCTAGTGATGACGCTGGAGACCGTTTGTTGTCCCGCGGGATTTCGCAGAATGGGCCTGTCTAATTCTCGATCGAGTAGTACTGAATGGTCCGCAGAGCATCGTTTTCATGAAAAGAAGCGCCCCGTTTCCATTGTCCATTTTTGCCCTTTTCAGAATACTCGTTGTCCGAAATTTTGAAGTCAGAAAGACCGGTGCGGCGCACAAAGTCTAGAAAGTCGCCTCTGCTGCCTGCAAAGCTCAGGCTATAGCTGTGGTCACCCAAAAATGTGTAGAGCGACATCTTCTCCTCGTAGAAGCCAACCCAGCCCATCGCTTGCGAGGGAGACGGATGAAATACGGCCTTCGCTACGTTCAGGCATGGGAGAGTACTGAGACCGATCAAGAACCACAAAAACCGACTCTGGAGTATTCGCTTTAGAAACCTCTTCATAGGCAATAGGTAACTTGTAGTAGATGATGCCGCAATTCATTGGCGGTGCTCAAAATGGGGCCGATTCATCAGGTTCTTCGTTAGTTTCCGTGGGATTTTGACAAGGCTGGAAGCATGTCGAGCCCGCCGAGGAAGAACAGAATGCGTATGCGATAATTGTCGAAGTTGCGAAAGCCCCGTGCCGATGCCTTGAGCAGTTGAATGCGGCTGTTGAGCCAAAGCCGCAGAGAGTTGAGTCGCCATAGTTCTCCACATCGAGCAGTAGCTGCATCAGGGGGCGATGCTGGACCTCTTTGAGCTCAGCAACTTTTGCTCCAGTATGGAGTTTTGGCTCCACTTGCCCTTTTTTCTCCAAATTCCAGTAACTAAGGGTATCAATCCCTTCATCAGTCGGACAACGAACCAAACGGACACGCTTGGCAGCCGCCAGTAGTTTTGCGATGTCTGTTCGGTCAAAGATGTCATCCGCGCTTTCCTCATCGTCCCGAGGAGTGATGCCTATCGTTCGCCACTCTCGGATGGAATGGAAGCCGCCATCGTCTTCGGCTTGCGAGTTGCATGTGAAGATGATGAAGAGCAGCGCGACTAGAGATGCAGAGAATTTCACGAGAAAATGGGTTTGCCTGGGGTGGTTGTGGACGATGGATGGTTCGACTTGACCGCGAGGATGGCGATTAAACCCGCAAGATCTTCTCCATCGGTTTGCCCTTCGCCAGTTCGTCCACCAGCTTGTCCAGATAGCGGATCTCCCGCATCGTGGGCTCTTCGACGTCTTCCACCCGGACACCGCAAACCACGCCCTTGATCAGAGCGCGTGAGGGATTCATCCCGGGCGCCTCATTGAAGAACGTTTCAAAGTCCTTCCGGGCTTCCAGCAGTGCGTCTAGCTCTTGCTGGCTATAACCAGTCAGCCAAAGAATGATGGCATCAACTTCGTGCTTGGTCCGTCCCTTCTTTTCCGCTTTGGCGACGTAGAGGGGATAGACGCTCGCGAAACTGGTCGTGTAGATGCGATGCTTGGTGGTCATGTGAGTGTCTGACGCTTGCGGTTGGTCATTCTGTGAATGTCGAGTCGGAGGGGCCTGAAAGTACCAGTTCGGAACCCCAATACCTGCGGGTATGGAGTTTGCGCTGGCCATTTGATCCCACTATGTCGATCATGTAGTACAGTCGATGAAACTTGAAGTGCCATTGACGATGGGAAATCCATCCGATACGAGGCGTGCCAATCTTCGTGTGCACATAGTCGTCCAGATTGAACTGTGGAACTGGTACCCAGATCACTTTACCAGGATACACGGGGTATTCTTGCCCGATATTGTTTCGGACCACCACTAGCGAACCCTCCTTGCGAACGCACTGGTACAGATTCTCCCCGTGCGTTGCACGCTTCGAATAGCGCTCTGCGTCACGCAGGGGCATCAAGATTGATGGGGCATTGCCAAAGCAGACCCAGCTGCCTACCGGATCTGCAGGGGTGCAGATCGAGGGGGCAAGGTGGTCAGGCTCCTGAGCTCCAAGTGACACGGAGGAACCGGATTGCTGGGAGTCTAGGATGTTGCGAAGCCAGTTCAACATGGGTGGGATGACTATAGAGCTCAATCAACCACGGGATTGGCAGACTATCCCGATGGTCTGAAGTTTGACGCGATATATGCGTGGTGTCCAGGCTGCGCTGGGTGTTCAACATTGGCTCCTGTTGTCGGCATTGACTTGCTAGCCTTCGTTCTTGGCGTGAGCGGGGGATCTATCTTTGGTCTTGTCCAGATTATCTTCATCCGCTTGTTGGGGCTCCTGATATTCGTAGCCAGGAGGTGCGAATGCCTGTTTGATTCGGGCAACGATCTCACTCTGCCGGCCTCGTGTCCACTCTGGGAGCGTCTCCCATTGTGTGCGAGATGGAAAGTAGATGACATGACGGGCCTTGCCGCAGAGCATCTCTCCATCTATTGGGATTCGTTCCCAGCGGCCTCGGATCATCTCTTCGTAGTACATTTGATCTCTGCCTTTGTGGCCTACTCGCCATCCCCGTTCTAGATCACGGCGTCTCGAAAAATAGCCGAAAGACAACGCGATGATAAATAACCCGCAGATCGTCGATAGAACCAGGACCGGGGAGAGGTCCCATGTAATCTTTACGCATATCGCAATCATCCAAAGAACAAGGAAGGGCACTGCTACGTATATGATGATGGCTTTCATTCTCTGGGTTGCTAATTTCTTGGTAAGGACGTTCAAGCTGCGCCGCCCCCTCGGGCGGAGAGGGCGTGGTGACAGTGTGGCTAGTTGACGTTGCGGGATGTATGCACAGATGGGCAGGGCCTGCGATTGGCACCAGCTTAGACCAACGGCCCATCATGCTTGGCAATTTGATCTGCGGATGCAAACCAGGGAGCATGCTCCGCCCAGTAGATGTTCGCCTGAGGCTTCATGCCCGGATCCGAGTCTAATGTTCCGCTTGGCACGACCCAGAACTGGCGGTTGCGGCTCAACTTGGGCACGGGCGAGCCACAGTTCTTGCAAAAGCACCTCGGGAACCCCGGGTTCTCTTTGGTATCCACAAACATCTCGATGAGGTCTTCGCCCTGGGTCCATTTCACTGAACCTTCGGGGAATGCCAGGTTCGCGGCATGTATTGAGCCACTCGACTTTTGGCATGAACGACAGTGGCAATAGAGAAACTTGAGAGGGGTTCCTGTTACCTCGAAGGCTACCTTGCCGCATAAACAAGATCCTGTGATTGGCAGCAGCGCTTTGTGGGTCCTCAATGGTTCCTGGTGTGTGCTCATCGGATGTCGGTGAGTTCTACGGTGTCTAGCAAATCCAAAAGCCTCCAACAAGGATGTATCCGATCGTGGCGGGAAGATCGAGCAAGAATGACCAAGCTGTGCCAGCTGCCGCCACACGAAGCGCCCGCGGTCGGTTGGTCAGCTTTCGGTCGTAAAAGATGATCACCAACAGCAGCCACTCAATCATCCGTATCGGTATGAGGCCGAGCATGAACGTCAGACTCTGGAAAGAAGAAGTGGCCCAGTTGAAGTAGGGGTATCCGAACGCAATCCCTATCAGCGTTCGTGAGAGGCCAATCGGAAACCATAGTGTTTTGGTTTTCCCGTACTGCTTGGACGTCACGTAGGCCGCAATGCAATACCCAGCAAGTTTGATGGCTGCAAAGGCAATACCGCCTAGTTCTGGGTTGTCGACTCCTGCGGGCATTGAAATGACTCCTTGTCGTGAGTTGGTGATAGATGGTGGTTGCCTCTGGCGCCTTGTTCGTCCCCCTAAGGTCTTGTGCGTTGTATCGGGGGGACGATCTTAGCGTAGATCAGAGTCTTGCGGGTCGGCGGCGAATAGATGTCCGAGGCGACTAAGGCCACTGCAGCCCCGTCCGCAGTGATTTTGGGAGCCGAGGTGCGCAGTCCTGACTCATCGAGGGAGAAGTAGACCATCTGAGCTTCCCTGTCTTCTGGTGAAACGACAATCGTCCAATGGCCATCGGCGACGTCACGAAGGTATGCGATTCCAGAATCATCCGTCTGAACCTTAAAACGGTTGGGCCGTGCGATGGAGCCAAAAACAACCGTTTGGAAGGTGGCCCTGACGGGGGTGTGAGTGAGTGGCAATCTGGAGTGGGCATCTACAGCGCGTATCGTTACGAGGGTGCTTCCGGAATGCTGGCACGATGACAAACACGATGTCCCTATCAGGGAGAGCAGGAAGTAAAACTTTTTGCTCATGGTCCAAGGGCGAGAGATTTCTTTTCTTGGGGGCATCTTGTCCATTTTTATCCAAACCGGTGCTGAGGTTTTGCTGCGATAGGTCAACAACTACGATGCTCTACGCTTGGGGGTGTTGCCAGCTCTTGTAGGCCGCCTCAAGACTGTAACCATCGGGATCAAACACGTTCGCAGCGTAGTAGCGGGGATCGTAGTACAAGCGAGCGCCAGGTTTGCCGTTGTCGGTGGCGCCCGCGGCCATTGCCGCATTGTAGAAGGCGTCTACCTCGGCCTGACTCTTGGCGACAAAACCGACGTGCGCAGCCTTGGCGTCTGCTTCGCCCTGCCTGAGCCAGAAGAAGACGCGACCATCCCGTCCGAAGCCCTTAAGATCGGGGTGGCCGGGTGGGCCATCCTTGCCGTCGTAGTCGATCACATGCTCGATGCCGAGCGGATTGAGCGCCGCTTCGTAAAAGGCAATGGATCGATCGATATCCCTGACCGTTATGAAGACGTGGTCGAGCATAGGTCCTTGTTTTTGTTGATGGATTGTAAGACGTTGTGGTGACGTCTGTCGATAGGGGCGTTGCAGATACTCAGGTGCGCATGCCAATGGACGTCGCTGGCATCCCATCCGGGATGCAATTACCCTTTTTGATCATCCGGAGGTGTCAGTCGCTCTGCTCCTTCAACCTCCGGCATCGGATGGCATGACGGGAGAGCGATCTGATCATCCGAAACAATATTTCTACTTCCCAGTGGAGAGATGCCCCCCCTCGCACATGCGGTTTGTAGATAGCTTGCCGAACAGACCAGAAACTACACCTTCGCCACGACCAAGCTCGAATCCACGCCGCCAAAGCCGAATGAGTTCAACAGCGCGGCTTTCACCTCCGCCTCGCGCCCATGATTGGGCACGTAGTCCAGGGAGGCGCAGTTGGTCTTTTCGAAATGGAGGGTAGGGGGGAGCCAGCCGTTTTCCATCCCCAGGAGGGTGATGGCACACTCCATGGCCCCGGCAGCGCCGAGGGCGTGGCCAGTGTAGGGCTTGGTGCCAGAGGTGGGGGGCGCATCCGGACCGAAGAGGGCAGCGATCTGGGCAGCCTCATTCACGTCATTCTGCGGCGTGCTGCTGGCGTGGGCGCTAACGTAGGCGATGTCGGACGCATTGATTCGTGCGTCATCCAGCGCCATCTGCATGGTGCGGTAAAGCGGCTCACCATCCGGACGGGGGATGGTCATGTGGTGCGCCTCACTGGTGAGGCTGAAGCCCACCAGCTCGGCGTAGATCCTGGCACCACGGCGGGTGGCGTGCTCATAGCTCTCGACCACGAAGCAGGCGGCGCCTTCGCCCATGACAAAGCCGTCGCGGTCCACATCGAAGGGGCGGCAGGCGTGGGCGATAGGATCGCCCTGCCAGCGGCTCATGGTGTGGATGAGATCAAATGCCGTAAACGTCAGCGGGCTAAGCGGGGCCTCGGAAGCGCCTGCGATGATGACATCCGCATGGCCTTCGCGAATCAGCCGCAAAGCATCGCCCAGAGCCACATTGCCGCTGGCGCAGCTGTTGGAGTGGGTGGTAGCCGGGCCTTGCAGGCCAAAGTGGATGGAAATGTTGCTGTGCGTGGAGCCGCCGTAGATCTGGAGGGCCAGAGCCCGGGGCACGCTCTTGATGCCCTCGGTGAGAAACTTGGCGTGATGGCGTTCGGCATCGGCGATGCCGCCCAAGGCGCTGCCAAAGCTCACGCCGATGCGAGGATGCTTGGAGCCGGGGGCGAGATCCAAACCGGCATCTTCAATGGCGAGCTTCGTGCCCACCATGGCGAACTGGGTGCAGCGGTCCCAGCGTTTGGCCTCGTGGGAGGGAAACCACTGGCTGACGTCGAAGTCCGGCATTTCCGCTGCGCACTGCGCCTTGTTGGCGCTGACATCGAAGCATCGGACACGAGCGATGGGGCTCTTCTCTGCCAGCAGGCCCTGCCAGAAGGCGACCTTGCCCGTGCCGATGGGCGTGACGGGGCCGATGCCGGTGATGACCGCGCGGCGGTGGTCGGGATAGCGGGGGATGTCTCGGCTCACGGCCACGGATCAGCCTTTGAAGATCACAAACTTGCGCATGGCGTAGTTCACCATGAAGGAGGTGAAGACAAACGCGAGCTGCGCCACGGAACTGGGCACCTGATAGCGCCCGACGAGGAAGTCAATTACCCACAAGCCGGGGAAGAAGCCGCAGGCGGCTACGCCGAAAAAGAGCGCCATCTCCTTGAGCTTGCTGTGTCGCCCAGGGGTGAAGACAAACAGGATGTTTGTGAAATAGGCCGCCACCGCGCCAAAGGGGAAGGCGAGGCTGTTGTTCAGCAGCAGGTTGTGCTTGCGCACCTCTTCTGTGAGCGCCACGCCGTCCACCACCATGCCCTTTAGGGCTGGGAAGGCGGTGAAGGAAAGGACTGCGACCAGGCCCTGATGGATGACGGTGGCGATGACTCCGCAGGTGGCGTACACCATGAACTGGACGAAGGGGGGGACGTCACGATTCCGTACCCGGGTCAGAATGGTTTTCAGATCATTCTTGAGCAAGAACGTAAACGTCTCAGAGAGGGCGGAAGTCATGTGGCGGCAGGGGATGTAGCCCAATCCAGCGTGGCA
This sequence comes from Verrucomicrobium sp. BvORR034, assembly GCF_000739635.1. GTDB lineage: Bacteria > Verrucomicrobiota > Verrucomicrobiia > Verrucomicrobiales > Verrucomicrobiaceae > Verrucomicrobium. The sequence continues at coordinate 72,170 of NZ_BATQ01000133.1, read as the reverse complement.
GCAAGGGAATGCGGAGGCCCGAGTCTGAACTTTCACTCACCGAAGCGGGATTTCCACTCCACCAGGCGCTCCTGTACGTGGGCGCGGCGTTGGCCGGGGCTGAGCTCCCAGACCAGGGGGGTGCCCTTGGGCACGAGGGGAAGGAGCGTGTCGAAATCCACTCCGCCCCCTGTGAAGGGAATGCGGTGATCCCGGGCGGGCCACTCCACATCGTGCACATGGCAGCCCAGCAAACGGGGGGCAATTTCCCCGAGAAGCTCGGCGTGGTTCAAAAGGCCCAGGTTGGCCTTGCGCTGGACGTGGCCGAAGTCATGCCAGAAGCCGATCCACGAGCAGTCCCTGTAGTGGTTCAGCAGATCCAGCATCTCAGGCTCGTTTGGCACCTGCTCGAAATGACTGCGCGTCTCGACTCCCAGGACGATTTGATATTGCTCGCACTTGGGTAGCAGTTCATCCAACGCGGCGCGGGCCAGGTCGAGATAGGGTTGGGAGAGCTTGGTCCGCTTCTCCACGAACTCCAGTTTCAGTGCCGTGTACTCACGGGAGTAAATTTTTCCTGCCAGGGTCAGAGCTTCCAGTTTGGTGGTGTAGCTCTTCATGGGCACGCTGCCCAGATGGAGCACCACCCGGCGGGCTCCGAGTCGGGCCGCCATCTCCAGGGTCGCCTCCGTAAGGTTCAATGCCCGGAAACGCTCCGACTCCCGGTGGGAGGTGAACTCAAACGCATCGGGGGCGTCCATCATCACCTCCACCGGTGGCGGGCAGAAGTTGTGCACGCTGGAGACCTGGATGACCTTCTGCTCCACTGCCTGGAGCAGGCCAGGCAGGTGGGATACCTTCAGCCCATGGCTGACTTCGATGTGATCGAAGCCCAGCATCCGGGCCTCCATGGCAAGCTGCATGCCCTCCTCATGGCGGTGGCTGTTCCAGCAAGTGGAGAGGGAAAGCATGGGGGAGGGTTAAAAGTTAAGAGTGAGAAGTGAAAAGTCTAGAAAAGGGGGCTGATTCAGAGGCCTGATGAACAGCGCAGGCCTCGTACGCGGAGGTCATGTCATCACTCATGAAACATCTAACGCTTAACCACTTGCGCTACTCCTTCACGCGCTCAGTGACTGCACCGAGCATGCTGAGCTTCTCATCCAGGTGCTCGTAGCCGCGGTCAATGTGATAGAGGCGGTGGATCTCTGTGGTGCCTTTGGCGGCGAGACCGGCGAGCACGAGGGCGGCGGAGGCGCGCAGGTCGCTGGCCATGACCGGGGCGCCGCTGAGGGTTTCCACGCCCGTGATGCGGGCGGTGTCGCCGTCGAGCTCGATGTTGGCACCCATGCGCTTCAGCTCAGACACATGCATGAAGCGCTGGGGGAAGATGGTTTCCTTGATGCTGCTCAGGCCGGGGATCAGGCAGGCCAGGGCGCAGAACTGGGCCTGCATGTCCGTGGGGAAGCCGGGGTACACTCTCGTGGTGAGGTGGAAGCCCTTGGGTGCGCCGCTACCGGGCATGATGGTCACACTGTCCTTTGTGGAGGTCACCTCGTACCCTGAGGCCAGGAGGGTGTCGGTCACATTCTTCAGGTGGGCGGGGACGACCCGCTTCACCATCACGCCGTCACCAAAGATGGCGCCGGCAACGAGGAAAGTACCCGCCTCGATACGGTCTGGAATGACGGTGTGCTCCGCACCATGCAGCTCTTTGACGCCTTCGACGACGATCCGCGTGCTGCCCGCGCCTTCGATCTTGGCCCCCATCTTGATCAGAAAGTTGGCAAGGTCTTCCACCTCGGGTTCTGCGGCTGCCCCTTCGATGATGGTCGTGCCCTTGGTGAGCACGGCGGCCATGAGCACGTTGTCCGTGCCCAGCACGGTGGAGCCAAATTTGCCCAGGAGGTTCATGGTACAACCCTTGAGCGGCTTCTTGGCCTCAATGTGGATGTTGCCCCCGTCCATCTGCACCTTGGCCCCCAGATACTCCAAGCCCTTCAGGTGGAGGTCCACTGGGCGGTCGCCGATGACGCAGCCCCCTGGCATGGAGACGACGGCCTTGCGCAGGCGACCCGTGAGCGGGCCCATCACGCAGATGGAGGCGCGCATCTTCCGCACCAGGTCATAGGGCGTGTCGGGGATGATCTTCTCCGCCTTGACGTTCACCGTGCCGCTGGCGCGCTCCACTTCCGCCCCCAGGGCGCGGAGAATCTGTAGCATGTAGTTCGTATCGCTCAAGTCAGGCACCTGGCGGATCACGCAATCGTCCTTGGTCAGCAGCGTGGCCGCCAGGATGGGGAGGGAGGAGTTCTTGGAGCCGCTGATGAGGACCTTGCCGCGCAGACGGTTGCCGCCGTGAACGATGAGCTTTTCCATGAGAGAGGAGTTAGGGGAGAGGGGTCAGGGTGAAATAGAGGGAGAGTCATCCACGCTCCTTGCGTCATCCGGTGAGGCCGGTGGAGCGGGAGGCAGGGGAGGGCGGCGGGCAAAGACGAACCGGGGAATGCCTGCGAGATCCTCGGCCGACTGGATGGCCTGAAATCCGAGTTTCTGCAAGCGTTCGCTGACGGCAGATGCTTGATCGTAGTGGAGCTCCAAGGCCAGCAGGCCGTTCTCCGTGAGGTGCTCTGGAGCCGTTTCCAGCAGTCGGTCCACGATGATCAGCCCGTTCGCGCCACCATCGAGCGCCAGGTTGGGATCATGCGCCACCTCACGACTGATCTCCTTGAGTTCGGCCGTGGGGATGTACGGGAGATTGGCCACGATCAGGTCAAACTGACCGTCGGCATGCTCCAACAGGTCGCTGCGCACCAGACGCACCTTTTGTCCATTGAGACCGAGTCGTCCGGCGTTCATGCGGGCCAACTCCAGAGCATCTTCAGAGATGTCCACCAGCAGCACCTCTGCGGCTGGCCAGGCCTTGGCCAGGGAAAGGCCGATGCATCCAGAACCGGTGCCCACGTCCAGAAGGCGGGCAGGCGGTGCCCCTTTTGGGAACCATTTATCCACCAGCAGATGCACGAGGTGTTCCGTCTCGGGCCGGGGGACGAGCGCACGGTGATCGCAGACAAATTCACTGTCGTGAAATTCCACTGTGCCCAGCAGGTGTTGCAGAGGTTCGCCCTCGCCGCGTCGCTTCAGCAGCACGCGCAGTGGCTGAAGTTCCGGTTCGTTGAGCGTTTGATCAAACCTGAGATAAAGATCCAGCCGACGACAGCCCAGTACATGGGCCAGGAGGTGCTCCATGTTCAGTCGCGCATCTTCCACCCCGCGTTTGGCGAGGTAGTCCGCGCCAGATTGCAGGGTCTCCAGAAGCAGCTTCATGAACTGCGTTCCGTAGCAGGGAATGGAAGGCTGTAAAAGTTTTCAGTTTCAAGTTTTCAGTTTTCAGTTGGAGATCAAAGCCTCGCTGGTGGAGGGTGCAGCGGAAAACTTGAAACTTGAAGCTGAAAACTTCCTAGCCCCCCTCATCCACGCTGCGGAGGCGGCGGCTCAGGCCGCGCATGACGTGGATGGCGAAGTTCGGCACCTCATGCACCATGAACTCAAACCGCTTCTCGTTGATGGGGATGAGCTCGCAGTCCACGCTGGCGGTGGCTGTGGCGGTGCGGGGGCCGTTCTCGATAATAGCCATCTCGCCAAAGAAACCATCCGCCTTCACCACCTCCACCAGGCGGCCCTTCACCTTCAGCTCCACCTCTCCCTCTTTGACGACGTACAGGGAGTCCCCATCCTCACCCTCAGAAAAAATGACCGTGCCAGCGGGAAACGAAACAGGTGGGGTGTCGGCTTCAAAAATGTTGGGTAGTCTCATGGAGGTGTCAGGAGGAAGGGCTGGGAGTCGGCTCGTGCCAATGCCATAACCAGTAAAACAGCGATTTCAAAAGCTGCCAGAACGGGTTGATGGCAAAAATGCTCCCGGCTTCCACCGCAAGAATCGGGCCTTTGTGAAAGGGTCAGTGGAGATGGGCGCTGGTTTTTTCGCCCAACTGCTTGCCCAGCATGTGCTCGATGTGCCGCTCGACGATGTCTCCCATACTGAGGCAGTCGTCGAAGATCCCGGTGCCGTGATACTCCCCGAGTTCCGTCTTGAGCTGCACCACTTTGGGCGGCGGCTCTGCGGGATGGTGCTTCATGGCACGGAAGAGGGATCGGAGGCGTGACTTCTCTGAGAGGTACCGTCGGGCAATGAGGCTGCGCTCCTCCTGCTGGTACTGCTGCATGGTGGCGTAGTTCAGATACTTTGTGCAGAGCTTCACCACGGGGAGGTTCTCCTTGTAGAACTGGGGCAGGTACACGCTTTTGGCCCCCTCGTAGCTCTGCTGGTCGAAATCGATGGCCCGAACGCGGTACTGGGTCTCCTCAAAGTCGGGCGTCATGTCCACCACGTAGTTGTAGCTGCGCATGTCCCCCAGCAGGCGGATGAAGCAGCGCTCGCTGAATTTCACGAACTCCTTGGCGATACGGACGCGGTTCACGTCGGAGCGCTCGAAGTACTCGCTGATGAAGACATCCCCTGGCACCCCGGCGATGTGCTCTTCGATCAGGGTGTCCTCATGCACGAGGTAGTTGATTCGGTTGGGGGAGAGGAGGTGCTCCAGTTCCAGCCCGTACACGCGGGAGGCGTCCGCCACCTTGATGTAGAAGTGATCGTAGTTGTCGTTATACTCGTTGACCACGCGGATGCGGAAGGGCTTGCTGTTGCCGAAACCGCAAAAATCCACCCGCTCCACGTAGAGGTGGGGCACCGCTTTCAGGTCGCCCGTCTTGAGAAGGGAGTAGATGCTGGTGAGGCGTGGCCAAAGGTCTTTCAGCTGGGATCGCTCATACACCACGGTGTCCCAGAGGGTGCTGCGCCCCTCCTTGTCCATCAGCGGGTAGGCGCTCATGAAGCTCTGGAGGTCTCGGTAGAGCGCGGGAAGCGCCGCGAGGCGCCCATAATGCCGGAGGTAAGTGCGGAGTTCATCACTGATGGTGATGAACTCTTTGCGCCGCGTAATGGTGGGTGCTTCGTCCGGCATGGTAAAATTTAGGAGAATCTAGCCTCAAAGAGTCTTGTCAGCACGCGACAAACCTGCCATTAAATGCCGCCGTGAATTTTTGGCAGCTAATTCCGTGCCTCCTCGCCGCCTCCAGTCTCGCACTGGCGGAGGACGAATTGCCGTTGCCGGTGTTCGGTCCGCTGCCCGAGCGGGCGCCTGAGGTCCAGAGCCAGGGGCTGCTCAGCCCTACGGCCGTCATCAAGCCGCCCACTAGTGGCCCTATTCTGGTGACTCCGGACATGTCCCGGCCGACGGTGGTGATCAAACCACCGACCGGGGATGCTCCCGTGGCCGTGGCTCCGGTGAAGGAGGGAAAAGAAATTCTCCCTCATGTCACGATTGGTGGCGTGTACACCCCAGGCAAAACTCCTCGTGAGCTGGCCCAGGCAGAAGTTGAACGTCGCAATCAGGAGAAGGCCATCCGCCAGCAGATCGCGGAGGCCCATGTGAATGGCAGTACCACCCAGCTTCGTCAGGTGATCGTCATGAGCGGTCCCGTGGATACGGCAGTGGGCCGTTCGCCCACGCCACCTAGCGGCGGCATACAGGGGACGAAGGTGACCTTGATTGGCATCGCGGGCAACGACGCGGTCATCAAGAACCTTGAGCCATTCTTTGGCACGCCGGTCACTCCTGACAGTGAGAAGCGTCTGATCGAGGCCGTGAAGACCGAGATCGCTGGGAAGGGCATGGAGGTCCGGATTGCCGGATGGTGGCCCCAGGAAGGCGTGATGGCCGTGAGCGTGGTGCCTAAAGGCTAAGCAAGCCAGTAGTCTGGGGATTCGGCGATCCCGTAAACCAGTCGAGGAATGTAATCCGAAGGAGGCTCGATGGATGACATCGAGACTATTGGTTGCTCAGTGGCGGGCTTGTTGAATGTTCGGCGCATGATTCGCCCGCTCAACATCGCCGCTATTGGAAACGAGATCGCCATCGCCTGGGAGGACGGCAAGGAGAGCTTCCTCCCCATGGAGAAGCTGCGCGCGGCCTCGCCCAGTGCGGAGAATATTGGCGAGCGGGATTTGCTGGGGAAGCTCTACGGCGGCACCGACCAGAAGGAGTACCCCGGCGTGACTGTCACCGGGTGGAAGTCCGTCGGCGGTTATGCGTTGTTATTTGAGTTCAGCGACGGGCATTGCACCGGGATCTACCCGTTTGACTACCTTCGTCGTTTGGCCGACGAATGATGGAACAGGAAAAAAGGAGATGCCCATGCCGCAAGTTGTTGATGTGCCCCCCGTGCTCAGTCACCGCCTCGTCGGCAAGGCGCAGGGGGCGGGGCTGGGATGCTCGCTCATCGCCGCCATTGTCTTGCTGGGGTTGGGGAGCTCGATTCTCTTTTACGGCTCCACCGGGGCGGACAAAAGGTGGCTGGCCTGGCTGGTCGGCGGCGGCATGTGTTTCTTGGGCACGCTTTTCATCTGGTCATGGATCACCCAGCTCTTCGCGGCCGGGACGACGGCCACATTGGTAGAGGTCTCTGAGCTGCCGGTGCGACCAGGCACCTCATTCAAGGTGGCGCTGATTCAGCCCGGTCCTGCCACTCTCCGCTCCGTGAAGGTGAGGGTGATCTGCCGGGAGATCACCAGCCGGGTCGTGACCAAGCACATGGGCAAGGGACGGACTGCCCGCCGCGAACGCTTGGAGAATGAGAAAATTCGCCATGAGCAGGTGCTGGCAGAAGCCAGAGAACTTCGGGTCATGGCCGGCGATACCTGGCAGCAGACCTATGATGTCGCCCTTCCGGCAGGCCTGCCCGGTTCGGGGCTGATGAAAACACCCCAAGTCCGCTGGACGGTGGAACTCACCGGCAAGCTCCAAGGGCTGGGCCGGTTTTATCGTGTGCATGAGTTGGATGTGGCAGAAGGTTGACGCATTTGGCGACCTTTTCCGGGCGCAGCGGCATGTCTTGTGCTTGGTTGGGAGACAAGACCTTGGAAACGAAGCCTGCCTCAACACTGATCGAACATGGATTTAAACTCCTTGATGAGGAGTTGTCCTTTCTCATGGAAGCCTTTGCCGCGGCCCTGCGCCGGATTGGCGAGCCCGAACTGGCCGACCGCATGCCCTGGACAGGGCAGCCGCTGCCAGAGCAATCCGGGCCCAACCGACCGCTCTGCCAGGCATACTCCACCGCCTTCCAGCTGCTGAACCTTGTCGAGGAGCGCGTCGCCCTGCAGGTGCGACGGTTGCGCGAGAAGGAGCTCGGACCGCTGGCTGAGCGTGGACTGTGGCCAGACAAGCTGGCCGCCATGCGGGATCTGAATCTGGATGCCCGGGCCATGGTGGAGATCATGAAGTCCGTGCGCGTGGAACCCGTGCTCACCGCGCACCCTACGGAGGCCAAGCGCGACAGCGTGCGTGAACGGCATCGCGAGATTTACGACCTGCTGGAGCGGCGGGAGAATCCCGCTTTTACCCCCCGAGAGCAGGAGCGGGTTCGAGGTTTCTTGGAGGCCCAGTTGGAATCCCTCTGGCGCACCGGGGAAATTCACGTCACCCGGCCCAGCATTGCTGAAGAGCTGGAGAACGCCCTCTTCTTCTTGCGTGAGGTCTTTCCTGACGCGGTCACCCGTACCCGTACCCATTTGCGGGAGGCATGGGTTGCGGCGGGGCTTGACCCCGTGGCGTTGAAGGATCTGCCGCCCTTGATCCGCTTTGGCACCTGGATCGGTGGCGACCGCGACGGGCATCCGTTTGTGACCGCAGAGGTCACCAAGTCCTCCCTCCAGTCGCTGCGCAACAATGCGCTCCGGCTCTTCGCTCGCAAGTTGGACCGGCTTGCCTACAACCTGCCGCTCAGCAAGCATTTCCAGGAAGTGCCTGCTGTTTTGGAAGAGCTAGTGGCTCGTTTGGTGAAGGAGCTGGAAGGGCATGAGGTCGTGGATGTTGCCGCCCTGCTGGATCATCATGACGAAGAACCCTGGCGTCTGGCCGCTTCCTTGATGCGTGGCAAGCTGCTGCTCACGCGTGATCATCCTGATGCCGCCACGATCTATACTGCCCCCGGAGCATTGGATGCCGACCTCCTTCTCCTGGCTGAATGCCTGAGCGCCGTCGGTGCGGAGCATCTGGTACAGGACTATGTGGACCCCTTGCGCCACCAGCTTGCGGCCTTTGGTTTCCATTCTGCGATCTTGGACGTGCGGCAGAATTCTGCCTTCCACGACAAGGCACTCACGCAGCTCCTGGTGAAGGCAGGTGTGCCCAATGCTAACAGTTTCCCCACTTGGTCGGAAGAGGAAAAACGGACGCTGTTGGACCATGAACTCGCGTCACCCCGGCCGTTTCTTTCCCCTGGGCTCTCGGCGGGACCGGAGGCCGATGCGGTGCTGGAGTGTTATCGCGTGCTGGCCGAGTACCGCGCCCGCTACGGTGGGGCAGGTCTCGGTTCGTTGATTGTTTCCATGACCCGAGGGGTGAATGACCTGCTCACGGTCTATGTGCTGGCGCGGGAGGCGGGCCTGATCGAGCTCACCGCTCAGGGCCTGCGCAGCCCGCTGCCAGTGGTGCCCCTGTTTGAGACCATGGACGACCTCGCCCATGCGCCCTCTGTGGTGGATGATTTTCTCGCCCACCCGGTCACTCGCATCAGCCTGATGGGGGAGGGCGGCAGCAACACGCCCGACTTCCAGATGATGCTGGGCTATTCAGACTCCAACAAGGACTGCGGCATCTTTGCCAGCCAGTGGGGCCTTCATCGTGCTCAGGAGGCCTTGTTTGAAGTGACGCGCCGTCACGGCGTGCGTCCGGTGTTCTTCCACGGTCGTGGTGGTACGGTGGGCCGCGGGGCTGGTCCTACGCATTGGTTCATGGAGGCGCTGCCTCATGGATCACTCGGTGGTTCGTTCCGCATGACGGAGCAGGGGGAGACCATTGCTCAAAAATACTCCCATCTCGGCTCTGCCACCTATCAGGTGGAGACCCTCACCGCATCTGTATCTGCGGCGACGGCCAAGCATCGCCATGCGCCCAAGCCGGCGGATCCCTGCCGCGAGATTCTGGACCGGATCGCAGGCTGGAGCATGGAGGCCTACCGCGGCCTTCTGCATGCGCCGGACTTTATCACCTTCTACCGTGAGGCGACCCCCATTGATGCGCTGGAGAACTCCCGCATTGGTTCGCGCCCCTCGCGTCGCACTGGGCGTGCCAGTCTGGAGGATCTTCGTGCCATTCCCTGGGTTTTCTCCTGGACGCAGTCCCGCTTCTATCTGCCGGGCTGGTTCGGGGTCGGCTCCGCCTTTGAGCGGCTCAAGGTGGAGGCTCCAGAGGATTACTCGGCCCTGGCAGACAGCATCTCGGAATCCAGTTTCCTGCGTTACGTCCTGACTAACATGGACGGTTCCATCGTCAGCGCGAATGAAGAGATCATGCTGGCCTATGGCTCACTGGTTGCGGATGAGGCCATCCGGACGCGGTTCATGGACCAGATCATCGCCGAGTTTCATCGCACCCGCGATCATCTGGCGAACATTTTGCATGGTGGCGGATTTGGCTCCCGACGGCCCCGCATGGCCCGCACGCTCCAGGTACGCGAGGAGCCGCTCAAGGTGCTGCACCACCAGCAGGTCGCCTTGCTGAAGGAATGGCGTGGGCTCACAGCGGCCGGGGACACCGCCGCCGCGGAGGCCATGATTCCGGACTTGCTGATTTCGATCAATGCGATTGCGTCCGGGTTGCGGACGACGGGGTAGGGGCTTGGTGCGTCAGTGCGTCAGTGCGTCAGTGCGTCAGTGCGTCAGTGCGTCAGTGCGTCAGTGCGTCAGTGCGTCAGTGCGTCAGTTGAGGGTTCGAGGTATTTCTTGGGCCTCCAGCGTGATGCTGGCGTGCAGTGGGTCCTTTTTCGGTGGAGGAACAACACCTGGATGCGAAGCATCTTTGGGACTGCGGCGAGAATTGCCGCTTTTGGGAGTCCTGTGTGGAGCAAGGCGTGGAAGAGGTCGCCGGAGGAGCAGGGATTCGGTAGTTCTGGACAGGTTGAAGTTTGTCACAAGGCCTCGCCAAAGCGGTGATGCTCACCGCAGTCTCAAAATCCTACTTAGCAGGATCAGGTGGAGGTCTTGGTAGGGAGGGGGGATGTGTGCCTGGCTTTCAGTGCTGTGGACGGTAGCCTGAACCGGCGGGGCACCGGTATCACTTTTCATTTCACTTGCACTCCGCCTCTTCGGCCGTATCCAATGGCCAGTTCACCTCCTGAATGTCTCTCCTCGTCACACGCCCTAAATGGCAACACCGCTGGCTTTGGCTGCTCAAGCCAAAGGGCGTGGTGGTCGAGTGACGCGCTGGATGGATGAAACGAAAGCCCTTAAGAGGCGCGATTTTCAGAATCCGGCAGCAGGCAAAGTGCCTGTCAGGTTCTCTCTTCTTCACCCGCCCGATGCCCCGTGCTTCGGGCGTTTTTGTTTTCATGCCTCAGTTTTGCTGTGCCCCTTTTGCCCTTTGAACCATGTCCCGCAGTTTTAGGTCCTCCCTTCTCACCTTTCTCATTGTCGCTGGCAGTTCGCTGTTCTTCTGTTCCAAAGCCGTGTTCGTGAAGCTGGCCTATCGGTACGGGCTGGATGCCGTCACGACTCTGGCGCTGCGCATGGCCATGGCGTTTCCCTTCTTCCTGATCGGCGGCATCTGGGCTTCATCGGGCAAGCATGTGCAACCCCTGACAGGCCGCGATTGGGCACGCCTGGCCTTGCTGGGATTTTGCGGTTGGTATTTCTCCTCCGTCATCAATTTCATGGGCCTGGAGCACGTGAGTGTCGGGCTGGAGCGGATGATCCTGTACACCTACCCTTCCATCGTGTTGCTCGGGTCGGTCCTGGTCCTGCGCAAGCCGCTGAAGTGGGGCGTGGCGGGGGCCATGTTACTCTCTTATCTCGGGATCCTGATCGGCTACTATGCGGAGGCGAGTGCCAAGTCTGGAGGGGAGACTTGGTTGGGGGCGTTGCTCATTTTTGGCAGTGCCATCTCGTACGCCATCTTTGTGTTGTTCAGTGGCGAGATGATCTCACGCATCGGGCCCATTCGCTTCACTTCCTGCGTGGTGGGTTTTTCCTGTCTCTATGTCCTCATCCACTTCGTACTCACCCATCCACCGGGGGCAATCCTGAAGCTGCCTGCCGAAGCCTACGGCTGCGGGGTGGCACTGGCCGTAGCAGGCACGGTAATACCCTCTTACCTCTTCGGCATTGGACTCAAACGCGCCGGAGCCCAGGCCTTTGCGGTCATCGGAATGATCGGCCCTCTGGGCACTGTCGGACTCGCCTGGATGCTGCTGGGAGAAGCCATCAATCCCGTGCAGGTGCTGGGTCTGGCATTGACCCTGGCTGGTGGGGCGATGGTGGCGGTGGGGAAGTGAGGCAAGAGTTAGGAGTTATGAGTGAAGAGCATGAAACGCCGACGCGGTGAGGTCAGCGCCCATAACTTCTAACCTCTAACTCTTAGCGTCTATACCCCAATCTGCTCCTGGATGGCCGCGGCAATCTTGCCAGCCTGATCCTCGATGTACTCGGGATCGCGGCCTTCAATGAGCAGGCGGATGAGGGGCTCGGTGCCGGAGTAGCGCAAAAGCACGCGACCCAGGCGGCCGAGTTTCTTTTCAGTTTGAGTGATGAGGGCGTTGGCGGCCTCAAGTTCCTGGATGGCCGGCTTGGATTTCACCCGCAGGTTGCGCTTGGCTTGGGGGAAGGGGGAGAGCACCTTGCGAAGTTCGCTGAGCGGTTCGCCCGTCTCGGCCATGATTTTCAGGATCTGCAGGGCAGCGATGAGGCCGTCGCCGGTGGAGGCGTGATCACGGAAGACGATGTGACCGCTTTCCTCAGCCCCAAAGTTGAGGTCCTGCTTGCGCATGGCGGCGATCACATAGCGGTCGCCCACATCGGTGCGCACCACTTTGCCGCCCATGCCCGTGACCAGGTCGTCCAGGCCATAGTTGCTCATGGTCGTGACCACAGCAGTGCTCTCGCGAAGGGTGCCCTTGCGCAGCATGGAGACCACCGCGATGGCGATCAGTTCGTCACCGCTCAGGCGCTGGCCCAGTTCGTCGCACAGGGCCACCCGGTCTGCATCGCCATCGTGGGAAACGCCGACTTGAGCACCGGTTTGAGTGACGAGAGCCTCAATGATCTCCGGGTGGGTACACCCGCAGTGGAGATTGATGTTGGCTCCGTCTGGGGTGGAGTGGAAGGGGATTACCTCGGCACCGAGGCGTTTCAGCGTCTCCGTGCTCGTGAAGGAGGCTGCCCCGTTCGCGTTGTCGAGGGCGATCTTCATGCCGTTGAGCCGGCGGCTTTGCATGGAGGCCATGGCATGGGCGATGTAACGCTCGGCGGACCCTTGCAGCACATGGGTGCGGCCGATGTTGGTCTCGTGAGGGCGGTTGGCCAGCAGGGCCTCGTTCGTCATGGCGGCCTCGATGAGCAGCTCCTCGTCATCCGTCAGCTTGTAGCCGTCGCCGCCTACGAATTTGATGCCGTTGTCGTAGAAGGGGTTGTGGGAGGCGGAAACGACCGCGCCAAAGCTGGCTCCCTCCTGCTGGGTGATCAGCGCTACCGCGGGAGTGGGGACCAGACCACAGAGGTGCACATCCACCCCCATGGAGTTGAGGCCTGCCACGAGAGCGGCTTCCAACATGTCTCCAGAGAGGCGCGAGTCGCGGCCCACAATGCAGCAGGGGCGGGCTCCCTTGCGAGAGGCCCCCTGGCCAAGCACCTTGGCAGCCGCCTGACCCAGGCGCATGACGAATTCAGGCGTCATGGGGTGTTTGTTGGCCACTCCTCGCACACCGTCGGTACCAAAGTATTGTCGCTTCGCTGACATGGGAGGGCGGTTGTACCTCAAATGCCCTGCGAAGTCAAAAGCGAGCTGGGGTGGTATTTGGCGCTCTTTTGGCAGGAAACACCCGCTGCCCCGATGGAAGGGCAGGGGCGGGGAGGGGAACTGCACCCGACCGTACCGGGAACCCCTCCCGAACCCCTGACATGAGCGCTATCTTGGAAAACAAGCGGGTGGCCATCCTGGCCGCAGACGGATTTGAACAGGTGGAGCTGGAAGAACCGTTACATGCTCTGAAGCGGGCGGGGGCCACAGTCAGCATCGTGTCGCCCAAAGCCGGGACGGTGCAGGGGATGAACCACCTTGAGAAAGGGGACAACTTCAATGTGGATCAGACTCTGGATCGGGTGCATGCCAGCGATTTCGATGCCCTGGTACTGCCGGGCGGGCTGGCCAACCCCGATACATTGCGCTCCACTCGGGATGCGGTGAACTTTGTGCGGGAATTTGCCGACGCTGGCAAACCAATCGCGGCCATCTGTCACGGCCCGTGGATTCTGATCGAGGCAGGCCTGGTCGCCGGGCGCACACTGACCTCCTGGCCCGCCATCCAGTCCGACGTGCGCAACGCTGGCGGGAACTGGGTGGATCAGCCCGTCGTGGTGGACAATGGCTTGGTCACCAGTCGCAAACCCGACGATCTCACCCAATTCATCGCCAAGACGATCGAAGAAATAAGCGAAGGCCCGCACCCAGGCATGGCTGAATCCGCTCCGCCCGAGGGCTAGGAAATCATCGGTCGCTGGTTGCTCTTTCTCGGATCTCCTCAGTCGTGAGCAACCGGTCATAGATCGCAACCTCGGCCATTTTGCCGGCGAAGGTGCGCTGCAGTTGAGCCAGTGCTCGACCCTCGTTATACCGGAGGCAACCGAATTGGATGGTGCACGGAATCTGCGGCGCAAAGGGATCCGCGTCGGCTTTGCCCACCAGGTGGCCGTTCAGGTACAGCTCCATCTTGCCGTTTGCCTGTTGGGCGACGAGATGGTGCCACTGATAGGGGAGGAATTTGGGTTCGGTGTAGATGTTGATGCCGCCCCCACTGCCAGCGGGCCAGCGGGTGAGATACCGGACAATCCCTGGGCGAGGACTCCGCCCGGGCTGGCGCACGGCGAGTTCCACGAGCTCAAGGTGATCGTTCGGAGCTTTGCCGGTAGTAAAGGCGAAGAGGCTCATTTGTTCTGTAGTCGTACTGGCAAACCACATCTCCACCGCATGGGCAGCTCCCGGAGCCAGCCAGGGCTCGACCGCATACAATGCCCCCGGATTGGCCTTGCCTCCAAAGTGGGCCACGGTGCGTGTGGTCGGTGATTCAGGGGCGGCGGTTTCGAGACGCATGCCCCCCACGGGACGCAGGGCAGGGGCTCCGGCTACCTCATTGGGGATCAAGCCCTGCTCCAATCGGTCCATGCGCCAGTAGTGAACGGGGTGCGAAGCAGAGATTTTTTCCTCGTACCCGGCGGCGAGTTGCAGGGGCGGAACGTGGAGCTCGGTAGCGGGAAGAAATCCTGCCAGATCCGGCGCCGTGGTGACAATCTCGCCTGTGGAGGGAATCAACTTGGCGGACTGGTGAGCAGTGAGGAGTTCCGTGCGTACACCCTCTTGACCCGGAATGCGGAGGGAGGCTTCTGCCTCACCTTCAAACACAGCCACCTGAGTGTTGCCATCTTTCCCGACGGAGACTCCCAGCTCTGTGCCAAGGTCCGTGACAGCTCCGCCGGGGGTTTCAATGCAGAACCCTTCTGCGCCTTTTGGCACTCGCAGCCGCACTCGACCATCGTGGCAGAGGATGCGATCGGCGGTGAGAAGGTCGAGCTGTGCTGGTCCTTCCACATGCAGCACGACTCCGCTGGCGAACATGAGGCTCAACCGGCCTGACTTCAGCATCAGAGGACCGGCCGTGAGGTTCATGCCGCTGGCCGGTGGTTGCGGACCCCAGGTGCCGGCCGCTTTGGCATCCTCCACCTGCACCAGAACCGCCAAGGGAGGGAACTTCCGTAAGTCGGTTTCGCGATTGGCTGGTCGCAACGTCAGCCAGATCGTCAGAATTCCGGCAACAGCGATCGTGGCGGCGAGCCCCAGCCAAGACCATCTCGCAGCCCAGCCAGCTGGCTGATGCGAGGGTTCGTCCTGGAGAGCTGCTCGTAAAGTAGCGTCAAACTCCGCGTCTTCATGGGACGTGCCAGTGTTTCCGTTCTCGATCCCGAGAACCTCATTCAACTCAAGCCATCGAGGTTCCGGGGCTTGGGCCAGCCGAGCCTGCGTCAATGTCCAGACTTGCAGTGCCAGTGCTTTGCGAAAGGTCGCATCATCTCGCACCCGTTGCAGAAGCTCTGTCGTCCGCTCCTCGTTGATACCGTGGGAGCTCTCCTGCCAGGCAATGAGGGCATCTTGGAGGTCCTTTTCAAATGTTGATTCAGGATTCACTGGCAACCTCCTTTTCCACGCATTCGCGCAGCAGTTTCAGAGCTCGATATTGCAGTTGGTACACGGCACCGACGGTGGTTTGCATCTCCTCAGCGAGTGCGGTCGATTTTCCGCCATCCATCCAGCCGCGCACCACCTGGCGCATGCGTTCCGGCAGCTTGTGAATGCAACCGAGCATGGCCTGAAGCTGAGCCGCCCCGGTGCGTCCGGCCTCCTCGTCCAGCTCTTTGGCCAGGAAGGTGGAGGCGTCTTTGCGAAACTTTGCCAGGGCATCGTGCCGGCGGCCCGATTTCTCAAAGTACTTCAGCAGCTTGTTGCGGGCGATGCCGCGTAGCCAGGCCCCAAGGTCCTGGTCGCGTCGAAACTTGGGGAGCCCTCGATAGGCGGCGATGAAGGTCTCCTGAGCCACGTCATCCACATCATCCAGATGGTACATCTGGCTCGCCAGATAGGCCCTCAGGGAGGGACGATAGGCGTGAACGATGGTGAGGAACGCATCCGGATTGCCGTTCAGGACGGCCTGGATTGTTTCGTTCAGCGTGGTTGGCGGGACTTCAGCCATTGCTCCATTATTTCAGGCACTGATGCGATTCTCACGAGAATTTCGGCGATTTCTGTGCTGGTCGGTGGAAGGACAATTTTTTGTGAGATATGCCCCCTGGTCAGAAAGTTTGGGGAGTAAGCACCATGTTGACCCGCTCCTTCCCATCTCCTGGCTGTCGTCACCTTTCTACCCCGCTCTTGGGTGCGGTATTGGCCATGTTGGCTCTTCCCATCCCACCTCTGGCTGCCGCAGTAGAGCCGTCGGGCAAGGTGCGATTCAATGAGCAGATCCGGCCCATTCTCTCTGACATGTGCTTTCACTGTCACGGGCCGGATGACAAGACTCGCGATGCCGATCTGCGACTGGACACGCGTGAGGGAGCACTGGAGAACCGGGCTGTCGTCCCCGGCAAGCCGGATGAGAGCGAGCTGATGGTGCGGATCCTTTCCCATGATCGATCAGAGATGATGCCTCCGCCCAAGGCCAAGAAGCCGTCCCTCACAGAGGCGCAGGTGACGACGATCCGCCGCTGGATCGAGCAGGGGGCCGAATATGAAGGGCACTGGGCCTTCCTGCCGCTGCGACAGACTCCTCCCCCTGCACCCAAGAATGAGGCTTGGTCGCGCAATGGAGTGGACCGGTTCATATTGACCCGCCTGGAGAAGGAGGGGATTCAACCCTCCGCCGAAGCGGATCGGGCCACGCTGATCCGTAGAGTCTCACTGGATCTGACCGGGCTGCTACCCACCCCGGCGGAAGTGAGGGCATTTGAGAAAGACGCCGATCCACTCGCCTACGAGCGACTGGTGGATCGTCTGCTTGAGAGTCCCCACTACGGGGAGCGCTGGGGTCGTCATTGGCTTGACCAGGCCCGTTACGCCGATTCCAATGGGTACACCATCGATGGGGAACGTGGCATGTGGCCCTTTCGGGACTGGGTGATCAAGTCCCTCAATGATGACCTCCCTTTTGACCGTTTCACCATTGAGCAACTGGCAGGAGACCTGCTTCCCAAGCCGACAAAGAACCAACTCGTCGCCACCGCATTCCACCGGAACACTCTGATCAACGAAGAAGGCGGCACAGATCCTGAGCAGTTCCGCGTGGAAGCAGTGATGGACCGCGTGAACACGACCGGTGCCGTCTGGTTGGGGCTCACCGTGGGCTGCGCCCAGTGCCATACGCACAAGTTCGATCCCATAACGCATGAGGACTACTACCGCATGTATGCGTTCTTCAACCAGGGCACGGACGTGAACAACAAAGGCACCACCATGGAAGTGGGAAAAGGGGAGGTCTTTGGGAAAATGGTCAAAGCCACCCCGGAGCCCGCCCCGCTGGCGAAGAGGGCCAAGACACCCGCCAGCACGCAAGTGCCGGGCTCGGATGTGATTCACACCCGTCTTGCCAGTCTGATGTGGCAGCCGGTCGAGTATGTGGAGTACGACACCACGGCCAATGCCGGCCTCAAACTGCTGCCGGACAACTCCCTCCTGGCGGACGGTGGCGGTTCCTTCAACGACACCTACCGTGTGGTGGCGAAGAGCTCGCTTAAGAAGATCGCTGCCGTGCGCCTGCGGGTGTTGACACATGAATCCCTTCCCAAGGGTGGCCCCGGGCTCGCGGGGAACGGAAACTTTGTCCTGACCGATGTCGAGATCAGCGTGGGCGGCAGGGAACTGCCCGTCAAACTGGCTTCTGCGGACCACTTCCAGCCGAACTATCCCGCGCAGGCGGCGGTGGATGGGGATGCCAAAACCGGCTGGGCGATCAACGTGGCGAAAGGCTCGGCGACCGGGGCCAGGATGAATGCAGATCACGATGCGGTGTTCGTACTGGAGCAGCCAGTCTCTCTGGATGGCCAGCAATTGGAGGTCAGGCTTCATCATGACCTCAATGAGAAGTATCTCGTGGGACGATTCGCTCTGGAAGTTGTGGAGGCCGTGCCGGATTTGCCCAGGTCTGCACCCGTGGTGGCCACTGCCCCGAACACGCTCACGACCGCAGCCAAGAAGACGAAGCCCGGTGCCACGGGAGACTCGGCAGAACTCATGATCATGAAGGATCTGGAAAAGCCGCGCCAGACGTTCCTGTTCCAGCGGGGTGATTTCCTGCGCCCCGATCAGAAGCTGGGGCCGCTGACGCCTGGTGTGATCGCCGCAGTGCTGGCAGCCATGCCAGAGTTGCAACGTCCACAGCACTTTCAGAGCCGGCTGGACCTGGCCCAGTGGCTTGTGAATCCCTCGAACCCACTGACGCCCCGGGTCACCATGAACCGACTGTGGATGCACTACTTTGGCCGCGGAATTGTGGAGACTGAGGAGGACTTCGGCTCTCAAGGCTCAGCCCCGGTGCATCCAGAGTTGCTGGACTGGCTGGCCGGGGAATTCATCCGCCAAGGCTGGAGCTTCAAGGCCATGCACCGGCTGGTGGTGAACTCTGCCACCTATCGACAAAGCTCACGCAACCGCCCAGACCTGGCGGAAAAGGATCCGCGGAACCTTTTGCTGGCCCGACAGGAACGCGTGCGGGTGGAGGCTGAGATTATTCGAGATGCCGGATTGTGCGCCAGCGGTCTGCTGAATCCTGCGGTGGGTGGTCCGAGCGTTCGGCCTCCTCAACCTGAAGGGGTGTACTCCTTCACCCAGAACAAGAAGAACTGGATCACGAGCGTGGGTCCGGACCGCTATCGGCGCGGCATGTACACCCTCTTCTATCGCAGTGCTCCGCATCCTCTTTTCACCACCTTTGATGCGCCGGACTTCCAGCAGGTCTGCACCCGGAGAAGTCGCTCCAATACGCCTCTACAGGCGCTGACGGTCGCCAATGACGAAGCGTTTGTGGAAATGGCTCGCGCCATGGCCGCCCGCCTCTGCAAGGAGCTGCCGGGGCCGGTGTACGCTGGACTTCGTGAAGGGCGGATTCTGCTCGCCTGTCGCATTGCCTACAGCCGAGGTCCTTCCTTGGAGGAGTTGAAGCTGCTGCAGAAGCTCTCCACCGATCTGCTTGGCGAGTATGAAAAAGACCGTGCTGCGGCTGAGGCCGCCTGGGGGCCGCAGCCCCTGCCTGACAATGTGGCCGTGGCAGAGGCCGCGGCCCTCGTCAGTGTCACCCGTGCCATCCTGAACACAGATGCCTTTGTCACCCGGGAGTGATTTCCTGAATCTTCGAATCTCTTGATCACCTGCTCATGAATCACTGCACTCCACAACTGCTTGCCGAGACGGAACGCCGCATGGTGCACGACCAGACGCGTCGTCATTTCCTCGGTCGCTGTGGCATCGGTCTCGGCACTCTGGCCTTGAATCACCTGCTGCAGCAGGATGGCTTTGGGGCCATGGTCCCGGGCAGCCTGAAGATTGATCCCGCCAAGCCGATGTCGCCGCGGGCGGCCCCGCAGCCGGCGACGGCCAAGAATGTAATTTTCCTGTTCATGGCCGGCGGTCCCAGCCAGTTCGAATTGTTTTCCGACAAACCGAGGCTTCGTGAGTTCAGCGGTCAGGCACCCCCGGCCAGCCTCATGGCGGGCAAGCGCTTCGCTTTTTTGAAAGGCAACGAGACGTTGCTGGGCTCGAACCGCAAGTTCTCGCAGTACGGCCAGAGCGGCATGACCTTGAGCGAACTGCTCCCTCACCACCAGAAGATTGTGGATGATGTGTGCTGGCTGCGCGGGGTGAGTACGGACGTGTTCAACCACGGCCCTGCCAAGCTCTTCATGAACACGGGCTTTCAGGTGCCGGGGCGGCCCAGTTTAGGGGCATGGCTGACCTATGGCCTCGGCAGTGAATCCCAGGATCTGCCCGGCTTTGTGGTGCTCCAGAGCGGTCCACGCGGCCCTCGTGGTGGGAACTCCCTCTGGAGTAGCGGCTTTCTGCCGACTTCCTATCAAGGAGTGCCCTTCCGCAGCAGCGGCGATCCCATCCTGAATCTACGCAGCCCTCAGGGCATGTCACCTGGACGGGAGAGGAAACTCTACGACACGGTGGCAGCGCTGAACCGCAGCCGCCTGGATGAAGTGGGGGACCCGGAGATCATGACTCGCATCAACGCCTATGAAATGGCAGCCCGCATGCAGACCAGTGCTCCGGAACTGATGGATCTCAGCAAAGAGTCCGCGTCCACTTTGGATTTGTACGGGGTGAAGGCCGGGCAGCCCAGCTTTGCCACGAACTGCCTGCTGGCCCGGAGGTTGGTCGAGCGTGGCACCCGTTTCGTTCAGCTCTATCACACAGACTGGGATCATCACGGGGACCAGAAGAACAACCTGAGCGATGCTCTGGAGCAGCGCTGCAAAGAGGTGGATCAAGCTGCCGCCGCCCTGGTGATGGACCTGAAACAGCGGGGCATGCTGAAGGACACCCTCGTGATCTGGGGCGGGGAGTTCGGTCGCACGCCGATGGGTGAGGTGCGGCAGACGGTCGGCCGGGACCACCACATCGAAGGCTTCACCATGTGGATGGCGGGGGGCGGGGTTAAACCCGGCTGCCTCCACGGCGAGACGGATGAACTGGGCTTCGGCGTCACCCAGGACCGTGTGCATGTGCACGACCTGAATGCCACCATTCTGCATCTCCTGGGCTTTGACCACGAGCGCCTGACCTACCGCTTTCAGGGGCGGGACTTCCGCCTCACGGATGTGCACGGGGAGGTGGTGAAGGGGATTCTGGGGTGATGGTAGCCATTGAATCAACCACAGAGGCACAGAGAACACAGAGGGTTTAGGAACCAGGAGAACTGAGATTCTAAAATCCTGAAATTCTCTGTGCCCTCTGTGCCTCTGTGGTTAATCTAGAGGTCCTTTCTTCCCTGACATGACCTACCTCGAAAAGCTCCGCCATCGCATCGCTGTCACCGGTTCCGGCCTCTGTGTCGGCTTGGACATTCGCCTGGAGAAAGCTGACGACGCTGCCCGGGCGTTCATCGCGGACGTCATCACCCAAACCGCTCCCTACACGGCGGTGTACAAGCCGAACTCCGCCTACTTTGAGGCGCTGGGGTGGGAGGGGATGAAGCTCCTTGAGGAAACGATTGCCATGATTCCGAAGGACATCCCGGTGATCCTTGATGCCAAACGTGGCGATATTGGCGAGACCCAGCGGTACTACGCGAAGGCTTGTTTCGACATCCTCGGTGCAGACGCCGTGACGCTCAATCCGTACATGGGACGGGACACCCTGGAGCCGTTTTTGGATTATCAGGACAAGGGCATCTATCTTCTGGGGGTGACCTCCAACCCTGGGGCGGTGGATATTGAGCTCCAGACTTTGCAGGGTGGGGGACAGGTGTTTGAACTGGTGGGCAAGATGACTGCCCAGCATCCCCAAGCTGGCCTTGTGTTGGGGCTGACCAATGCCACTCCGGAAACCCTGGCCCGGATTCCCGATGTGCCGCTGCTGATTCCCGGATTGGGCGCTCAGGGTGGGGACGTCGCGGCGCTCCACGGCGCGGCCCGTACCGCTCCCTGCGTGGTGAACGTCTCCCGCGGCATCCTCTATGCGGAGCCAGAGCTTACCTTCGCCCAGAAGGCCGAGAAATGGGCCCGGGTGATCGCGGGCAAGTGAGTCCCTCCCTTTCGCCTTGAGGGGAAATTGGGATTTCTCGGACACGGGAACGTCAAATTTTCCCGGCGGACCTTGCGTTCCGCTCCGGCTTCGCTTTGGTGTGGGCTCTCTATGAAGTCTCCCATCACTGTTGCTGTCACCGGAGCGGCTGGCCAGATCGGCTACTCCCTGCTTTTCCGCATCGCCTCCGGTTCCATGTTTGGCCCGGATCAACCGGTGGCCCTCAGGCTGATTGAAATCGAACCCGCCCTGCCGACCCTGGGTGGCGTGGTGATGGAGCTTGATGACTGCGCCTTCCCGCTGGTGCACAGCATAACTCCCACTTCCGACCTCAACGAAGGCTTCCGTGGCGTGAACTGGGCCCTGCTCGTCGGTTCCGTGCCGCGCAAGGCCGGGATGGAGCGCAAGGACCTGCTCAACATCAACGGGAAGATCTTTGTGGGCCAGGGCCAGGCGATTGCCAAGAACGCCGCCTCCGATGTGCGCGTGCTGGTGGTGGGCAACCCCTGCAACACGAACTGTCTCATCGCCATGAACAACGCCAAGGAAGTGCCGGCGGAGCGCTGGTTCGCCATGACGCGTCTTGATGAGAACCGCGCAAAGTCCCAGCTCGCCCAGAAGGCTGGCGTGCACACCACGGATGTGACCAATCTGGCCATCTGGGGCAACCACTCGGCCACCCAGTATCCCGACTTTACCAACGCCAAGATCAAAGGCCAGGCAGTGACGGAAGTGATCAGCGATCAGGCCTGGCTCGAAGGTGATTTCATCACCACCGTGCAGCAGCGTGGTGCGGCCATCATCAAGGCCCGTGGCTCCTCCTCCGCTGCCTCCGCCGCCAATGCGGTGGTGGACACCGTGAAATCCCTCGTGACGCCGACCCCGGCGGGTGACTGGACCAGCGTGGCCGTCGTTTCCGATGGCAGCTACGGCGTGGAGAAGGACATCATCACTTCCTTCCCGATCCGCACGGATGGCTCCAAGTGGGAGATCGTGCAGGGCGTGCCGGTCAGCGAGTTCAGCCAGGGCAAGATCAATGCCACCGTCAACGAGCTCAAAGAAGAGCGCGACGCGGTGAAGGAACTGGGCCTCATCTAAGAGCAGATCCCAACGATCTGATATTTCTGGAAGCGGAACCTGCAAGGCGGGTTCCGCTTTTTTGTGCCCGTTGATCAAGGCGCCCGAAGAGAGCAAGGCGGAGCCATTTTGACAAAAAAGACAGTTTTCAGACCAATTCTCCCTAATTCCCATTGACTGAGTGTGGTATTGGGTTAGAACTAGCATGTGCAGGGCTGACCCAACCAATGGGATGCACCTCCGATGCCATGTAGAGCACTGACCGGTCGTCCGGAGTTACTCGCAGGCATTTGCCGCCACACCACCAATAACGACGGGATGACTGTTTCCCGGGCCAGGCATGTGGAGTCGAAGCAAGCGCTTCGGCCATAGATGGCCCCATCTCTCGTTTTCCCTGGCTGGTGAGGCTTCCTCGCATCGCATTGCCATTCCCCAGTTACTTCCATGGAGCCCTCATTCCATCCCTCTCCCCTAAAAGACTTTGTTGGAGCACAGGCAGCCGTGCTGCGTCGCACGGTAGGTGCTGTGTCCGTTGTTGCCGGGCTTGCTGCCCCTTCACTACTGGCCAGTCCAGCGGTGGATGCTGGTCAGGACCAGTCGCCTGAGTTCTTCGAGAAGAAGGTTCGCCCCATCCTCGTCAATCATTGCTACACCTGCCACTCTGCGGAGACCAAGCCCGCCGGCGGTTTGAGAGTGGACGATCGCAATGGCTTGATCATGGGCGGCGACGAAGGTCCGGCTGTGGTTCCAGGAAACCCAGACAAGAGCCTGCTGCTGACCCGTGTGCAGCGGAATCACGCCAAGGTGATGCCGAAGGAGGGTGAACTGCTGACCGACACCCAGATTGCCGATCTCTCCCAGTGGATCAAGGACGGCGCAACGTGGCCGCGGGAGCGCATTCCGGCCTCCATCGGTCGCACCAGCGCGGAGTACGACAAACTCAAAGCGGAACACTGGGCCTGGCAGCCCTTGAAGCCTCCGACGGTGCCTGCAGTGAAAGACACCGGATGGGCTCGCGACACCATTGATCAGTTCATTCTGGCCAAGTTGGAGGAAAAACAACTCTCCCCGGTGGCTGATGCGGACAAGGTCACCTTGATCCGTCGCGTCACCTATGATCTCACCGGCCTCCCTCCCAAGCCGGAGGACGTGTATGCCTTTTTGAAGGATTCATCGGACACTGCCTTTGCGAAGGTGGTGGATCGTTTGCTGCAGTCCCAGCAGTTCGCTGAGCAGTGGGGACGTCACTGGCTCGATGTGGCCCGCTATGGGGAGTCCACCGGCCCGTCCCGCAACATCCCGTATCCTCATGCGTGGAAGTATCGCGACTACGTACTGGATGCGGTGAACCGTGACATTCCTTATGATCAGTTCATTCGTGAGCAGATTGCAGGAGATCTCCTGCCGGCAGAGTCGTCCGCCGAGCGTGACCGGCTGCTGACGGCCACTGGTTTCCTCGCCCTTGGCGTGAAGGATGTGAACCAGCGCTTCAAGGTGCGGTTTACCATGGACAACGTGGACGAGCAGATCGATGCCGTGACCCGTTCTGTCCTGGGGCTCACGGTGAGTTGCGCCCGGTGCCACGATCACAAGTTCGATCCCATCCCGGTGACGGACTACTACGCACTCGCAGGCATCTTCACGAGCACCGACCATTGCGCCGGTGTCCGCAACAAGATGGGTGGGGGAGGACTGGACTATTATGATCCAGCCATGCTGGTGAAGCTGGCCTCCGATGCCCCTCCTGTGCCGGAAGGGGATGTGGAGAAACTCAAAGCTCAAGTAGCGGAAGCCAAGGAAGCCTGGGACAAGATCCGTGGCACGCCAGAAGGCCTTGCTCGTGGAGCCAACGGCCAGCCCAAGCAACGCGCTTTCCGTCTCAAGTTTGACCGCCTCCAGGGCGACCTGTTGGCTCTGACCGATCCCGCGGCTCGCGGCCATGCCGTTCATGGTGTTCGTGACGCTGCGACGGTAGCGGACACGGAAGTTCGTATCCGTGGTGAAGCGGAACGTCTGGGGCCTACGGTACCCCGTGGTTTCCTCAGCGCCTTCCAGGTTCCCGGAACGGAGCCGGTCAATCCCCAGCAAAGCGGTCGTCTGGAACTGGCCAAGTGGCTCACCAGCGCGAACAATCCTCTCACCGGACGTGTTATCGTGAACCGTGTCTGGCAGAGCCTCTTCGGCACCGGCATTGTGAACACGGTGGACAACTTTGGCATCAATGGCGGTCAGCCCTCTCATCCGGAGTTGCTTGACTACCTGACCCAGGAGTTCGTCCGCGAAGGCTGGTCGCTCAAGAAGCTCGTCCGCCGGGTGGTGCTGACCCGCTCCTATCAACTAGGTGTGGAGGCTCCCGATGCCAATCGAGAAGTTGACCCCGCGAACCGACTGGTCTGGCGTCACTCCCCACGCCGTCTTACGGCGGAAGAGATTCGGGACACCTTGCTTGTCACCTCCGGCCAGATCCAGCCCAAACCAGAGGCCTCCGCGGCCAAAGAGTTGCGCATGATTGAGATGCGGGACAACGGCGCAGAGGCGGCATCGATCCATCGCGCTGCAGACAAAAGCCTCTCTCGCAGCGTCTATCTGCCGCTCCTCCGTGGGGTGACTCCTGGGAACTTGCAGGCCTTTGACCCCGTTGAGCAGACATTGGTGACCGGTCAGCGTGATG
Organism: Verrucomicrobium sp. BvORR034; assembly: GCF_000739635.1. Taxonomy (GTDB): domain Bacteria; phylum Verrucomicrobiota; class Verrucomicrobiia; order Verrucomicrobiales; family Verrucomicrobiaceae; genus Verrucomicrobium. The sequence goes on along the minus strand of NZ_BATQ01000133.1, from coordinate 47,048 downwards.
CCACCACGGTGCCGACCCAGGCGCTGTATCTGCTGAACTCACCCTTTGTGAGGAAGGAAGCGCTTGCTCTGGCCAGCAAGGCGGCCAGTGATACAGCAAGAACACCCGGTGATTGGGTGCGCCAGATCTACCTCTTGACCCTGGGGCGCTCACCCAGCGATGTCGAAGCCGCCCGTGCCGAGCAGTTCCTGGCAGATTATGCGTCCACCTACCAGACAGAGCTCGGTGATGCTCCTGTGCTCGCCCAGGCGGACGTCCGGGAAAACTCCGACACCAGCACCACAGACGAGACGGCCGCCAAACCGCCGGTTGTACCCGAGAACCCTGACAATGTGGACCGCTCCGACCAGGTGGTGGTTGATGAAGCGGTGGTGGCCCCTGACGCAAAAACAGCCGCGTGGCTCAACCTGGTGCAGGCCCTCTATGCCTCTGCTGAGTTCCGTTTCGTGAGGTGATGGGGGAGAGGGTTAAGGATTAGAAGTTATGAGTTATGAGCTGTGAAGGCAATTCCCGGGAGCACTCCCACTTCTAATATCTAACCCTTAACGCCTAACCTTTCTCCTCATCTGAAGTGCCTCCGTCCATTTAACAAGCTTCCCCAATCCTAGTTTCCATGTTTCGTTCTCCTCAATCTCCCCAGCTGTCCCGCCGCACGGTGCTTCGCTCCAGCGGCGCGGGTTTTGGTTACCTCGCCCTCGCTGGCCTGCTTGGCCAGGATGCGCTGAAGTCCCAGGCATCCGCCGCAGTGGAGCAGCCACTGCTCCCGAAGGCCCCGGTGCTGCCGACCAAGGCCAAGCGCATCATCTTCATCTTCATGGAAGGGGCCATGTCTCAACATGACACCTTTGACTACAAGCCGGAACTCATTCGCAGCAATGGCAAATCGGGCCCAGGAGGCGGCACGGTCACGGCCTCCAAGTTCCGCTTCAAGCAATATGGCGAGACCGGCACCTACTTCTCGGAGTTGCTGCCGAACATTGCCAAGCATGCGGACAAGATGTGCTGGTTGCGTGGTCTGCACACGGACACGCCGGCCCATCCGCAGGCAGTGGTGCAGCTTCACACCGGCAGCGCCAATGCCGCACTCACCCGACCCAGCATGGGATCGTGGCTGCTTTACGGTCTGGGCACAGACAACCAAGATCTGCCCGGATATGTGACCATCAACCCGCCGCCGAACTTTGGCGGTGCGGTGAACTACGGCAGCGCGTTCCTGCCAGCCCACTATCAGGGGACGCGCATCACCGATCAAGGATATCTCCCGAATCTCAAAGCCGCCTCCGCTGCGAAGCTGCAGCGCAAGCAGCTCGATCTGATTCAGGGCATGAACCGTGACTTTGCCCGTCAGGCCGGATCCCCAGATCCGGTGGACGGCATCATCGCCTCCTATGAGCTGGGCTTCCGTATGCAGGACAAAGTTCCTGAACTGCTCGATATCTCCAAGGAGCCAGAACACATCCGTGATGCCTACGGCGTGAAGGACGGCGCGGCAGGTTCCTTTGCCCGCCAGTGCCTCATGGCCCGGCGTCTGAGTGAAGCAGGTGTGCGGTTCGTGGAAATCTGCCAGGGCGGCTGGGATCACCACAACAATCTGCACAAGGGCTTGCTGGATCGCACGGCTTCTATTGACCAGCCGACGGCGGCGCTGCTGTCCGACCTAGAGGCCCGGGGCATGCTCAATGACACTCTGGTGCTCTTTGGATCGGAATTCGGGCGTCTTCCCACGGCTCAGGGGCAGGATGGTCGCGACCACAACATTACCGGCTACTCCATGTTCCTGGCCGGCGCGGGTGTGAAGAAGGGCTTTACCTACGGTGCCACGGATGAGCTGGGTATCAAGGCGGTGGAAGGTCGCATGCACACCAATGATCTGCATGCCACCCTGCTCGCCCTGATGGGACTGGATCATGAGCGCCTGACTTACCGCTATGCCGGTCGCGACTTCCGTCTCACGGATGTGGCCGGGGAGGTGGTGAAGGATATCTTTGCCTGAGAACACAAATTATGAATTAGGAATTTTGAATGATGAATTGCGGCTCAAGCATCCCCAGATGTCTTCGATATCTGTAGCCCAATTCATAGTTCATAATTGCTCAGTCCTAATTTGGGTCGTCCCTCTCCTCATCTGCCTACGGAGGGACTGCGGACTCTGTCCGTAGAGTTTGACGAAGGCTTGGCGCATTCTCTCCGCCTGGCCGAATCCCACACTGGCGGCGATGTGCTCAAGCGGCTCATCGCCGTCTTCAATGCGGGGACGGGCGGCCTCGGCGCGAAGCCGTTCCACCGCCCGGGCGGGAGTTTGGCCGGTCTCAGCGAGAAACACGCGCCCGAACTGACGGGTACTCAGGCCCACCGCCGCGGCCATCGCCTCCATGGGGAAGTCTTCAGCCAGATGCTCTCGGGCATAGTGCAGGGCATCGCGGATGCGGTGGGATTCTGGTTCCAAGTCCAGCATGGCCGAAAACTGTGACTGCCCGCCCAGACGGCGGTGGGACATGACCAGTTCGCGGGCCACGGCTTTGGAAACGACGGTGCCCAGATCCTCCTCAATCAAAGCGAGGGCGAGGTCAATGCCGGCCGTGATCCCGGCGGAGCTCCAGACTTGGCCGTCTTTGATATAGATGCGATCGTCATCCAGCATCACCTCCGGGTGTTCCGTGCGGAACCTCCCCGCGTGCCGCCAGTGCGTGGTGGCTTTGCGACCGGAAAGCAAGCCCATGCGAGCCATGAGGAAGGCTCCGGTGCACACGCTGGCCACGCGGCGGGCCCTTTCTGCCGTCCGCCGCAGTTTTTCACATGAGCCGGGGTTGGTGCAGCTCTGATGGACGCCCCGGCCTCCCACCACAATGAGCGTGTCCGGTGGAGAGTGATCGGGAGGGGAAGATGAGACCACCAGACCTGCGGAACTCGGCATCAATCCGCCCGTCTCTGAGACCACCTGGGTGCTGTAGCTGCCGGGGCAGGCACGCTCCGCCAGATCAAACGCTGAGAGCGGTCCGCTTAGATCGAGCAGCTGAAATTGCGGATAGATGAAAAAAGTCACCCTGCGGATCATGGCGTGAAATGTGGGAATAATGTCGTTTGAGACAAGAGTCTTCTGGGCCAACCATGGAAAGTCAACCATGAACCCCAGTACCCACAGCCATCGCAACGCCCGGATTCTCGCGATCTGCCAAGCGCTCTACATCTGCGCCATCTCCATCGACCTCACGCTCACGGGCCTGACGGGGTACGAGCTGGCTCCTGACAAATCTCTGGCCACGCTGCCGTTTGCCATGATCACGGTATCCGGGGCTGTGGTGTCGTATTTTGCGGCCCTTCTTCTGCAGCGTCTGGGCAGGCGGTTGGGATTCACTTTGGGGGCGCTCATCGGCGCTGTGGGAGGTGGGATATCCGTGTGGGCGGTGATGGAAGGGCGCTTCTGGCTCTTCTGCGCAGGCACGGCTGGGGTGGGCGTCTATCAGGCCTTCGCTCTCTACTACCGACTGGCGGCAGCGGATGCGGTGGAGCCTGAAGCCAAGAGTCGTGCCATCTCCACAGTGTTGGCTGGTGGGGTGCTCGCTGCCATCGTCGGACCTGCGCTCGCTGCCTGGAGCAAGGATCTGATTCCTTCAGCCCTGTTTGCCGGAGCGTACCTCATGGTGGCCCTGTTGGGGGTGATTGCAGCAGGGCTGCTTTGGACATTCTATCGTGATGCGGATCCCATTTTGGCGGGTGGTAGTGCATCCATGGACGATGCGGGCCCGCGTCCCCTGGGGATCATTGTTCGTCAGCCTGTATTTGTGGCTTCCATGGCCAACAACGTGATTGGCTCCGTCACCATGTTGTTTGTGATGACCGCTGCACCGCTCGCGGCCGTATCGTGCCACCACAGTATCGATGATGGGGCGAGCATCATTCAGTGGCACTTGGTGGGCATGTATGCCCCGTCTCTTGTCACCGGGTGGTTGATCCGTCGATTTGGGCTGCTCAATCTGCTAGTGGCTGGGGGAGTCCTGAATGTGGCATGCGTCGTCGCGGCCGTGTCTTCGACGAGCTTGCCAGCGTTTTATGTAGCGCTCTTCGCCCTCGGGGTGGGGTGGAACTTCATGTTCGTAGGCGGCAGTACGCTCCAGGCCCAGTCCTATCGCCCCTCCGAGAGGGCCAAGACCCAAGGGGTGTCCGAGTTCCTCCGCTATGCTACCACGGCGGGTGCGACCCTGGCGGCTGGGCCAGTGCTCCAGCACTATGGCTGGAGTACCGTCAATCTTGCCATTCTGCCGCTGTTGCTTGTCGCGACGGCGATGACGCTGTGGTGGGGGCGGACTGAACGTCTCAAAAAAGAGCCCCTGCCAGCGTGACCACTGGCAGGGGCGGATTCGAGAAATTAGACGGATGACTGGGTAGGCCGGTCGTTAGTTCTGCGTGGCAGGAGCCGGAGCTGCCGCAGGATCAGCGGGCTGGCCTTCGGTCAGGAGGTCAATGTCAGGACCGCTCGGGGCGACCTTGGCATTCAGAACGCTGAACTGCCACTCGCCGTCAGCGGGCTTGGTGGCGGAGGCGGTGACCACGGCAGCGCGGCCATTGGTGCCTTCCAGGGTGAGGACAATATTGGCTTCACCGGCACCGTTGTTGATGCTGGCCGAGCCCATCGGCGAGAAGAAGTTCTCCTTGATGGGTGAGCCAATGGCCGCCTGGAGACCGGGGGAGTTCTGGGCCTTGGACAGGGCGATCTTGTACGCATCGGTCTGCTTGATGGCACCCAGAACGATGAAAACGAAGCCCACCACGCCGGCGATGCCGAGCGCGATCAGGCCGAGGCAACCGCCACAGCCAAAAAGGACCCATTTCTTACCGCTGCTCTTCGGAGCGGGATTCTGCTGATATGCGGGAGGTGTCGAGGTCATATGAAGGTATAGATTAACTGTTTTGTGTATCGAGCAACTGACGAAATTGGGATGTATGGACTTCCGCCAATGTGACATAGGATTTACCTGCCCTTGACGTCGGAGTCACGCCTCACGAACGTGCCCGCTCACTTTTTTTGGTGAATCCCTCATGAAATTGCTCCGCCCCTGGCTGGAACTGGCCCGCATCTCCAACCTGCCGACTGCATGGACAAATGTCCTGGCGGGGTGGTTGCTGGCGGGCGGCGGGCGGGACTACGGGGTGGTGGGGTGGATCTTGCTTGGCGGATCGCTGCTCTACACTGGTGGCATGATCCTGAATGATGCGGCGGACGTGAAGTTTGACCGGGAACATCGCAAGGAGCGTCCCATTCCTTCTGGCCGGGTCTCTGCGGGCACGGTCTGGCTGGTGGGGCTGGGGATGATGGTCGCCGGTGCCGGAGCGTTCATTTTTGGCGCCGGTGCCTGTCCCTGGCTGGTCGGGGGGCTGGTGTTGGCCATCCTGGCTTATGACTTCTACCACAAGCCCTGGGCGGGTTCGGTCTTCGTCATGGGCAGTTGCCGCACCTTGCTGGTGCTCTCCGCTGCCTCCGCGGTGACCGGCGGACTCGATCCCCGAGCGGATCTCCCAGTGATCCTGCGGGCCATCGCCTTGGGCGGCTACATCGTCGGCGTCACTCTGATTGCCCGGCACGAATCCCGGCCCGCCCAGGCAGGCGGGTGGCAGCGCGTCGTGGGGTACTTTGGCCTGGCACTCCCGGTGCTGGTCACGGCGGGCATCCTGGCCACCCAGCAGCCGCTGGCTTCCTATTTCCAAAAACCCCAGTGGACTCACGCGGTGGCCCTGGCCGCCATGTTGCCGGTCATCTTCTGCGTGAGGAAGGCCCTCCGGCTCATGCGCACCCCACCGCCGTCAAACATCGGACGCGCCGTCGGCCTTTTGCTGGCGGGGATCGTATTTGTAGATGGGCTCGCCGTCAGTCTGACGGCTCCGGCGTTCACCCTCGTCTTCGTGCTGTGCTTCCCGTTGCTACTTCTGTGGCAGCGAAAGATCGCGGCCACGTAAGCGTAGATATCCACCCTTCATCACCCTCCCAGAAAGACTCTGTTAGATGTTAGAAAATCGGTTCCACGTGGAGTACACGCAGCGTGTGTTGTTTACACGGCACGTGTTTGACAAGGAGAATCTCACCTTGCGCGAGCTGCTTCAATCCGCCCGGGAGGGAGGAAGGCCTACAAAGGCCATCGCCTTTGTGGACAGTCATGTGGCAGATGCCAATCCGACCTTGCTGGCGGACATGGAAAGCTACGCTGCAGCGCATTCTGATGTTTTTGTGCTGGCCGCGCCCGGCGTGATCATCCCCGGTGGAGAGCCGTGCAAGAATGACTTCGATCTGGTCCAACAGTGCTGGCAGCAGATCAATGATGCAGGCATTGACCGCCATTCCCAAGTCTTCGTCATTGGCGGTGGGGCTGCCCTGGATCTGGTTTGCTTCGCCGCAGCCACCGCCCATCGGGGTATCCGTCATGTGCGCTTTCCCACCACCACGCTGAGCCAGGGGGACGGCGGAGTGGGCGTGAAGAACGGAGTCAACTTTTTCGGCAAGAAGAACTGGGTGGGGTCTTTCTCGGTGCCCTACGCCATCGTCAACGATTTTGCCTTCCTGGACACCTTGCCCGAGAGGGAAAGGCGCTGCGGATTGATCGAAGCGATCAAGGTGGCCTTGATCCGTGACGCGGAGTTTTACCTCTGGCTGGAAAGCAACGCGGATAAACTGGCGTCCTTGGAACAGGATGTGGTGGAGGAGGCCGTGCGGGCCAGTGCCGCGCAGCATGTGCAACACATCACCACGAACGGTGATCCCTTCGAATACGGCTCCGCTCGCCCACTCGACTTCGGTCACTGGGTGGCGCACAAGCTTGAGCAGGTGTCCAATTTTGAGATCCATCACGGAGAGGCTGTCGCCATCGGGATGGCCGTGGATTTGCTGTACTCCGTGAAAGCGGGCATCTTGGACGAGGCGATTGCCCAACGCGTCCTCACGCTCATTGAGCAGGTGGGTTTTGCGACCTTTGCCCCCCAGTTGCTGGAGCGCACTCCCAAAGGGGAATTGGTTATCCTCGCGGGCCTGGAAGAGTTCCGCGAACATCTGGGCGGGGAACTCACCATCACGCTCGTGCCGGAGATCGGCCGCAAGCTGGAGGTTCATGAAATGGACCGCGCCAAGATCGTGGCGGCGGTACAGGATCTCAAAGTGCGGGGCAATGTCTTTGGCCGGCAACTGGTGGAAGCCTGAGCTTGAGCCGTGGGCCAGTCCAGCGCTATACAGTTTTTCATGTCACTGACCCACATTAACGAGCAAGGCGAGGCCAGCATGGTGGACATCTCCGGGAAGGCGGTGTCGCGGCGTGAGGCCGTGGCCGCCGGACGCATCCAACTGGATCCTGGCACGCTGGCACTGATCCGTGACAACCAGATTCAAAAAGGGGATGTGCTGGCGGTGGCTCGCATTGCGGGCATCCAGGCGGCAAAGCAGACCCAACATCTCATTCCACTTTGTCACCAACTGGCCCTGACGAAGGTCGCTGTGGACTTTGTGCTCACGGACGACGGCGTCACCGCCACGGCCATGGCCCGCACCACGGGCCAGACTGGCGTCGAAATGGAGGCCCTCACGGCGGTGTCTGTGGCGCTGCTGACCATCTATGACATGTGCAAGGCGGTGGACAAGGCCATGCGGATCGACGGGGTACACCTGGTGAGCAAGACCAAGGAAGCGGTGGGGTAAGCTCGCGTTCGGTTTGCCAGCTTGAATCAGGGTGGGCTTGAGCGTACATCCAGAGATGGCAGCTCCCATCTCTGTTGGCATCATCACTGTGTCTGACCGCGCCAGTGCCGGCGTCTATGAAGACTTTGGCGGTCCGGCTGTGCGGAAGGCATCCGAGGGCTACGGCTGGACGGTGCTGGCCGAGGCGGTGGTGCCGGATGACCAGCCTGCCATTCAGCAGGCGATACGGTCCTTTTCCGCGCAAGGTTGCGGACTGGTGCTCACTACAGGTGGCACCGGCATTGCCGAGCGCGACGTGACTCCGGAGGCGATCCGCGGAATCATGCGTGTGGAGATTCCGGGCTACGGAGAGGTGATGCGGGCGAAGTCACTGGAGATCACCCCCAACGCGATTTTGAGCCGCTGTCTCGCTGCCATTGTGGATCAATCTTTGGTCATCGCTCTGCCGGGCAAACCGCAGGGCGCGGTGGAGTGCCTCAGCTTCGTCGTGGGGGCCATTCCGCACTCAGTGAAGCTCGCTCGCAAAGAACCCACGAGCTGCTAGGCGTTTTTCACCTTTCGTCCACCATGTCTGCCTTCGTTGACTCGCTTTTGGATCTCCTCACGCCTCTAGGCGAGGTGTCGGCGCGCAAGATGTTCGGCGGCTATGGGGTGTACAAGGAATCGATCATGTTCGGGCTGGTGTCGCAGAATCGGTTCTATATCCGCACTGACGACGAGACCAAAGACCGATTCATTGATCAGGGGTGTGAACCCTTCGTCTTCTGCCTGGACAAGGCGGGCAATCCCGTGGTTTCCAAGTACTACGAGCCCCCGGAGATGGCGTTCGCCAATGCGCAGCGCATGAAGCCCTGGGCCACGATGGGGTGGGAGTGTGCCTTGCGTTCGGTCAAGACGAAGGCGGCCAAGAAAAAGCGGGCCAAGTCCGCCCAAGCCGCGGCTGTGGAAAAGCCGAAAACAAAGAAGAAGAAGAGTTCATAACCCTGCATTCATCCTATGGCGGCCCACGCAGACACTTTTTTGATCAACACCCGCGGCAAGGGGACCTATGAAATCACCGACGCCGTCGAGCTCGTCGTAAAGGCTGCGGGCATCAAGACCGGCACCGCTACGGTCTTCGTGCAGCATACCAGTGCCAGCCTCGTCATCTACGAGAATGCTGACCCCTCCGCCCGCAAAGACCTGCATGAGTACTTTGAGCGCCTCGTGCCAGAGAACACACCGTGGTTCGTCCACACCAGCGAGGGCCCGGACGACATGCCCAGCCATCTTCGCATGGTCCTCACTCGGACCAGCGAAGTCATTCCCGTCATCAATGGTCGCCTCGCCCTCGGCACCTGGCAGGGCATCTTCCTCTTCGAGCACCGCCGTGCCCCGCACTCCCGCCGGGTGGTGGTGAGTGTGGTGGGCGAGAAGTAGAGAAATTATGAATTAGGAATGAGGAATTATGAATGGAGAAGCAAGCCGCTTACGCGGTGCGATCTCCAGACTGGCAAAGAAGCCATCCTGTTAATCTGCTCCCCGATCTTGTAAATCCTGTCTCAGAAAGGGTTCTCTTCACCCGCCCGCCACTCTCTCGGCCGTTCTTCGCGCAACTGGCTGCGGCCACCACGGCGGCGGCGCATGCCGTCAAAGGCGGAGTCTGAGCCGTCTGCCTTCATCTGGTGCACGATCTCGAGCAGCTTGCCGAGTTTGCCTTTTGGAAAGCCCTTTTTGGCAAACCAGCCCAGGTATTCTGCGGGCAGATCAAAGATGGGGATGCCGTGAGGAGGGAAAGACTGGGGGCCGAACTTGCCGAACGGCATGTACGTTCTTTCGATGTCGGCCAGATCGGAGGCCATACGGGCGGCGAGTTCCTCAGGGCTCATAGAAGGGTGGCAGGTGGGTTTGAGGAAGGGGAGGTGATGGACGGCGGCAGGAAACCGAGCTTTTCCAGCTCAAGCCGTACCAGGATGGCAATGATGGTCTGTAGGGAGTTTCCTTCAAGCCGGTTGTTCACGTACACGAAAATGGCTTTCCGCGAGGGCTTGGGCGCGGGTTTCAGGTCGTACTCCACCGCAGGGCGGATCAGGGCGGTGGCGGCTTCTCTAGCACCCTCGTGGGGTTCCTTGATGGCCGTGTAGGGCGAGAACAGTTTTACAGCGTCCTCAAAACTACGTCCCTGTTTGAGGAGAAACCGGGCAGTGATGAAGTCCGCGCAGTCCAGACTGCCTGGCAAGGCTATTTGTTCGGAGGCGTCCGGCATGCGGGCCCACTGGTTGATGACATGGCCTACACCGTGGGACTTGAGCATGGCAAAGTACTCTGGGTGGAGGAAATTACGATTCCGGATCTCCACCGCGTAGCGCCATCCTTTGGGCAGAGCTCCCAGGAACTGGTCCAGCGCTTCCATGAAGTCCCGCCCGCGCTCAAAGTCCCGGGCATGAAAGTGGCTGAACTCAAAGATCAAAACGCCCACCTTGGACTTGAACGGTGCAAAGGGCGTGAGGAAAGCCCGGGTGAAGAGGTCCGCATTGAGGAAATGCTCGTTGCGTTTTCCGGCCTTGTCGCCATGCCGGGGTAGATTCGGAAAGGTGCGAGCCGTGATGTCATCGGTGACCTTGAAGGTGAACCGGTAGTGATCGGGCGTCTGCTCCATCAGACCTTCCACATACTTGGGTGAGGGGAAGCGATAGTAGCCTGCGTCCACACAGACGGACGAAAACGTCTCAGCGTGCTCGTACAGACAGTCTCGTTCGAAGCGCGCCTGGGAGAACTTGCCCCGGGTCAGGTAACGTTCGGGGGAGTAGATGCTGCCCAGCCAGCCTTCATACTTCCAGGAAGAGGTGCCGATGTACACCTCCCGCCCGGCCAGCCAGCGCAACTGCGCCGCCAGCAGGTAGCGGTCGATGACGGGAGCGCTGCTGGCGGCGGAAGGGTTCATGTCGGCTCAGATGCCGGGACTGGCGGCATCGTGATCCCAGGCATCATTGAGCTGCACACCCCGGCGCAGCGTGTAGCTGAGGTGCGGGGTGTAGAGTTCCGGTTCCAGGAGAAACGAGTCGTGTCCCTTGTCCGAGTGCACGGTGATGTGCATGGAGGAGACGTCCGCCTGTTCCAGCCAGCGCACGAGCTCCGCCTGTTCTTCCGGATAGAAGCAGAAGTCGGAGTCGATGCTGAACACCAGCCAGTGGTGACCAGCGCGGCGGCTGATGGCGAAGAGGGCACCATGATCCTCGACACCCGCGTCTTTGAGGGGGTCGAAGCGAAGCCACATGTCACAGATGCGCAGGTAGGTGTTCGCGTCGAAGCGCTTCACGAACTTTTTGCCCTGGTGGAGCATGTAGCTTTCCACGTTGTGTCCCACCCGGTACCAGGAAAGCTGGTCGTCCCTCTGAATGACGTCACCGCGGGCGCGGCGCTCGATTGCATCCAGATGGACGAAGGTTTTGTGACTGATCATACGAGCCAGGGCCAACCCATAGGCGGGCGGGTCACTGTCGTAGTACTTGCCTCCTTTAAAGTGAGGATCGTTCTCGATCGCCATCACTTGCTCGAAGACACCAAGGCGGGAGAGCACCGTGGTGCGCTGACCACTGGCAATGGAGACCACCAACCGGACTCGCTCTGGGAACAGGGTGGCAAAGTTTAGCGTGAGCAGGCCACCCACGGAGGCTCCCATCACGGCATGCAACTTGTCGATGCCAAAGTGGTCCAGCAGCAAAGCTTGGGAACGGACGACATCTGCCGTGCTGACCTGGGGAAACTCGGGGCCATATGGCTGGCCCGTTTTGGGGTTCAGCGAGGCCGGGCCGGAACTGCCGTAGCAGCCCCCCAGATAGTTGGCGCAGATGACGAAGAACTTCTGCGTGTCCAGAGCCTTGCCTGGCCCGATGAACAGGCTCCACCAGCCCTGTTGGCAATCCTCAGTCCATCGGTCGCCCGTGTTTGGTACATGGCGACAGACGCCCGAGGCGTGCTGGCTGCCCGAGAGCGCGTGGAAGACAAGAATGGCATTGCTCTTGTCCTCATTGAGCTTGCCGTGGGTCTCGTAGGCCAGGGTCAGATCATCCATGACCATGCCCGAAGTGAAGCGAAAAGGCTTCTCAGGCGTGGCAAAACGCAGAAACTGCGTCTGACTTTCAGGGATGGTCTTGTTGGACATGGGAGGATAACCATGACGGGAACCGCGTTTTAGTAAACCGGCAATTTCCAATAAACCGGAAATTCATGGCGCTATAGGCTCCTGTCGCTCCTGAGGGTAACCTCAAAAGTGGAGCCTTGTCCAGGGGTGCTCTGGACGGCGATTTCTCCGCCGTGGTTGTCCACAATCGCCTTGGCAATGGCCAGTCCCAGGCCCGTGTGTCCAGCGGCACTGGTCCGCGCCTTGTCCGCCCGGTAGAAGCGCTCGAAAATGTGCGGGACATGCTCACCCGGGATGCCTGGGCCGTCGTCGTGGATGGCAAAGAAGGATTCGCCGGTGGCCCGGGTGCCGCTGGAAAGCTGGACGGTCCCCTGGGGACCCTGGTGATGTTGCAGGGCGTTGTTCACCAGGTTGGTCGCCAGCACGGAGAGAGCCCCGGGATCGCCCACACAGGGGGCGGGGTGCAGATCCGCTGCCAGGGTGATGCCCCGCTCCGCGGCCAGCGGCGTGAGATGAATGCGGGTATCCTCCAAGATTGCGGCCAGATCGCAGGTGCTGGCGTGGCCGTTGAGCCCCTGCGTCGTTTCCTGGCGGGCCAGTTGGAGCAGCGCTTCCACGAGGTGCCGCATACGCTGGGCGGTCATGTTGCAGGTCTGCAGTGCTTCACGATACTCCTCGGGGGTACGGTCCCGCTTCAGCACCCGCTGCGTTTCGGAAAGTAGAATGGTGATCGGCGTTCGAAGCTCATGGGAGGCATCGGCGGTGAACTGACGCTGGCGCTCGAAGGCGTCATTGAGACGGTCGAAGGTGTTGTTGAGCACCTTGCTGAGCTGCCCGAGCTCGCTGTCCGTGTCGGTGATGTCGATCCGGTCTTTGAGATTGCCTTCGGCGATGCGGGTGGCTGTGCGTGAGATGGTCTGAATGGGGCGGATTGCCCGGCCGGACAACCACCATCCACCCCCCAGCCCCAGCACCCAAAGTCCCAGGCAGGTTGCGGCTTGAGTCCAGGCAAAGCGGGAGGCGGCATCCAGATCCTGGGAGATGTCCCGACCTACCACAATTCGGAAGCCACTGGGACTGCTCCGGCGCACTTCCCTTCGTCGCTCAATGGTGCGGGTGTCTTCGAGGTGATCCGACTTGGCGGGCGGCAGGAAGATGATGTCTTCCGGGGCATTGGGAGAAGTAAGCAGCACCTCGTCCTGGGAATTGCGGATGCTGAAGTAGGCATAGCCTGGCTCATGTCCTTGAAACAGCGCGGCCACATCGACCGATGGGGTGATGGGTTTCTCGCGGAGGTACTCCATGAGCTGGCCCAGTGAGATCATGGGCCGGTCTCCATCCTTGTCCTTGGTGGTGTCTGGATAGAGAGAGGTGCGTGCCGATTCCATGAGGGAACGGAAGAGGCGACGCTCCATCTGGGAGATATCTTTATCGATGCGCTGAAGCTGGTTCTCCAGGGCGATCTGGTAGCCCGGGGCGCAGAAGCCGGCGACGACCAGAAGGAGCAGGAGGCCGTGCCAAACCTGAAGCCGCCAGCGGATGGATTGGAAGGGGGAGGTCATTCGATGCAGTAGCCGTGTCCACGACGGGTGGTGATGACCTCTGGGCCCAGCTTCTTGCGGAGGTTCGAGACATGAACGTCCAGAAGGTTTGAGAGCGTGCTGTCGTCCTCGTCGAACAGGTGCTCATACAGGGTGGTGCGACTCACCACTTCCCCTTGATGAAGGGCAAGGTACTCCACCAGGGCGTACTCACGGGCGGTCACAGGGATGTCTGCTCCTTTCAGCAGGACCTTGCGCGAAGCGGTGTCGATGGAGAGGTCGCGAATGGAGAGGACCGGCAGGGTCTGCCCGGCCGCACGGCGGATCAGGGCACGGACACGGGCGAGGAGTTCTTCGATGTCGAAGGGTTTCGTCAGGTAGTCGTCCGCCCCCTGGTTGAGTCCTTTAACCCGGTCGTGAACGGCATCCCGGGCGGTGAGCATGAGCACGGGGGTGGTGTTGGCGGGGCGCAGTTGCTGGAGGATCTCCCATCCGCTCAGCTCTGGGAGCATCACATCCAGAAGGATGATGTCGTAGGCATTTTGCTTTGCCTTGTCGAGTCCGTCCCCGCCATCTGCGGCAACGTCCACGGCGTAGTTCTCCTCGCGCAGTGTGGCAGCAAGGCTGCGGCGCAGGTCGGGATCATCTTCTACGACGAGGACTCTCATGTCAGGACGGAGGCGATTCAGGCCAGCAGTGGCTGCCTATCATTCATGCCGGAGGGCTTCAATGGGATCCAGCTTGGCCGCACGGCGGGCGGGTGTGAAGCCGAAGAGGACGCCCACTGCGGCGGAGAAGATGAAGGCGATGACGTTGATGCGGGTGTCGAACTGGAAGGGCACCTGGATCACTTGGGCGAGGAAGTAACAGAGGCCGAGGGCAATGCCGATGCCGACCACGCCACCCACGCAAGAAAGGGTGATGGCCTCCACAAGAAATTGAAGCAGAACTTCCCGGGCGCGGGCACCGATGGCGAGGCGGATGCCGATCTCCCGGGTGCGCTCTGTCACCGAGACCAGCATGATGTTCATGATGCCGATACCGCCCACCAGCAGGCTGACCCCAGCCACGGCGGCGAGAAGCATGGTCATCATTTTGGTGGAGGAGCTCAAGGTCTCTGCAATCTGGCGCGTGTCGAACACGGAGAAGTTGTCATCCTCATTGGGGCTGAGGTTGCGCCGCTGGCGCATGAGTGAGGTGATCTCGCCGATCATGGCGTCGCTGTTCGTGTTGTCCTCGGCGGAGATGTTGATCTGGTTCACCGACCGGGCGGAGGTGCGGCCGGTGAGCCGGCGCTGCAGGGTGGACAGGGGGACGACGATGGTGTCATCCTGGTCGCCCATGCCGGACTGGCCCTTGGCGGTGAGGAGGCCGATGACCTCGCAGGAGGATTTGCCGATGCGGATCTTGGCCCCGATGGGGTTCTCGGAGCCAAAAAGCTGGCGGCGTACCGTTTCTCCAATAACGCACACGGCTGCGCCCGAACGCAGGTCAAGATCGGTGAACAGCCGGCCTTCGCCAATGGTCCATTTGCCGATCTGAAAGTAGTCCGGAGTGCTGCCGGTGATCTGGGTGGTGCGGGCGGTCTGAAGGTAGATGGTGCTGAGGGAGGTCTGGGCCACTGGGGCGACGGCTGCGACGCCGGAGACCTGTTCCATGACGGCCTGAGCATCCTGAGTGGTGAACCGAGGGACCCCGGCTGAAGTGGAGCGCGGGCCGAAGCCTGATCCGGGGCGCAGCACGAGCAGGTTGCTGCCGAGGCTGGAGATCTGGTTTTTCACCGCCTGCGTGGTGCCCTGGCCGAGGGTTACCATGGTGATGACTGCCGCCACACCAATGATGACCCCCAGCACGGTGAGGAATGCCCGCATGAGATTCCGGCGGATTTCCCGGAGGGCGATGAGGAGGGCGTTGAAGAACACGGCGGGTGAAAATTAGGAATGATGAATTGGGAATGAGCGGGGCATCTCCAATTTTGAGCTGATCATTTTGCCTTGCTGAGATCGGACTCAATGTGGCCGTCTTTGACCCGAACGGTGCGTTTGGCGTAGGAAGCGACGTCGTCTTCATGGGTGACCATGAGAACGGTGATGCCGCGATCCTCATTGAGGCGGGTGAGGAGTTCCATGATGTCCTCGGTGGTGGAGGAATCGAGGTTGCCGGTAGGCTCATCAGCAAAGAGGGTGCTGGGGCCGGTGACGATGGCGCGGGCGATGGCAACGCGCTGTTGCTGACCGCCGGAAAGCTCCGCCGGGGTGTTGCGCATCTTGGTGGGAAGCCCGACTGAGGCCAGGGCATCGCGGGCGAGGGCGTGGCGCTCATTCCTGGGGATGCCACGGTAGAGAAGAGGGAGTTCCACATTCTCCAGGGCACTGGTGCGGGCCAGAAGGTTGAAGCCCTGGAAGATGAAGCCCAGGGCATGGCGGCGCAGCAGGGAGCGCTGGTCTGCGTCAAGCGTTTCGACTGGGATGCCCTGGTAGAGGTAGCTGCCTGTGGTCGGGGTGTCCAGGCAGCCAAGGAGGTTCATGAGCGTCGATTTCCCGGAACCGCTGGGGCCCATGACGGCGACGAACTCACCCTTGTTGATGGTGAGATTGATGCCTCGAAGCGCCTGAAAGGCCGCGTCGCCCTTGCCATACGTTTTGGTCAAGCGACGCAGCTCAATCAGGGGTGGGGGCGTGGAGGGGGCGACGCTCATGACGCGGAAGGGATATTGGCACGGATGATCACCTGGAGGCCTTCGGAGACCCCTTCGCCGGAAACCTCGGTATTTCGACCGTCGCTGAGGCCTGCTTTGACGTCCAGCGCCACTGGCTGCCCGTCTTTCAGGATCCAGATGCGGGCCATGCCGTCGTGATGCTGGGAGGACCGCTTCTCCCGCCCGCCGCCGCCACCGGGACCACCACCAGGGCCACCCCCTTCACTGGAACGGGGACGGTTGCTGCTGAACCGGCGGGGGCCAGGCATGAGGTTTTGCACAAAGGACTTCTTCTCCTGGGGAGGGCCGCTACTCTGGGTGGAGGCTGTCGGGTCAAAACGGAGGGCCGCCGTGGGTACGAGGAAAGCATCTTTACTCTCGGCCACGTGGATGTCCGCCGTGGCGGTCATGCCGGGACGAAGGCTGAGGTCTTTGTTGGAAACTTCCAACTCGGTCTGGTAAGTGACGACGTTGTCTGTCACCACTGAGCCAAAGGAGACCCGTCGGACATTGGCGCTGAAGGAGCGGTCCGGCCAGGCGTCCACAGTGAAGGTGGCCTTTTGCCCTGCGGCCACACGGCCGATATCTGCTTCCGCGACAGCGACGTTGAGCTCCATGAGCTCGAGGTTTTCTGCCAGCACAAAAAGTTCCGGGGCGGTGAAGCTGGCGGCGACGGTCTGGCCCGGCTCAAGGCTGCGGGTGAGCACAATGCCGTCAATGGGAGACTTGATCACAGCCTTCTCCAGGTCACGCTCGTTGATCTTCACCTGGGCCTCGTTTTCTTTTACGGAAGCCTCCGCCGCGAGAAGGTCGGCTTGGTCGCGGTTCGTGGCCGCAATGGCAGCGTCCATGTCAGCCTGCGCCGGCATCTTGCCGTTGCTGATGCGCTGCAAATCCTTAAGGCGGCTGAGCGTGGCTTCTGATTCCTTTAGCGTTGCCTGGACCTGGGCGACCTTGGCTTTGGCTGATACAACTGTGGCACGGCTGCTTTCGGTCTGTTGTTCCAGTTTGGTGGTGTCCAGTTTGGCCAGAGGCTGGCCCTTCTTCACCCGGTCATTGATATCGACATAAACTTCGAGCGTGGTGCCCGAAAGCTCGCTGCCGATGGTGACCTCGTTGGTGGGCTCAAGATTGCCGGTGGCGGTGACGGTGAGCCGGATCTCCCCTTTGCGCACGGCTTCAGTGGTGTAGGGGGAAATTTGGTTCTGCGCCTGCTGTTGGAGTTGCCACCAGTACCATGCACCGGCACCGGCCCCGATCAGCAGCAGTATGAGAAAGAGACGAAATACGATGGATTTGCGTGATCCGTTGGCGTGGATGACATCTGCCAGATCCTGTGGTGGGGCGACGGCGGTGGCTTTCATGGGTGAACGGGCGGGGGAGGTTTTTCCTGGAAAGGAGGTGCGAGGAAATCTAATACTAGGAGGTCCAGCCGCCACCGAGGGCCTTGTAGAGCTGGATGTGGGCGCTGGCCTGATTGGCCAAGGTGGTGACTTCCTGGTCTTCCAGGCTCAGCAAGGTCCGCTGCGCCTCCAGCACCACCAGCAGATCCACGAGACCAGCTTCATACTGTTGAGTGGACAGCTCTTCTGCCTGACGCGCGGCTTTGAGGGCCTGCTCAAGGATGACCAACCGCTCTGCGGTACGCTGGATGCCGATCAGGGCGTTCTCCACCTCGGACAGAGAGGTGAGCACGGTGGCTTCCCAGCCGATCAGGGCTTGGGACTCCAGCTCGCTTTGAATGTTGATGTTCTGCCGGATGCGGCCTGCATCAAATATGGGGGCTGCCAGTGAGCCTGCGATACTGGCCGCGACATTCTCAGGGGAGAAGATGCGGCCCGCCTTCAATGCATCCACCCCGATGGAGCCAGAGAGGCTGAGGTCCGGGTAGCGCTCCGCCACGGCGGATTTCGTGCGGGCAACAGCGGCGTCCACCCGGCGTTCCGCCGCGCGGACGTCGGAACGCTGGCGAAGGGTGTCTGCGGGGATGCCGATGGCGATGCGTGCTGGAAGAGATGGCATCTTGTCGGATCGGGTGAGCAGCTTATCCAGCGCACCTGGCGGCAGGCTGGCCAGCAATGCCAGCTGATTCTGCGTCTGGCTGATGGTCTGTTTGAGATTGGGCACTTGGGCGCGTGCCTGCTCCAGGGTGGAAATGGCCTGCTGAGTGTCGACCGATCCGGTGATCTTGGCCTCTTCCTTCCACTTGGCAATCTGGGTGGTCTCGGTACGTGAGGCGAGAGTCCGTTCCACCACCGCCAGTTGGGCCTCAGCCTGTCGCAGGGAAATGTAGGTGTCTGCCACTTCGGCCGCGAGAGAAACTTGGGCGGCGTAGAGATTCTCGGCGGCCTCGTCGAGGTCTGCAGTGGCGGCTTTGATGTTCTGGCGCTGCTTGCCAAAGAGGTCCACCTCCCAGGTCATGTCGATGCTGGCACCGTAGTTCTCACTGGAACTCACACCAGTATTTCGGTTGTCGGTGCGCTCACCACGCGCGGTGACTCCGGCGTCCACGGTGGGGAAAAGACCAGCTACCTGGACCCCTCGACGGGCGCGGGATTCCCGCACCTTGGAGACCGCAGTGCGAATGTCAGTACTGTTGCGCAGGGCGGTCGCGACAAGGTCATTGAGGACCGGATCACGGAAGCGC
Organism: Verrucomicrobium sp. BvORR034; assembly: GCF_000739635.1. Classification (GTDB taxonomy): domain Bacteria; phylum Verrucomicrobiota; class Verrucomicrobiia; order Verrucomicrobiales; family Verrucomicrobiaceae; genus Verrucomicrobium. The sequence continues at coordinate 28,364 of NZ_BATQ01000133.1, read as the reverse complement.
TCCCACCACTTGGGCAGGGCGGCGGTGTTGAGCGGGCGTTGCGAATAGCCCGCGCGACCAGCGCTTTTCCATTTTCCAGGAACCTTGAGGTCAGACTCCGCCCGGGGAGGGTTGGTACCTACGCACCCGACAAGTCCTCCCGCGAGGGCGAGCATCAACAACGGAGATACAGCCTTGGCAGGCAGACTATTCATAGGCAGGAAGCGTGATGGGGGCGGTTTTTTGACCTGTTGCCGCCCAGTTTGCTTCAGAGAACCTTTAGAGAAGGTGAAGGAGAGGGACGGATTTGTAGAATTTCGCCTTCTGTGGGGAAGAATTGCAGCGGCTCAAAGGCTCTTGTACCCAGGGTGGACGCCCGGAGTCAGCCCGTGGTGGATGGCGAGCTTTTGACAGAGCCTTTTCAGGGTTTCCTGTTCTTCAGATGAGAGGGGCGCAAGAAATGAAGCGTCATGGGTGGCGGCCAGGAGGCGCATTTCGCCGAGTGTTCTCTCACCCTGTTCCGTGAGGGCCAGCTCGTAGTTGCGCCTGTCTGTGGCGCTCCGGCGGCGCTCCAGGAGCCCCAGCTGGGCCATTTCATCTATCAGCACAACCATGCGGCTGGGCAGGATGCCCAGGTGGGTTGCGAGCTTCTGCTGGCTGCAGTCGGGGATCATCGCGACAAGCCGCAGGATCCCTGCGTGCGGAGGCGTGATGCCGAGGGGCTCAATGTGCTCCGCGAAGCGCCTTGCCGCGTGGGTGCCCAGTTGGGTGAGAAGAAACGCAGCACCGGGGGCCCGGTTCTCAGACGACAAGGGAGGCATCGCGATCAGCCTAAACGAAGCCGGATGAAAAAGATAGACACAACAAATGATTCACTATATGAATGATTCATACAGTGAATCAAAATCCATCTCTATGAAGACTGCAACTATCCGCTCCCTTCTCCGCTGGCTTCACATCGTTCTGAGCATTCCGATTTTGGGATACATCTATGGTCCCGTGGCGAGCATTCCTGCCGCCTCGTTTGCCACGAGGTACGTCTTTCTGCCCTTTGTCGTCCTTTCCGGTCTTTGGATGTGGAAAGGGCACTGGATCAGGCGGAAGTTGTCAGCAGGTTTTACTCTGCTGGCCAGTCTGGTGATGCTGACCGGGAGCAACCTCCTGGCGACCGAGCCTGATGCGGCAGTTCCCCAAGAACTCCGTGGGACGTGGCAGGCCACGGCGCTGGAGGCTCACGGGCAAAGTGCGCCTCCCATGGTCGTCGGGGGATTCCGGGTCGAGTTCACGGCGGACAAGATGATCATCAAGAAGCGGACCAGCCGGACCGATCTGGAGTCGGTGGTGAAGGTGAATGCAGCCACGTCCCCCAAGTCCATGGATCTGACATCGCTCAACGGACCCAAAAAGGGACAGACGACGCTGGGAATCTACAGCCTGCAGGGGGACGTGCTGAAGATCTGCACGTGCGAGTTCAGCAATGATCCGCGACCGACAGAGTTCGCCACCCGCGAAAACGATCGCCTTGGGGTGATGACGCTGCGTCGGGTGGCAGAATGAGCCGGACCAGGGGCTAGGCGGTGAGGGCTGCCAGTAGCTTTTTCAGAGGCACGCTGGCTACGGCAGTCGCCTTGTCGCTCATCGCATAGGGCAGGATCAATTCCGTGCCATGGATGAGAGAGCCACAGCTGTACACGACGTTGGGAACATAGCCTTCACGCTCGTTGCCTTCCGGGGAAAGCAGCGGTTCGCGGAGTCTGCCAATGACCTTGGTGGGATCATTCAAATCGAGCAGGGCCGCACCCAGGCAGTATTTTCGCATGGGCCCCACGCCGTGAGTGATGACCAGCCAGCCAGCCTCCGTCTCAATGGGGGAGCCACAGTTGCCCACTTTGACCGTTTCCCACGGTTCTGCGGGACGGAGAAGGATCTGGGGATCATTCCAATGGTGGGGGTTGTCGGAGAACATGATGAAGAGGTTCTCATCATCCTGCCGTGACAGCATGGCATAGCTGCCGTTAACCTTTCGCGGAAACAACGCCATGCCCTTGTTCTGCACCGCGTTGCCATTGAGCGTGAGGATGCGGAAGTGAAGAAAGTCCTGCGTCTCAATGAGCTGGGGAAGAATGGCCCGACCATTGTAGGCGGTGTAGGTCGCGTAATACATGACCGTTCCATCGTCTTCCACAAACCGGACAAACCGGGCGTCTTCTATGCCATTGCTCTCGTTGTCCGAGATGGGGAAGATGATGCGCTCACTGAGCGCGAGATTGGCAGGGAACTGCACCTCATAGTTGGAGTCCGCCAGCCATTGGATGCACTCCAGAGTGCGCCGGAAATCATGAGAGATTGGTTGGGTTTCACGGCGGACCTGGGACACGGTGAGCGTGAGTTCGCTCCTCGTGAAATCGTCGCCCAAGGGACTCATCACTGCGACAGCGCACTCGTTGTAGAACCCGATTTCGTGCAGTTTGACAATGAAGCGTTTCTTGCGGTAGAGGGGATTGGGGACCACCTCTGGAAGGGTGACATAGCGGGATACCGGATTGATGCTAATGGTGCCCTCGGGAGACAAGAGCCCTTCGCGAAACTCAATGGAAGAGATGTGGCCTTCGCCCGTGGCGCGAAGGCTCATGATGAAGCGGAGCCCGCCTTCGGGCACATTGGTCTGATCCGGGTGGGGAACGATGGAGGGATTGAAGAGGGCTGCCGACTCGAGGGCATATTCGCCGGAGAACTGGGCACCAATGAGGAGGCGACGCTCACGTGAAGGGGGACGGTCGGTGAAGATATGTCCTTGCACCTTGAAGAACTGCTCCATAAGCAGAGTCGCGACATCAAAATGCCGGGAATCAAACTCCCCAAAAACAGACTGCAACTCCCGGGCAACCTCCTCATCTGAAAGGGCCAGCGTCCGGCCGATGATGGTGGCGATGCGTTGCGGGCTGGTGGGAATGAAAGGCCGGATGATGACGCGCGCGCTCTCCGGACCTAGGATGATGTCGTGCCGGTGGATGGGAATGGCGCTCATGTGGGAGAAAGTAGCAGGTGAGTGAGGGGACTTTGAGCCCACTTCATCTCGGCAAGGGCAAGCAGGAAGGCGAGAGTGGACTCCGCGCCCTGGTTTTCGTTGACACGATCGACGTGGAGTCCGTCGCCACAGCCACCGTTGCTGGAGTCGTAGAGGGGAAGGTTCAGATCATTGCGGCCGAGAAACCACTCGAAGGCCCGGCGGGCTTCACTGAACCAAGTGGAGTCCTGAGTGGCGTGGTAGGCTTCCAGGCAGGCGGACACCATGGCTTGGGCTTCCACGGGTTGTTGATCGAAATCGGCGCGGGCACCCTCCTTCACGTAAAAACCATTGCTGCCGATAGGGCGGAAATGGCCTCCTTGAGTCCGCTGAATCGAAGCCAGCCAACGGAGGGAATTGAGTCCAATCTGCAATGCCTCGGGATGGGGCATCCAGCGGCCGCTCAAAATCAAAGCCTGACTGAGGCGGGCATTGTCATAGGTGGCGCTGGACTCAAACCACGGCCAGTTTTCATCGGCACAGTCTTTCCAAAGTGTGACCAACCAATTCGTCAATGTCTCCCTGACCTTTCCTGCTTTGGGGCAGGTGGGGTGGTTGCGAAGGTATTCATGAATGCCGAGAAGGGTGAATGCAATGGCACGCGGGGAGGTGAAGTTCAACACCGCAGGAAGGCCAATCTCAAAAAGCTGCACGCAGAGCCGACGGCGTCCTTCATTGCGGGAGTGGCCCGCCCCGTTGCCGAGGGCCCAGAGCGCGCGGCCGTGACTGTCCTCACTGCCGCAATCTTCCAGCCACTGTCGCCCATGACTCATGAAGTTCCGGAAACGACCCGTGTCGCGGTTCAACGCGGCGGCAAGGAACGCGAGATAGCTGCTGGCCAGATGATCAAGATTCTCTCCCGGAGGGGTGGCACCCAAGTCGGCCAGGAGATTGCACAGGATGAAGGCCCGGGCGTTGTCATCGGTGCAATAGCCTTCGTGATAGTTGGGTACGTTGAAGATCGCGTGCTGAAAAATGCCAGTGTGGTCACTCATCCGTACCAGGTGATCGAGCCGCACTGGCGGGAGGTCATAGGGGCGGCTGGCGAGTGTCCAACCGGCAAAGGCGGTGCGGGGAGCGGCCTTGCGGTCAGCGCGCGCATGCTGGAAGGCCTCAAGATAACGCTGGGCGACCGCAGGCCAGATCATCTCCCGGCCGTATTGGTGGGCTTGTCTGCGGGTGACCTCAAACCGGTCCGGATGGTTCAGGTAATCACAGACCGCATCGGCGATCGCCTTCGGATTGCGAAAGGGGACCAGGGTGCCTCGTCCGTCTGCCAGCAGTTCCTGGGCATGCCAGTAGGGGGTCGAGACGACGGCCTTTCCGGCGCCAAAGACGTAGGCGAGGGTGCCTGAGGTGATCTGGGCCTCATTGAGATAGGGCGTGAGGTAGATGTCCGTCGCACCGATGAACTCCTTGAGATCCTCAAGGGATACGAAGCGGTTATAGAAGATAACGTGGTCCTTCACTCCACGATCCTCTGCAAGACGCTCCAGGCTGAGACGGTAGCGCTCCCCCTCCCGGGCCACGAGGTGAGGGTGGGTGGCTCCCAGAACCAGATAAACGACGTTGGGATGTTCCTTGACGATCGCGGGCAGGGCTTCGATCGCATGCTCGATGCCCTTGCCGGGGCCCAGCAGACCGAAGGTAAGCAACACCACGCGGCCTTCGACCCCGAACTGGGCCTTGTAAACAGCGGAGTCAGAGAATGCGATGTCGGGAATGCCATGGGGAATGATGTCCACCTTGGCCTCTGGCACGCCGTAGGTTTCACGCAGGATCTCAGCGCCTTTCCGGGCCATGACCACCAGGCGATCGCTGCGCATGGCCAGTTCTTCCATCACCTTCCGCTGTTCGAGATTGGGCTCCCGCAAGACGGTGTGCAAGGTGGTTACCACGGGCATGCGCACTTCTTTGAGAAGGGCCAGCAAGTGACTGCCCGCCGCGCCGCCATAGATGCCGAACTCGTGCTGCACGCAGAGGACGTCCACATTGTTGAAGTTCAGGAAATCGGCGGCCCGACGATAGGAGTCGAGATCCTTTTCCTGCAACTCAAACCGGACACGGGGAGGGTACCTGTAACCCTCTGGCCGATCATTCACGGCTCCCGTGATGCACTGCGCGGAAGGGGCAGCGGTGCTGACCGCTTCGCATAGATCATGCGTGAAAGTGGCTATTCCACAAAGCCTCGGCTCGTAGCCACCCAGAAAAGCGATGCTCCCTGTAGGAGCCTGTCCGCTCAAGATAATCCTCTCAACTGCTGCGACATGGGAGACAATAAGCCCCGGTTCTCACTAAGCAAGACGTTGTTCCATGAAACGGGGTCCATGGAACAGATAATAGGCCGGTGCTGTTCGCCACGCTAAGGTTTGGGCGGACTCTCGGTCACGCCCAGGCTGTCCACCCACTTGGCTTCCATCAGGGAGTCGATGTAGGGCACGAGGACTGGCTGCTTGTAGATGCCGGCAGCTCTTCCCAGCCATTCGTTGCCTTCCACCTTCTTGCTTTCCTGGTAGGCAAAGGCCGCCTTGCTGTAGTAGTAGGCGGGGGTGTCATCCATGAAGGTGAAATTCTTCGCGATCTCCTGAGCCCCCGACACGTTACCCTGTTTGAGCCGGCAGACGAGCACCTTAAACTGGCTCAGATGCCGCACCTCGAGCTTCAGCTTGGGATAGTCGGTCAGCAATTTGGAGAATCCCGCTTCAGCTTCCGGATACTTGCCTTCCACATAGTCCAGCTCCACCAGGTTGAACTTCGGCTCGAAAGCCTCCGGACTCAGAGAACGGGCTTTTTCGAAGTTCTCCCGGGCCTTGGGGATGTCCCGCATTGCGGTGAAAATGCTGCCGCGGACATTGGGAATGAGGGGGCTGCTAGGCTGGAGCAGTTCTGCCTCATCGAGCTTCTGCAGAGCGTCAAAATTCTTCTGCGTGGCGTGCAAGCCTTGGGCTTCCCGGATCAGATTGAAGAACCGGGCGTCTTCAGGACTCGGGCTTTCGTTCCCCGCCTTGGCCTCGGCTTTTTCAGTGTCCTTCCCGTGAGCGACGGGAGCGGCCAAACCGCCGGCGAGGAAGAGCAGAGCGAGAAGGGAGGGGATTCGGAGAGCCATGGGGAGGGGAGTTGCGAAAGACCAGACGAACAGTTTGCCCCTCGCCGTGCGGGGCTGCAACGAAGTTTCCGTGGCAATTGGGAGGCACAGGTCTTTGCGGGGCAAAAAAAAGCGCACCCTGAGACAGGGTGCGCTTGAAATGACTTGGTCAAAACCAAGGCGATAACCTTAGTACACGTCGCGACGGTAGCGCTTGCTGGCCTTGAGGTTGTCCATGTAGGCGTTTACTTCCTCGGGGGATTTACCGCCTTCTTTGGCGACGATCTCGCGAAGCGCGTTGTCCACGTCCACCGCCATACGGGCAGCGTCGCCGCACACGTAGAAGATGGCTCCCTGCTCGAGCCAGTCGAAGAGTTCCTTGCCGTTCTCCAGCATCTTGTGCTGGACATACAGCTTCAGGGCCTGATCGCGCGAGAAAGCGGTGTCCAGGCGAGTGAGGGTGCCGTCCGCGAGGTAGGCTTCGAACTCGGACTCATAGAAGAAGCAGGTGGAGCGGTTGATCTCACCGAAGAACAACCAGGCTTTGCCCTTGGCACCCGTGGCCTGACGTTCCTGAAGGAAGGAGCGGAAGGGGGCGATGCCGGTGCCGGGTCCCACCATGATAATGGGTGTTTCTTCTTCCGGAGCGGGGAGACGGAAGCCCGCGCCCGACTTGATGAAGGTGGGCAGGGGGGGTGCTCTCGTCGATCCGGTCCGCCAGGAAGGTGGAGCACACGCCACCGCGCATGCGGCCGTGGCTCTCATAGCGCACGGTGGCCACGGTGAGATGCACCTGCTCTGGATTGGCGGCGAGGCTGGAGGAGATGGAGTAAAGGCGGATGTTCAGTTTGCGCAGCAGGCCGGCCAGTTCGGCGGGCTCAAACTTGGCGGTAGGGTTTTCCTGAAGGATGTCCAGCACGTCACTGCCCCAGAGGTATTTCTTGAGGTCTTCTTTGCGCTCGGGGGTGGTGAGGGAGAGCAACTCGCTGTTGCCTGCCTTGTCCGCCACGGCCTTGAGAATCTTGCTGTCCACCTCCGTGATCGCGTAGACCTCGATCAACGCCTGGCGGATCGTGGTTTCACCGCCCTTCGGGTGGGGCACCACTTCGGAACCGCTGAAACCCTGCACCTGCAGGATCAAGTCAACAAGGGCCGGGTCATTCGTGGGTAGCACCGCCAGGGAGTCACCTGGCAGGAATTCCATGCCGGAGCCGGTCAGGTCGATCTCGTAGTGACGCGTGTTCTTGGATGCACCGGGGCCGGTCAGGTCAAAGGCACGCTTAAGGCGCGCGATGAACGGATTCTTGACGTTGTAAGCGGGCTTGTTCGTTGCGGCAGTGCTCATGTGTTCGGTGCGTAGCAGATGGAAAGAGGGCGGTCAAATTAGGGGGGCGAAGTGGGCTGTCAACCCGACGGGGGATCTTCCTTTGGCTCAATCCGGGGCTAAAGAAGCAAAACCCTCGCCAACGTGGGTATGAGTTACAGGTTTGACATGTGTTCAAATGAACTGTATTCTCGGCGCATGAACGAAGCAGCTCACGCGCAGGCACCCCGTCCTCGCGGACGTGGAGCCGGAGACAATCCGGACCAGAGGTTCACCCAGCTTCATGTGAGCTATGAGGAGGGTGAGGCTCCTTCAAAGGTGACGACGAAGTTCTTTGTGGATCATTCCCAGAGCATCATCACGACCAACAACAGCCCGGACCTGGGATTTGGCGGGAGCATCAATCCCTACCGCGGATGCGAACATGGCTGTGCCTACTGCTACGCGCGCCCCACGCATGAGTACCTTGGGTTCAGCGCCGGGCTGGATTTTGAGTCGCGCATCATGGTAAAGCCGGATGCCCCGGGACTCTTGCGGGCGGCACTCATGCGGCCGAAGTACGAACCCGACCGTCTGGCCATGAGCGGGGTAACGGACTGTTACCAGCCGGTGGAGCGGAGCATGAAGATCACCCGAGGCTGTCTGGAAGTGCTGGCGGAGTGTCATCACCCGGTGGTGCTGATCACCAAGAACCATCTGGTCACCCGGGACATCGATTTGCTGGCCAAGCTGGCTGCGGATCATGCCGCGGCAGTGTATCTCTCGATCACGTCTTTGGATCCCAAACTCGCGCATGTGCTGGAACCGAGAGCCTCCTCGCCCGCCATGCGTCTGCAGGCCATGCGGACTTTGCATGAGGCTGGGGTGCCGGTCGGAGTATCAGCCGCGCCCATGATCCCTGGTCTGAACGATCATGAGCTGCCCGCCATCATTGAGGCAGCAGCAGAGGCAGGGGCGAGCTTTGCCAGCTACACCGTCGTCCGGCTTCCCTTCGCGGTGAAGGATGTCTTCGCCGACTGGCTGAATGAGCACGTTCCCGGGCAAAGGGAGAAGGTGCTGGGCAGGATTGAGGAATCACAGGGGCGAACCTTGTCACACCCTGAATTCGGCAAACGTCTCAAGGGGGTGGGAGTGTGGGCGGACCAGATTGCCCAAGTGTTTCAAGTCAGCCTTAGAAGAAGTGGCATCGCGCAGAAAAGGCCGCCGGTGCTCAGCGTGGCGGCCTTCCGTAAGCCGGTGGTGCGAGGTCCTCAGATGGAACTCCAGTTTTGACAGGATTCACAGGAGGGGCTTTTGCAGGAAATGCTCAGTTTGAGTCGGGGAACTCTTTGGACTGGGCTTTATCTTTGCCTCCCTCGGTCTCGATGGAGACGGCTCTGGCGCCCTTGTTGACTTTGATGAGAGCGGGAAGGCGGGCCACCCGGTTGTCTTTAACGTTGAGCGCCCAGGCTTCAAGGGCGAGGTCTCCGTCAGGCAGGGCAGGGGCCTTCACAATGCCTTTCCAAGGATACAACTGGGGAACGGTGAGATCCTCAAGGTTCGAGAACTCATAGTCGAGTCCGTAGATGCGCAGCCACTGGTGGGTCTGAGGCTGCATCAGGCCGATGACTTTGTCGCCTTGGGTGATGAGCACAAGATCGCTGGGGTGCTTGGTGCCGAATCGCGCATGGCCGGAGATCTCCAGCCCGCCATCCTCCTGGAACTGTGCGGTCAGGACGTTCGCCTTGTCCTTGGGCATGGGTTTCTTGTCCTTTGTAAACGTGCTGAGATCGGGCGACTCCAGAATGCGAGTTTTGAAGAGTCCCTGGCTGCGAAGGATGTTCACGGCATCCAGGCAGTATTTGTAGTCCTTGCAGAGCACGTTCATCTCATCCCGGCTGAGCTGGAAGTGCGGCAGGAACATGGTGAGCCCCTTCGACTGCCAGCGGGCGCGGTGCCAGATCTCTGTGAGGTGGAGTGAGTAGCGCCAGGAGGGAATCTGGGCGGTGCAGAAGACGGCGAGCATCGCGGTGGCGATGATGGCGGGGGCATTGGAGGGAAGGAAACGCGCGGCCCAGTTGGCTGGATTTTGTCGAAGCCATGCCAACCACTCGCGACTGTGCAGGTAGGCCAGGGCCATGGTCGCGATGGGCAGGAAGGAACTGATGACCAGATAGCGGGTGGTGGTGGACCGGTGTTCCCCGATGTGGGCCCGCCCTTTGCTGATCGAGAGAGCGACCCCGATGACGTAGGCAGCGAGAGCCAGCCAGGGCAGGGCCTGTGGCCAGAGCCTGCGGCCAGTTTTGGTGAAGACGGTCAGGGCGGCCACAATCAAAAACGCGACGAGCACCCACATGCCAAAGAACACAGACGAGTCCAAGGGATGATCTTCAAAGGGCGTGCGCGCGAAGGGATTGCCAAGGAAGCCCATGAAGAAATTCACGAACTTCTTGATGTTCTCCGCCGAGTTGAGGCTGATGCCGCCTTCCAGGGCGTAGTCACCTGGCTTCAAATTGTAGGCGTGGAAGGCGACGTTGTAGAAGTTGCTGAAGTAAGAAGCGATGGTGCCTGCGGCCACGGCAATCCAGATGCCTCCCATGAGAAGGCGGGTCTTCAGCGGAGCCAGATTGGGATGCAGGAGGATGTAAACCAGGATCACCGGCCAGAAGACCAGGCCATGCGAGAAGGAGTGGGTGGCCATCTCCGCCAGAAGCAACGCGGCGGCAAACAACAGCCAGGGGCGTTTGGCCGTCGGAGGGATGGCAGGTGCCGGAGAGTCGGGAGTGAAGGCATTGAGAATGGCCAGCAGGCAGGGCACTGGAATGGCCATCCACATGGCCGCTCCCCAGAAAAGGATCTGGAAGAGCATCGGTGAAAAGATGAGCAGATTGGCGGCAGAGGCCATCGCCGCCACCCAAAGGCTGCGCCCCAGGGTTTTGCTCATGATGCGCCAGGTCAGGAGGCCGCTCAGAAGGAACAGGAGGAACGTGAAGTAGTTCTCCCAGCGGAAGTCTCCGCCGCTCAAATGGCTCAGGGTGAGGATGATGAGGCGCGGCACCACGATGCGGTGCTGGATCTGTGGGGCATAGAGGTCATGCCAGCTCAGGATGCCGTTGTGCCACTTCTGCAGGAGCGGGGCATTTTCCCAAGTGTCCCAGCAGGCGATGTCCACGCTCTTCTCCCAGACGAGCAGACCGGTGAAGAGGGCCGGCGTGAAAGCCAGGAGAAAGATCAGGATCCGCTTCCAGGAAAGCGAGCGTCTGTTGAGGTCTGTGGGCTGGCTTTTGTCGAGGTTCATGTGAGCGTCGGGCCGATCCATAGCCGGGTATTACCGGGGTGCGAGAGTAAATCCATGAACAAAAGTTTAATTGATGCTGGCTGTGAGGAAAATAACCTCGGGTTGTCCCAGCACCTCCGGCAGGAATGGCAAATGTACCCGCGACCCCATACTCCCGGCATCCTTGGATGTCTTCCTTTGTCGTCTTGATGTTGGGCGGGGCTGCGGTCCCGGTCTCTGCAACGGACGCCACTACGGCCCTGCAGTACAACCGGGATATCCGGCCGATTCTGGCCGACCATTGCTTCAATTGCCACGGAGCGGACGAGCGGCAACGCAAGGCCAAGTTGCGGCTTGATGAACGAGATGGGGCCTTGTCCAGCAAGGCCGTCGTGCCTGGTCATCCTGAGGCGAGCGAACTGATCAAGCGCATTCTGACAGAGGATCCGGAGGAGGTGATGCCTCCGCCCAAGTCCCACAACACGCTCACGGAGGATGAAAAGGCCACTCTGCGGCGCTGGGTCGAGTCCGGGGCCGAGTACCAAAAGCACTGGGCTTTCATCCCACCTCAGAAGGTTGAGGTGCCCACGCCCAAGACCCTTCCACCAGGATGGGAGGGGGCCGTGGATGCCTTTGTGCTAAAGCAGCTGGAGGACCACGGCATGGAGCCCGCCGGGTCGGCGAGTCGAGAAGCGTGGCTGCGCCGGGTGACCTTCGCTCTCACTGGCTTGCCACCAGGGATCAAGGAAATGGACTCTTTCCTTGGCGACAATTCAGGAACGGAAGCCGATGCACGGGCCAAAGTGGTGGATCGCCTGCTAGGCTCGCGCTCCTATGGTGAACACCTGGCCAAGGACTGGCTGGATGCGGCGCGCTATGCGGACAGCTATGGCCGTCATGAGGACGGAGACATGCTGGTGTGGCCCTGGCGGGACTGGGTGATCCGCTCCTTCAACAACAACCTGCCTTACGATCAGTTTGTCCTCGCCCAAACTGCCGGTGACCTCCTGCCGGGATCCACACGGGATCAGAAGGTGGCCACCGCCTTCAACCGGCTGGCTCAGCAGTCGAACGAGAGCGGAAGTGATCCCGAGGAATTCCGGCTGGATCAGGTGAGCGACCGGGTTCGGGCCAATGGTCTGGCCTTCATGGGGCTGACCATTGAGTGCGCCAAGTGCCACGACCACAAGTACGACCCTATCAGTCAACGGGAGTACTGGCAGATGGCGGCCTTCTTCGACAACATCGACGAGAACGGCGTGTACTCCCAGTTCTGCCCCAAGGCCACGCCCTCACCGTCCTTGCTGCTGCCAGATGCCTCCCAGGAGGCGAAGCTGGTGGACCTGCAGCATCAGATTGAAACTCGCGAACATGCCCTGGAGGTCATGCGCAAGGAGGCGAGGCCTGCCTTTGAGAAACAGATCGCTGACGATGGGATCCCCGGGGCGTCCAAGTCCGGTCTCGTGAATGGCATCAAGGCGCTGTTTGGCTACCGGGAATTCAATCCCTGGACCCAACGGGCCAAGGCGCACTTCGACTTTGAACCCGAGTCCGTGGGCAGGCAGGACGGTGATCGGGTGCTGTTGAATCGTGAGGACAAGGAGAAGTCTGCACGGCTCCGCGTAAAGTTGGATCCCGTGGAGAAAGGTGCGCGTGGCAAGGCCATGCTCATGAAGGGGGACGATGAAATAAACATCCCACGCATGGGCGATTTCAACGAGTATGACGCCTTCAGTTTCGCGGTCTGGCTCCAGCCAGGTGAGACTCGTGAAAGGGCGACCGTGGTGGCCTGCTCGCGTGGCGGCAATGATGATGGGCGGGGCTACGAAGTGGTGCTGGACCATGAAGTGCCGTCCTTCGCCCTCATGCACTTCTTCCCTGGTAATGAGGTTCGCATTCGCGCTCGGACGCCCTTGCCGCTGAATCAGTGGAGTCATCTTGCTGTGACCTATGACGGCTCCAGCCGGGCCACAGGCATGAAGATGTACATCAACGGGGAGCTGGCATCCGTGGAGGTGGTGCATGACAACTTGAAGCGGGATATCTCCCGCCGTGAGGAGTGGGGGACATCGGCATAGACCAGGTGCGATTCACCTTGGGCGGGCGCGAGCATGATTCGCCGCTCAAAAACTGCGGGGTGGACGAGTATTACGTGTTCGGCCGCGACATCTCCGCGGGAGAGGTGAAGAACCTGGCCGGTGTGCCTTCGCAGTCTGAAGACTGGCTGGACTGGTGGCTGGCTCTCAAGCATGATGGCTGGAAGACGGCGCAGGCGGAGCTAAGGAAACTACGCGAGGCTCGTACTGCTGTGACCAACGAGGTGCTGGAGATCATGGTGATGCAGGAGCTGCCCATGGCGCGGCCTGCCTTTGTGCGCCTGCGGGGTGATCACCGCCAGAAAGGGGAACCGGTGCAGCCGGATGTGCCGCAGCAGATCCTGCCGTGGCCGGAGGGCGCACCGCGCAACCGGCTCGGCTTTGGCCAGTGGCTGGTGAGTCCGCATCATCCGCTAGTGGCCAGGGTGGCGGTCAATCGCCTCTGGCAGATGTTCTTTGGCCGCGGGTTGGTGGGCACGCCGGAGGATTTTGGCACTCGCGGGGAGCTTCCTTCTCACCCGGAACTTCTCGACTGGCTGGCTTGTGATTTCCGTGATCACGGCTGGGACGTGAAGCGGTTGTGTCGCATGATTGCGCTTTCGGGAACCTTTGGGCAGAACGCGATGCCGGAAGATCCTACGCAGTTGACGGCTGATCCCGCCAATAAATGGCTGGCCCGGGGGCCGGTGGTGCGTCTGGCAGGGGAGGAACTGCGTGACCAAGCGCTGGCCGCCAGTGGTCTCTTTGCAGACAAGGTGGGCGGCCCCAGTGTGTATCCCTACCTGCCGCTGGGAATCTACCGCGACAGCGGCTTGCAGCAGAACTACGTGGAGAGCCAGGGGGAGGGCCTGTATCGACGCAGTCTCTACACCTTCTGGAGGCGCACTCTGGCCCCGCCCAATCTGGCGGCGTTCGATGCCCCCACACGTGAGGTTTGTGTGGTGCGCCGGGAGAAAACCAGCACTCCGGTGCAGGCACTCGTGTTGCTGAACGATCCCCAGTACGTGGAGGCCCAGCGGGTGCTCGCGGCCCGTGTATTGAAGGAAGCGGGGGAGGATGATGCGGCGGCCTGTGCTGCCGCCTTCAGGCTGCTGCTGGGCCGGCTTCCCACCGGGCAGGAGCAGGCTGTCCTGCAGCGCCTGCTGAACGGGCACTCTGATCACTACCGGGCTCATGAGGATGAAGCCAGAGCCCTCTTCCAGAACGGCCACCATGTGGCCGATGAACATCTCGAACCCGCCCGTGTGGCGGCCATGGCCATGGTGGTGCGCACGCTCATGAGCCACGTGGAAGCCGTCAACCGCTGATCCCCATGACTGACTATTCCAACCTCACGCGGAGACAGATGTTGAGCCGGGCCGGCTGTGGTCTGGGCGGCCTGGCTTTTGCCAGCCTGTTGGGAGCCGCAGAATCGGGCGCAGGCCCGGGACTGGCCGGTTTGCCGGGACTGCCGCACTTCGCACCCAAGGCCAAGCGGGTGATCTTCCTCTTCATGAGCGGGGGGCCGTCTCATGTGGACAGCTTCGACAACAAGCCGGTGTTGCTGAAGCGCCAGGGGGACAGCCTGCCTGAGAGCTATCGCAAGGGAGCGCAGAAGCTGCCGGGCATGTCAGGCAATCAGACGCTCTTCCAACTCAAAGGTTCCTCGTACCCGTTCAAGCAGTACGGCCAGAGCGGGGCGTGGGTCAGTGATGCCTTTCCCCACACGGCGAAGATGGTGGATGACCTCTGTTTCATCAAGTCGATGCATTCGGAGTCGGTGAACCACGACCCGGCCATCACGTTTATTCAGACGGGCTCCCCTCTGGCAGGTCGCCCCAGTGTGGGGTCCTGGGTGCAGTATGGGCTGGGGCGTGACAACCAGAACCTGCCGGCCTTCATCACCATGATCTCACGCCGTTCCGTGGATCAGCCCTTGAGTGCCAAGTTGTGGGGCAGCGGCTTTCTTCCCACGCAGTATGAAGGGGTGCAGTTTCGTGCCTCCAAGGATCCTGTACTTTACCTGGGAGACCCGGTTGGTGTGAGCCGCGACACGACGAAGCGGGTGCTGGATGGTCTGAGGGATCTGCAGGCTGCACAGTCAGGGGTGAGTTCCCAGGCCGCCACGGCAGCCGCGCTCGATGCCCGGTGGGCGGAGTACGAGATGGCCTTCCGCATGCAGACCTCCATCCCAGAGGTGACTGACCTGAAAGGGGAACCAGATCACGTTTTTGACCTCTATGGTCCCGAGGCTCGCACCCCAGGGACTTTCGCCGCGAACTGCATCCAGGCCCGCCGACTGGCTGAGCGAGGGGTGAAGTTCGTCCAGCTCTTCCATCCAGGATGGGATCTGCACAGCAACATGGAGAAGGGGTTCCCCGTCCTGGCTCAGGAGGTAGACCAGCCTTGCGCCGCACTCATTGCCGACCTCAAGCAGCGGGACATGCTGAAGGATACCCTGGTCATCTGGGGTGGGGAGTTTGGCCGCACCTGCTATCTGCAAGGACGGCTGGGTAAGATGGGGCAGGGAGGCAGGGACCATCATCCGAATTGCTTCACCTTCTGGATGGCGGGAGGTGGCGTGAAGCCGGGGGTGACGTATGGGGAGACAGATGAGCTGGGACACGCCATCGTGCGGGACCCCGTGCATGTGCACGACTTCCATGCGACGCTCCTGCACCTGTTGGGTATTGATCACGAGCGGTTCACCTACCGTTTTCAAGGGCGGGACTTCCGGCTCACGGATGTGTCGGGGAGTGTGGTGAAAGGGATTCTGGCATGATCGGGTCGCGTTCTGCGGACTTTTCCCAGTTGCATCCCGGGGCCGACGGTGGAGTATCCGCGCCGATGACAGAGTCCCCGGCACTGCCGAAGTTTTGTGTGGTGATACCCTGCTACAATGAGCAGGAGTCGATCCCTGTGCTCGTGGAGAAACTGACTCCGGTTCTGGAAGAGGGAACGGCTGGCTCCTGGCAGATTTTGTTTGTGGACGATGGCAGCCGGGATGCCACCCCTTCCATGATCTGGGATCTCCATGCCAAGGATCCCCGATACTTGGGAATCCGGCTGAGCCGCAACTTCGGGCACCAGCCCGCGGTTTGGACCGGGATCGTGAATGCACGAGCCGAATGCATTGGGGTCATCGATTGCGACCTCCAAGATCCGCCGGATGTTCTGATGCAGCTCTACCGCCGAGTGGTGGACGGCGGGGTGGACATCTGCGCTGGGGTGCGCGGCAAGCGTGAAGAGGCCCCCTGGTGGCTCTGCATTGCCTACAAGACCTTCTACCGTCTGATGGGCTGGCTGGCGGAGCATGACTACACCCTGGACAGCGGGGACTTCTGCGTGGTGAACCGCCGGGCGCACGCCGCTCTCTGCCGCCTCGGGGAGGCGGCCCCCGTCCACCGTGGACTGCGCTCCTGGGTGGGGTTCAAGCAGGACACAGTGACCTATCTCAGGCCGCCGCGCCTCCACGGGCAGAGCAAGTACAACCTGACTCGTCTCGGAGTGCTGGCGATCAACAACCTGGTGAACTTCAGCACCGCCCCCCTGCGCCTGGCCACTTTGGTCGGGTTGTTCATGGGGTTCATCACGCTGATGGCCGCAGGATTGTTCCTCTTAAATCGGATTTTCCCCAGTTTCTCGCTTTTTGGCTACTATGTGGGTGCCAATCCCGGCACAGCGACGCTAGTGCTCTACACTTCCTTCATTTCCTCCGCCCTCTTCTTTTGCCTGGGAATCATCGGGGAATATCTGGCCGTGGTGATCAAAGAAGTGAAAAGGCGGCCAGTCACTGTGATCGCGGAAAAAACGGAGTGACGAGCTAATGCTTGCCGAGGGGCACCGGGGGTGCTTTGATCCGCGCTTCCTCGTACTATGGCATCAGAGATTGTCCCAGCCCCCGCCACACGCAGCCGTGTCTGGTTTGAAACCGCATGGCCCTGGCTGAAGCGGATCGTGCCCTGGTTGCTGGTGCTGCTGCCCGCGATCCTGCTCAATCGCCTGATTCAGGAGCACAAGGTGAACATCCCGTTCCTGGATGACTGGATGTTCGTCCACATGGATGCCAAGCTCGCCGAGGGCACCCTCCGCTGGCAGGACTTCTTCATGGTGCAGATGGAGCACCGGATGGCGTTCGTCCGGGGTGTCATCATGCTGTTTCACCATTTCTCGCCCGGGAACTACACGGGGCAGATGTGGCTCAGTTGGGTGCTGCTGGCCTTGACGCTGGTGAATGTGGGAGTGCTGCTGCGCAAGACGACGGGGGCGCCGTTCCGGGTCTGGTGGCCGCTTCTGGCGCTGGCCAGTGTGGCGCTCTTTTCCCCGGTGCACTACCGTATCGTGCTGTGGGCCATGATGTTCCAGGTCATCTGCCCGGCCTTCTTCCTCTCCCTGGCCATGGTACTGCTGCTGTCGCGTTGGCCGCTCTGGCTCCGCTTCATCGGAGCAGTCCTTTGTGCCCAGTGTGCCACCCAGTGTTTCGCCACTGGGATTCTGGTCTGGGTGCTGATGATCCCGATGATCCTGTGGTCGGGGGCGATCCCCAAGACGCAGAGTCGTTATCTCTTCCTGGTAGCCTGGATGGGAGTCTTCCTGGTGACCATGGGGCTGTATTTCCAAGATCTCAAGAACGAGACGGATCCCCAGTTCTCCTACAAGCAGGGGGAGGAGCAGACCATGGGGAGGAACTTCAGTTCCTTCTTCAAGAACCCGGGCAAGGGACTGGAGTTTGTGGTGCGGTTCCTGGGGTGCCACCTGGGACGCGGCTGGAGCGTTTCCGTGATGGATGCGTCCCTTTTGCTGGGCGGGCTTTCCTTGGTGCTGGTGGTGGCGTTCTCCCTCTTGTGGGTGAAGAAGTTCAAGGATGAAGCGCTGCGGCAGCGTCTCCTGCCGTGGCTGCTCTTCGGTGGCTACTCCGTGGGGGCGGCCGTGCTCACGGCGGTGGGCCGGAGCTGGGCCTCTCAGTCTGGGGACAATGCCATCCATGCCCGCTACACCATTCATGCGGTGCCGCTGACGATCGCTCTAGTGGTGCTGGTGTGGATGATCTCGCGAGAAATCCGGCAGCGCCGACCCCACTGGAACAAGGTGATGGTGCAGACCGTGACGGCGGGGGCCTACATGCTGGTGGTGATTCAGGCGGTGTCCTGGACCTTCGGCGAGCGCATGATGGCGGTCTGGGAATCCTCCCGGCTCCGCGGGGCGGCCAATACCCTGTTCTTCAACACGGTGTACAATACGGAAGGGGATATTGCCGGGAACCGCGATCTCGCCCGACAGGCCAACGAGCTCAATCTGCTCAAGCCTCCCATGCTCAAAAACACCCGGTTGGACAACTTTAGCCTGACGCCGAAGCTGCTGAACCAGAACACCGCCTTCTTCCGGTCGTGCGTGGTACACTCTGCGGAAGGTGAGTCCGAGGCGGTGGTGGAGGGGTACGCGTGTCTCCCCAATCGTGTCCGGGTGGCGGATGCCGTCATTTTTGCCTACAAAGACAAATCAGACGGGCACTGGGAAATCTTCCACGTCTGTCAGGTGATGGGGATGCCGCTGTACCTCGTCGATCTGATGGCGCGGGACCTCCAGTTTGTTCACACACCGCCCGGTTCTCTGGAGCAGGAGGGGCTCGCGGGTTTCCGGGGGAGCTTTTCCTTCCAGCAACTCCCTCCGGGGGAACACAAGATCATGGCGTGGGCCCTGGACTACAAGAGCCAGCGGGTCTATCCGATTTCCGGCTTCTTCGAGGTGGATACCGTCAAGAAGAGGGTGAAGAAGCTGGGCAGCGATCCTAAAGAGGTCAATCTGCACTGGTTCCTGGAGAAGGGGAAAGGCAACCCAAACTGGGAACAATTGAAATGACAACGGGGGCGAAACCAGCCCAAGATGGGGTGAAGGTTCTCCCCAGAAACCGTTGAAACTCCGATCACTGCTGCTAGGAAGACACCATGCGTATCCTGCTTGCTCTGGACAAGTTTAAAGGCTCCCTGTCCGCCCGTGAGGCGTCGGATGCCGTCCGACGCGGGCTGGCCGCGGCAGGAGTGGAGGCAGAGATCTGCGCATGCCCCATCGCGGATGGCGGGGAGGGCTTTACCGAGGCCATCATGACCTGCGTGGGCGGGCAGTGGCATGAAGCGCCGGTCCACGACGCCCGGGGACGGGACCGGATCGCCCGATACGGCATCATCGACCGCAAGGGCCACACGGAGGCGGTCATGGAGATGAGCGCGGCTTCGGGGCTGGCCATTGTGAATGATCTACCACTGGATCCTGCCGTGGCCACCACACGGGGGACGGGCGAGCTGATGCTCCATGCTCTGGAGCAGGGGGTGAAGCGCATTTTGATCGGCATCGGCGGGAGCGCCACCAACGACGGCGGCACGGGCATGGCTTCGGCGTTGGGCGTCAGGTTTCTGGACTCTGACGAAGTGACCGTCGAAGACCTGCCCGCGGAAATTGAAAAGGTGCGTCGGATTGCCAAGACGCATCGCCTGCCGGTGGACGTGGTGGTGGCGTGCGACGTGACCAATCCGCTGCTGGGCGAACACGGGTGCACACATGTCTATGGACCGCAAAAGGGGGTGAAGGACCTGGCGTTCTTTGAGCAGCGTATGACCCGGTTGGCGGACATGGTGCGCCGGGATCTGGGCTGTGATCATCAGAACGAGCCCGGGGCCGGCGCTGCGGGTGGGCTGGGATTTGGCCTGATGAGCTTCTGTGGAGCCCGTCTCCAGAGCGGATTCGACCTGGTGGCTGAGGTCACAGGTCTGCGAGAGCATATCATGGAGGCGGACCTGGTGATCACGGGTGAGGGCAAACTGGATGCCCAGACCCTGCACGGGAAAGGCCCGCTGGGCGTGGCTGACATGGCCCGCGAGGTCGGGAAGCGGGTGATCGGCGTGGGTGGCATCATTGATGACAGTCCTGAATTGCGCCGCCGTTTTGATGGCCTGGTGCAGGTGAAACCCCCTGAGGTGCCCATTCCGGAAGCCATCCGCCGAGCCTCCGAACTCCTCGAGCAGGCCATCACCAAGTGGGCCTCTCACTACGAATTTATGGCTCCTGTGTGAGCCGTTTCACTCATTCACTTTCTCGTTAGATCTGTTGAATTTATGGGTAAAAAAGTTGTTTTGTTGTTCTCGGGCCAGGGTGCCCAGAAGGTGGGCATGGGCCAGGATCTGGCCGCCGCGTATCCCAAAGCCAATGCCTTGATCGACCGTGCGGATGAGACGCTGGGCTTCAAGCTTTCCGAGGCAATGTTTCAGGGGCCAATCGAGGAGCTTACGCGTACCTCCCGCTGTCAGCCCGCCCTCTACACCCATGGCCTGGCAGTATTGGAGGTGTTGAAGGACCTGGTCCCAGATCTGGAAGTAGCTGCTTGTGCGGGCCTGTCCTTGGGAGAGTTTACCGCCCATGCCGCGGCAGGCACGTTTGATTTCGAAACCGGGTTGAAGCTGGTCTATCAGCGTGGCACCTTCATGGAAGAAGCCTGTGAAGAGACCAAGGGTGGCATGGCCGCCCTGATCGGGGGCGAGGAAAGTGCCGTGCGTGAACTCGCCGCGGAATGTGATGTGGATGTGGCCAACTTTAACTCCCCTGGACAGATCGTGGTGAGTGGCAGGGAGGAGGGCATCGCGAATGTGATCGCACGGGCCAAGGACAAAGGCATCCGCAAGGCAGTGCCGTTGCCAGTTGCAGGAGCTTACCATTCCCGTTTGATGAAATCTGCTCAGGACAAGCTGGCCTCCGTTCTTCAGAGCACCTCTTTCAAGGTCACCGGCATTCCTGTGGTGAGCAACTACGAGGCGGATGTGGTGACAAGTGACATCGTGATCCGCTCCACCCTGGAGCGCCAGGTGACAGGCTCTGTACGCTGGGTGGAATCCATGCAGCTTTTGCTCAAAGAGGGGCATGATCTCTTTTTGGAGCTGGGCCCGGGCGGAGTGCTGGGTGGCTTCATGGGCCGCATTCAGAAAGGCGTGAAGGTGCTTTCGATTGAGGACGTGAAAGGTCTTGAGTCGGCAGTGACAGAGTTGAACGCCTGATCCTCCAGGGGATAAAATTTCGGTTTCGGGGCGGCTGCTTTCATCGGAGGGCCGCCGCTCTTGTGCGTCCGGCCAAGTCGTTCTATGGTCGGTTCCATGAGTGCAACACCCCTGCAAGCCGGGCTGAAGACCCTGCAACTCACGGAACCCTTTCGGATTGCTCACGGCACCTCCACGGAGCGGCAGGTGCTGCGGCTGCGCTGGAACGGGGCGGTGGGAGAGGCTCCCGTCGTGCCGTATTACAAGGAGAGCGCTGCCGTCACATTGGAATGGTTGCAGGCCCTGGACTGGAACGGCAGCCCCGCTCCCAAGGATGGCCCACGCTTGGGGCGTCTCGCGCTGGACTTGCTCTGGCATGATGCGGTGGGCCGGGAAAAAGGGCAGACGCTGGGTCAGTTGCTCCATCTGGATCCAGCCCAGACTCCGCCCGGTTGCCGATCCTTCAGCATCCCCACTGACCTCGAAGAGTTCGCGAAAAAAGTCGCGCAGGTGAGCAGGCAGTTTCAGGTGCTGAAACTCAAGACTGGCAGTGGCAACGTCGAGTTCGACGAGGCCATCGTGGCCACCGCGAGAAAGGCGGCGCCAGACGCCAAGCTGCTGGTGGATGCCAACGGGGGATGGACGGTGGAGGAAACGGTAGCGATCCTGCCCAAGCTGGCCAAGTATGACCTGACACTGGTGGAACAGCCGTTTCACCATGATGGCGGCTCTGAGTCCTGGCGGGAGTTGAAGTATCTGCTGCCATCACATTCCATTCCGCTCTATGCCGATGAAAGTGCACAAGGGCCGGACGATGTGCTGACGCTGGCGGGTCTGGTGGATGGGGTGAATGTGAAACTACTCAAATGTGGCAGCATTGCGGAGGCCCAGACGATGATCCGCTTTGCCCGGGCCAGCCGCATGGGCGTGCTGTTGGGGTGTATGATCGAGAGCAGCATTGGCGTGACGGCAGCAGCCCATCTGGCTCCGCTTGCCGACTGGATCGATCTGGACGGCCATCTGTATGTGGCGGACGATGACTACCAAGGCGTATCGTATGATGAGCAGGGACGTCTCCAGTTGCGCGACCTCCCCGGACTGGGCGTGACATCCCTCGCTGACGGATCTCCATCTTGACCGCTATGAATTCACAGCCCTTGATTAACTGGCTCACCTCCCAGATGCCGGAGGCGCTCGAATGGCTGGAGCGCATGGTGCGGATCAACAGCTTCACCACCAATCGGGAAGGTGTGAACATCCTCGGGAAGCTGACGGCGGATGCTTTCGCCGAGCTGGGGTTTGAGCCCGAGTTTGTGCCCTCCACAGATCCAACGCACGGATCACACCTCTATCTCCAGCGTCCAGGGGCAACCGGAGCGCAGATCCTGCTGGTGTCTCATTTGGACACGGTGTTTCCTCCCGAGGAGGAGTTGCGGGAGAATTTTCAATGGGAGCCCATGCCAGAAGAGGGGCGCATCTATGGTCCCGGCACCGTGGACATCAAAGGCGGCACCGTGCTGATTTGGATGATCCTGGGGGCACTGCAACGGCTGGCTCCGACCGTGTTCGAGGAAACGAACTGGCTCATTGCCCTCAATGCGTCGGAGGAGGTGATGAGTGCCGACTTTGGAGTCAGGACGGCGGAGCGCAACCCCCCGGGGGCGACCGCGGTGCTGGTGTACGAAGGTGGCCCCATGGTGGGTGGAGCCTATCATCTGGTGACATCCCGGAAAGGAAGGGCGAGTTACCGCCTCACAGCCCATGGGAAAGCGGCCCATGCGGGCAGTTCCCATGCCGAGGGGATCAATGCCATCGTGGGACTGGTGGATGCTGTGAAAGCGGCGGCAGCGCTGACCAGCTATGACGATGGACTTACGGTGAACGTTGGGGTGATTCACGGAGGCACGGTCACGAACCGGGTGCCGCATGAAGCAACGGCCGAACTCGAGATGCGGGCCTTTGATCCGCATGTCTTGAAAGAGGCTCAAACGGCGGTGGAGGCCCTCGCGACCGAGGGAGATCCTTCGAGGAGTGAACCCAGAATCGAAGTGATCTGCGAGGGGGACACTCCCGGTTGGCCCAATGACGAACGCACGCAGCAGTTGTTCCAGTGCTGGGCTGATGCCGCAGCATCCCTGGATCATCAGGTGATCTCAGTGCCCCGTGGTGGGTTGAGCGATGCGAACTATCTTTGTCACCTGGGACCTACTCTGGATGGCCTTGGCCCTTTTGGAGCCAATGCTCATTGCTCGGAGCGTAGCGCGGACGGGACCAAGGTGCCCGAGTACGTGGTGCCGGCTTCCTTTGTGCCGAAGGCTGCGATCAATGTGCTGGGGATCTTGAAGCTGCTGGGGCGTGAGGCGGAACTGGAAGGGGCCTGAGAGATGCCACCTTATTGCGAGGATCCTGTTCATGCAGAAGAGAATCTTCTTGCTGTTTTTCGACATTTTATACGTAGATGTTGGGGCTTCTTCGCGTCCAAGTGTTGAGTGTAGTTGTTTGTTGGAGGTAACACGTCAACGGAAATGGTATGAAAACAGTCGCCGTATTAGTGCTCGCTCTGGTCGTTATGTTGTCTATCCTTGGAGCGGTTGCCCCCGATGATCCCGTAGATCATGAAGTCAGGGCGAGTAAAATTCCTGGCGTCTATTTGGACGGCGATGTGGAAGATTTTGTCATAATTTTCTTCTCTGATGGAAGGGTTATGACATCTTGGTGGAATATTCCGCCAACGTTGCAGCTTGAGGACTGGCATAGGCGCGGTCGTTGGGCGGAATCTCCAGATGGATCGATTAGCATCAAGTGGGAGCCAAAGTCAACAGACAGGCTGGAAGACCTGGAGCCGAAGGTGTATAGGATAGATTCGCAGCTGAAGGATTGTCTGCGGTCTCCCGATGGTAACTATCATATGAGGATGGGTGGGGTGACTGAGCTTAGGGACACGAATGCCCGTCTGAGGAATGAGCGAAAGTTGAAAGAGAAATAGAATGAGACGTTCGCGCAGGAGTAAGCTCAGCCACCCGAATGCTAGGGGCGATGCGTATGCCCTGGCGGACAACCGCATCTCTCGGGAGGTGTTTGGCGGGCATGATGCTGGCACTTCGAGCTGCGCAATTGAAAATGGTGCTGGTGCCAATCAAGTTCCCAGCATGACGCGACTTGTCCCAGATGCTTGGCTGATTTGGTGCTCCGCCCGTGTTGCTTGCTCTATTACCCGAGCTTAACGTCATCTTGCAGCTATGACTCGCAATAAGGCACTTCTAGGATTGAAGGTGATTGCCGTGTCAATCGCTCTTTCGGCAGTCGATGGGTTGGGGGATGACCAGAAATCCCCACCACAGGAAGCAAAATCGCCCTGGTCTTCAGACGATGAGCAAATATTTATCCTAATGAAGGATCGCGACCCCCTTCTCCTAAAGTTCTATATTGATATACTTGCCGGTTCCAAGCAGCCCGAAAAACGCATGCTGGCCCTTGAAGCCTTAGCGTATGATAGAATGTTTCACGACGCCACGGAGATCTTCGGAGAGAACTACCGAGTCAACCACCTGGCCAAACTGTTAGTGGATGAAAGAGTGGAAGTGCGACGTCTCGCTAGAGATGTGCTGGATCACATAACGTCAGCGGAAATCGTGGAGATGGTTGGGCGCCTGCAAGCTATTGTAGGCCAGAGTGGTGCGACAGAAGGGAGGGCGGGAGAATTGAAGTCGGCCATTGAACACATGAAGCAAAGACTGCTGGATATTTCCAGTGGTAAACTGAAGGGTTGATGTCATGTCTATCAGTAAAACACTGAAATCGGCTTAGACGGGAGTCGGAGCTGCAACCTCTTGAACGATGTCGCCTTACTACAAAAAACTTCGCAGTGTGTACGGAAAGGGGCTGCTCATCATGCCCTCTGTTGCGGCCGTCATTCGCGACGAGGCTGATCGTTTGCTCTTGATCGAAATGCATGACGGCAACTGGAGTCTGCCGGCAGGTGCGATTGAGCCTGGTGAAACTCCGGAGCAAGCGGTCGCCCGGGAAGTGAAGGAGGAGACGGGAATGATCTGCACTGAGTGCCGATTGCTGGCATTGCTGGGCGGATCTGGATATCGGTACACCTACTCGAACGGGGATCAGGTGGAATACCTCGTGGCCCTGTATCGATGCGCGGCCAAGGAGGATGGTGAGCCCACCGATGTGCAGGAGACCCGGAGCGTGAGTTATTTTGCGAGGGAGGCGATGCCGGGACTGGCTCTGCCTTACGATCTTGATCTATTGTTCCAGTGATGGATAGGAGCGGAAAACAAGATTGTGAGGGACCTGAAAGTGTCCAGCGAAGTCCATCAAGAGCCCACATCTAGAGGCTGCGGCAGTCTACGAACGAAGCAAGTCCTTTATAGGGAGGTCTGGAGTGAGGTTGCAACCAGGTGTTGTAAATGCCAAGAACTTTGTGATAAGAATTTGCCGTGAAAAATACTCGTCTCCCCAAAAGGAGGCACCATATGCCAAAGTGAAGTCGATTGGTAATGCAGGCTCGGTACCGATGCGGTAGTTGTCGAAACCATCCGAGATCCCGCGAGGAGGGATCCCCCTGATTTATTGGCATCAGGTGATCGAGTGATCGGTCAGATGGCTTTTCTTGATCTGCTCGCAGAAAGACTCCTAGGTCCGTTGTAGAAGGAAGTGAGCACAAGTGATCGTAGTCGGAGAATGCCAAACTTGGGTCTAGGGCCAAGGCCCCATCCGGTGCCAGATGGCAGTTGCCCATTTGCCGCATGATCCTGTAACTAAAGATCTCTCTAGCAAAAATGTGGTCGAATTGACTTAAGTCTTCGCCCTGATTGAAAGCACTTTGAGGTAGCAGCACCTTCCTGTGTGAAGTAATTGATTTTAAGCTATGGCGCAACCCAGGGGAGGCGCGATAGAAATTACCTACATTGCCCCCACCATAAAAGAGGAGCGTGTCTGCCTTGTCCGACGGCTCAAATGCTTTGCCAGGTCGTCCGTGCCGCACTAGTTCGATTCCACTCCTGGCAAATAGCTGTCTGAAGCCCATGGCGATTAATTGATCGCCTGGATTTCCGAATGGGTTGTCTATCATTTCGCATTTTGAACCTCGAAGCAAGTCGATCAGCGGCGCGAAATGATTGTCGTCAAGTATGGGACCCATGAAAGTCGAAGTGTGTTTCCAATGTGAAGTGAGACTGAAGCGCGTTGTGGAAGGTTCATGGTGCTTCACTCAACAACAAAGTATGATTGCCATCCGATTTACTAAGGTCAAGCAATAGCGCTCTCGTGATGGATTCTCCAACTTGACGCATGACTGTGCGTATTCTCTGAGTTTTGGTCGAAGTTTTTGCAGGCTTCCGCTCGATCAAAATATGAATTGCAGATGGATGACGTTGGTGCACAAATGGTGGAAGCGTGGCAAGAGGGGGCTCGAATCTCGATTCTCAGATTGAAGATGGCTCAAGATCTTTGCTAGATTTTGTGTTTGGGAATTTGTCGCTGCACAGTTCCAAGACGAAACAAGTTGGATCCTAATCGTTAGCCATTGCCATTCGCATGTTGACCGTCGTCCTGACCAGCTACGCTCGGCACAAAAATGTGCATCTGATCCATCGGGTTCTGTAAGCGCAGAGTGTGAAGCCGAAACTGTGTCTTTGGGACAACAATCCTACAACCCAGCTGGATGCATTGGGGTGGGATCTCTATGCTGCTTCCACCGAGAACCGGTTTTGCATTCCGAGGTGGCATATGGCCAAGCTGGCATCCACGCCCTACGTTGCAGTGATGGATGATGATCTGATTCCTAACGACGAGAATTTTCTTGGTGATGTGGAATCAATCCTATGTGAGCAC
Organism: Verrucomicrobium sp. BvORR034; assembly: GCF_000739635.1. Lineage (GTDB taxonomy): Bacteria > Verrucomicrobiota > Verrucomicrobiia > Verrucomicrobiales > Verrucomicrobiaceae > Verrucomicrobium. Next base: position 1,710 of record NZ_BATQ01000133.1, on the reverse strand, counting down.
CCGGAGATTGCGGCTGTAGGCTTGTTTGGTGTCATTCTGCAGTCCGAGACCTGCTACCGCCATTGCGCCCATATACCGAACCGAAGATTTCAAGGGGATGTGAATGTGAGTTTGCTCAAAGGCAGATTTGTCGCTTTCAGAGTCGAGAGCATCATGGACTTCACGCCGGTTACCTTTGACTGTGAAGATATCGAGGCCTCGGCGCACCTCGGCTCCCTTGGAACCCTGGTGGTTCCTGAGTTGCTGTCCAACCGTACCCGAGATCTTCCACGACAAGGGGGACTGGAATTTCGGCCGGATCACTACGACAGGCGAGAGGTGGCGCGCCGCCGTTTCTTCAAATGTTGAAACTTTGCGTCTCAAAAGGGAATTGCTTCTGCCAATGAGGTAAGTAGGTTTCAGTTTTGGGAAGGTTTACGTTGAAAAACTGTCATGCCCTTGGAGGTATGCGTGACTTTGCAAGCAACGCGGAACTGATCAAGAAGCTCAGTCTCCAGGTCTTCATTGCGGGACGGTTGATCCGTGGTGCCGTGAACAAACAACCACCCTCCGTGAGTAATGGCGGTACGCAAATGCTTTAGTGGATCAGGGGTGGTTGTGTTAGATACAATGCACACATCTACGGTGTTCGGTTCGAGAACTGGTAGTCGAGCGTCTGAAACTAACCGTATGCTCTGCGAGGCGTGACGAGAGCTGCTCTTGAAAACCGCGGTTAGGTATTCGCAAACCCCTGGACTTCCCATAATGAGAATTCGACTGGTCGGCTTGACTACGCACAGGATGGCGGTGGTTTCATCGTCGTGAATGAGGTCGCTACCTTGGGTGTGGCTCCATGTCCGACGCCCACGCATCCCTCCAATGTTGTCGCTGGAGAAGTGTCTTTGAAGGGCAATCCATCTGAGGTGGACCCCGAAAATCGGACCAGTGCTGAAGTTGTAGTTTTGGATTTGGGCGGGGCTGGAGTAAACCAGAACCCGACCATTAGAAATGAAAGCCAGACGCAGAAGACACGATCCTGAATTTAAAGCCCGTGTGGCGCTTGAAGCGCTCAAGGGACACAAGACCATCTCTGAAATTGCCAAGGAGTTTGACGTTCATCCGGTGCAGGTGTCCGACTGGAAGAAAACGTTGCAGGCCGGGATGGCGGGAGTCTTTGGCCAGGAACCTGTCCAGTCCGACTCCGAGGAGCGCGAGCGTGAACGTGCGCAGCTGCACTCCAAGATTGGAGAACTGACGGTGAAGGTCGACTTTTTGCAAAAAAAGTCCAAACAGCTCGGCATCTGGAACGACCTGCCGGGCTGGTCGAAAAAGAACACCCAGTCCTGAGCATGAGAACCCAATGTGAATTGTTGGGGCTGAGTCGCTCAGGGCTGGCTTACGTGGCAGTGCCTGAGAGCGGGGAAGAGCGCCAGCTTTTGAAGCTGCTGGACGAGCTTTATCTCAAAGACCCGTGTCTTGGAACCCGGCGTCTGGTGAAGGTGCTGGAGCGCGATCATGGCCTCCTGGTCAACCGCAAGCGCTTGCAGCGTTTGCGACGTGAGATGGGCCTGGAGGCCATTTACTGCCGTCCGCGCACGAGCGTGCCTGGAGAAGGGCATCGCGTCTACCCGTACTTGCTGCGGGAGCTGGCCGTGGAGCGCCCCAACCAGGTGTGGTGCGCCGACATCACGTACGTGCCCATGCCGCGAGGGCACGCCTACCTGTGTGCCG
>NZ_BATQ01000134.1 GCF_000739635.1 Verrucomicrobium sp. BvORR034 | reverse complement strand
TTCTAGACAGGCTCATCCCGAGCCCCTTGATTTGGCTGCCGTGTGCGGAAGGTCACGATGAATTTTTCATCTGCGACATCAATCATCGGGGCGGTGTCCCCCGCAGGATCAGAGTGAGCACAAACTTGCCCGTGGATCAATACACACCATCCCAGCGCTAGGAGAGTCCTTGGCAGTGCCATCGCGCCAAAATAGCGGTCCATGGGGTGGCAGGGCAAGTCTTCTCGCCATTTGTTATTTTGTCTGCCTCCGTTTCACCGAGCCTCGGAGCCCTCTTTCTCGCTCAGGCGGCAACGGGACTGCTCTGTCAGGTGCAATAGGGCTTGTCGGGTGGTGGAGCTTTCCACTAAAACGGGGCATGCGATGGTCCTGTTTGCTCTGTGCGTTACTGCTGCTTGGTCCCGCCTGGGCGCAAAGCGGTCCGGCGGCTGCGGCGATTGACGTGGAGCATGAGCAGGTCCAGATGAGGGACTTGTATGCCGCCTGTGACGGCGGTGATCTGGCCAAGGTGCAAGCACTGGTCAAGCAGGGCATCAACGTGAATGGCTACTCCGAGGAGTATGGAGGCAAGCCGTTCTTCGCGGCACTGGCGCGGGGGTACTCCGATGTGGTGCGCTTGCTGATACTCGCCGGGGCGCGAGTAAATGAAGCGGATCCCGATGGCAAGACGCCCTTGTATCAGGCCACCCGGCGGGGAGCCAGTCCAGAGTCGGCAGAGCGCATGGTGGAAATCTTGTTGGCGAATGGTGCCGATGTGAGCGCTGCAGGCGGCATGGCCTTGGAGGGCGCGGCCAGTCAGTCAGTGAACTTGGTGAAACAACTCCTGGCTGCAGGGGCAAAACCGACCATGGGCGCTCTGGCCGTTTCCGTTTCGGAAACGGAGATGGAAGTGTTCGAGTATTTGATCAAGGAAGGGGGGCTGGATCCGAATGCGCGCGTTGCGTCCCATGGGGGGACATTGTTTCATGAAGCCACCAGGGTTCCCATGGCTGCACGTCTCCTCAAACTCGGCCTAGACATCAATGCGCAACGTGATGACGGCCGCACGCCGCTGCATCTGGCATCCGGGAAGGGTGATGTCGAACTATCCGTCTGGCTCCTAGAGCACAAGGCGAATGTCAATCTGGCGGACAAGGAGGGAAGAACGCCTTTGATGGCCGCGGTCGGAAGTGGCTCCTACGATGAGCCTCTGTTGCCCATTTTGTTGAGGGCGGGAGGCGATCCCCAGATCAAAGACCTCAAAGGCAGCACAGTTCTCGACTATGCGTGGGCGGAAGGTGCGTGGGGTAATATCGTGACTTTGCTGGATGCGAAGGTGGAGTTCCAAAACGCAGGGGAGACCCTGTGTGCCTTGTTTGCCAGAGCACAATCGACTCCTGTCTCAGAAGATGCCGTGGAGCAGATTGTCCAACGATTGCTGCCTCGGTCGGGGGAGTTCAATGAACTTCGGGTGGAAGGGCGATCGCTGCTGACCTGCTCAGTGTTGCTTGGCCAGCCTCGACTGACGGAGCGATTGCTCAATGCAGGAGCGAAGGTGAACGCGATGGACTCAAGTGGGCGCACTGCGCTGATTTGGTCCGCCATGTGCGGCAGTTCCTCGGCCAGGCAACTTCTCCTGAAAGCGGGGGCCAACTCGCATATCAAGGATGCTTCTGGACGGGATGCTGCGGCATGGGAACGAGAGATGCGGCAGAGCGTCAAGGGGGAGTCTGGTGGTCGTGACGATGGGAGTTCCTTGAACCCGATTGAGCGTGGGATAACGACTGGGCAGGTGCCAAAGGCGACGCATCAGTTGTTCTTCAAGTCTCTTGTGATCAACGATGCTGCAACCGTGCGGCGTCTGCTCACCGTGGACAAGAATCTGTTAACGGATGAGCAAGGTGGCTTGAGGCCACTGCATCTGGCCGCCGCTTTGGGGCACATCGAGACGGCGGAAGTCCTCCTACGCGGTGGGGCATTCTTGAATGAAAAGACGTCAGTCGGGGAAACTCCTTTGGAGCTCGCCGTCCGCGGGGGACGCAGTGAGATGGTGACCTGGCTGCTGGACAAAGCGCCGCCCGTGCTGGCGGTGGACATGCTCCCTGCGGCTGGCAGAGCTGCCTTGGACTCCTACCAATCGGGTATCTTGACTAAAGTGATGCTAAGAGGCTGGACTCCTGAGCGATCCCTAGGAGGGCTCAGGCTCGCGCTCTTCAACGAGGACGTGGAACTCCTCCGTCAATTGCTGGCTGCAGGCTTGGACGCGAAGTCGGAAAAACCGGAGGAGCAATGGCGCAAGGTTCCGCTGTTGGATGTGATTGAAGGCCTTGGTTACGTCAAGAACCCGGAGTTGGCCCGGATGCTGATTCGTCATTGGGGGCTGCCTTTGCCTGCTCCAGCGGATGCTGCCTTGGTGGTGGCCATGCATCAATCCGCGTCGCTTGGGAACACTGCTGTGATGGCCACCTTTATCAAAGAGGCGAGCCTCGATATCAACCATGCCCTGCCGAAAGCCTCTGATCCCGGTTGGGAACCAACACCGCAAGAAGAGGGGAAGAATCCTCCGAAGCTTCGGACCGCATTGAGCCTGGCGGTGGCTGAAGGCAGGCTGGAAACAGTGAAATGGCTCTTGGATCGTGGTGCCCGGATCGAGGGCGTGGACGACCAAGGGTGGCCTCCGCTCTGTAGTGCAGTTGCGTCTGGCAACATGGCGATGATCAAGTTGCTGATCGCAAAAGGAGCATCCCTACAGACAAAAGATGGCAAGGGCAGCTCAGCCCTCGATCTGGCGGTCGAATTCGGTCACGATGATGTGGTGGCACTGCTTCGAAGCCAAGAGCTGGGAGAAAAGTCCCTGCCCGTCAAAACGCCCCTTCAGAACGCCCCAAAAAACTGACCATCAGGGGGAGGGGACGGCTTTGAATGCGGTGATGATTCTCCCAACGCCTGGGTAGTCGCCATCTTGAGATGCGTGCCATGCAGCACAGAGCCATCCCTTGGTCGTTTTGAGATCCAGATGGGCGTTCCAATGACTCTGTCCCGGAAGTCTCTCCTCGGTTAGCTTTCCTGAATTGGGATCGTAGCTGCTCAGGACCGTCTGCCACGCCGTCGTGGGATTTTGCAGTTCGGCGGGGGTGTTAGCAGCCTTTACCCAGGCTACCCACCAGCGTCCACCGGTCCAGACAGGTGGCGAGGCGCAGGGAAACCAATAGATGCGCGCAGGTTCGCCGAGGCGGATTCGACTGCCTTGATGAGTACCGTCGCGGGCCACGTGGGTCAGGTAGAGTGAAATGGGTGTTTCTTGCCCCCCAGGATTTCCATTGTAGTCGGTCCAGGTGAACCCCAGCCATTTCTCGGAGAAAGTGCAGGTGCTGATCTCGGCATGCTTCTCCGGAGCAACTGGCAGTGGAGTTTCCTGGAGAGGGATGCCTTCAATCCGAATTCGGGTAAGGACGAAGCGTTGCCCCTCGTCCGAAGGTTTTGTCTGAACGACGAGCCCCGCGATGTTGCTACGGCATTCCACTCGAGAGAATTCGGGTTCCGGTTCAACACGATGCCTTGGGACCACGACCTTTCCGTCTGGCGAATAGATGATCCGGAAACAGGTATTCTTTTGGGAGCGAAGTTGCCCGACAGGAGTTTCCTCCTTGGCAGTAAAGGTGATGGCGAATTTCCCATCGATCACCTCAATGTTGGGGTGGGATTCGCCTCGTGGGTCCTGATGCCCTTGCGCTATTCCCACGGCCAGCCCAAGCCACACCAGTTGAAGGAGCATTTTGGGGAGTGCCATCGCGCTAAAATACCCAGACCATTGGCCGGGAGGCAAGTCTTCTCGCCATCGGTCATTTTGTCGCACCCCCGTTTCACCGTTTCCGCCTTGCGCGGACGGGTTTGACCGCTAGTGTGGGCGGGACAGTCCGACAGATTGACCTGCCAAGCATGAAGACCACGTTCGTTGCCGCCACTCTCGCTCTCGCCGCCCTTTTCACGACCTCCTGTGAACAGCACAAGTGGTCCGAGACCAGCAAGCTTTTCAAGGCTCATGGCGGGGAAGAAGGTGCGCATGGTGCCCATGGCGATGCCAAAGGTCATGGCGACGACCACGGCAAGGCCGACTCCCATGGCGAGAAGAAGGAAGGCGAAGCCAAGCACTAAGCTGGGCTGGGCTCCTCTTCGTTCCATTCTAGATTTTCGTCTGAGTGGGGGCTGAAAATTCGCCCCCACGGCCCGGGAGCGGGTGATATATTGTCATAGCGGTGAATCAACCGTCCTTCTATTTATGCGTGCTCCTCTTGGCCCCCTTGCCTTGCTGACGTTGTTAGGGCTCTTTTTACTGCCGTTTGTGGAATTCTCCTGCAAGGGGCAGAAGATGATGACCGCCACGGGGTATGAGGTGGCGTTTGGCAAGAACATGACGGCAGACCTGCCGATCAGCGACTGGCTCAAGGGTGAGCGGGAGCCCGGGGACCTGGGGAAATCCCGTTCCCGCGATGGCTTTGACCTCACCATCAGCCAGAAAGAGCGCACCCAGGGGCGTCCGCTCGTGGCGGCAGCCCTGATTGTGGCTGTGGTGGGTGGGTTGGTGGGGTTCCTCTGGCCCAGTTTGGGCGGTTTTGCGGGCATGGCCGCGTGCGCGCTTCTTTTGGTCTCCCAGAGTGACATGAACAAGGAGATCCAGGAGCAGCAGATACCGCTGTTGGTGGTGAACTTCCTTCCTGGATTCTGGGCATCTTTCTGCGCGGCCGCGGTCGGAGCCGTGATGTGCTTCCTGGGTGGGAAAAAGTAGAACAATCGCCTCTCAGCGGCTCCGGTTCGTGTATGCCCCGCAGGATTCTCTCACCACCAGGTGGGGTGAGAGTAGGACCATTCGCGGCGGCAGAGTGGGGGAGGTCATGCGTTCCAGCAGTGTGTTGAAGGCCATGTGGGCGATGTCCCGGCAGGGCTGGTGCATGGTGGTGAGAGGGACGGAGAGCAGGGAGGCCACCTGCACATCATCAAACCCCACCACTCGCAGGTCCTGGGGAACGCTGATCTTCAGGTGGGAAAGGGACTGCAGCAGGCGAGCGGCGACGAAGTCCGTGGTGCACATGAGCGCATCCACGCGACTCCCGGCCACGATCTGCCGGACGAACTTCACATCCCCGGGGTCCCCGGTCTGCACGAAGTCTCGAGGTACCTCCAGATTGTGGGCCATCATCGCTGCGCGGGCCCCGGCTATCCGGGCATCCGCCGGTGGGGCGGAAAAGGGCATGACCACGTAGCCGAGGTGCTTGGCCCCCAGCTTGATGAGGTGCTCCGCCAGAATGTAGCCGCCTGCGAAATTGTCGAGCCCCACCAGGTCCATTGGGCTGCGCTCGGGAAACGCGCCGATGTCCCGATCCACCAACACGACTGGGATGCCTGCCCCGCGGAGACGCTCGATGATGCGATGATTCGCAGCCTGATTGTACGGGCGGTGCTCGAAGGGGACGAAGAAGACCCCGGCCACGCCTTTCTCAATGAACTGTTCGCAGAGTGCCTCCACTTCCTCCACCCGGGTGTCCATCTCCGTCTTGGGCCGGCTGGTGCCTCCCCACCACATGCCGTAGTCATGCACGCGCGCCAATCCCGATAATTCCCCGAAAATACTCTCGAATATTTCGGGTTTTCCGTGGCTGGTGAGGATGAATCCGAGTTGGCGGAAGGAAGTGCGGGCACCGGCTGATCCAGCAGAGGTGACAGATTCCCTCACATAGGTCCCGGAGCCAGCCCGCCGGTAGATGAGACCCTGTTCCTGCAGGTCTCGTAGCGCCCTGCCCACCGTGGGGCGTGAGACATTGAACCGCTTAACCAGTTGAGCCTCACTGGGCAGGCGATCGTTTCCCGCGTGCTTGCCAGCGGCGATTTCGGTCGCGAGTTGGCGGGAGATCTCCTGATGTTTCATGCGCGTCACCTGGGTGAATCCTGTTACTATCAGGTTCTGAATCGGTCAGGTCAAGTTTCTAAAAGATGACATGACAAGGTGTTCACAGAAATGGGGTGGATTTTCTTAATATCTCTTCAGCCGCCGGACACGGGCCCACCGGTGCGCTGAAACCCATCAATAGAATATCCAAACTTCCTACCACGACTTCCTCATGCACTTGAGCCCCATTAAGAAATGTCTCATCGCCGCAGTTGTTTCCGGAACCGCCGTCGCATCCTCATCCGCCTCTGAGGGCGGCTACTGGCAGGGAGAGCACGCGCTCGGGAACTTCCTCGGCATCCGTGATTCCCTTGAAGCAGCAGGAGTCACTTTCTTCGGCAGCTATGAAGCCAACATCGGCGGGAACCCGGTGGGGGGACGCGAGCGGGGTGTGGCCTACTCGGACAACTTCGACTTCGGCCTGCGGTTTGATCTGGAAAAGCTCGTCGGGTGGGGCGGGGCCACGTTCACGGTTCAAGGAGTGCAGCGTGATGGTCGCAGCCTGACCAACGATTATGTGGGCAACTTCTATCAGGTGCAGCAGAACTACGGCGTGCAGACCACCATGCTGTATGGTGTCTATTTTGAGCAGAAGTTTCTGGATGACCGCGCCTCGCTCAAGTTCGGCCGGTTCGCGACCAACGACGACTTTGCCACCTCGCCCATTTACGGCCTCTACATGGGCAATGCCATCGATGGCAACCCGAAGTCCCTGGTATCCAGCGGGGCGTTTACCTCGTATCCAGGTTCTTCATGGGCGGCACGATTCAAATACGAGACGTCTGCCGAAACCAATGTGTCCCTCGGCGTGTACCAGAACACAGACACGGTCTATGATGAGGGCAAACACGGCCTCGACTGGAGCATGCGTGGCAATGATGGGGTGATGTTCATCGGTCAGGTGGGCTGGACACCGGAGTTCTTTCGCAAGCCGGTGGCTGTAGGGACCACGCCCGATGGCAAGTCTGCCAAGGCCGTACAGCCGGCCACGGAAATGAAGGGTCTGCCTGGTCACTACTGGCTGGGCATGTATTACTCCACCTGGGAAACCCGCGCGTTTGACAGCGATGAGCTGCAGGACGGCAAATACGGTTTCTATGTGCACGCCGATCAGATGGTGTACCAGGAATCCCCGGGGAGCGATCAGGGGCTGACCTTGTGGACCGCGGTGGTCTATCAACCGGATGAGCGGGTTAACATCATCCCCTTCCAGATCAATGGTGGCCTGGTGTACAAGGGCCTGCTCCCCGGGCGTGAAGCGGACTCCACCATCCTCGGGCTTTCCTACGGCAGCTTCAGCAAGGACTACGCTCGTGAAGAGCAGAAGGCGGGACGTGGCAGCCCTGACTATGAATTTGTCGTGGAAGCGGGTCACCGCATCCAGCTCACCAAGTTCGCCTACGTGATGCCTGAACTCCAGTGGATCATCAATCCTGCGGGCACGGGGCAGGTGGATGACGCCCTCGTGGTGGGGCTTCGCATCGGCATCACCTTCTGAGCCGCCTGGAAGGCTGGTCATGTTAGAACATCGAACCCTCATGCCATGATTTCATCAGTGATATTGCCTATGAAACAGGAACCAAAACCTGCACCGGGGCTTGACCCGGATCGTGTCGCGTCGCTGCTGCTGGACGCGGAGGGCGTTACGAAGGCGTTCAACGGCGTCCCCGCCCTGCGCCATGGTGTGCTCAGGCTCCGGCCAGGCAGTGTGCATGCGCTGTGCGGGGGTAACGGAGCGGGAAAGTCCACCTTTCTCAGCATCCTCATGGGCATTCTGCAGCGCGATGACGGAGACATCCGTGTGGATGGCAGGGAGGTGCATTTCAAGAATCCCCGGCAGGCACTCGAGGCGGGCATCTCCATCATTACGCAGGAACTGAGCCCCGTGAAGGGCATGACGGTGGCGGAGAACCTCTATCTCGGGCGTGAGCCGCGGGCGCTGGGCTGCTTCGTCAACCACCGCCGGCTCAATGCCATGGCAGCGGAGCTGCTGGACCGGCTGGGATTCAGGATCCAACCCACCAGCCTCATGAGCTCCCTCAGCCTGGCAGAGATGCAGTTGGTGGAAATAGCCAAGGCGCTCACGCATGACTCGCGCATCCTTATCATGGATGAACCCACCTCGGCGATTGGCCAGCATGAGACGGAGTTGCTCTTCAAGGCGGTGCGGCAGCTCCGCTCCATCGGTGCGGGCATCATCTATGTGACGCATCGCATGACAGAAATCTTCGAGCTGGCGGATGATTACACGGTCTTCCGCGATGGAGCATTTGTGGTATCGGGAGCGATTCGGGAGATCGACCGCCGCCATCTCATTCGTCAGATCATTGGTCGGGATGCGGCCTCGCAGTTCCGCACGGTGGCTTCGGTGAAGGTGAACCGAAAGGAGCGCCCGCTGCTGGAAACGCGAGGTTATGCCTGTGGTCCCAAGTTCGGAGAGGTGAATCTCACGCTTCATCCTGGTGAGGTGGTCGGCATCTACGGCCTGCTGGGGTCCGGGCGCAGTGAGTTCCTGCAAGCACTCTTCGGCCTGGAGACAGGGGTGAAAGGGGAGCTGCGCGTGAACGGTGAAAGGGTCCGGGTGAGATCCCCGAAAGATGCGATGAGGCAGGGCATGGCACTGGTCACGGAGGACCGCAAGGCCTCTGGCCTGGTGCTGCCGCTTTCCGTCACGGAGAACATTGCCATGTCCTCGCTGGACCGCTGGTCCACTGCCGGATTTGTGCGAACTCGCCAGGAGGGGCAGGGCGTGCAAGAGATGGTGGACAAGTTCAAAATCCGTACCGCCAGCGTGCAGATGCCGGTCCAGTACATGAGCGGCGGCAACCAGCAGAAAGTCGTGCTGGGCAGGTGGCTTCAGACGCGCCCACGCCTGCTGCTGCTGGATGAACCCACGCGCGGTATTGATGAGGGGGCCAAGCAGGAGATCTACCGCTTCATGACCGAATTCACGTCCGCAGGCGGTGCCATCATCATGGTGTCTTCTGAGGTGGATGAGGTGCTGGGCATGAGTGATCGCGTGCTGGTCTTTCGCCGCGGCTTTCCCTGTCGGGAGAGCCGGGAAGGCTCTCTTACCCGCGAGGAGCTCGTCCATCTCGCCGCCTGACCCCGAGCTTTTTCCAATCTGCCAACCTCACTTTATTTCCTATGATCACGAATACTTCCAACGCCGCCCTCACTGCTCCCTCTGCGGGAAGTGAATCTGGTCAGTCCCTCTCGCGCCGACAGGCCACCATGACGTACGTGCACCAGTACGGCATCATCGTCGCCTTCTTCCTGCTCTGTGTGGGGCTCTCGCTTTCCAGCGAGTATTTCCTCACGCCCAAGAACATCATCAATGTTCTGCGGCAGACGTCAATCAACGGCATTCTCGCCATTGGCATGACGTTGGTCATCCTGGCTCGTGGGATTGATCTCTCTGTGGGTTCTGTGCTGGCGCTTTCCGGCATTGTAGCAGCGAGTCTGGCCACCGGGGAGACGCCGCAGCCTGCCTACGTGGCCATCGCTGCCGGGCTTGGTGTCGGCCTGGCCTGTGGACTGGTGAATGGTCTGGTCATCTCCCGCCTCAGTGTGCCTCCCTTTGTCGCGACGCTCGGCATGCTGAGTGTCGCTCGTGGGTTGACCTACATCTACAGCGAGGGCATGCCCATCCCCGACCTAAGCCAGAGCTTCCTCTGGCTGGGGCAGGGACGCATTTGGCAGATCCCTGTACCGGTGATCTTTCTTGCGGCTACCTTCATCATATTCTGGGTGGTGTTGAACAAGACCGTCTTCGGCCGCTACATCTATGCCGTCGGTGGCAATGAACGCAGCGCCCGCACGGCAGGCATCGGTACCAAGAAGGTGCTGGTGGCCGTGTACGGTCTCGCGGGCATGCTGGCGGGTCTGGGGGGCTTGATCCTCACGGCGCGGACCACGGCGGGCTTGCCCCAGGCGGGGCAGTCTTATGAGTTGGACGCCATTGCCGCCGTCGTGATCGGGGGCACCAGCCTCAATGGAGGTGTGGGCACCATCCGCGGCACCTTGTTCGGCGCGCTCATCATCGGCGTCATCAACAACGGGCTCGACCTGCTGGGGGTGTCCTCCTTCTACCAGCAGGTGGTGAAGGGCTGCATCATCGTCTGCGCCGTGCTGCTGGATCCTGCCCGCCGCTCCCGCGACTGATTCTTGATTCATCCAACAACATTTCCTCAAACCAAAGCAACGAACATCCCAATGAAACTAACGAAAAGAACGCTCCTCGCTCTGCTCCTCGGCTCTTGCACCTTTACTGGCCCCTCTAGTGCCCACGCTGAAAAACCGGTCAAAGTTGCCGCAGCTGTCTATGGCCTCCGGTCAGAGTTTATGAAAGTGTGGACCGACTGGCTCAAGGAACACCCTGAGGTGAAGAATGGCGGTGTGAAACTCACGGTCTTTGACGGCCGGTATGATCCCAATGTGCAGAACGACCAGTTCGACTCGATCATTGTGCAGCAGTTCGACGCCATCATCTTTGTCCCGCTGGATATTGAGGCGGGCGGTCGCACGGTGACGAAGGCCATCAGTGCCGGCATCCCGGTGATCGGGGCCAACGCCCGGGCGAACTCCAAGGTGCTGACTTCCTATGTCGGCAGCAATGACAACGAGGGCGGTGCCATCGAGGCCCAGTACATCGTGGATAAGCTGGGTGGAAAGGGGAATGTCGTCATCCTGGAGGGCCCCATCGGCCAGTCTGGTCAGGTGGAGCGTCTCAAGGGCATCATGAGCGTGCTGGACAAGCACCCAGACATCAAGATCATCGAGCGCAAGACGGCCAACTGGTCCCGCGCTGAGGCCCTGGCCCTCATGGAAAACTGGCTCACCGCCCATCCTGGCAAGATCCAGGGCGTTATCGGCGAGAACGATGAAATGGCCATCGGGGCCATTCAGGCCATCAAGGCCGCAGGTCTCAATGTGAAGGACTTTGCCATCGTGGGTGTGGATGGTGTGAAAGACGCCATCCGAGCGGCCAAGGGTGGCGAGATGGTGAGCATTCTGCAAGATGCCAAGGCTCAAGCCCAGGGGGCCATGGACATCGCCCTCCGCGCCGTGCGAGGCGAGAGCTATCAGCCCCAGTCCGACATCTGGAAGCACTACGGAGACAAGCTCCCCTGGAAAGACGGCATCCAGAAAAACTACGACGTGCCCTGGACCGTCATCACCGAGGCCAATGCCGACGAGGTGATGAAGATGGTCACCAACAAGTAAGTTTCAACTTCCTATCCTCGCCACAGGCTGCTGCAAGGCAGCCTGGGCTGAGCCAAATCATTGCCCCCCAATTCTGACATGATCGCAACCCTGCCCTCGACGACCTTGTTCGCCAACGAATCCAAAAAAGAAGGCGAAGATTCGTCATCTCAAAAGGCTGTGAGCCCCGTCCTGCCCGCTACCATGAAGGCCGTTGTGGCTCATGCTCCAGGTGACTATCGCATGGAGACCGTGCCCACCCCCGTCGCTGGTCCCGGCGAGGTGGTCATCAAAGTGAAAAGCACCGGCATCTGTGCCAGTGACATCAAGTGCTACACCGGAGCCCCAATGTTTTGGGGGGATGGTCAAAAGGAAGGTTACTGCCAGGCCCCCATCACGCCCGGTCACGAATTCGTCGGCGAGGTCGTTGCCTTGGGCGAAGGATCTGCTGCCAAGTATGGTCTGGAGATCGGTGATCACGCCATCAGCGAGCAAATCGTGCCCTGTTGGAAATGCCGGTATTGCGAGCGAGGGGAGTACTGGATGTGCGCCGTGCATGACATCTATGGCTTCCGCCAGCGCACTCCGGGCTCCTGGGCGGAGTATATGAAGTTTCCCGTGGGAGCGCTGAACTACAAGGTGCCGAAGACGCTCCCGCTGCACCACGCCGTTTTCATCGAACCCCTGGCCTGCTCCATTCACGCGGTGGAGCGGGGCGAGATCAAATACCAGGATGTGGTGGTCATTGCCGGGTGCGGACCGCTTGGGCTCGGCATGGTGGCAGCGGCCAAGATGAAGGGCCCGGCCCAGATCATCGCCATGGACCTCAGTGAAGAGCGTCTGGAACTGGCCCGTCGCACTGGGGCAGATGTGGGGATCAATCCCCGAACCCAGGACGTGGTTCAAATGGTGAAGGACATGACGGGAGGCTATGGTTGCGATGTGTACATCGAGGCCACCGGGCACCCGGCTGCGGTAGAACAGGGGCTAAACATGATTCGCAAGCGGGGCACGTTCGTGGAGTTCAGCGTGATGCGCGAGAAAGTGACGGTGGACTGGACGATCATCGGCGACACCAAAGAGCTGAATGTGCATGGTTCCCACCTGGGGCCGCACTGCTATCCCGTGGCCATCCGCATGATTGAACAGGGGCTTCTGCCCATGGAAGAGATCGTCACGCACCGGATGTCCCTGGATGACTATCAGAAGGGGATCGACATGGTGCTGAGCGGGCTGACGTCAGTGAAGGTGACGCTGGAGCCTTGATGTCAAGCTGTGGGGCGGGGATGGGCGATGAATGTCCATTCCCGCCTTCCACTGTAGATTCTCCTGACAAAATCACCTTCTGGATGTCAGATGGGGATTGTGCCTGCTCCCCGACTCTTGAAGACCCGCACCGCCATTGTCCTGCTCATTGCCTTGGTGCTTGCACCAGTGCTACTGCTGGCGGGGCTGCTTTATGCGTCCAAACAGCGGGTGTCGCCCCCTGATACCATTCATTTTCAGGAGGGCATGGTGTATGGCAAAGGGGGCGATCAGGATCTGAAACTGGATTTAGCCCGGCCCAAGAACGCCCCAGCCGCCAAGCTCCCTGCCATTGTGATGATTCACGGGGGAGGATGGACTGCTGGCGATCGCCGCGACTTTCATGGGCTGCAGTTTCATCTGGCTCAGGCAGGGGTGGTTTGTGTGACGGTGCAATACCGGTTGGTTCCGAAGAGCAAATTTCCTGCTCAGGTGGAAGATGTGAAATGCGCCGTGAGATGGCTGCGGGCTCACGCAGATGAGTTTGGAGTCGATCCGGAGCGGATCGCGGCCCTGGGGGCCTCGGCGGGTGCTCATCTGGCCGTGATGCTGGCTGTCACCTCAGATCAGTCGCAACTGGAAGGCGCGGGTGGCAATGCCGGGTTCTCGTCCAAGGTGGTGGCCGCCGTAGGCTTGGCTGGCCCTTATGACCTGACCCTGGCTTATGCCAACAGTCCCCGGCAACGAGCCCAGGAAGGGCAGGCGGTGCGTGGGATGTTGGAAGGTTTTCTAGGTGGCACTCCTTCCCAATTGGCGGATGCCTATCGGGCGGCAAGTCCGGTGAGTTATGTGAGCAAGGAGGTGGCCCCGCTGTTTCTCTGTCATGGCGAGCAGGATCCCCTGGTGCCCGTGGAGCAAGCGGATGTGATGGTTGCAAAACTCCGCGAGGCGGGGGCTGAAGTGGAGTATGTGAAGATCCCGGATGGTTCGCACGACAGTTTCGGCAAGGACCAGGAGAAGCATTTGTTGAAGATGGTGTCGTTCTTGCGGCGAAATCTGAAGATGTAGAGCAGGTGTGGAGGTGGTGTGTGGTAGTGCTGGGGTGTTTCATGAACCCGGAGGGTTCCATGCAATTGCACAAGCTGATTGAGGTTGCCTGTAGAGAGGCTGGGAACCAAGGAGCGGCGGTTTGTGCCTTAATCACAACCGCCGATGGTGTGCGAAGCGGGTGATACGCCTTTGGTGTTTGGCGGTCCTGGGCCCGAGGAATCTGCGCTCCTTTAATGACGAATGCTGCTGGCGGCGATCAGGGTAGGGGGGGATAGCCCCGGCAGGCGAAAGCGGCGTCGAGCCGCCGGCACTCCAAGACGTTTCGCGACACTTGTGCGAGCTGGTGGCAAAGGTGTTTTATCTGGCATGTTCATCCATCTCGGCAGCGTCTTGGAGTGCCGGTGGCGGTGCACGTCACCTCAGCGTCGCCTCACGATACTCACGCGGGGTACAACCGACATGTCTGCCAAACGTTGTTGTCAGATGGCTGTGGCTGGAGAATCCCGTTTCGTTTGCGATCGTGGTGATATCCTTCTCCGTAGCAACGAGCAGGTGCTGCGCTTGACGCAGGCGTTGCCGGATCAAATACTGCCACGGGCTGGTGCCGAAGGTGGACAGAAACGCGCGGTGGAGCTGGTGTTCCCCAAGCCGGGCTTCCTGGGCCAGTTCTGCCAGCGTTAGCGGCGCAGAGAGATTTTCATACAAATAGCGTCGCAGGCGGCGTGCCTGTGGGGCGTTCAGCGCCGCCCGGTGGTGGGCTTGGCTCTGCGGAGGGGGATCTAGGTAATAAGTTTGACGGATCCCTTCGTGCATTTGATCCAGCAGGCCGGTGATGGCGGCAGTCTCAAGGTCGCTGGTTGGGACGGCGTTGTGCCAGTGGGCCAGTTCCAAAAGCTTGCGGTGCAGCAAGGGATCTGCGGTGCCCTCCACGGCGGTCAGGTCGGTGGCACGCTCTCTTTCGGTAGCACGGTCATTCAGGTTGGTCGGGGAGAGTGACAGGATCGCATACTCTGCTGTCTCGCCGGTGAGGTAGCTGGCATAGCGTCTTTCTGCTGGAATGGTCCAAACTTCACCGGGCAAGGGCGGTCCCGATGAACCACCGCGCCCCTCCAACTCAGTTTCCAGAGACTCAATCCAGCCTCCCAGATGCACAATGACATGGTGGCGTGGGGCTTTCAGCTCCCAGACTTGTGGGGTGGTCACCACATCCCGGCAAAACCTCACTTCCAACCCTGGTCTGGACCATTGCCTCAGTGTTCCTACGGCATCGCTTGATGCATGCACGGGATTGTCTGCGCGACAGTGCCGGTGCGGTTGAGGCTGCATGGTGACTGTAAGTTGCACCGCATCAACCGGGGGAGGCAAGGCAAAATTTTGCGGGGAATTTGAAAGCGTAAAGATCGGCGCTGGAGTGAAGTCGATCCATGACTGGAAGCGTGTGCGGACCCGCGCCGGTTGCTATCACCCGGCCGTTCTAGTTTTTCCAATTTCATCCCCCCAAGACCTATGAATAACCACAGCATCCATGGTAAAGTGGCCATTGTCGCTGGTGGCGCCAAAAACCTTGGTGGCCTCCTTAGCCGTGCACTGGCTGAGCGAGGCGCCAAGGTGGTGGTCCACTACAACAGCTCATCAACCCAGAAAGATGCGGAGGATACCGTCGCGGCCGTGAAGGCCCTGGGATCAGAAGCGATCGCCGTGCAAGGCGACCTCTCCGTGGTGGCCAACAACACGGCGCTCTTCGAGGAGGCCACCAAAGCCTTTGGCGGCGTGGACATCGCCATCAACACGGCCGGTCTCGTAATCAAGAAACCGATTGCGGACGTCACCGAGGAGGACTTCGACAGGAGTTTCAACGTGAACGCCAAGGCGGCCTTCTTCTTTATTCAGGAGGCGGGCAGAAAGCTCAATGACCATGGTAAAATCGTCACCATCGTGAGTTCTCTCCTGGCGGGCTATACGGGCTTCTACTCCATTTATCCGGGCAGCAAGTCTCCGGTGGAACACTTCACGCGGGCGGCCTCCAAGGAGTTCGGGGCTCGGGGCATTTCGGTCAATGCGCTGGGGCCGGGTCCCATGGAAACGCCGTTCTTTTACGGTCAGGAATCGGCAGAGTCCGCCCACTACAATCAGACCGCCGCGGCGTTGAGCCCATTCACCAAGACTGGTCTCACGGATCCTGGCGACATCGTGCCTACGGTGCTCCACTTGGTGTCGGACGGCTGGTGGATCACAGGTCAGACGATCTTTTCCAACGGGGGCTACACGACGAGGTAGCCTGTTGGATAGAAGCTGATGATGGTAGGGGGGAACCATTCGGAGATTGACTCTGGCATGGTTTTCCCTTCCATCGTTGCCTGTGGAGGGCGAGCGTGGCTCTCTGGTTCATCTTGTCGTCTATGAGCGATTCCGAGTTTTTGCCTTCGTCTGCTTCTGTTGCCTCCTCTCCTTCCGGCCATGGTCATGGGCATTCCCATGGGGCCGCCTTGGGGAAGTTTCGAGTTCCCGGTAGCCTCTTGCGGGTGCGTGATGGGCATGAGGCTCGGGTCTCGTTCGTCGAACTCTTCTTCGACCTCATCTACGTTTTTGCGGTCACCCAGCTCTCACATCATCTGCTTCACGACCTGTCGCTGTTTGGAGCGCTGGAGACGTTGGTGCTGATGTTCGGGGTGTGGTTGGCCTGGCAGTACTCCTGCTGGATCACCAACTGGTTTGACCCTGAAACCAAACCCGTGAGGCTGATGCTCTTTGGCATCATGCTGGCGGGTCTGGTCATGGCGGCCGCCATCCCGCATGCTTTTAAGAGCGGTGGCATGGCCTTTGCCATCAGCTACGTCCTCATTCAGGTGGGGCGCACCCTCTTCTGTCTGGCGCATCTGAAGAAGGGGCATGCCCTGACGCCCAACTTCCAGCGCATGCTCGGCTGGCTGGTGATCTCGGCCGTGTTTTGGCTGGGTGGGGCCTTTGCCAGCGGAGGAACTCGGCTGGCATTTTGGGCGGTGGCCGTCTGCTGTGAGTACTTCTCTCCCATGTTCGGCTTCTGGCTGCCCAAGCTGGGCCGGTCTCGTACCTCGGAATGGACGGTGGAAGGCGGTCACATTGCAGAACGGTGCCAGCTTTTCGTGATTGTGGCCTTGGGCGAATGTCTTCTCATCACCGGGGCGACGCTGAGTACGGCGAATCACTTCGATTCGTCCTTGGTGATTGCCTTCCTGGCGGCCTTCATCGGCAGTCTGGCCATGTGGTGGGTGTACTTTGACACCAGCAGCAAGGATGGTTCCGAGGCCATTGTGCAATCCAGCGATCCGGGGCGCATCGCGGCGTACTACCACTACACGCACGTCACCATGGTGGCGGGCATCATCCTCAATGCCGTGGCGAGTGAACTGGTGGTGGCGCATCCTCATGGGCACACCAGCTTGTCTGCGGCGGTGGTGTTGGGGTTGGCCAACGTCTTCTATCTGGGAGGCAATGCGCTCTACAAGAGTGTGGTGTATGGCAGGGTGCCGCGGTCCCACGTGGTGGCGGTGCTGGTGCAGCTGGCGCTGATTCCCTTGTTCATGAAGTGGCATCTGGCCACCGCCGGCGCCGTGGCGACTGTGTTGTTAGTGGTTGTTGCCGTATGGGAAGGGTTGTGTGTGAAGCGGGTGTTGAGGGCGCAGTGAAAAATTAGGAATTGAGCTGGCGATGTCGGAGGGGGAATTGGACGGTGTCGCAGTCGCTAGGTGGACGGATGCGTTAAAGCCGGTGCTTGTCATGGGCATCTCGCTTTGCGATGATTCCATCCAACCATGAGCACTCCCACACCCCCGGAGCTTCCGCCATCGCATCGCCAACCCAACGGTCGTGAGACTTACAACGCCATCACGGACATTGTGGGAGGGCCCAATGTCCGTTTGAAGGACAACTTGTTCCAGGGATTGGCCATTCTGGTGTGCTTGCTGTTGGGGGCGGGCATTGGTGCGTGCTGGACGAAATCCTGGCCGGGTTCGATCATCATCGGTGCGTTTCTGGGGCTTCTGGTAGGGCTGTTCGGCAGTGGGATTTTCTTAATGATCTTTCGAGCGGTGCGTCATCGGCAAGGCCGACACGATTGATGAAGGTCAGGGCTTGAGGCGTCAGTGACTTGCTGCCGCCAAACAAAAAACGGCCGGTCTTGCGACCGGCCGTTTTCACAGATTTAGCTATCTACCACGCTCTCGGGCTACTTCTTCGACAGCGCTTGCAGGTAGTCCAGCAGGCTGGCGAATTCCTTCACCGTCAGGTTCATGACGAGGCCGGGAGGCATCATGGACATGGGCAGCTTTTCACGCTTGGCGATGTCCTTCACCTTGTAGGTGAATTCCTGGGCCGTGATGGTGCGGATCTTCACCTGGTCGGCTGACTCGAGGGTGACGAATCCGAGCTGCTGGGTGCCGTCCTTGAGCGCAAAGAGCTCCGTGGCGAAGCCTTGGGCGATGGTCTTGTTGGGATCCAGGATGGCCATGGCCAGCTCTTCGCGCTTATAGGTCTGGGCGATGTTGCCAAGATAAGGGCCCTTCTGCGCCTCGTCCTCACGGGTGGTGTGGCAGGCGACGCATGTCTGACGGGTGAAGAGTTGCTCACCCAGTTCGGCATCGCCTTTGGTCTTGAGGACTTGGGCGATGACGTCTGCGGGCTGGAGGGTGCTGATGAGCGGGCCGGTTTCCTTGGTCTTCTTCTCCAGCTTCATGGCCTTGGCAGCATTGGTCGCGGCGGCGGCCACGGCTTTGTCCGAGTCGTCCAGAGCGGCGATCACCTTGTCGGCATAGGGGTTATGCTTGAGCATGGCCACTGCCTTGAGGACCTGCACACGACGCTGGGGATTCTGCCATCCTTGATCAAGAGCCTTGCCGGAGAGCTCGCGGGATTCGGGGCTGCCGGTCTTGCGGGCGCTCAGGTTCAGCAGGGCAGCATCGGCCCAGAGCGCGGCCGGGGTGCCCAGCTTTTCAGCTTCCAGCTCCAGGAGTTGATGGTGGTTCTCCAGCTTGGGCGAGTTCAGGAACGCGTTACGGGCGGTTTCCTGTTCCTTGCCTGCATCCTTCATCCCGTTCAGGGCCACGAGCGCACCGAGGCTTGCTTTCACGCCGTCTGCGCTGTCCGTTTTGGTCAGAGCCACGATGGCCTGGGACAGCACGGTGGGGGATGCGGGAGGGTTCGAGGAGGCTGCGCTGATGAGCAGCGGGATGCCAGCGGCTGGGATGGTCTCGGCATTGGCAAGCTGGCCCACGGCGTCGGGCAGCAGTTTGCTGTCCTTGGCGGCGAGGGTAAGGATGCGCTCCAGAGCTTCGTTGAACTGGATGCGGTTGCGGTTCAGTTCACTCACCAGATAGGCAGCGTCTTCCGCAGAGGCCTTGGCCAGCGCTTCCTTCAGGGCAGCGGCAACCTTCGGCGACTCACCCCATGCTTCGGGTTGGTAGTAAGGTCCACGGGTGTCGGGACGCGTGCCCCAGGAATCACCCTTCCACTCGCCTTCGGTGAAATGCAGGCGGGCCAGGGCGGAGAAGATGCCTTTGCGCAGGGAGGGATCGTTGGCCTTGTCCAGGCGGGCGATCAGACCGTCCACCACTTCCGGCTTGTGAATCATCGCCAGTGCGCGCAGCGCCCCTTTGCGGGCGGTGTCGTCAATGACCTTCTCCACGGAGCTGTCCGTCGGGTTCGCGTCAATAATACCGAAGAGGTCCTGGCTCGCGCCGGACATGCCCAGCGCACGAATGGCCACGTGACGGGCCACCTCGTCCTGCTTCGCATTGAGGAAGCGGGCAATGTTCAGCGGGCCGCGCGGGGCCTTGTCCGAGAGGGACAGAAGCGTGCGGGCCATCTGCACGGAGAGACGGGAGTCCTCGTAGATGGAGGTGGTCTTGGTGGATGCCGCGACGTTCACGGTGCCAAAGGGCATCACGCTCTCATGCAGCTCGGCGCGGTAGGCATTGGCCACCACCTGCCAGTCGGCCTCGGTCTCTGGGGAGGCCAGGCTGACGACGAAGTCGGAGGGATCCTTGGCACCCAGGCGCATCGTGTAGATGGCCGCGATGCGGGCAGCGGGGGACAGGTCCTTGTTGCGGAAGGTCCCGGCGAGATCAATCGCGACCTCTTTCGTGGCCTTGCGACGTACCAGTTCACGCTCGGCTTCGATGCGGCGACGGTAGCTGGGGGAGGACAGTTCCTTCACCAGTCCGGCATTGGCAGCCTTGGCGTAGTTCGGCAGCGGAGAGGCCTTGAAGTCCTTGGGCTTCACGCGCACGACGTAGCCGACGTTGGGGCCTTCCCAGTTGAAGGTCGCCCCTTTCCAGCTGGCGCAATACACGTTGCTGTTGGCGTCCACGTCCGCATCGGTGGGGCGGGTCATCTTGATGAAGGGCTGCGGAGCGGTTGTCTCTTCATAGGTGGAGCCTTTGACCTTCACCGTGTGATGCCAGAGGGCACCGGTGCCCCAGTCGGCCGTGAAGGGGGCGTTGTTCCATTTGCCGAATCCAGGCTCATCAATGTACACCGCGCCGCAGCCGGAGCCGCCGCCGTAGTCGGCCAGAGGCGTGATGGCCTCGTCCGCGAAGTTCTTGTAGAGACGGGGATAGCCGTGGTTCTCCAGGCCGGTGAAGTGGTGAAAACGCACGTTCCAGCCGCCGCCGTCGTTCGTGTTGTCACGGGCAAAGATGTCCATGGTTGGGCTCACGGCCACTTCCAGGATGTTGCGGGTACCGGTGGAGTAGATTTCCAGGCCGGTGCCGTCAGGACGCACGCGAACGACGCCGCCGCCGCGATGCTGCACCTTGCGGCCGTCCGTGCCTTCTGCCTGCATGAAGCCGAAGTCACCGCCAGCGATGTAAAGCCAACCGTCCACGCCGAGGCTCAGGCCGTTGGTGGTATGGTCTGCGGGACGGTCCGCAAAGCCGAAGGCGAGGTTCTTCACCAGCACCTTTTGTTCATCGGACACGCCATCGCCATCCTTGTCGATGAAGACCGAGAGGTGCGGCGGGTGCACGAGATAGAGGCGGTCGTGATCCCAAACCAGACCGCGGGGGGAGTCCACGTCTTTGACGAACTCCTTCACTTCATCCGCACGGCCATCGCCATCCACATCCTTGAGGCGGATGATGCGGCCACGCTTGGGATTGCGGCCCAGGGAGCCGTTGCCATCGCTGGACACGTAGAGGGTGCCATCGGGAGCGGCGGCCACATAGACGGGGTAGTTCACCGCGGGAGGGGATGCGAAAACCGTTGCCTCGAACCCATCCGGAACTTTCACGTCCTTCAGTACTTCCGCTTCCTGCTCAGCAGTCAGCTTCACGATCTTCGGTGTGATGTTGCCTTCCTTGGCAAACTCACTGCTGTTTTTCTCATTCTCCTTCTTGGCCTGGGCTTTCTCCTTGGCATCGACCTTGGCCGCGATGGACTTGATGCCGTCGCCCTTGAGGGAGATTTCCCGCACGCTCACCCAGCCCGTGGAGGGCTTGCCTTCCACCGTCAGTTTCACGTACTTGGCGTCTTTGGCCGTGAAGCTATGCTCCGTGTCACCACCTTTGGGGTCCTTCGTCGTATCGGCCACCACGGTCCAGCTCTTGCCATCGGAGGAGGTTTCCAGCTTATGGGGGTAGATAGGAGCGTTGCTCTCCCAGACGATCTTGGTGCCGCTCAGGTTCTGCGGCTTGTCGAATTCCAGCTGCAACCACTGCGGGCGGTCACCACCATTGGCGCACCAGCGGCTGTCCTTGCTGCCATCCACGGCTTTCCAGGCAAAGTTGGCCTTGCCGCTCTCTTCACTGGAAGCGGTCACTTTCACCTGCGTGGCATCCTTGGCTGCGGCGGGCGGTGCAGCAGGAGCGGGAGCCTCGGCTTTCGGCGTCGGCGGGTTGGCTTTGACGAAGGTCACCTTGTTCTCACCGGTGAAGGGGATCTGGTAGGCGGGTTCAAGTTTGCCACAGGCCCAGAGGATGCCGCGGGTGAGGAGGTCCAGATAACGGGCGTCGGCGACGGTGTCGTTGTTGTGACCGATGGTGGTGCTGAAGCTTTTGGCTCCGGACTTTTCATTGGTCCAGGCCACAATGTACTCCACATCCTTCACGCTGCCGTCCTTCTGCTTGATGGACTGTTTGCCCATCGCCAGGGGGTGCGCGTCGAAGATGTTGACGTTGTTGTAGAGCTCTTCCTTGATCGTCGTCCAGTCCTGAAGGGGCTTGGTGATCGGGTGCTCGGAGTCAACGTACCGGATCGCGATGGGTTCCTGCGGACCGTGGCCGGTGGATTGCAGGCCCAGATGCTTGAACCAGCCATCCGATCCCGTGCGGAAGCTGTGCATGGCGCAGTGGAGCTGCACGGACGGGATGGTCTTGTGGGCGTCCAAGATGCGCTGGAGCACGGCAGGATCCTTCTCTCCCGCGGCGCACTCGTCGTGGATGATGATGTCGTAGCCCTTGGCCCAGTCCGCGTTGTCATACAACGGCAGAGGCGGGGTGGTGCCCTTGTCATCCGTCCAGATAACATCCACCTGGACGTTCGCGCGCGACTGGATGCCCTTGCTCAGGATCTCCTGTTGCTTGGCGTAGTCATGGCAGCATCCCCCGGCGATCAGGAGGGCCTTGAGCGGCTTGGGTTTGGCATCGCCCGACTGCGCGGGCAACATATGGTAGGAGCTGACCGCAGCCAGCGCGAGAGGTATCAGGAACAGTAGGCGTCGCATAAAAAGCGGAGAATGGGACAGAAAAGTACGGAAGTGAATGTCAGATTTTGCTGGGCTTGCCATCTTTGCGGGGAATTGGGCAAAACCAGACACCGACTTGTAACCTTCGGCCACGAAAAAGGGCAATCCAGAGTGAATGACGCTCTCACAGGAAGTGGGACGCGCATCCCGGATCGAAGTCCTTTCCTGGCGGGATTGCTGCTTGATCCTGAGAAGGTTGAGCGAAATGGTAAGTAGAAGTACCAAGGGTGCTCGACGTTTTTGCTTTTTTGCCCAGTTCTGATCGCCAATGCCTTTCCCCCCGGTCGCTGATTCTGCCCTGCCTTCGCGCTGTGCCCGTTGTGGCACGCCGGAGGTGCAGTGGGAGGAGATGACCTTCTGCCCCCGGTGCATTCGGGAGTTTTCTGGGTCAGACCGGTTGGGAAAAATCGGCCCCTATTCGCTGGAGACCCTGCTGGGACAGGGGGGCATGGGCTACGTCTATCTCGCCTGCCACGACAGCACGGGCAGGACGGTGGCGCTGAAAACGCCCCGGCTGGAGGGGCGGGATCGCGAGTTGTTCTACCGGCGCTTCCTTCAGGAGGCGAAGGCACTGTCTGCCCTGGACCACCCCGGGATCCTGCCGATCTACGAGGTGGGGGAGGAGAACGGCGAGCCGTGGTTTGCCATGAAGCTGGCGGAGAGTGGCACCCTGGCAGACCTGATGGCCAGTGGGAAGGGCCGGCTCGATCAGCGGGAGGCTGCCACCATGCTGGCGGACATAGCCAATGCCGTGCAGTACGCGCATGACCGGGGTGTTCTACACCGGGATCTCAAGCCTCACAACATCCTGCTGGATGAGCGCGGCCAGGCCATGGTGGGGGACTTTGGGCTGGCCCGTTGGGAGGGGCAGGAGTCGACGATGAGCGTGACCCTGCTCGCCCTGGGAACACCAGAGTACGCTGCGCCCGAGCTGGCCCTTGGCCGGGCTCCTTCAGCAGCGGCGGACATCTATTCTCTGGGGGCGGTCTTCTACCACGCGCTGGCAGGGCATCCTCCCTATCGAGGAGCCAACCCGGCAGGCACACTGACGCTGGCGGTGGAAGGCCGGGTGGAACCGTTGACCCAACACGGGATCGCTGAAGACCTGTGGCAGGTCTGTCGCAAATGTCTGGAGCCGGATCCCGCAGACCGCTACAACACGGCACGCGAGCTGGAGCTGGATCTCCGCTCGTGGCTTGCTGGGGCGGCGGTCAGCGTGCGGCGACTCTCGCCTACTGAGAAACTACGGCGGGTGGTACGGCGCAATCCCATGGTGACTGCGCTCTCGTTGACCACAGCCTTGGCACTGGTCCTGGCTCTGGCAGCGGTGGTGGTGGCAGATCGACGGGTGCTCAGCTACGAGCGGGAACGCGGCCAGATGGCAGGACGACTGGCTGAGGAGAGGCTGCATACCTCCCGCCTCGCTCAAGTGGAGTTACTGCTCTCGAGCCGTCGGTCGGGACAGCGCACCCAGGCGCTGGAGATCGTGAAAGAAGCGTGGCAGCGCAAACCTGAGCCTGGGTTGCGGGAACTGGCGGTGCGTGCTCTTACATTAGGAGACTTTGTTCAGCGGGAGGGGCCCGCTGTCTTGCCGCGGCGGTTCAGCCTCCCACCGGGCCCCAAAGAGGTGATATCGCCGAACGGCCAGCGCCAGGCCAGACTCCGGCCCTCTGATGACGACGGAGACCTGGTGCAAATCGTGAGTTCCGCTGGGAGCGAGGAAACCTTGCTCAAGCTCGATGGCAAGCTCCTGGCAATGGCTTGGAATGCGGCGGGGGATCAGCTCGTGCTCGCCTGCACTGCCATGCGCACCTATCGCTGGAGGGCGGGAGTAACCGAGATGGAAAACCGTCTGCGGCCCAGGGACAGCGCCACCATTGGATTTGTCTGGCATCCCGGCGGCAGGCACGTCGCGTGCGTGGCGGCGGATGGGGTGTTGTGGATCTGGGACCTGGATCGGGCAGACGAGGTGATCGCGGAGTCCCTGGGCGCGGTGGTGGACCCGCTGCCTGAATGGAAAAATGATGGGCGTGAACTCGACTGGCAGGACGCCAACGGCACCCATAGGCAGATGGAGGTGATCCTGCCCACCGGTGTGCGAATCTTGCGGCGTCAGAGTGACGGACTGCGTCGGGAGAACTTTTCCACGATCGCGGTCGATGCCCGGAGGGAGCAGGTGTTGTGGTCCACGGGAAATGGCATCCAGGTATGGGAGCCGGTGGCGGGGCGACAGCGGCAGGTGGCCCCCAAGAGCGGACGAGAATGGATGGGTGCCCGCTTCACCGAGGCTGGCATCCAGACTTGCGGATGGAACTCGGGCCTGCGGGGCCTGACGGATGCTCAGATCGCGAGTGGCGAAGCTTTGCCGGATCGACCCGGGGTATCCCCGTATGTGGGGGCCGTGCTCATGGCGGGTTCCGAGAACGGCTGGCTGGCATTGCTACAAGGGCCGCAGCAACGTTTCGTCGTGGTGAAACCCGGAGTCAAAGGGGCCCGCCCCCTGCCGCATCCACTGCCCTACTCTGTCACCTTGAATCATGATGGCACCCGTGCAGCCTCGAGTAGTTTCCAAAATCCCGGCGTCACGATCTGGGATCTCTCCGGCCCCGGCGTGGGGGCTCGGAAGGGACGGGAGCTGGCCGAGGTGGAACCTGCAGCATCCCTGGCGTTTTCACCCGATGGCGGTCGCCTGCTGACCGTGAGCAATCAACGGAGTGCGGTATGGGATGTGACTTCAGGGGCGCTTCTCGCCAATCTCGGGGTCGGCGAATCCTTCAGCTTGGGGGCGTGGCTGCCAGATGGTCGCACCGCGGTGGTGCAGAACGGGAGAGGCACGCAACTCTACTCCGCCACGGATGGCGATCTCCTGGCCCGGCTCGCGCATCCCGCGCCTCTGGCCGGGGACGAACACGTGGCGCTCGCGGTGGATTCGAGGAAAAACTGGATCGCGGAACAGCTGGAGGACAGCTCAGTGATTCTGTGGGATTGGGATGAGCTGCAGCGCGAACTGATCCAGCTCGGCATGTGGGAGTGATGGCGGGGATCCGCCGAGGGGCTTTGTCGAATCCGGTAGCTTCACCGCTTGAAAG
>NZ_BATQ01000135.1 GCF_000739635.1 Verrucomicrobium sp. BvORR034 | reverse complement strand
AAACAACGCATCACTTCCATCCTCGATGCCGCCCGGAGGGCGTGGTCGCCGCAGAGGACCTCACCGGCACCCCGCAGGAACTGCTGGCTCAGGCCCGCATGGCGGGACAGCCGGGCATCGTGGCCAAGCACCGGGACTCCACGTATGAAGAGGGGCGGCGTACCATGGAGTGGCTGAAGTGTCTGGCCCCGGTCGAGGCCGGGCAGGTAGGGGGCGGATTCATCAATCTGTTTCGTGCTGGTCAGGCGACGGATACGATCCTCCTGCGGGAGGATTCCGCGCGCCGCGCAGCCTGATTGCTCGGCTTATGCACAGACTCCCCGTCCCGCAGCCCCCTCAGTTCCTGGATCTCGTGTCTGCTGCCCTGCGGAACTTAGACGGGGCAATGCGCTCATTGGTACCCCGGATTCCTTGCCCTCATGGAGTTTTCAGCGGCCATTACCGGCAAGGTTTTTCGTCTGGGTGGTGGTCTTATTTTGCGTGTGATCTTTATCATCCTTGGAAAAACTTCTTGTATCTCCCAACGAATGGGGGCTAAGGGGGACTCTTATATTGAGTAAGTAGTGCGTTTTTTGTCATGGCAACTAGAGTAAGAATTCTATGATCTCATCCAAGCAACCATCAGTGGAACAACTTAAGAAGGCGGTCGCAATCGCCGAGAAAATCAAAGAACTCGAGACCCAGCTCTCCGAGTTGCTCGGTGGCGGAGCCCCCGCTCCCGTCGTCACCCGTGGCCGCAAGCCCAAGGCAGCCAAGGTTGAAAGCGGTCGGAAGGCCCGTAACATCTCCCCTGAAGGTCGCGCCCGCATCGCTGCAGCGCAAAAGGCCCGCTGGGCCAAAGCCAGAAAGGGCTGATCCACCGGTTAAAAAAGCCCCGTTGGGCTGGAGGTCTCCCCTCCAGCCCGGCTTCTGGCCTGAGAACCAGGCTGGGTGTTAGACATCGAACTCCAGCACAAACAATTGTGCCGGACGCTTGGCTTGAAGTCTCAAGCACGGCTCATCATGGGCCAGAGCCGCATCTCCCGCGGCGAGCAGCTTCCCGCAGCACCAAACCTCCCCTGAGGTCACGTTGACCCAGGCATGGTGCCCTGCACCAAGAGATCGCCGCCATCGTTGACCGTGATGCAGCGTTGCGTGCCACAGCGCCATGCCTTGAGGCCCGCGCAAATGGTCGGAGCTTCCGTTGGGGCACGCCAGCAATCTGGGAGTATTGGCGTCATGCACAGGCGAGGAGGGGTTTGCCCGAGTCTTGGTCTGCCGTGCTGAACCGCAGCGAGAGATCCAGAAGCGCAACAGGTGGCTGGCTTCATCGAGCGAAGGGTTGTGCCATCTGTCCGCTCCAGGAGCGTCGGATCCCCTTGTGGTCAATGGCTCTATCTGGCTGGAGCCAGCAGACAGGCGAGATGGAGCCAGCGGCAGGGGAGCAGAGCGCTCCGCGACGCCCTCGATCACATAGGTCAGGACCGTATGGGCTGTGGATGGGGGCGTAGGTTGATCAAAGGACTCCCCGGGTAAAAGCAGGGCATCCGTGATGCCTGCCAGAACCGGCGAGGGGAACGCCGCATCCTGGCTGGGGACCAAGGTGGTGCAGATGTGGGCTCCGCCCAGATGATGGCGTTTCCGATCTGCCGCCTTGAGAATTTGGATCATGAGCGACCATCGCCTTCCCATCCCCGTCTTAGAAAGACCCGCTCAGCACCGTGAGCATAGCCTTGGAGTATGCTCCGGAGTTGCGCCTTCTGGGTATTCCAAAGGAATCGACAGAGTCGCCGTGGACAAATCCGGGAGGTGTGTTAACTTTGTGTCTTGTTTTTGAGAAGAGTTACCGGTCTCGCTAGATGTCGCAGCGACTTTACAAGGCAGTGCTTGGCGGGCTCGACCCGGTCTTGACCGGGAGCGGGGAGATGTCTGCACGCTGGACCGCCGACTTGCTCCTTTCTCTGGACTGGTGCCGCATTATGGAGCTGGCCCGGGCCATGGCCCTCTTTGGCGGATTTGAGCTTGGTTCTACGACCGTGCGGATGGATGGCGCGGCAGACTTTACCATGACGCGGGGCAAGGGCTCCCAGGTGCAGCGCTATCGAGTGCGGCTGGCGGAATGGAACCAATGGCAGGCGACAGCGGTCGGTGTGGAGGAGTTCGCCCAGACGCTGAAGAAGGAGAAGCAGCGCGGTACCCGCGGAGTGTTGCTGGCCCCAGGGGGCTTTTCTTCCTCTGCCCTCCACCTGGCGAGGCAATGCCAGATCGAGACGGTGGATGCGGATATTCTCGCAGCTAGGCTAAATGAGTTGCCGGAAACGCACAGCGTCTTCTTTTACGAAACCGGCACCCTGGGGGACTATGGCACCCCCACCTGTCCCGCCTGCATGAAGCGCATGGAACTCCTGCCGGAGCCTCGGCCGCAAACGCCGGGTCGGGTTTCCGCCCTGCCGGACCTCAGCTATCGCACGAGTGACATCGTGGCCGAAGTGGTGGCCGCCCGGAGAATCGAAATCCACCGCAACTGCGAAGTGTATTTCCTTCGTGAGGTGCATGCGCGGGACGTGATCGTCCACGGACATGCAGTGGGTAACTTTGTGTGTGATGGGTGTTTGCTCCTCAATCCCGGCAGCGTGGTCGAGGGCACCGTCGCCGCCCGCTCGGTGATGGTCCGCCCGGGAGCCGTGTTGAACGGGGAGACCCGCATTCTGCAGGGTGCCCCTGAATCCCTCGCCCAGGAAGCCCCGTCCGTGGCCTGGCGCTGCGCCAACCGGTCACTCAATGCCAAGCTGCGCGCGAAGTGTGAGCAGGTGATGTTTCGGGTGCATTGAGCTACCGGGGTTAAGCCCCCGGGTAGAAAAGGTGAAGCTTAGCGAAGGTATTCGAGACTGCTGCGCTTCGTGATTCTGCCGATTACTTCGCCGGAAATGCGTCGATCTTCCGTGCCAGGCCACGGCGAAAAGGACTCCACATGGCCATCAACAAAGAGCATGTTTGCCCTGCCATTGTGGCGAAAGTGAACTGTTTTTTCCGTTTCGTTGATGATGTAAAACTCTTCCAGCATCGGCTTTTTCGGAGTTGCCGGCTTTTGAAAGGTATTGATCTGTGCGCAATCACCAAAGAGAATCACTTTGGATGCACTCTTCAATTGAGCTATTGACATAGGTGAGCCGCCTGACCTTCCTCCAAGAATCCAGTTGTAGCCGTACCCGTAACTCGCTCCCTTGAACTTCGGCTTCCAAAGGGAGTTGCCATAGTTGAATCCCTGGCAGACTTCGATTTTGCCCACTTCCTGAATGTAGGGAAAAAGGGGGCCGCCAGATTGGTCGAGGTCCCGATTGCCTTCGCTGGTGCCGGCTGGAGTGCTTTCGTGACCGAAGTACCAAGTGCGTTCCCCATTTGCACCGTTGCTTACATAGGCAGGAAACATGCCATTATTGTCACTCACATACAAGTTCACGGCCGCAGACAACTGCCTCAAGTTGCTTGAGCAAGATGCTCCGCTAGCCAACCCGCGGTATCTCTGCATGCCAACGAACATAAGTGTCGCCAGGATGGCCACGATGATCATGGTCACCAGGAGTTCCAGCAGGGTGAATCCCGCTGGGGGCACATTCATATTCGTGTTAAATCTGTCGTCCGTTGTCGTCACAAGTTTTCGATGCGGGCTTGCGTCTTCTTTGGATGTACAGTCCCGCAAGGGCAAACACCGCAAGCATGGTGCGACCAGGTTCTGGCGTTGCTGCATACGAAAACACGGTCACGCCATTGCCGTAGGTAACGCTAGTGCCTAGTCCCGTAAAATTGGACTCAAGTGGCAGATTGTCTAATCCGGTGATGGTCGCAGCGGGCGGGATCACATCGTCGGAGCCTGCCGTGTACCCGTCACTGCCAAACACCCATCCGTCATAGCTGGCATCTACATTTCCATCGCCATCAATGTCCAAAAGGGTGCGTTGGGCTTGTCCAGTGTAGGAGTACGTCCAAGTGCCGTCGGCGTAGGGACCGGTCATGGGAGTGTCATAATTCGGGGGCAGATAAGCATCTGCGTATCCGCCGCCAGCATTGTAGTAGCTCCAGCTAAGTCCCGTACCGGTATTCGTCGCCAAGTAGTCGGTGGAAGATGTCAGTTTTATGGAATTGATCAGATATGCGCCGTAGTCTTCAAAGTAGGTGTAGCTGATGTCGAACCCGCTGCCGGTCGTGCGGAACTCGTTGGTAGTACCCACTCGGGTCGGAGTGCCAAAGACGGCATTCATCACGGACTGCCCGTCCTCCAAGACTCCATTGGTGTCAGTGATCTTGAATTTGTAGGATTCGACGGCTGTGGTGGAGATGTCGAAGTTGCCCTGTACAACAAAGTAGTGGACTGCAGCGCTCACTAGTCCGGGAGTGCTGAACAGAAGGCACCCAGAGAGGAGGAGTGATGTAATGGAGGAACGGGAGACCATGAAAGAAATCGCGGATCAATGTCTAGGTTGATGTTCGACGATTCTCCGTACCTTTGGTAGGCCACTTTGTCTACATCCGATTTAGACAACATTGCCCTTGTTCATCCGCGCACTTGGAGCTTCATTCCAGCATGTCTCGTTCTGCCCGTTCCCAAGGTCTTTCCGCCTACGTTTGGCTGCCGCTCGTGCTGATGGTTGCGGCCTTGGTTTGGCGGGTGCTTTACCAGCAGGGGATCGTGGCGGCTAACTTGGGGAATTTGAGCCCACTCATGGCTTTCGCCTTTGCGGGGGCCATTGCCTTTCCCCGTTCACTCCCTTGGTGGAGTTGGGCGGGTCTTTTGATTTTGGTGGATTGGGTCAGCATGGGTTCGCAGTGGTGGTCCACGGCACATGGCCGTGAGGCGGTGCTGCTTAGCTACGGCCTGTATGTGCTGGCCGCTTGGTGGGGCTCCCGACTCCGTGGCAGGGCTGGGATGGTCGATACTGTGCTGGGCACGTTGGTTTGCAGTGTCGCTTTCTATCTCGTGACGAATTCCCTGTCCTGGGCGGTTGAATCCTACTATGCGAAGACGTGGGCTGGCTGGGTGCAGGCATTGACGACAGGCAAGGAAGGCTTGCCGCCGACGCTGATGTTCTTCCGCAATTCTCTTATTGCCGACCTCCTCGGCGCCACCGCCATCGTGGTGGTTTACAATTTCGAAGCGGTGGTGAGAAAGCTGCGCGTCATGCCGGTGATTGGTTGGGGGCGTCAGTCCCAGACCGCCGTGGCGGCGTAGATTGAATGACGGTGGATGTCCAATCGGTAGCCCGGCTTGGCACCCCTTCAGGGTGCATGAGGAGAGCGGCATTCCGGGGACAGGCCTCGTCAAACTCGTCCGGCCTCTGGCTTACCTTCTGAGATGCCTTCGGCATGGCGTTGCGTCCCCTTCACGGAGCCGCCGCGTTGCCGGCGGGAATTGGTCCAAATCCAGGCCGACCTTCGCGGATCAGTTTCCAGAAGTCTGGAGACTTGTCTGCCGCTTGAGCTGCGGTGTTGATATGAGCCTTTTCCCGAAGCTCGGGAAAGGGGAGGCCATCGGTGACGACGGCCTTCTTTTCGTAGAGCATTTCGTCCGCCTTGCCATTCAGCAGGATGCGCCAGTCCCACGGCGCTCGTTCCGAGGCGGGGCGTTGGGTCCGGATGGCGGTGGTGCAGTTGGTCGTCGCGGCGTTATACCACCTCGGCTTGTTGCGCAGTCCGTTCATGGTGGCGATGTATTCCATGAACCGTTCCCGAGCCCGCTCAGGTGAGACAGGGATGCGATAGAGGTAGGAGTCTTCCCCCGTCCGGTAGTTGGTGCGCAACCGCACGATGTCGCGTTCGTCCGCCGCGATGCAGATCAGCTCGTACTGTCGGTAAAAGCCACCAATGGCTGAGTACTTCTCGCCCACTTCTTTGCGAGTCTCGATCGAGAAGCAGATGGGTGGTGCGTCCTTGAACTGAAAGCTGGCAATGGGATGCGCCATCCAGGGCGATCCCCAATAGTTGATGAAGAGATCGATGCCCGTGAGTTGGGAGAGGCGTACCTTGCGGGTTTCCCAGGTCGGGGTGAAGTCTGTGGTCGTGCGATAGTCAAAGTTCCGCACGTTGTAAATGGTCACCTCGTCGCCAGCTACCTCTGCCCACGGGAGCTGGGCCACATCGGGCTGCCATTCGCGGTTCGCCTGCGGTTGGAGTTTCGACCACCAGCTCAACACCCCGACAAACGCCAGACCGATGAAGAGCGACTTTCGCCATGCCTGGCGGATGAATAGTAGCATGGTGGCAGCGGAGCCGAGCCAACACCAGGCCGCGGCCTGATTGAGGAAGGGCATGTCGTAGTACAGGGCTCCAAAAGTCCAAGCTACCAGGCCGAGCAGGATCAACGAGAGCGCTAGGCGGAGCACGAGTTTGAGGGGCCAGAGAAGGAGTCGCATGATGGGGTAGGGGATCGGGCCAAGGAGGCTTGGGACTATGGGAACGAAGGGGTTGCCAGTTCAGGCTTCTTGCGAAGTTTGCGGATGGCCAGCGTTGCGAGCTTGATAAGTGTCAGCACGCCCAAGCATTCGACGAAGGGGGCGACCCAGCCGAACAGCATGACTCCCACATTTCCGCCCACGCCGTCGTAGCCTGGGTTCTCCCGTTTGATGTCGAAAATAGTTCGAGCCCAGTGGTCTTCGTACCCCCGGAACACGCCAAGTGCATTCCAAACAACCACCGTGACGTATATCGTTCTCCAGAAGATGCCCTTCCACGTCAAGGGGATGGGGGGAACCAGAGCCATCACGATTGCGCAAAGGTACACGTAACCGGTAATCTGGCTCACATCACTCTTCGCTTGCTCGGCCACCTGCAAGAGGGTGTGGGTCGGGTAGTCCATGGGAGTTCGGGGTGGGGGCTGGCGACAACTTTGCGTTTTACCATGCTGTCTGTCGAACGGTTTGTGCGCGTGCGGCTGACGCTCGATTGGCACCGGGAGCTGTAGGGCGACGACTTGGCTTGCCTCCGTCTGGGGACGTTCGCGGCAAGCGGGGCGCTTGCCCTAGATATCAGGGAGGAGAAGGCGGGGCGGGGCGAATATGGCACCTTGATCCCCGGCATACTCCCCTCTGGTGGAAGCTGTAGGGAGTCCGGACTTCGGTCTGCTCAGTACGCGTTACTCCAGATCGCCTGAGCAGACTGAAGTCTGGACTACGAACAGAGCTTCGCTGGCAACGTGGAGGGCGACTACAACACCTCGCACATTCAGACATCCTGGGTTGTAGGGCGACCGCTTCGGTTGCCTCGTCAGGAGACGTTCGCGGCAAGCGAGGCGCTCTGAGGGAGAGGGGGAAGGGGCATGCAGGAAGCACTCCAGTCCAGCTCCATTACTACTCCTGCTTCTTCTTCTCTTCTTTCGGCTTGCCCTTCTTCCCACCTCCGAACTTGGCATCGAATCGATCCAACTCTGACTGGGGAATGGGCATCAGTTCTATCATCACCTGCTCAAACTCCTTTTCAGTGAGACCGGTCCATTGTGGAGAGCCGTCCCGGTAGTTTGGGTAAGTAATAAAGAAGTTGGAGCACTTGTAGCAAAACGAGCTCTCAAACAGAATGCGATAGTCTTTGTCCCAAACCCGGATCCCGTGGATGGGAAAGTGGCACATCGCGCCGGAGGTGTTCTCTTCGACTCCCACGGTTTGCTTCAGGTGGGGCAACAGCTTGGCCAGGTCAGCTCCTTTGATGAGCCGGCGCTTCAGAATCTTGGATGTCGCTTGATACGGAGCGATGACAAAGGTGTCTGCGGGGATGGGGGGCGTGCTCGCAAAGAGGTCATCGCTCTTCTTGGGCAAAGCCACCGTTTCAAAATCCAGAAGGTAAATCTCAGCTCTCACGGCGTCGTCCAACGCGGCGGCGAGCGCTTTGCGGTAGTTCTTCCTCGCGATGTCCTGATCGTGGAAGTAGGCAGATTCAGCTTTCTCCAGTTTGGCTGGCAATGCCTCTTGAGCAAATGCGTTGCCCCCGAGGGACAGGCTGCAAATAGCGAGCGCGGACCAGAGTGAACCGACGGCCAGTGAATTCATAGGGTAGAGTGAGTGCTCTCTACAGCCTAAAGTTTCTCCATGTGGCCTGTCGATTGTTTTGTTGCTGGCGGAGTCAGGGGGGGCGAGCAGTACTTCAACGACGAAGTCGGTCGTGGTGGAGAACTTGACGATGGCTTGGTCGCCAGGGCGGCCAGCCATATTGTACATCTACAGATGCGTCCGGTTCGTGGAAGCGACTCTTTAAACTCCCTTCACGCCGGCAATCCACTCGCGCGCAGCCCGGGTGGTTTCCATGGCCTCATTTGCCAGTGCGGTGGCAAACGGAGGCTTGAACCAAGGGAAGGCACCGAGGAGGTCCGGGGTCACGAGCACCTGGCCGTCGCAGTTCGGGCCGGCACCGATCCCGATCGTGGGGATCTTGATGGCCTTGCTGATGCGTTCTGCCACCTCAGGGACCATGCTCTCCAGGACGATGCCTGCTGCGCCTGCATCTTCGAGTGCGCGGGCATCAGCCAGCAGTCGGTTGGCGTCGTCGTCGGTCTTGCCCTTTTTTTTGTAGCCGCCTTCGTGTTTCACGCTCTGCGGGAGCATGCCGATGTGTCCGATGTAGGCGATGCCGGCTTCTGTGATGGCTCGAACCTGGTCGGCCACATCCACGCCTCCCTCAAGTTTGACGGCATCTGCTCCTGCTTCCACGAGACGGAGGGCGTTGTGCACCGCCAGGTCCGGCATGCCGTAGCTGCCGGAGGGCAGGTCCACAATCACCGTGGCCTGCTGCACTCCGCGCCGCACGGCAGCGGCATGGTGCAGCATCATCTGCATGGTCACGCCCGTGGTATCTGGCAGCCCCAGCACGACCATGCCCAGCGAGTCTCCCACCAGGATGAGGTCCACTCCGGCCTCATCGAGGAGGCGGGCGGTGGGATAGTCATAAGCGGTGAGGACGGCAAGCTTTTCACCAGCGGCTTTCCGGTCGCTGAGTTGCTGGGCGAGAAGGGACGGGGAGACGGCCATTGCGGGAGGAGGAAGGGGTAAGATGCGTTGAACGAAACTTGCGATACGACGGGAAGGGGATCACGGACTATCGAGGTCGAACCACTGCGCAGCGTACACCCGGGGAGATGGCTCATCCGAGGTGGGGAGGTACGCGAGGATTTCCCTCACCGACAAGTCTTCGCCGGGAAGCAGCAAATCCGGGCGGATGTCTGCCAAAGGCTGCAAAACAAACCGCCGCTGCGCCATGCGCGGGTGGGGCAGGATGAGATCCGGATGGTTCAGCACCACGGCATCTGCATACAGCAGATCCAGATCCACGGTGCGTGGCGCATGGTGCTCGTGCTCATTGGGGCGGCCTAGCGCCGCCTCGATGGCCTGAGTGCGCTGAAGCAGGTCCAGGGGTTGGATATCCGCTTCCAACTCTATCGCTGCATTCAGGAATCCCGGTGAACCAGGGGGGCAGTCCACGGGATCGGTTTCATAGACTGCCGAGGCGGCGATCACGCGACTCCCGGGTACCCGTTGCAAAAGCGATCGAACGGCCCGACGAAGATTGTCGAGCCGTTCCCCCAAATTCGAACCGAGAGCGATGCCGTATTTCATCGACTCCCGGTTGCGAAGGTGGGTAGGGTCAAAGAATCGAGACCTGAAGCTATTTCAGCCCCAGCACGTCCTGCATATCGTAGATGCCAGCGGGCTGGCTGGCGAGCCACTTGGCAGCGCGCACGGCACCGTTGGAGAAAGTGTCGCGACTGGAGGCCTTGTGCGTGAGTTCCACGCGCTCGCCCACATTGGCGAAGACGACGGTGTGATCGCCCACGACGTCGCCACCACGCAGGGCGTGTACGCCTATTTCCTTCTTCGTACGGGCGCCCACATCGCCCTTGCGGCCGTGGCGGGTGTCCGTCTCGTAGCTGACTTCGGTTTCCTCGCACAGGATCTCCACCAGACGGCGGGCAGTGCCGCTCGGGGAGTCCGTCTTCATGCGGTGGTGCATTTCCACCACCTCGAGGTCGAAGGGTTCGCCCAGGATGCGCACGGCCTGACGGGTCAGCCAGAAGAGGGTGTTCACCCCCACGCTGAAGTTGGGTGCCAGCACGACAGGCAGCGTCTTGGCGGCATCGCGGATGTTGGCGAGTTCTTCCGGGGTGTGACCGGTGGTGCCCATGACGAAGGGGACCTTATGCTTCACACAGGCCGCCACCAGTTCATTGCTGAAATGGTGGGAAGTGAAGTCGATCACTGCATCGCACTTGGAGAGGGCTTCGTCCAGGGAGTCGCCCATGTCCACGGTCGCGCCGACAGCACAGTCGGCATCGCTTTCCACGGAATGAATGACGGCCTGGCCCATGCGGCCTTTGGCACCGGTGACAAGAATCTTGAGCTGAGCCATGATGGTAGTTTGCAGTGAATGTTACTCAGCGAGAATCCCCACGTTGATCATGGTCTGGCGCAGCTCTTTGACCTGGGCTTCCCCCAGTTCGCACATCGGCAGGCGCAGCTCGGCATCGCAGATGCCTTTGAGTGCCAGCGCCGTCTTGATGGGAATCGGGTTCGTGGAAAGCTTCAGGAAAGCGGAGAACAGGGGATTGAACTGCGCATGGATGCTCTGAGCCTCCGCCCAGCGTCCGGCCAGAGCGGCCTGCACCATTTTGTTCATCTCTGCAGGGATGAGGTTGCCCGCCACGCTGACCACGCCCACGCCACCCACGCTCATGAAGGGCAGGGTGAGGGAGTCATCACCGGAAAGGATCTCAAAGTCCGCCGGAAGAAGCATCTTCATCTGGCTCACGCGGTCGGCGTTACCACCCGCTTCCTTCATGGCGCGAATGTTCGGGCAGGCCTCAGCGAGACGCACGACGGTGTCCACACCGATCTCGATGCCACAGCGACCGGGGATGCTGTACAGCATGATCGGCAGCTTGGTGTTGTCGGCGATGGCCTTGAAGTGGCGGAAGAGCCCTTCCTGAGTCGGCTTGTTGTAATAGGGCGCGACCAGCAATGCGGCATTGGCGCCAGCGGCCTCAGCTTCCTGGGTCATTTCCACCGCTTCACGCGTGGAGTTGCTGCCAGTGCCGGCCATGACGATGCCGCGGCCTGCGGTGTACTCCACGGTCAGCTGGATGACTCGCTCGTGCTCATCGTAGTCCAGCGTGGGGGATTCACCCGTCGTCCCGCAGGGCACTACGCCCTGCACGCCGCCGGCAAACTGGTAGTCCACCAACTTTCGCAGCGCGGCTTCATCGATCTGGCCGTTGCGAAAGGGGGTGACAATGGCGGTGTGGGTACCGGCGAACATGACGTTTTAGGTGTTAATGATGATGAGAACTGAGGACTGAAAATGAGGAACTGAAATCGAAAGGGGAAGTGCGATGCCTGCGGCTGTGAGGTCCGACAGAGATGCGCCCCGCGTGGGAGACTCAGACTTCGAGTTTACCCTGGAAGACAAAGTCAGCGGGGCCGTGCAGGGTGACATCGGAGTAGACGTCGCCAGCCTGGTTGAACCCAACCTTGAGGGTGTCGCCACCCTTGACCTTCACCGAGACTGGTGCGGCGGTACCATGGAGCTCATGGTGAATGAGCGCGCAGGCCACCATGCCGGTGCCGCAGGCCAGGGTCTCGTCTTCCACGCCGCGCTCGTAGGTGCGGATGACAATGGAGCCGGGGGCCACGACGGTGGCAAAGTTGGCGTTGGTGCCCTTGGGCGCGAAGGCCTCGTGGTAGCGCAGACCAGCTCCCAGACGGCGGATTTCGGCCGCGGAGAGGGCATTCACATCCTCCACAAACACGACAGCGTGCGGGACGCCCGTGTTCACGCTGTGTACTTCCAGCGGGGTGCCATCCACCACCAGCGCCTGATTCAGCTTCAGGCTGTGGGGCTGGCTCATGTTGATCTCCACCTGATCACCGAAGAACTCTGCGGAGATCATCCCGGCCTGGGTCTCGAACTTTACCGCGTTCAGGCTGTTGTCGTGAAGCTTGTTCACGAAGCGGGCGAAACAGCGGGCACCGTTGCCGCACATTTCTGCTTCACCGCC
Organism: Verrucomicrobium sp. BvORR034; assembly: GCF_000739635.1. GTDB lineage: Bacteria > Verrucomicrobiota > Verrucomicrobiia > Verrucomicrobiales > Verrucomicrobiaceae > Verrucomicrobium. The sequence goes on along the minus strand of NZ_BATQ01000135.1, from coordinate 19,876 downwards.
GTCCGCGTTGTAATAGCGCATGCGGAAGTCGCCGCCTTCGGTGGCCGGTTCCACGGCCAGGAGGCCGTCTGCACCCACCCCGCGATGACGATCGCAGAGCTGGGCGATGGATTCGCCGGTGAGTTGCAGGGACAAATCGCGGTTGTCGAGCATGACGAAGTCATTGCCCGCGCCGTTCATTTTCCAGAAGCTGAGAAGTGTGGCCATGGGATAAGGGGCGGAGAAGCTAGACGGCTTTCACTGCGTCCACAAGAGGTTTAACGAACGCCGTGAGCCGGTCGGACAGGTCAGATTGAGTGCCATGCTGCTCGATCAGCTTCACAATGGCGCTGCCCACGACCACGCCGTCGGCCATGCGGGCGACGGTGCTGGCCTGGATGGGGGTGGAGATGCCAAACCCCACGGCGATGGGGGTGCTGGTGGCGGCTTGGATCTTCTGGAGCTGGTCTGAAATGCCCGTGGCCAGGGAGGACTGGGCTCCCGTCACGCCCTCACGGGAGACGTAGTAGATGAAGCCCTCAGCCTGTTCGGTGATGAGCTTGATGCGCGACTCCGGGGTGGTCGGCGCGATGAGGCGGATGCGCTTGAGGCCGTCCCCGGCTGTCAATTCATCGTTCAGCGGCGCTTCGTCCGGCGGCAGGTCCAGAATAAGCACGCCATCTGCTCCGGCGGCGGCGGCATCGCGGTGGAAGGCCTCAAACCCGTAGGTGTAAACGGGGTTCAGGTAGGTAAAGAGCACCAGAGGCACCTGGGTCTCCTGGCGCAACTCCTTGATGAACGCCAGTACCTTGGGCAGGGTGGTGCCTGCCTTCAGAGCCCGCTCGGCGGCCATCTGGTTCACAATACCATCGGCCTGGGGGTCGCTGAAGGGCACGCCCAGTTCGATCACATCTGCTCCGCAGCGGGCCAGAGTCAGCACAATCTCCCGGGTCGTGGGCAGGTCAGGGTCTCCTGCGGCGATGTAGGCCACAAAACCTTTCTTTCCGGCAGCGCGCAGGCCGGCAAAACATTCGTCAATCCGATTCATGAGGGCGGGACGGATAGTCCGAAGGCGCCCGGGGTGCAAAGCGCAATGTCGTCAGCTTGGGGGTTTTTTGGCGGGGACGGGGGCGATGCGCTTGGTTGGGGAGGGAGCCTTTGTGTTCGCGGCATTGCATCGCTGATCATTCGGGACTATCGGTGCCCCAGTGGTTGCGCGACGAGCATGATATCATTCCTTTCTGAGATCCTGCCGGTGGTGAAGCCCGTCTGGCACCTGTCTGTTATTGCGTTGAACTTGGTGGTGGTGGGGTATGCCCTCAGTCACGTGCTGCTGCGGAACCGGGATCACCGGAGCGCGGCTTTCTGGGCGGTGCTCATCGCCTTCGTACCCTTCCTGGGTGCCTGCTTCTATGCGCTCTTTGGGATCAACCGTCTGCGGCGTCGCGGGGCCAAGTATCGTCACAGTCTGGAACTCGCGGCTGTGGGTGAGGCCTGTCCGGTCAATCCCTGGCAGACTGTGCCGGAAATCAAGGAACTGCGGGCGCTCTCAACCTCGCTGGGGATGCTCTCCAGATTTGGCTTCACGGTGGGCAATCACGTCACGGTGTTGCGCAATGGGGAGGAGGCGATGCCGGCCATGCTGGAAGCGATCCGTGGTGCTCAAAAGTCCATCACCCTGTGCTCTTACATCTTTGAGGCCCATGGCATCGGCATGAAGTTCGTGGAGGAGCTGGTCCTTGCCAAGGCCCGGGGAGTGGAGGTGCGGGTGCTGGTGGATGACGCAGGCACGCGGTACTCCTGGCCGCCCATCACCCATCTGCTGCGGAGCCGGGGGGTGATGGCCAAGCGTTTCATGCCCATCCGCTTCGTCCTGCGTATTCTCACCATGAACCTGCGGAATCACCGCAAGGTGATGGTGGTGGACGGGACAACCGGGTTCACAGGGGGCATGAACATCCGCCAGGGCAACATGCTGGAGGCAGATCCCAGCCACCCTGTGCAGGACATGCATTTCAAGGTGGAGGGGCCGGTGGTGCAGCAGCTTCAGCGGGTGTTTGCCGAGGACTGGGCCTTCTGCTCCGGAGAGGTGCTTTCAGGGCCCCTCTGGTATCCCATTCTGGCCCCTGCGGGTGAGGTGGCTGCCATCGGCGTTCCCGACGGTCCAGATGAAGACCTCGAACTCATGCCCAAGACCATCTTTGCGGCGCTCTCGGAGGCGCGGCACTCGGTGCGCATCATGACGCCGTACTTCCTCCCGCCGCCAGCCCTCATCTGGGCTTTGAATCTTGCGGCGCTCCGTGGGGTGGATGTGAAGGTGCTCACACCGCGGCGCAACAACATCCCATTTGTGCGGTGGGCCGCGCGCACCCTCTACCCGGAGATGCTGGAAAAGGGCGTGAAGATCTACGAGGCGGACGGGCACTTCGACCACTCCAAGTTCATGACGGTGGACGGGTTGTGGTCGCTGGTTGGCTCCACGAACTGGGACCCCCGCAGCCTGCGGTTGAACTTTGAGTTCAATCTGGCGTGCTTCGACGATCTGCTCGCCCAGGAACTGGATCGGGAGTTTGAGAAGAAGGTGCAGAACGGCACTCTGGAATCTCTCGCGGCCCTGCGCAGCGCCTCGCTGGCAGAGCGCTTGCGCGATGGCTTTGCGCGGTTGTTCATGCCCTTCTTGTGACGTCCTTTCGAGACAGGATTAACAAGATTTCCGAAGGATTAACAAGATGGGGATGGGGGTGATTGGTCGCAAGTACATGGGGCGACGCTTCGGGCGTAGTGCGACGGTCCCCGTCGATTTGGGAGCCGAGGATCCTGTGGGAGTGGTTGAGCACATGCTGGGCTTCCTGATTGCTCTAAAGCGGGGCGCTCGCCTGCGCTCCTCACACATTTCTCCGCAACTTCCTCACCCTCTGGGCATTCAATTCCGGGAGATGACGCTTCTCCGAAATGCATTGCACAATGGCTGCACAACCCGCACGTTGATCCTGTGAGAACCGCACTTCTGGTTGTCCTGGCGTTCCTGGTGGCCTTGGCCGTCGGCTGGTACGGGGGCGCTCGTCGTCCCTCTTTGGGTCTTGAGGGGCTGGCTGGCGAGCCCATGGAGTTGGCTCAGTCGGCTCCAGTGGTGGTTCCCACTGCCCGCGCTCCCTTTGCGGCACCCAAGAGCGTTGAAGACGATCTTGAGGATCTTTTGAAACCAACCGCGGAGGCAACTCCGGCTGTCGCGGAGACCCAGTCGGCGGCTCCCATCCCCGGTATGCCGGGAGTCCGTGGTCAACGCATGGCTCAGATCGATCAACTGGTGGATGCGGGGTCCACCTTGGTGACAGACCCCTACGAAGTGGAGCCTGGGGTGTACAACTACTCCACGCTCACTCCCCGGTTGAATGCTCTCAATGACGGCAGCGCAGGGGTGCAGATGGATGTGAAGCGCTATCAGTTCGATGTCAGCGGCGGCTACTATGTCGATTTTGACCAGTCGGTGCCGATGACGCCTGGGATCGACTCGGGAATGAATTTCCAGGAAGGCAACCAAGGCTTTGCCAGCATCCTGCGGGTGGAATTGCAGCCGGGTACGGGGCAGGTTCGCATCATGTCCAGCGACTACAAGACGGAAGGGGTGTCACCCTCGCCCGCCGGTGCGGGCGGAAGTGCTCCTGGCGAAGTGCCTTGATGCTCCTGCCTGCTGTCTAATCAATCATCAAAGACGCTTCACGACCACAGAATGGTCAGAGGAGGAGATGGGGATGGAGCCAACCTTCTTCCCATCCGGGTTGTTGATGTGTAAGGAATAGGAGCCTTCCACATCGAAGTTCATGCCTTCCAGGGTGAAGCTTCCATCCTGGGCGCAGGCAAAGGTGGTGTACCAGTAGCTCCACTCCCTCAAATGGTACACCAGGGTGAGGCTCGCCTGCGACGCCGGAGTGCCATCTGCTTCGAATACCTTGCCAGAGATGGTCTGCCCTTTTGGGAGGGTAAGAGGAGTTTCTGGAAGGGGATTGCTCTCGTCGAGTTTGACCCAAGGTGACTCCACCAGGCGGTGGCCGGAGCGGAAGAGGATGCGGTAGTTCGCATGCAGCGGTAGCCCCGTCACCACATACTTGTCAGAGCCGGAGGGGAGTCGGATGTCATGTTCCAGGCTCATAGCACGTGTGCCTTCGTCATTGAGGCGCAAAATCGTTCCCATTATTCTTCGATAGTCGAGGCCCGCCGCGGCGGAGACCAGTTGTCCCGTGATGCCGCCCGATGGGATCAGGTGGATGTCCAGTTCCACATCTCCCTCTCCATTGGTGAGTTTGATCTCCTTCAGGCTCTCCTGACGTGTGTAGCCAGCGATGCCGTGACGCAGGAAGTCGATGGAGTCGCCCACTTGAAAGCGCCCTGTGGCTTCGCCGTTTTTGATCGGCAACGGGCGTTCCGTGCCCCGCACTCGAACGACGAAGTTTCCTTGAGCCGGGGGCTGATCTGGCGGTGGATGCAGCCGGAATCTCACCGTTCGTTCCTGGGGAGGGGCGGGAGGGGCTTGGTCGGGGCCTTCTGTGGTGAGGCCGTTTTTGGAAAGATAAAGCTGCAGGTCGGACTTGCTGTCTGTGACTCGAGTTTTCCATTCGCGCCCATTGCAATTGAATTCAATCTCACCCGGGTTGAGCTGGCCAATGGAGAAATGGACCTCGGTTCCCTGGACGCGTCCTTCTGTTTCAAAATCCATGTTGAAGTTGGCCAGTTTCCAAGAATTGCCGCTGTCCGAATCCAGGTAATACCGAACCATCGGAGATTTCCCGCTTCTGGAGAGGAGCTTCTCGGGATCATGAATGACGCCTCCAAGCTTCAGCTCAGGGAAGAGGCGAACGGGTTCGAGGGGGCGCCTGGGTACTACCGGGGAGATCGCTGTGGCATACCCAGGGGCTTCGATGAGCGCGAGGAAATTGCGGTTGGGAGACCAGAGGTCCAGTTTCAGATGCCCGTCGTTGCCTGATGGCTGGCTGCTCATGCTGGCGAGGAAGGATCGCGAGCCGTATGACATCGACTCGTTCGCTTTTTCCCAGGAGCAGCAGTAAGCCCTGGCACCGGGTACGGCGGCTCCGGTGTTGGCATCGACGATCGGCAGATCCAGCGGCTCGATCTTGAGGACGCTGATCGTGGTGGGGACTCCGTTGGCAAAACGGACACCTTCAAACTGCGACCATTCGTGACCGTAGGCACGCACTTCGATCTCGAATGTGCTGTCGGTCTCTGCATTTCCGATGGTGGCTTCCCCCGATGCTGAAGTTTGCAGGCTTCCCTGTCGGTAGGGCTTTTCGCCATTGAGCATGACTGATTTTACATGAAGTTCTGCCCCGGAGATGGCCGCCCCCGTCTCGTCCACCAGTTTCAACTTCGCGGGATAGCCTTTCCTGACGACGAGGGAGAACGCGGTCGGTTCATCAGCGTTCTTAGGGGCCTGGACGATCGTTGAGGCAGGGGCGTGACCTTCAAGCCACAGACCGACTATCATGGACTTCCCAAAGCCCTCACAGGTAAACCTGGCAGCATTTCGCTCGCTGGCAGTGAACGATCTTCTCTCTGACCAACTGCTGATCGTGAAGACCTGGTCCACGGTGATGACCTTGCCATCTTCATCCACCAGGTTGCCAACCGCCTTCCATTCAATCATTGGGTCCACCGTCTGCGCCTCTTCCACCACCGCCAGCGCCGCGATCCTCTCCTCCGGCGTAAAAGCTCTCGCCAGGGGCGGTACGGCGAGCGCGCATACGAGGATGACTCCAGTGATGGAAGCCAGGGTGGCAAGGCCAATGGTTTGGGAAACAAACGGACGGCCTTGAGGAGGGACGGTTCCTAGAATGCGCTGGATGCGTTGCAGAAGACCGCTGCCGCCGGTGGCGGCGAGGGTAAGGGGGAGATGTTCGGGTCTGACGGCCTCCAGATCCGCAAGAGCGCGGGCGTAGGTGGGGCGATCTCCACCCCAGGCGAGAACCTGATCGTCACAGGCGCATTCCGCCTCGTCCCGCGCCGTACGTGCCATCGCACGGACTGGCGGGTTGAAGAAGAGCAGCGTTTCCACCGTGGTGATCCAGAGATTGATGAGGGGATCCTGCCGACGCAGGTGGGCCAGTTCATGGAGCACGACCGTTTCCGCGGCGGCGAGTGTCATCCTGCCAAAGATCGCAGCGGGCAGGTAGATGACGGGACGGAACCAGCCCACTACCATCGGCACCTGCAGGCGTGCCGAGCAGAGGACCCGGGCGGCAGGAAGGGCGGTGCGCTCCAGCAGGCCTGGCACCCAAGGTGCGGTGCAACGTGAGGCATCATGTCGCAAGCGGTGCATGAGCCACCAACCCGCCGTGAGCCGCAGGCAGAGAAACATCACCCCTGTCGCCCAGATCACCGCGACGAGGGCCTGCCAAGCGAGCGGGGCTGGCTCCGGCTTGGGAAGGGGGCGGGGGACGATGGGAACTGATTCGGGTCTCGGCGAGATGGCGGGTATGTGATCCGAGATTGGACTCGGGAGCGATGCAATAACACCCGCTGAGGGGCGCGAAACTTCTGCCGCCTCCTTCAGATCACGGCCCAGCCACACCATGGTGCCCACTGGCAACAGCAGGGTGAAGGTGAGGGCGGCCAAGACCAGACAATGTCTCGCTGCAGCCGACGCCTTGCGCATTGCCACCAGAATGGCGCTTAGCAGCAGCCAAACGGCCGCTGCCTGCCAGAGGCTGTGGAGGAGGCTGGCTCCCAGTTGCGAGAGCCAGGGGGAGTGAAGGAAGTGAAGGCTCATGGCGGGAGGGGGCTCTCAAGCGTTTCTGTCTTTGCGATCCAACTCGTCCAGCAGCTTGCGGATCTCTGCCCGCTCCTCTGCGGAAACCTTGCGCGTGGAGAGAGCGCCCAAGGCCAGTTGGGCGGCAGAACCTTCAAACATCTGCGTCATGAGCCGGCTGAGCAGGGACCGCTTCACCTTCTGCTCTGGAACCGCCGCGGCAAAGACGTGGATCTTGGCCGAGTCGTTGCGAGTCAAGAGACCCTTCTCGTGCATGACCTGGAACTGTTTCAGCACCGTGGTGTAGCTGCCCTTGCTGCCCATCTCCTCCCACACCTGTCGCACGGTGGATGGCCCGTTTTTCCAGAGGACGCGCAGCAGATGCAGCTCAGCCTCGGTAGGTTCAGGTTGGGAAGGGTCCCGTTCTTTAGTAGGTCTGGCCATGGTGGAGGGAAATACGAATATCGTCGTAGATGATGCGTGTTTGAAATTGAGTCGTCAACGATAATTGTCGTAGATGCAAAAAAGCCCCCGCGCCTGCGATGCAGGGGCGAGGGCTGGAGAAGGGGGAGGTGAGTGGGCAGTTTACGCCTTCGCAGTCGCTTTGCTCAAGGAGTCAGCCAGCACGCCGAGATGTTCCTTCTGTAGCTTCAGCACCACGTCGCGGGCCTGGGCGGCTTTGGCCTTGGCAGCGGCGGGGTCTTTGGCGATCGCCACAATCGCGGGCGCGATCTTGGGCATCTCATCCTCGTTGTCGAGTGTGAAGAGCCAGTCGTTGAGTCCGATGTCCCGCCACATGAAGCCTTTGGTCGTCTGCTCCTGCCAGCGACAAACTACCGCCGGAATACCGTTGGCGATGCACATGATGGGGCTGTGCATCTCATTACCAAAGAGTCCGAGTGACTTGGTGTACACGCTCAGGGCTTCATCGGTGAGCCAGTACTTGTCGCGCCATACGACCTTGGCCTTCACATCATCGGGCAGGGGATCTACCAGGATCTCCTTGCCCAGGGCGATTTGGGTCTGGTCTTCACAGCAGACCAGCACCTTGCAATCCGTCTCGCGGGTGATGCGGATGATGGCCTCCCGAAGCTGGGCGTGGTCATGCTCCTTCATCTCCTGGTTGCGGGCATTCTTTACCGCATCGAACTCGCGGTCTTTTTTCACCGTCCAGAAGGGGGTCCAGCGATAGCGGGGAATGCAGCACAGAAACTTGCCTTCCTCCAGGTTGTTGGCCTTGAGGAAGACGTTGGCAGCATCGTCATTGCGCAGCTTCACGATGCCAAAGGCGGCATCTGGACCAAAGGCCATGATGGGACACTTTACTCCGGCATCCTGAGCCACCTTCAGGGAGACCGATTCACGGAAATAAACGAAGTTTGCATGCGTGAGGGTTTCGATGCCCTCCTGATTCGGCGTGAAGTACGAGATGCCGTACACGCCATAGGGCTTGCCAGTCTTCTTGCGCCACTCTGCCACATGCTTCTGGGCGACAAAGCCGGAGCCCGAGCCGTGCAGGAGGAAGTCACACTCCTGGAACGCCTTGTCGATATCGGCCTGTCCTTTGAGGATGATGACGTCCGGGAACTGTTTCAGGACCAGTTCATCCGCTCCGTTTTCCAGATTGCTGGCCCAAAAGCGGATTTCCGCTCTGATGCCGTGCTTCTGGAGCAGTTCCAGAATGCCCAGTTGGTGGGCGATGTCGCCAATGTTGATGCTCTGCCATCCGTTGCGCAGGAGGATGCGGGGCAGTCGGCCGGTCTCCGCGTAGGCGGGCAGAGCGGCAGCCAGGGCAGTGAGGAGGGAGTTCTGAAGAAGCGTACGGCGGTTCATGTTGGGTAAATCGGTCATTCAGGAGTCCGGCATACCAGGGTGAGGGCCTGGCTGTCCCTTCAACTAGGCAGATTGGAACGCGATTGGACGGTCTGAATTTCTGAATCGCGCGGGAATGGTCTTGTTCCCTGACCGCGCCAAAGGCAAGTCCACCCCAAGGAGCGGCGGTTTGTGCTTGCACAACCGCTGGAGGCAAGATGTTCCCAAGATTACCTCGCTTGAAGCTCGGCCAACCTTGGGCTGTGGTAGATATCCCCTTCGGGGATGCGTCTCAAAACCTGAGTCGGAGCCCCCTCGGTTGCTTGGTTCTCCTCAAGTCTTTGGTCTTCTGTCTTCCAGTCTTCTGTCTCCCCGCAACGCGGGCACAAAGAACCCTCCGTGAAGAGGCGCTGTTGCCAGCGGCCGGATCACGGAGGGTTTGCAATTCCCGGCTTGGGCCGGGTGCTCACCAAACAACAACAAATTACTTTTCCTTGGGCTTGAAGGTGCCTTTGAGGAAGGGCTCGCCGACCACGCCTTCATAGGACTTGAGGATCTTGAACTGTCCGTCGGCCTTGGTTTCGCCGATGTACACGTTCTTGGTCAGGTGGCGGTTTGCCTGGGTGGTGACTTTGCCGCCGGGGCCTTCGAAGGAGATGCCCTTCTCAAGTTCAGCGTTCACTTTGTCCACATCGAAGGAGCCAGCCTTTTCCACTGCGGCCTTCCAGAGGTACACGCCATCATAGCTGAGCACCATGGGGGAGCAGGTCACGCGGCCTTCTTTGACGATGCCGGGGATGTCAGACTTGGCGAGCCAGGCCTTGAAGTCCTTGACGAACTTCGCGTTGGTCTTGCTCTTGAGGGACTGGAAGTAGGTCCAGCAACCGAGCTGGCCGACGAGCTGCTTGGCGGGAAGGCCGCGGAACTCATCTTCCGACACGGAGAAGCTCACCACCGGGCAGGTTTCTGCCGTGAGACCAGCTGCTGCGTACTCCTTGAAGAAGGGCACGTTGGTATCACCGTTCAGGGTGTTGATGATGCAAGCGCTGCCGCCGGCGGCGAACTGCTTGATCTCAGCCACAATCTGCTGGTAGTCGGTATGACCGAAGGGGGTGTACTTGCCAGCGGAGATGATCTTGCCGGAAGCGTCCTTCGTGAAACCACCGCCGATGTTTTCAAGCGGCACGCCCTTGCTCAGGAGATACTCCAGAAGCACGAGGTTCGTGGTCTGGGGATAAACATAGTCGGAGCCCAGGAGGTAGAACTTCTTCTTGCCCTGCTCCAGCATGTAGTCCACCGCCGGGGTGGCCTGCTGGTTCACCGCCTCAGCGGTGTAGAAAATGTTGGGGGACTTTTCTTCACCCTCATACTGCACGGGGTAGAAGAGGAGGCCCTTCTTCTCTTCAAACACGGGAAGCACGGACTTGCGGCTCACGGAGGTCCAGCAGCCGAAGGTGACGGCCACTTTGTCCTGCTCAAGGAGCTGCTTGGCCTTCTCTGCGAAGAGCGGCCAGTTGGAAGCGCCGTCTACGACGACGGGCTCGATCTTTTTGCCGAGCACGCCACCCTTGGCGTTGATCTCGTCAAACGTGAAAAGGAGAACATCGCGGAGGGAGGTCTCGCTGATGGCCATCGTGCCGCTCAGGGAGTGCAACACCCCCACTTTGACGGTCTCTGCCGCCATGACGGGCGTAGCGATGGTGGTAGCCAGCGCAGCGGCCATGAATGCCTGAAAGTACCTTCTGTTCATACTAGGTTGGTGCTTGTCGATGTGTGTTTTCATTGAAAGCGCGCACCGCCAAGGGTGACGATGCGCGCTGGTGAGAGGGAATCTGAACCTTCTGAAAAGGGACGGATTAGAACGTGAACACGATGCCGGCGGAACCCACGACGAAGTCGCTGTCGGCGTTCGGGATCACGTCGTCTTGGGTGTGATAGTAAGTCACGCCGAGAGCGAGGGAGATCTGCTTGTGCAGCGGGATCGAGGCGCCAACACCGGCGGAGACATAGGCGAAGCCGCCGTCACCAGCGTGGAAGCCGTCTGTGTCAAAGGAGACCGTGATCGGGAAGGAGAGGCTGACAGGGCCCAGCGTGGTGGCGGGGGCGATACCAACCTGGGTCACGAGGCCTTCATCATACCCGGGGATCTCAATGCCGACGCGGCCGTGAAGGGCCACGAAAGGATTGATGAGTCCGTCAAGGTAGGAGATCTTGCCGTCGATGATGTGCTCCGTCTGGGAAGCGTAGTTCCAGGAACCGTAGCCGAGCTGGAACTTGAACTTGTCCACGGTGTAGTAGATACCGACGTTCACGTCGATCTCCTGCACGTAGTCGCCGATGTCGCCTTCGACCTGGTCGTTGACGTCAGCCCAGGTGTTCACATAGATCTGAAGTCCAGGAGCGACGTTGAAGTCGAGTTCGAAGGAAGGGTGGAAGAACCACTCGCCCCAGTCATTGCCCACGCCCCAGACATCCTGGCCGTAGGAGATGAAGTGGGTGTCATACATCAGCGACAGGTTCCCAGTGATGAGCGGGGTGGGAGCCGGAGGCTCAACCGGGGGGACGACTGTCTTGCCGGACACGGTGCCAGCCTGAGCGACGACGGGCGAAAGCATGGCAGCAGCGGCCAGCATCGCCCCCTTGTGGGAGAGCAGTTTTCTGAGGTTTCCAATCAAGGATGGTTTCATGCGTCTGTTCTTTCTAGGTTGTTGTTGGTTGTCACGACTTGCCGGTCGCAACACGTTCGTAAGCAGCGGGGATGCCAGCTTTGAATGTATTTCCGATAAATCTTTTGCCCGAACATTATCCCTTGTTGCAGCGGGCGGCATGGCGGCGCGGCTGATGGAAAAAAGGAGGTGAATGGGTATCGAAAAACCTTTGTGGTCCGTGTTGGCATTGTGTTGCCAACCCGCTTTTCTTTATCAGACTTACCTGGAAAAAAATGACAATATGTGGCATGATAACTCCATGAAGCCGCTGATCATCGCCCATCGTGGGGCTTCAGCGGATGCTCCGGAAAACACGCTGGCCGCATTTCGTCTGGCATGGGAGCAGGGCGCGGATGCCGTGGAGATGGATCTGCGTCTCACCCGCGACAACCAGGTGGCGGTGGTTCATGACGCGGACTTGCGTCGGGTGGCGGGCAATGCGCACAAAGTGGCGGCGCTGGATGCCGCAGAGCTGGCGCAGATACGGACCGGACATGAGGCGGGTGCGGGGAAACACATCACGGTGCCGTTGCTCGCCCAAGTCCTGAGGGAGGTGCCGAAGGGGCGGCGGGTCTTTTTGGAATTGAAGGCCGGCGCCGGACTGGTCGAAGTGGTCCGGCAGGTGCTGGAGGCCAGTTGGCTGGATCCAGAGCAGGTGGTGATCATTGGCTTCGACCGTGCTCTGGTGCAGCAGGCGCGGGAAGCGATGCCGGTGGTGGAGACGGCGTGGGTGGTGGACTACCCCTCAGTGTGGAATTTGGCGCATCTCATCAATCTGGCCGTGAGCCATCGGATCAGCGGATTGGATCTGCGGGTGGACTGGCCGTTGACTGAGGCGGATGTGTCCCGGATTCATGAGGCAGGTCTCAAGCTCTATCTCTGGACGGTGGATGACCTGCAGCGGGCCAGGGAGCTGGCGGCAATGGGGGTGGATGGTCTGACGACAAACATTCCGGAGAGGCTGCGTCGGGCGGTGTTTCCCGGGGGACGATGATCGCGCACGTGGGTTGGAGGATTTCCAAACGAAGATACGTAGTTGCATCCATGCGCAGGGTGGCGAGACTCCACCCCTGCTCGCCTTCCTGTCTCCCCCATGAAAACCCTTTCCCTGCTGTCCACTGTCCTTGTCGGCACTTTGCTGGCGTCATGCGCTCCGGAGCAAAAGCCAGAGTCTCCGGGCGAGTCCAAAGCAAGCGAGACGACCCCGGCGACCCCTGCACATGGTCGCATCGTGGTGTATGTCGCCAACTATCCCCTGGCTTATTTCGCTGAACGCATCGGCGGTCCCGAGGTGGAGGTGAAGTTTCCTGCGCCCCCCGATGTGGATCCTGCGTTCTGGCAGCCCAGTGAACAGGAAGTGGAGGCCTATCAGTCGGCCGATATCATCCTGCTCAATGGTGCGAGCTATTCGCACTGGCTGGACACGGTCACCCTTCCTGATTCCAAAACCGTGAGCACGGCCGCGGCCTTCTCCGACAAGTTTATCGTCGTGAAGGATGCCGTCACCCACAGCCATGGTGGTGAGGGGGAGCATTCCCACAGCGGGACGGTCTTCACCACGTGGATTGACTTCGACCAGGCCATCCAGCAGGCAGACGCCGTCCGCGAGGCGCTGCAGAAGTTCCGACCCGGTCAGGTGGAACTCTTCGCCTTGAACTTTGACCAGTTGAAGGCGGATCTTCTCGCTTTGGATGCCGCCATGAAGAGTGAAGGCATCCGCCTTGGTGGACAGCCCCTCGTGGTCTCTCATCCCATCTACCAGTACTGGGCGCGGCGATATGGGCTGAACGTCCAGTCCCTGCTCTGGGAACCGGAGACTGTTCCGGACGATGCCCAGATCGAGGCGCTCAAGAAGATCCTCGCCACCCATCCGGCGAAGTGGATGGTGTGGGAGGGCGCTCCCGCGGCTGCATCGGTGGAGAAACTCAAGGCGCTAGGAGTCAACAGCGTGGTCTTTGACCCCTCGGCCAACGTGCCGGAGAAGGGCACGTGGCTGGATGTGATGAAGGCCAACGTTCAGGAGATCAAGAAGATCACTCCCTGATGGAAGCTTCGTAGTTTCATTGAGCCCCGGTGCCCTGTGCCGGGCTCCACCGGTAGTGGCCGGTGAGTGGGTAGGTGAACAGATTGTCTTCGAGCTGCGGGCCGCGGCCGATGTTGTGCACCACCCAGGGGCGGGAGCCGCCGTCCGGGGCGGGCACGACCATCATGATGTGCGGGAGGTGGGGTGGCACCGTGCAGGTGACGATGTCACCCGGACGGTAGTCCTCTGCCTTTTGGGTCGCGGGCAGCTCTGCGCCCTGACGTTTCAAATAGGTCTGGAGATTGGGCACTCGCCGGTGGTCGATGTTGCGGTCCGGTCGGCTCAGGCCCCAGTTTTTGGGGTACTTGCTGAAGTTGGCCTTCATGTCCTCGTGAACCAGTTTCTGGAGGTCCAGCCCTAGGGCGCGGCAGGCGCGGATGATCTCGTCTGTGCAGACGCCGGTGGCGGGATCGACATCGCCACCGGGGTAGGCCAGTTTCACGTACGCGGGTTCGTAGCGGACATCATGCCGGGTGCGATCGAGGGCGGCGTGGGCGAGTTTGATGCCAAAGGCGCTGCCGCTTTCTGGCAACTGCGCCCGAGACTGGGAGGTGAGTCCCGGGTCCAGGAGGGGGGCTTTGGCCTCTGTGGTAGGGGGGGAGCCCTCTGGCGCGGGGGCTCCCGTGGTGAGGCCATGGGAGAAAATCAGTCCTGCCAGGGCGAGAATGAGGATGGGAGAGGGGAGTGTGAGGCGTGTTTTCATTGTCGGGAGACTCGTTCTGGGTACACTGCGCCACTTCATGCAAGGCAGGTTCTCCAGGCATTATTTTCTGCGCGGCGCGATGCTGGCGGTCGGTTTGACGCTGGGGCATGCCCTCGCGTTCAGCGCTCCCAAAGTGACCGTGAAGCCGGCCATCGTGCCCAAGGCACAGGCCGCCCGTGCGGACTCTCCCAATGTGGTCTTCATCATTGCGGACGACCTCAATGACTGGATCGGCTGGATGGGGGGCCATCCCCAAGCCAGAACTCCGAACATGGACCGCCTGGCCCGCATGGGCATGCGCTTCATGAATGCGCACTGCAGCTATGCCCTGTGCAATCCCTCCCGCACCTCCATGCTGACGGGTATCCAGCCCTGGAACAGCGGAGTGGCGGGCAATGAGCAGGACTGGCGCAATGCCGAGACCTTGGTGGGGAAGCCCACTCTGCCCGAGTACTTCCGCCAGCAAGGCTACACCACGGCAGCCGGGGGCAAGGTGTTCCACGCCAGCCATGGCGGTCCCGAAGGTCGGCTCACGGGCTGGCACGGCGGGCGTCGGGGCTTTGAGCAGGACGCAGCCTGGGATGTGCGCTTCCCGGGGAACGGGGTGCAGATCCCTGATCTGCCCGTTCACACAGGGCAGAACTTCAATGGGCTGGACATTTGGCACTGGGATTGGGGCACAGTTGACGTGAAGCCTGAGGCCACGGATGACGGCCAGGTGGTGAACTGGGCCACCCAGTACCTCCAGCGCAAGCAGGACCGCCCGTTCTTTCTCACCGTCGGCCTCTATCGACCGCATGCCCCTTGGTATGTGCCCCGCCAGTACTTTGCAGAGCGTCCGCTCTCTGAAGTGCGCCTCCCTGAGGTGAAGGAGGATGACCTTGCCGATGTGCCCGCCACGGCCAAGGCCTACCTGAACGGCGGCTTGCACCGTCAGATGATGGACCGCCAGCTCTGGGCGTCCGCCGTGCGCGCCTACCTCGCCAGCATCACCTTCTGCGATGCCATGGTGGGCAAGGTGCTGGACGCACTGGAGAGCAGCCCGAACAAGGCGAACACGGTGATTGTATTCACCAGTGACCATGGGCTGTACCTGGGCGAAAAACAGCGCTGGCATAAGGGCGGACTCTGGGAACGTGGCACGCATGTCCCCCTGGTAGTGGTCGCCCCAGGCGTGACCCAGCCAGACACGCAGAGCAGCCAGGCAGTCAGCCTCATCGATCTCTATCCCACGCTGTGTGAGCTGACGGGCCTGCCTAAGCCTCAGTCGCTGGATGGGCTCTCTCTGGTGCCGCTGCTGCGCGATCCCAACGTCATCCGCACGACTCCCGCCCTCACTGCCATGGGCGAGGGGGACAAGGCCAGCTACGCGGTCCGGACGGAGCGCTGGCGCTACATCCGCTACTCCAACGGGAGCGAGGAGCTCTATGATCACCAGTCAGATCCGCATGAGTGGACGAACCTTGCCGGGCGGGGCAACCTGGCTGCGGTGCAGAAGGAACTGGCGGCGCAGATTCCTCAGAAGTGGGTCTCCGCGTCCCGGACGGTGGATCAAGTGAAGGTGGATTCGTCGCCCGACGGAATGGTGAGCTACTTCTTCCAGGCCGGGGACCGCCTCAGCGCGGACGCCTCTCCAGACATTCTGGAGCGGGCCTTCGACATTGAGGTGATCTTTGAGTACAACCCCGCCACAAATGCGGACAGCACCCTCGTCAGCCAGGGGGATGCCCGCCTGGGTTTCGCTCTCCACCTGATAGATGGCCACCCGGCGCTGACGGTGAACTACGATGGTCTCCGATCCACGCTGAAGTCCGAGGAACAGCTCGCTCCTGGCCAGATCCGCGTGCGCAGCCTGGTTTCACTGGACGGCTCCATGTCATTGGCCGCCACCGGCCTGACCAAGGATGTGCGCGGTTACGCCCCCTTTGAAGGCGGCTTTCCCCGGTTGCCGGCGGAAGGACTGGCTGTCGGATCCAGCTTTGGCCCGCTGCCTGCCCGACTTTTCCCCAACAGCACCCCCTTCGACGGAGCCTTCCGTCTCCTGCGCATGACCATCCTCCCCGGCGTCACCGAAGACCGCCGCGCCGCCCGCGCCGTGCCGGTGGAGTGACATTCGTGACTTATCCCTCACCCCTCTTCCCTTTTCCCTCTCTCAGCCATGATTTGCCGCCTCGTTAAGGATTATCGTTTTGAAGCCGCCCAGACCCTTCCGTCTCTGCCCGGGGATCACAAGTGCAAGCGCATGCACGGGCACAGCTTCAAGATTGAAATCGTCGTCGAGGGCGAGGTGGACCCGAAGATCGGCTGGGTCTATGACCACGCCCAGATCAGCAAGGCGATGAACCCCTTGATGGATCTTCTGGATCACTCCTACCTGAACGAGATCGAGGGGTTGGAGAATCCCACCATTGAGAACATGGCCGCGTGGTTCTGGGTGCGCCTGAGCCCGCAGCTTCCAGGGCTTTGTGAGATCGTGATCCACGAGACGCCCACGGCGCGGTGTGTGTTCCGCGGGCAGTTTTAGGCGCTGAAGGTTGCTGAATAGAATCTCTGGGGTCGCTTTCCCCAGAGGGGATTGGGCTTGTCGCCGGGGGGCTGCATGCACTAAAACGAGAGCATGCGTTTTGGTCTCGTCACGTGTCTCTTTGCCATCCTCGCGTCTGCGCCCCTTGCTGCGCAGGATCAGTCTCCGGAGAAGGCGAAGGAGGAGGCAAGGCAGGCGGATCTGAGCGACGTGGCTGACATTGCATGCTGGCGGGAGGATCTCGCAACCATTCAGAGGCTGATTGCAGAAGGGTGGGACGTCAACAGTGGTGGCTCAGAGTCAAGGTCCAAACCCTTTTACGTGGCAATCGAAAGCGGAGCTCACGACATCGTTGCTGCGATGATCGCCGCCGGGGCCCGGCTGAATGAGCCGGATGCCAATGGCAATACAGCACTGTCGATGGCGGTCGGGAATTCTCACCGCAATCCCTCAGAAGAGTCGTCGTTGAGGATGCTCGACTATTTGCTGGAGAATGGAGCTGATGTTCACGCTAGTGGAGAGGCGGCGGTGACCGCGGCAGCGGGAAATAACTTGAGCCTGGTGAAACGTCTCGTGGCAGCTGGTGCCAGGCCCACTCCTGAATCCCTGGCTGCTGCCGTAAGCGACAACAAGGAGGATGTGGTGGACTACCTGCTTCAGCAAAAAGTGGATCCAAAGTCGAAGCTCAAGAACAACAAGACCCTCTTTCACTCTCTTCCTGAAAAGGCGCTCTTCGAAAGGCTTCTGGCTCTGGGTCTCGATCCTAACGCCGCTGACGACTCCGGGCGGCGGCCCGTTCACGTTGCCGCTTCGCGAGGAACCCGAAAACTCCCAGTGATGAAGCTGCTGGTGGAGCATGGTGCAGACATCAATGCGGCAGACGGGGATGGGATCACGCCCGTGATGCTCAGCCTTCCCAACAGGTGGATGAGGGAGACCGAGATGATGCACTATTTGGTGGAGCTTGGGGCACGATTGGATCTGCGCGACAAGCAGGGGCGAACCGTTCTGGACCATGCTTGGGCAAAAGGAAGATGGGAGGATGTCCTGTACTTCAAAGGCCATGGGGCAGGCTTTCCCGATCCACGCGAGCGGTTGGACTTTTTCGTCCGGCGGGCTGCCAGTTCAGCGGTGGAATCGTCAACGTCGCGGGAGATCGTGGGGTGGCTGTCCACCAGCGTGGACCCGATTGCGGATTTCAAGCCTGACGGTCGACCTCTCACCGTCTGGTTTGTCATCATGGGCCATTCTGAACTGTTGGACTTGTCCATCAAACAAGGTGTGCCCGTGGACGCCACCGATGGCGAAGGGCGCACGGCGCTCATGTGGGCGGAGATGACCTGCTCCGTTCAGGCCAAGGATCAGCTGTTGGCAAGAGGGGCCAGGCGGGACATCAAAGATGCCAGCGGGAAAACGGCGGGGGATTGGGCAGATTGGCGTGCGCATTTGGAAAAACATCCCCAATCTGCGGTGTCTGATGAGGCTCTCGTCTCACAGGTGCCGGATCTTCGCTCCGGTGAGGAGCAGGAGCGTGATGCCTTTTTTGCCGCCATCTATCGCAACCAACCGGAGGAGTTGCGACGTCAGTTGTCAAGCAAGCCCGGATTGATGAAACTCGGGCAGGGCGGTCTGCCTCCATTGCATCTGGCTGCTGCATTGGGTCGATTGGAGATCATGGATGAACTGGTGCGCAGGGGGGCAATGCTGAACGGCAAATCGCCCGATGGAGAGACGCCGATGATCCTAGCGGTTCGGGGCGGGCAGATGGCGGCGGTTTCGTGGTTGCTGAAGAATGCACCGGGCGTTGTTTCTGGGGAAACGCTGCCTGAAGCTGGAGCGGAAGCGGTGAGCATGAAGCAAAGCGGGATTCTGCGCTTTCTTTTTGGGGAAGGGTGGCGTCCTGCGCAAGGCGATGCCAGTCTGTTGGCGCTACAAGTGGCTGTAGATCGGGATGATGCAGCCCTGTTTCGTCTGTTGTTGGAAGGAGGGGCGGAATTGCGCCCAACTCCATCGAAGAACCTCGGCGATGAAAATGAATTCGCGTCTCTCCTGCGAAGTGTCGGGAAGAGTACGGACACTGCGGTGTTGAAATCCTTTTTTCAGCACCTTGAGCAGCCGGTTCGGGATCAGTACCAGGCGCATCTTGCAGGGCTTTTTCAAAGCAGAGCCAGCAATGGCGATGTGGCAGGGGTGAAGTTGTGTCTGGAATTGGGAGGGGTGGATGTGAACGCTCGACTCCAGTCTGGTGCGTACACTCCAGGAACCTGGTTTGCGAAGGAAGATGATCGGAACTTCACCACTGCCCTGGGTTTCGCGGCGGCTGCCGGACAGTTTGAAACGGTGCAGTATCTCCTGCAGCAGGGGGCCAAGTTGGAAGGTCTGGGACCGTACGGCATTCCGTTGCTGCACGGTGCGGTCGATTCGAAAAATGAAAAACTCGTCGCCCTTCTGATCGAGAGTGGCGTGCCCCTTCAGGAGAAGGATCGTCAAGGCAGAACGGCGCTCCAATTTGCGGAGTTCAAGGAGCACCAGGCGATTGCGAACTTGCTGCGGAAGGCAACTGCCCGGCCATCCGACTAGGAGGCATCACTGCCCAGTCGCTTTGACGAAAGCGGTGCAGATTTTTGCCTCTCCCGGATAACTGCCGTCTTTAGAGGCGTGCCAGGCTGCGCACAACCATCCCCCGGTTGTTTTCAGTTCCACGGAGGTGTTCCAATTGCTCATCTCGGGGGATACCGTGTGTTTGAGTTCCTTGCTGGTCGGATTGAAGCTGCTGATTACCGTCTGCCACGCTTTGAGCGGATCCTTGCGATCTTCGCTGGATTCTGCTGCACGCGCCCATGCCACCCACCACTTTCCTCCCGCCCATACAGGTGAGGATGCCGATACGAAGCTCTCGATGGTCGATGGCTCTCCAAGACGGACACTGCTGCCACTGCGGCCGCTTTCGACATCTACATGGGAAAGGTGAAGTTGCTGAATGCGGTGATCAGGAAATCCCGGGAGGTTCGACCAGTTCGTCCATATAAACCCAACCGTAGATCCGGTGAAATTTGTCCTTTCAACATGGGGATCTTGCTGGGGATCCAAGGGGAGGGGAAGCTCGACACTCGGCCCATTTGGATCGCTCCGCGTCATCACAAAACGGGAGACCTTCCCTGCGGGCGAGATGCTGATTACCCGGTCCTCCTGGTCTCTGCGGTCGGGATTCGATAAATAGACCTCATCTGGCCACTTCTCCAGTCGGTGTCTGGGAACGAGAATTTTGCCAACTGGGGAGTAGATGATGCGTGAATAGACAGGCTCG
>NZ_BATQ01000136.1 GCF_000739635.1 Verrucomicrobium sp. BvORR034 | reverse complement strand
ACAGGCGAGGAGTTGTCGGGCTTTGCTGCCATCACCGGCCGCGCTATGAAGTGGTAGTGGTTGCTGAAAACCGCCCATGCTTCGAGCTGCCATCCGTGGGTATGCGCATGGCTCAAGAGCGAGTCGTGCAGCAGGTGTAGCCTTGTTGAGTCATGGAAAAGTGGGGCTTTCAGATACGTGCTGGCAGTGACAAAAAAGGTACTGGTGGCGTCAAAGTGATGCGGAGGCGCATGGGGCCACGGAGTAGGTGAGGGCGCGTCTGTGGGGCTTTCCATCCTGGTTGTTCGGTGGGTGTTTGGAGCAATTCTTTGCTCTTCGCTACTCAGCCGCAACCGAATTGATGCGTGAATGAATGCACCCTTTGATCCAGGGGCGAAAGCTGGCTGCAGGTGAGACTCTTTCCAGGCTTCCATCACCTTGATGCGGAGCATCTTTGGGAGTGCGTGCGAGAATCGCCGCTTTCGAGAGACCTGTGTGGAACGAGAGCGAATGACAGGGGAGCGGAGGAGATGGGAGGCTGGGTTCCGGCGACAGAGGTGAGGTTCAAGCCTATCACAAGGCGTAGCCAAAGCGGTGATTCTCACCGCAGTCCCAAAAGCGCTGCGCGCTCAGGTGTTGGGGATGATGAGTTTGCTTGGAGGTGCAAAGGCCTCCGAAGTCACAGGCCGTGCACCCTCCACTCCAACCAAACTTCTCAAGCTTTACCGAATCACGCCCCAGTGGCTGGTTAGCGGCCAGTAGCAGAACCAGCCTGGGCCGACGACGTTCTGCTCGGGCACGGGGCCCCAGTAGCGGCTGTCGGAGCTCTGGTAGCTGTTGTCTCCCAGGGCAAGGTACTGCTTCTTCTGCAGGGCAATTTCGCGAACAGGTACGCGGCGGCCGGTGAAGTCCTGGATGGCGTCTTCATAGCCACGGTAGCCGTCCTTGGGTTCAATGTAAGTACCGGTCATCACGCGTTTGAAGCCGGGTTCGGTGGCGAGCTGGCCGTTGATGAACAGTTGGGAGTCCTTGATGGACACGGTGTCCTCAGGGACGCCGCCGAGGCGCTTGATGTAGTGTTGGGAGCCCCAGCGTTCATCAAAGTTGCGGCTCTCGATGCCGGCGATGTTCTTGGTGGTGAATACGAACACCTCCCCGCGGGTGGGGCGGCGGAAGTGGTAGGCGAACTTGTTCACGATGACATGGTCACCATTCTGCACGATACCGCGGGCCAGCACCTGGCCCTTGCGGACATAGATGCTGCTGGCGTTTGCCATCTGCATGGTGGCACGACGGTCAGGGGTGTCGCTATTGCCTTCCATCATCTCCGTCCGGAGGTGGGCACCGATGTTCAGCTCGCGTTCGAGCTGGATCTTGGGGCAGGAGATCTTGATGTCGTGTCCGTCAGCGAAATGCAAACGGCTGTAAGGGCGGAAGATGAGGAACTTGTGCTCGGTAATGGTGTCTGAAAGACGGAGCGGTCCTTCGTGGTCTGAGACCACATTCAAGTAAGTGGTGCCGGTGAAGAACCCGCCGATTTTGCCCAGAAAGCCGGGATTGGGATCTTTTTCAGTCGCTTCAGCACGGATGCCATTGAGCGTGGGCTGCATGGAGCCCGTGGGGATCTGGAAGGGCTGGGCAATGTAGGAACGGATGCCCAGGGCAATGACGATGGAGACAAAGAAGACCTCGATGTTCTCCGCCCACTCCGTGGTGCGCGCATCAGGCAGGGCGCGCTCACACACCTGGTTCAACTGCTTGCTCACCTCATCAATGCGGGTGCTGTTGCGCTGGCTGATGGCAGCGTCCAGTTCACCACGCAACCCGTTGATCTCATCTACCTTGGTCGTAGGCAGCAGATCCCGCTTGTAGTGGAGGAAACGGTTGACCCCCTTGCGGAGCAGCTTGGCGTGCTTGATGAAGCGCGGTTGAAACATGGCTGGCTGTGACTGGGTGGTGGTCGATTGATGGGGCGCTTGTGAGCGCAGATAGAGAGAGGGGCGGTGGCTGCCCCTGTGTTGACGCACCAGGAGCAGCGTGATGAGGGGCTGCTCAATCCCCGGTCTTGAGCACCTGGATGAAGGCCTCCTGCGGGATGTTGACGCGGCCAATGGCTTTCATGCGCTTCTTGCCTTCCTTCTGCTTTTCCAAGAGCTTGCGCTTACGGGAGATGTCACCGCCGTAGCACTTGGCGGTCACGTCCTTGCGCATGGCGCTGATGGATTCACGGGCGATGACCTTGCCGCCGATGGCGGCCTGGATGGCGACAACGAAGAGCTGGACGGGAATGACTTCCTTGAGCTTGGCAGCGAGAGCGCGGCCGCGGGACTCTGCCTTGCTGCGGTGCACGATGCAGGAGAAGGCGTCCACGGGCTCACCGGCGATGAGCATGTCCATCTTCACAAGGTCGGAGGCCTGGTAGCCGGCGTGCTCATAGTCCATGCTGCCGTAGCCGCGGGTGGCGCTCTTGAGCTTGTCGTTGAAGTCCACGAGGATTTCGTTGAGCGGCAGCATGCACTGCAACATCACACGGTTGTCGTCGAGGGTTTCCGTGTGCTGCACGTCGCCGCGCTTGTCCATGACGAGCTGCATCATGTCACCGATGTACTCGTTGGGCACCATGAGGAAGATCTTCACCATGGGCTCGCGGATTTCCTCGATCTCCGGCACGGGCGGGAGGAAGGAGGGGTTGTCCACGATGACCATTTCACCGTTGGTCTTCAGCACCTCGTAGATAACGCTCGGGTACGTGGAAATCACGTCCATCTGGAACTCGCGGCGCAGGCGCTCCTGGATGATCTCCATGTGGAGCAGGCCCAGGAAGCCGCAGCGGAAGCCGAAGCCGAGGGCGGCGGAGCTTTCCGCCATGTAGCTGAAGGCGGCGTCGTTGATCTGCAGCTTGCCCATCGCGGCCTTGAGGGACTCGAAGTCCTCCGAGCTCACCGGGTAGATGCCGCTGAACACGAGGGGGTGGATTTCCTTGAAGCCCGGGAGGGGCTGCGGGGCGGGCCTGCGGGTCTCCGTGACGGTGTCACCGATCTTCACGTCCGCGGTGGTCTTCACGTTGGCGATGATGTAGCCCACGTCACCAACATGCAGCTCCGGCACGGTGGACATCTTGGGGCGGAAGACGCCCACGTCCTTCACTTCGTAGTCGAGGCCGGTGGACATCATGCGCACCTTCATGCCGCGCTTCACGCTGCCGCTGAAAATGCGGACATAGGAAACGACACCGCGGTAGGCATCAAAGATGGAGTCAAACACCGAGGCGCGCAGGTGTTCTTCACCAAGAGAGGTGGGGGCGGGAATGTACTTCACCACGGCCTCCAGGATGTCCTCAATGCCGATCCCCATCTTGGCGCTGGCTGGCACGGCTTCATCGGAGGAGAGCTGCAGGATGTCCTCCAGCTGCCGCTTCACGCGCGGCACATCGGCGCTGGGAAGGTCGATCTTGTTGATGACCGGGATGACATGCAGGTTCTGCTGCATCGCCAGGTTGAGGTTGGCGACGGTCTGGGCCTCCACGCCCTGGGAGGCGTCCACCAGAAGCAGGGCACCTTCACAGGCAGCGAGGGAGCGGGAGACTTCGTAGGAGAAGTCCACGTGCCCCGGGGTGTCCAGGAGGTTGAGTTTGTAGGTTTTCCCATCCTTGGCCTTGTAGCTCATGGTCACCGGGTGCGCCTTGATCGTGATGCCACGCTCGCGCTCCAGATCCATGGAATCGAGCAACTGATCCTGCTGCTGCCTCTCTGAGATGGTCTTGGTGAACTCCAGCAACCGGTCGGAGAGAGTGGTCTTCCCGTGGTCAATGTGGGCGATGATGGAGAAGTTGCGGGTCAGTTCGATAGACATCAGAGGTCGGGGGGACGGGAAAAAGGGGGATGAGACTTAATCGCGGAACCGCCACTTGGCAAGGGGGGCTTATCCGCCGGAGAAGTGGGAGAGCAGGGTGACGGCGAGGTTGCTGCCGGCGTGCACGAACATGCTGGCGGCCAGTTTCCCGGTCCGCTGGTACACCCAGCAGAAAAGCAGGCCGTAGAGGAAGACGTGAATGGTGCCGTTGACGCTGTAAAAATGAGACCCTGCGAAGACGAAACTGGAGATCAGCATGCCAACCAGAGTGCCCCACCGGGCCTGCACAGACCTGAAGATGAAGCCGCGGAAGATGATCTCCTCGACAAAAGGTGCCATGATCACACTCCAAAAGATGCCCAGGGGGAGGGCAAGTTCACCTTGATCGGAGAAGGATCGGCTAAGGCCATCCAGAACGCTGGAGGTGGAGCCCAGAGACGCGAGGCCCGCATCGACGAAGTGGAAAAGCCACGGGAGCAGTCCCATGCTGGTGACCCCCAAACCGAAGAAGCTGAGGGAGGCGAAATCGCGATTCCGAAATCCAAAGACTTCGGCCAGTCTCGAGAATCCGGGGGCGTAAGTGCGGCAGAGAGGGAGCAAGGGCAGCGCAGCCATCGCAGTGGCCCAGCCCAGCCAGATCCACGTGTTGGTCTGCCAGGCGGAGTATTCGTCCACCATGGCCCCAATCATGGCCGCCACCCAGGGGTACAGTAAGGCGAAGACTTGGTGATTCAGCCAAAGGGCAGCCAGTGCCGCCAGGGCGAAGGTGCTGACCACCCGTGGGCCGGGCCAGAGACGATAGAGACGTCGATGGGACGCCGGTTGTTTCAGGCGGGGCCGAGACAGGGCCATCCAGGCCGCCGGGATAGCCAGCAGCCCCAGCAAGGTGAGGTCCACCAAGATGACGGCGGCGAACACAATATCGCCCATTGCGCCTTGTTGGGCCCTCTGGAGAGCTTCTTGATCGACTAGGTCTGGTAGCTGGTGTTGGGCTGCGAGGAACCCTTTCCACCAATCCACGGGTTGCTCGCGCAGGTACTGCTCGAATTCGTTGCGTTCGCCTTCCGTCAGCGGGGTGCCGTCCACAGCGCCTTTCACATAGTGGTAGGTGGGCTCCTTCCGTCCTTTCTCGCTGACGGATTCCAATGCCTCCAGCGCAATTTCCTTCCATTCCCCAGTATCATCCTTCTTGTCCTGACTGAAGCGAAGACTGACCAGGGCCAGGTCCAATTGCAACGAGTCCGACGAATATCCTTCCTCTTCCACGGCCATGAAGGCGTCGTGGACATCGCCTGGGATGGCTTCCAACTCGAGCATCCACTTCATGAAGCCTGGCCCGTCGTACCCCTTCTGGGTGTACTCGTCATGAACCAGCATGGAGTTGGCGACATAATTGCGGAAAGCTTCCGAGGTGCTCGCTGCGGCACCGGATCCGCCGTTCCACGACCATTCAGTCGCCCACCAGACGGAAAGGATGACGGCGGTGAATGCCCAGACCTGCATTTCGTGCACCAGCCCCATTCCGCCGGGAAGACGGCGTTTGGAGGGGCGCTGCGTGACGTTCAGGTCGCCGTATGCAGCGGGATTTGGAGGAGGGGAAGACGTGAGCCTGGGTTCTGTGCCAGATTCGTCACCAGAGGGTGGGGGCATCCCGTCGTCCTACTGGAAGTTTCGCGACTGGACAAGTGAAAGCGACCTGACAGAGGACCGCAGGGTTGCGGCGCAGGTAAATCAAACTTTCGAGAGTCAAATTGAGGCAGAGCCCCAGTTTGTCAGCTATCTGACTTAGATCGAAGCAGGCTCGGCGTAGGGCGAAAGCCGCCACACAATGCGCACGCTCACTTCTTCAGGGCTGTTGAGCCGGAGGTCGGATTCAAACGCCTCCTGCTGGGCACGCCGAGTCAGGTGACGCAGGTCACGGCAGTGGAAATTCACCGACTCCTGGCGGGCCGGGAAATCTTGGGCGGTGGTTTCGAGACCAAAGGAGGGCTCCAGCACACGACGAAGGCGGAAGAAAAGCAGATAGTGCTCGCTTTCAAGGCGATTGCGCGCGGCAAAGAAGACGGAAAGTACCGACTGGGCGGAGGCCTGGCTGTCGAGCAGCATCATGCGGAGATCGAGGACTTCATCCGCAGCCGAGGGGGAAACTTCACAAAGCAGCTGAGCGGCCAGACGGGCAGCATCAGCACGCCATCTTGCCAAATGCCGCCGGGAATCGGTGGCCGGGGAAGAAACGCCAGTGTGAACTTGCATGCGAAAAGAAGGATCAGAATCGTGACAATGCAAATGAAATCGTGAGAATGGGTCTCAGTAGCCTGTGCTCAGTGACGAAACGGTCAAATATTGTCCCATCTTGCGAAGAAAGTGAACGGGAGGAGTGATGGAGTATAGGAGCGTGCTTGGATGGAGGATGCATCGCCGCTTCTGGGACGGGTTGTTGAACTCCCGTGGAGTACCCGGGGTGGCGACTTCGCGGTCTGACTCTGCGAATGTGGGACTGCTATGTATCTATCACGCCGTTGGTGCGGGCTTCTAAACTCACAAGCAACTCCGCTCTGGCTTCGGGCTTCGCCATGAACAACCAGCCAACAAAAAAGACCAGCTCCGGAGAGCTGGTCTTTGATAAGGGATTGGTCAAAACCTGAACCGCTGTGAGAAGCGCTTACAGATTCTTGAGGTAGCTCTTCAGCATCCAGAGAGTCTTGTCGTGGTACTGGATGCGCTTGATGGCGAGGTCTTGCGTTTCGAGGTCGTGGGCCTGCTCAGCGGTGTCGCGAAGTTTCTTCGCGGACTCGTTGGCGGTTTCGTTGCCTTCGATGATCGCGGCGACGAAATCTTTGGCCGGAGCGGCACCCACAGGAACGCCGGGGATGGAGCTGGCTTTCGCAAAGACAGCAAGGCCGCCGGGGGAGTAGTCACCCAAGGCGCGAATGCGCTCGGCAACTTCGTCTACAGCTTCGAAAAGCTCCTCATACTGTTTCTGAAACGCGCCGTGAAGTTCGAAGAAAGCAGGGCCTTCCACATTCCAGTGAGCGAGGTGGGTTTCCGCCATGAGGCTGTAGGAATCAGCAAGCAGGCTGGAGAGGGCCGCTGTCACAGCGCTCTGGGTTTTACCGGGAGAAGTTTTCGTGGTGCTCATATAGCTAAATACGTTATTGAGAAAGTAGGCGGTTGTTGAGAATGCTGCAACCAATCATTTCGCTGTAACTTGCTGAAATGTGAATTAGGATTGAGAATCTATGTCAAGAACACTGTGCGACTGGAGCAAGAAGGACATTCAACGGCATGCCGATGAGCTGCTGGAGATTGTCTCGCCCCAGCTTTACATCTGTGAGAAGTGCGCCCGCACGGCGTGCGATGACCGGTACTTGTGCCGGGGGGTGGAGATTGCCAAGCTGCGTCGCCGCCATGAGCGTGAACTGGCCCACCATGGGCATGATGATTGATGGAATGATGGTGTTGAGGTGAGATGGATCAACAGATTGATTGATTGACGACCTGGAAGAGTGATTTCCCAACGCAGCAGTGATCCGGTAATGTTGTTTCCTGAAGATGAACTGGTTGTGGCGCAGCCTGCTGCAACGCAGCTCCCGGTGAGGGAGTTCGAGGATCTTATGGCCCGCCCAGGCCCCGTGCTTGCGCTGGCCCCCATGCAGGACGTGACGGATCTGCCCTTCTGGCGGCTCATGGCGGATTATGATGGAGCGGATCTCTACTATACCGAGTACTTCCGAGTCCATGCGGACTCCAACCTCGAGAAGCCCATTCTGCGCTCGGTGACGGAGAATCCCACAGGACGCCCTGTGGCGGCGCAGATGATCGGGAACGACATTGCCTCACTCGTGCGCACCGCGCGGGAGCTGCAGGAGCATCCGATTGCCGCCGTGGACCTGAATCTGGGCTGCCCGGCCCCGGTGGTGTACAAGAAGTGTGCTGGGGGCGGCCTGCTACGGGATCCCCGCCATGTGGATGCCATTCTAGGGGCGCTCAGGGACACGGTGGTGAAATGCAAGTTCACGGTGAAGACGCGCATTGGCTTCGATGACGCCGGCGTGTTCGAGCAATTCCTGCCCATCTTTGCGAAGCACAACATTGATCTTCTCACCGTGCACGGTCGCACGGTGGCAGAGATGTACCGGAGCGAGGTGCACTACGACTTCATCGCCCGCGCTGTGGAGGCGATGAAGTGTCCTGTGCTGGCCAACGGCAACGTTTCGTCAGCTGCGAAGGCGGAGGAGATTCTCCAGCTGACGGGAGCCCGTGGCCTGATGATCGGACGTGGGGCGATCCGCAATCCGTGGATGTTCCGGCAGATCCGCCAGCATTTGGCGGGGAAGCCGGTCATCGTGCCGAGGGGGCGGGAGGTGCTGGACTACATCCACCGTCTTTATGAGGCGGTGACCAGCCCGGAGGTACCGGAGACGTTGCAGGTGCAGAAGATGAAAAAGTACCTGAACTTCCTCGGTCTGGGGGTCGAACCAACTGGGGCGTTTCTGCACGCCATGCGGCGTACCAAGACCAAGGCAGAGCTCTTCGCCGTGTGTGCGAGCCACCTGGAGCACGACGAACCGATGGCGCTGGAACCCTTCAGTCTGGAACTCAAGGCCACGGACGTGATGGCCGGGGCGCATTTATAGGAGATCTCAGTAGCGCTTGGCGGGGAGGAGGCTCTTTGACAAGGCGGCCTTGCTTCACAGAGTGGGAGGCATGCATCGTCTGTTTCGCTTCCTGGTTCTCCCGGTTCTCCTGGGCACCTCGCCGATTGTGGCCGGGGCCGAGTTTCACGTTTCATTCTCGGGCCTGGACTCGGCAGCGGGCACGGCGGACGCCCCCTTTGCGACCCTGACCCGGGCGCGCGATGCTATTCGGGAGCTGCGCAAAAAGGCCGCGCTCAAAGAGCCGGGCCGGGTGGTGGTGCATGATGGGATCTACGAAATGCAGCAGCCGCTGGAGCTGGATGTGGTGGACGGCCGGTCTGACGGCCAACCGGTGACCTGGGAGGCTGCGCCGGGGGCGACGCCCAAGTTCATCGGCGCGCGCAAGGTGTCGGGCTGGACCGCGCATGAGGGCAACATCCTCAAGGCGGACGTTGCCAGTCTGAACTTGAGCAAGCTCCAGATCCGGCAACTCCTGCTGGATGGCGAGCGGCAGCCGCTGGCGCGCTACCCCAACTTTGACCCTGCCAATCCGCTCTACGGTGGATGGGCGTTTCTCACTGAACTGCCGGAGGGGGCCAATGAGGGGCACGTGTGGAAGCGGGAAGGCTATGTGAAGGAGGCGGACGTGCGCAAGTGGTCCCGGCCGGAGGAGGTGGAGCTGTTCATCTTCGCCCAGTACGGATGGTGGAATTTCATTGAACCGGTGAAGTCGCTGGATCAGGTGACCCGCAAGCTGACGCTCGCCAAGGACTGCGGGTACGATCTGCATCCGCACAACCGCTACTTCTTCCAGAACGCGCTGGAGGAGCTGGATGCCCCCGGCGAGTGGTATCTGGACCAAAAGAGCGCCACGCTGTACTTCTGGCCGCCCAAGGCGCTGGACAAGGCGGAAGTGCGGATTCCGGTGGTGGAGAGCTTCATACGCATGCGTGCTGGCGTGAAGGGCATCACGGTGCGGGGTCTGTCCTTCCTGGGCTGCAATGGCACGGCAGTCACCATGGAAGGTACGGAAGACTGCCTGGTGACAAAGTGCGTCATTGAGCACTGCGGCACCATGCGCGGCTCCGGCGTGAGCCTGCAGGGCGGTAAGAACAACCGGGTGGAGCGCAATGAGATCTCCTACATTGGCAACACCGGTGTGGGAGTGGGCGGTGGCGATCGCAAGACGCTGGTGCCAGCCAACAACGTGGTGACCAACAACCACATCCACCACGTAGGCGTCATCAACAAGAATGCTGCAGGAGTGGGCCTGGGCGGGGTGGGGAACGTGGTGACGCACAATCTGATCCATGACGGTCCGCGCATGGGCGTGCAGTTCAGCGGAAACAACTTGGTCATCGAGTACAACCACATTCACCACGTGATGCTGGAGACCCAGGATGGCGGCGGCGTTTACACCGGTGGCCGGGACTGGATCAGCTCCCGTGGCACGAGCCTGAAGTACAACTTCATCCATGACATCGTGGGGGTGGGGCAGGAGTCTGCCGGCCTCAAGGTGCCGTTCTTCGCCTGGGGCATCTATATGGACGACAACGCTGGCGGGCTGGACATTGTGGGCAACATCGTGGCCCGCTGCTCCCGTGCGGCCATTCACCTGCACAACGGGCGGGATCACCACATCCTGAACAACATCTTTGTGGACGGGGGCGAGCGGCAGATCGAGTTCAACGGCTGGCGGCCTGAGCACAGTTATGTCAAAAACCACATGACCACGATGGTCGAGGGCTGGGCCAGTGTGAAAGACCTGCCCGCGTGGAAGGGCATGCGTGGCATGGACATCGATCCGCGGAACGCCTTCTTCCCTGACCAGACGATGATGAGCGGCAATGTGACGGAGCGGAATATCGTGCTCTGGAGCAAGCCGGAACTGCGCTACGTGGATGCCCGCAACTGCATGCCGGAGCACAATACCTGCGACTACAATCTGGCATGGAATGGTGGCCAACCGATCCGCACGGCGGTATCCAAGGTGGGACCCGATGAGGGTGATGACCTACTGGCTGGAGCTGGCAGCTTCCAAGGCGTGACTGACGGTACCGCACCCAAGGGCTGGGGATGGAACCACAAGCCGCTCAAAGAGTTGAAGTCCGTGGTGCAGGGTGGGGTGCTGGTGACGGATGGTGCTGTCAGCAAGGATCCCAAGAACCCTCACAGTGTGATTCACAGTCCCTTCGTCCCCTTTAAGGCGGGGGCATCCTTCCGTGCCCGGTTGAAGGTGCGCTCCAACAAGCCGGAGGCCAAGGTTTCCGCAGCGTTCATGATGTTCGTGGGCGGCAAGGGGTATTGGGAAGGGCCTCGCAAAGAGATCCATCTCACCCCCGAGTGGCAGGAGGTGGAAGTGACCGGCTCCATGCCCCGTGAGACCGATGCGAAGTGGAAAGACTGGATGCGCCAGTTCTGCGTGAGGTTCGACTTCCCCGTGGACCAGGCTGTACTGGAGCTCAAAGACCTCAGCATTCGTGAGGCGGGTCCCATGGACGAATGGAGTGCCTGGCAGAGCGAAGGTTGGGACAAGCACTCGGTGGTGGCAGATCCGCTTTTTGAGGATGCCTCCAAAGATGACTACCGCCTCAAGCCGAAGTCTCCGGCCTTCAAACTCGGCTTCAAGGCGCTGCCGATCGAGAAGATCGGGGTGGTGGCGGAGGGAGAGGGGAAAAACTAGGGGATTGGGAATGGCAGATGGAAGGCGGTCGGCTTCGGACATACGTGCCCGTGGCGACTGAGCCGGCAGAGACTGTCGGACTACCCCTGTGGCGATGCTTCAGCGTACTCCGACGGTCCCCGTCGGGTGTGTGAACGGAGGAGTGCTGCCGAGGAACCACAGCAGACGAAGCGTCTACACAACGCTTTCAGCGTTGGGAATACCTCGGACTCTCCCCAACGTTGACTCGCTTGAGGCTCGGCCAACATTGGGCTGTGCTACACATCCCATTCTGGGATGAGAATTTCGGACCGAGGCTGGCACGCACGCGCCGGACCTCTGACCTACCTAACCCTTTGGTGGTATGCCCTTTTTCTCGAAACGCTAAACATTGCTTGCTGGATAGCTGCGATATGCAAATTATGGATAGTCCAATTTCTTATGCGAGCCCTGCCCGCACTCGTCTCTAGCTCTTTGTCCAGATCATGAGAAAGCTTCTGTTCGTCATCGCTGCGTTGGTAGGATTTGCAGGAGTAGGCATGGCGCAGGTGCCTGCCGCGCAAGAGGTCAATCCTCCAGCGGGAAGCCTCAAGGCGGCCGACCGGCTGGCGGAGGTGATGAATCTGAAGGGGCAGATGGGAGGCGGCTTTGAGGCTCTCATGCCCATGATCAAAGGTATGGCGGACAGCATGATGCTTGCTCCGGACGAGCGCACCGCTCTGGAGAGCACCTTCCGCCAGTGGTATCTGGAGGACTTCGACCACGCCAAGATTCTGGCAGAGACCGTGAAGCTCTACGCGAGCACCTTCACGGAGGAAGAACTGATCGTTTTGGCCGAGTTCTACACCACACCGGCGGGGCGTAAGGCCCTCACCGTCATGCCGGAGCTCATGAAACGAAGTGTGGTCATGGCAGCAGCAGAGAGCCGGGCCAAACAGGAGCAGCTGAAAGTGCGGCTGGATCGCCTCTTCACCGAGAAAGTGAGTCTGGCCTTGGAGCCCAAGGCTGGCCAGCGTGGGAAGAACTGAGAAGGGACAGGCTGATTCTCGGCAAACAATGCTTGTCAGGCTAGGGCTGGCAACCGCAAGATGAGCGCGGAATTTTTTCCGCCCATTCGCGTTTCACCCTCATCCTTCCCGCCCCGGTGCCAACTGGGGCGCTCTCATGCTTATGAAAATGCTGCTTCCGCTCGTTGCCGTTGTGCTCGCATTCACCTCTGTAAAGGGACAAGAGCCCACGCCGGGTGCTCTGAAGGCTGCGGAGAAGCTGGCGGACGTCATTGATCTGAAGGCTCAGATGTCGAGCGGCTTCGAGGCGATGATGCCGATGATCAACAACATGTCGGAAAAGATGAAGCTCAATCCGACGGACTCCAAGGAACTGGAAGGCATCTTCCGCGCATGGTTCATGGAGGACTTCGACCACGCCAAGATCTTCACCGAGACCATCAAGCTCTATGCGGAGAACTTTACTGAGGAGGAGCTCACTGGACTGACCGCCTTCTACGAAAGCCCCTTGGGCCGCAAGTCCCTCACGGCGCTCCCCCAGTTGATGAAGAAAGGTGCCCAAATGGGTATGGCTGAGGGCCAGGCCAAGCAGGACAAGCTGCGGGCCCGCCTGGAGCCCTTCTTTAAAAAACACACTCCGTCGGGAAATCCCTGAGCGTGAGGCCACCGGGTAACAAAAAAGCCCGGTACCCAGAAGCGGGGGGAGGCGTACATCCTACACGCATTCCTCTCGCAAACTTCTCAGTATGCCCAAACCCCCGCTTCCGGAGCGCCCCCTGCTGCTCCTCCTCGCTGCCGTCCAGTTCACCCACATCCTGGACTTCATGGTCATGATGCCGCTGGGGCCGCAGTTGATGAGACTGTTCCAGATCCAGCCTCACCAGTTCAGCAACTTGGTGGCTTCCTACACTTTCAGTGCGGCGGTGGCCGGTCTGCTGGGGGCATTTCTAGTGGATCGTTTTGACCGGAAGGCAGCCCTGCTGTTTTGCTATGCCGGTTTCCTGCTGGGGACGTTGGCTTGTGCCTTATCGCCCACCTACGAGACACTCCTCATGGCCCGCATCGTGAGCGGAGCCTTCGGCGGCGTGTCCGGGGCGATGGTCTTGACGGTCGTGGGCGACATCGTGCCACTGGAACGTCGGGCTTCGGCCATGGGCATCATCATGTCCTCCTTTGCGCTCGCCTCCATCCTGGGGGTGCCGGTCGGGCTCTGGTTGGCGGCGACCTGGAGCTGGCATGCTCCGTTCCTTATTGTGGTGGCCTTGGGATCGGTGGTGTGGCTGGTGACGCTGTTGCGTTTTCCCAGTCTACGGGGGCACTTGGCTGCCGCAGGCCAGCACACGAAGCAGGCCATTGCGGGCCTGTTTGAGCTTCTGACGAATCGCAACACCCTCACGGCGCTGGGTTTCATGATGGTGATGATTTTCGGGCACTTCATCATCATTCCCTTCCTGAGTCCCAGCATGGTGGCCAATGCGGGTCTGGCAGAGAAGGACCTGTCTTACTTCTACCTGGCGGGCGGTATCGCAAGTTTCGTGACCTCCCCGGTGGTTGGGCGTATGGCGGATCGGCATGGCCGGCTGAAAATGTTTGCCATCATGATCTTGGGAGCTCTTGTGCCGGTGTATCTCATCGCCAATCAGGGGCCGTCTCATCTGGCGGTCATCATGTTGGTGGCGGCGCTCTTTTTCGTGTTTGGTGGCGGGCGTTTCATCCCTGGCCAGGCCATCGTGACCTCGGCGGTGCCGGCGCGTCTGCGGGGCAGCTTTATGAGCTTGAACAGCAGCGTACGGGACCTCTCGGCCGGGGCAGCTTCCATGCTAGGCGGCCACATCGTGGTAAAGGACGCCCTGACTGGCAAGCTTCTCCACTTTCCCACGCTGGGATGGATCGCGATCGCGGCCAGTCTGGCGAGTGTGGTGCTCGCCTCCCGGGTGAAGGCGGTGGCGTAGCGGGGGCCTCGGGGAAGACAAAGCACTTCTGTTCGCAGCGTCTGAGAATGACGCGGGAGTGACCGCATCCTCTGGGGGCCCGGTCGCAAAGGGTGCGCGCAAGTTCGCAAGGCCGAATCCAGCTGGATGAACGATCTTTGTGGCAGAGGGTGAGCCCGTTGTGGTGCCTCACCCTGTGGAGAAGATTGCATTCGTTCAGTGGATTGATCGCCCTTTGTCCTGGCCATGGAACTCAACGTTCAACAGCGTCGCGGCTTTTACGCAGGGGACGCCATTCAACGCCGGATCGGGGAGTTTCTCGGCGGGCGGTTCCCTGATGGGGGCACAGCCGTGTACTTTGCCCCGGGTACGGAGTCGGAGTCGATGTACCGTCGACGCTATCCGCTCAAGGAATTGCCGCGCTGGCTGGACGACGGATCAGAGATCAATCGTTCACTCTGGGATCACGAATACCTCATTGCCCATCTGGATATTGAGTACGTGAACTTCGACCGGCCCGGGGAGATTTACCTCGATCCCGACCGCGGCTTCTCCCTGCAACAGCCCGTGCAGCGTGCGGTGAAGGACATCCTCTTCTCCTACGGCATCCGTCCGCTGCATTTGCTGACCGGGCGGGGTCACCATTTCGTGTGGCAGGTGCACCGGGACAGCGAGGTGTTTCAGAAGCTGGTCGGCTTTGGCCGGCTCTCCAACACGCTCGAACGGCTCTATGAAACATCTCCGGCACCCACTGGTGAACTCGTGGAACCGGAACTAGGGCGGGCCTTTGCCGGTCTGGGGCTGGTGATTGAGTATCTGGCCCACCAGGTGAAGACCGTGGCGGCGGGGGAGAGCGAGATCCCGGTGGAGATGGCCGCGATAGAAGTGGGCGCGGATGATCACGGTCGTGAGATGGTGTCGGTGGACATCACGGAGTATGCGGATCCGCTCATTGCAAGGGCAGTCCGGGTGCCGTTCAGTGTTTACCTAAAACCACGTCAGCAGACGTGGAAGCTGGGCACGGAGGCGGTGGACCGCATGCCACCCATCTTCAGCATTCCCATGCCGGCCGGGGTGCGGCTGGGGCGGGCTCTGCAGATGATGCGGGAGGTGGACAAGGTGAACCGGCTGGCGGAGCGCTCTTCCACCCGTATTCCGGATGCCTCGGAAGCGATGGATCGTCTGGTGACGGACTATGCGGCCTCGCGGTTGAGGAAATTTCACGACTGGTTCTATGAGGGCGAGCATGATCCGGCAGACAGATGGCCGGAGACGTATGACCGCACAGATCTCTCTGAGGTGCCGCCATGTGTGCGCCTCATCCTGGAGAAGCCCAACGACCTGTTGCTGCGGCCGGCTTGTGCAGAAAGGGTGGTGAGGGTGATGCTGGCCCTGGGCTGGCATCCAAGGCATATCGGAGGACTCATCCGCTCCAAGTATGAGCGTGAACACCATGAGTGGGGAGAGCAGTGGTACCTGTGCGACCCCGCCACACGCGCCGACTTTTATGCCCGGCTCTTCAGCGGGCTCTTTGCCACCGGGGTGGATGACCTGGTGGACTTCAACTGCCGCTCTGCCCAGGAGGAGAATCTCTGCCTGGTGGCAGATTGCGGCCATGATATCCGGCGGTTCCGAGAATCACTTTTACATAGGAGGCAACATGAGAGACTGGGCCATCGGCCTTTCCACGGGCTGTTTCTACCAGAGGAGCATCTTTGACTGTCTGGAAACGATCGGATCCGGAGGGTTCAACCTCGTGGAGATCTGCTCGTTTCCTGCGCACTTGAACTATCACGACACCGGCGCAGTGCACCGGGCTGCGGAGAGGATGGCGAGTATCGGGATTGAGGCGTATTCGTTCCACGCCCCCTTCGCCGATCACATCGACATCACCTCCCTCGACGCACAACGACGTGAGCAAGGGGTGAAGGAAGTGCTGGTGGCCGCGGAAGCCGCCGCCGTGCTACGCGCACGGCATTTTGTGATCCATCCCGGACCTGAGCACGCGCTGTATCCCACGGGGGATGAGCGGTGGTGGCGGCTTGAGCACGTGGCCCGCTCCCTCAGTACCATCGCCACCCGTTGCCAGGAGTTGGGCGTGCTGTGTGTGCTGGAGAACAAACTATCCCATCTCCTCTTCGGCAACATTCCAGACATGATGTGGATCCTGGGGGCCATGACGACCACGCATGTGGGGGTGTGTCTGGACACCGGTCACGCTTATCTGGCACGCAACCTGGACAGCGCCATGCACAAGCTGGCAGGCTATCTGAAGATGATGCACGCCAGTGACAATGCCGGGCATCATGATGACCACCTGCCGCCTGGAGAGGGTCATATCGACTGGGTGAACGTCCTGAGGAAACTTGACGACAGCGGCTTTCAGGGCTCCATCATGCTGGAGATTGCGGGCAGGGGAGAGCCGCATGAGGTGATGGCCGCGGCGCGAAAGGCCCGGAGGTATTTGCGGGACCAGGAGAGGAAGCTGTAGACAGGATTAACAAGATTTCTGACAGATTTACAAGATCGGGGATCGAGGTTGATACCTCCATTTCCATTTACCGACTGCCACTCACCAACCCTCCCCGTACTTCTTCGGCGAAGGCTCGGGCGGCGGCGGTGCGGTGCCCGCCGCTGACCCAGATGAGGCCGACGCGGCGGTAGGAGAGGGCTTCGGGTTTGTCGGCGAGGCGACGGACCCGGAGATCGGGGTGTTTGTCCCACTGTACGGCAGATTCTGGGAGCAGGGTGACCATGTCTGTCTGACGGATCGTGGAAAGAACTCCTTCGATGGAGTTCATCTCCACTGCTGGGTGGAGACGGTGGTCAAGCTGCTGGAGTGCCACACTTTCCACCACGAGCTCACGGGTGCAAAAACCATGGCTGAGCAGCACGAGGGGCTGGGCCAGCATCTCGGAGAGAAGAATCTTGCGCTGCCGGTCCAGCGGATGATTGCCGGGCAGTACGGCGACGAGTTGTTCGACGAAGAGTGGTTCGGTATCGAGATGGGGGTGGTTCTTGGCGGAGATGAAGCTGATGCCCAGGTCAAGCTTCCCTGCGAGGACTTCTGCTTCCAGACTCTCCATGGGCATTTCGCGAACGGAAACGGTCACCTTGGGGTGACGATTGCGGAATGCGCTTACGGCTTCAGGTACGACCGCGACGTTGACGGTGGAGACGATGCCTACCCGGAGTTGCCCGCTTTCCATCGTCTGTAGCTCGGCGATTTCCCGTCGCGCATCGTCCAGCTCGCGCATGATGGTGATGGCACGGGTTTGCAGGATTTCCCCTGCGGCCGTGAGTCGCACCGTCCGGCTGAGACGATCGAAGAGCGGGGTGCCCATCTGTCCCTCCAGCTGCTTGATCTGGTGGGACAAGGTGGGTTGGGAGACGTGGAGTCGTTCCGCTGCCCGGTGATAGTTCCCGGCTGCCGCCACGGCCAGAAAGTAGCGCAGGTGCCGGAGTTCGGTGGGGCTGTCTTTGATCGATGTCATCTATCGAAACGATTGGATCAAGAGAATGGATGAATCAATCAAGCAGCCGAGGATGGAACTATGCAAGTCCCAACTTCGACCTCATTGAACCCTTCCGACCCAGTGACTACGCGTGCCAGAGCAGGCCTGCCGCCCGCACTTTATGCACTCACGGTGGGGGCCTTTGGCATTGGCACCACCGAGTTTGTCATCATGGGATTGCTCCTGCAGGTGGCGACGGATCTTCAGGTCTCGATTGCGGCTGCCGGTCTGCTCATCAGCGGGTACGCCCTAGGGGTGTTTGTCGGGGCTCCGGTCCTGACCATTCTGACCAGCCGGCTGCCGCGCAAGGCGGTGCTCATGGGGCTGATGTTGCTATTCATTGTGGGCAACGTGGTCTGCGCTCTGGCGCCAAACTACACGGTGCTGATGGTGGCGCGGGTGATCACGGCGCTCATGCACGGCACCTTCTTTGGCGTGGGCGCGGTGGTCGCCACCGGATTGGTGTCGGAGGATCGCAAGGCGTCCGCCATCTCGGTCATGTTCACAGGACTGACCGTGGCCACCCTGTTGGGTGTGCCCGCTGGAGCCTGGCTGGGGCATGAATTTGGCTGGCGATCCACCTTCTGGGCGGTGAGCGTGATTGGTGTGGTGGGCTTTGCCGTGATCGCGCTCCTGGTGCCCCGGCAGCAGCAGACGGGTGAGCGGGCGGGAATGATGAAAGAGGAGCTGGCCGCCGTGCTGCGCCCGCAAGTGCTGCTGGGCCTCCTCATCACCGTGCTGGGCTGGGCGGGGGTGTTTGCGGTGTTTACTTAC
Source organism: Verrucomicrobium sp. BvORR034 (assembly GCF_000739635.1). Taxonomy (GTDB): domain Bacteria; phylum Verrucomicrobiota; class Verrucomicrobiia; order Verrucomicrobiales; family Verrucomicrobiaceae; genus Verrucomicrobium. Next base: position 100,967 of record NZ_BATQ01000136.1, on the reverse strand, counting down.
ATCGAACCCATCCTCACCAGGGTGACGGGGTTCGCTCAAGAGCTGGTGTCACCCATTCTTTTCGCCTTTGGCGGAGGGATGGTCTTGGGAAACTACGTGGGTGGCAAGCTGGCGGACCGCAAGCTCATGGCCACCATGGTGGGCACGCTCGTCTTTCTGGCCCTGGTCCTGGCAGGGATGACCGTGGCGATGCACAGCAAGGTGGGGGTGGTGATCTTCGTGGGGCTGCTGGGGGTGGGGGCGTTTGCCACGGTGGCTCCGTTGCAACTACGGGTATTGCAGAAAGCGGGTGGCGGTCAGACCCTGGCCTCCAGCCTGAACATTGGCGCTTTCAATCTCGGTAATGCCATCGGCGCCTGGATGGGCGGCGTGATCATTGAACGCGGGGCTGGCGTGGCGCTGAGCGGGTATCAGGCGGTGCCGGTGGCGGCGGCCATTGTGGCTGCCGGGGGCGTGGGGTTGGCGCTATGGAGCTGGAAGATGGATGGGCGGCAGCGGACGCCTTTGAGACAGGATTAACAAGATTTCTGAAGGACTAACAGGATTGGGAATAGAGGAGGGGGCAGATGGGCGGGGCGCCTGGGGGACTCACAGCCGGGACGGCTGTGTCACATGCCTGCCGCCTCCTGCCCACTGGCTCTACGCCAGCTCTGGCAAAGCAGAGTCGGCGTCGCCAAACTTGTGCATCTTCATGCCCATGCGTTCCATGACGGAGAGGTGCAGACGGCAGAGCTTGCGGTTCTCGTTCTGGCTGTAGTCGAGCATGCGACCGCCGCGGATGGTGCCGCCACCGCCGCCGGCGAGGAGCACGGGGAGCTGGCGGGAGTCGTGGGCGTTGCCGTCCCAGAGGCTGGAGCAGAAGAGGATCATGCTGTTGTCCAGCAGGGAGCGTTCGCCTTCGTTGGTGGCATCCATCTTCTGGAGGGTCTCGCACATGAGCTGCATGTGGTACTCGTTCACCTTCTGGTACATGGCCAGGCGTTCCGGATCGTTGGCGTGGTGGGAGAGTTCATGCTGGCCTCCCTTGATGCCGCCCAGGAAACCGAAGTTCATCTGGGAAAGGTCGTTGTTGAGCATCATGGTGGCGATGCGGGTGCGGTCCATCTGCAGGGCCAGCACCATGATATCCAGCTGGAGCCGCAGGTGATCGCGCACGTCAGAAGGGATGCCTGCGGCGGGGCGGGCAAAGGTGGGGGCCTTGATGGCAGGGGACCAGCCGTTGCCGTCGGTTTCCTTCTTGCTGAAGGCGTCGGCCTTCTCGATCCGCTGTTCCAATTCGCGAACGGAGGTGAAGTATTCGTCAAGCTTCAGGGCATCGCGACGGCTTACTTTGTTGCGCAGGCTGTTGGCGTCGCCCAGCACGAGGTCGAGGACGCTCTTGTCGCGCTTGCGCTTGGAGCCGTCGTCAAAGAGCTGGTCGAAGGCCTGTTGGGGATAGATTTCCTTGGGCGCGGGTGCCGTGGGACTGCTCCAGGAGATGTAGGCGGAGTAGATGGAGGTGTAGCCGCTGTCCGTGCTGTACTTGGGGCCTTCTGTGCCCAGAACGATGCTGGAGACGGGGGTGTTTCTGCCCAACTCTTGGGCCATGAGCTGGTCCATGGTCGTGCCGACCTGCACATCCGTGGTGGTTTGTTTCACGGTCAGACCGGAAAGTACGTTCATCTTCGGGTAGTGGCCGCCGGGGCCAGCTACCGTAGTGGGGTTCCAAAGGCCTTTGAAGACAAGGAGCTTGTCCTTCACCGGCTCCAGCGGGCTGAGAGTCTTCATCAACTCCATGCCGCCGGGGCCATTTGTAGCGCCCCAGTGGTGAGGGTTCACGCCGTTGCCCATGAACATGGCGGCAAACCGGCGCGGGGCTCCCTTGGCTGAAGGGGTGGCGCTGCCCCAGGCGTTCATGGATTCCAGCCAGGGAAGGCCAAGGGCGACGCCTGCTCCACGCAGGAAGTGGCGGCGGGACAATCCGGAGGAACGGCTGACGGGGCGGGTGTTGAAGGAGCTCATGGAGACAGGTTCGTGTGCAGGGATGGGCTTTTTTAGCGGGGGAAAAGGACGGCGATGCGGTTATAGACTATTACGCAACACAAGAGGGCGGTTATTCATTCCGGCGGTGCTGGAACTGGCGACTCTGCACCAGGGTGAGGACCGCAGCAGAGAACCGGCCACCGGACTTCTTCATTTCCTCCTGCATGGATGCGAGGAGAGGCTTGTCTGAGGGCAGGACATTGCGCCCCAGGGCATAGCCCACGAGCTTGCGGCAGAACACAGCGTTGAATTCGTCTTCGCGGGAGCTGAGATATTCCCTCAAACCCGTCAGGCCCTTGAATGCGGCACCGCCCTTGACCTGGGCGGAGTCATCAATGGGCTGGCCTCCATCGTCCTGAGTGCGCAGACGGCCGATGGCGTCATAGCCCTCCAGCGCGAAGCCCAGGGGGTCGATCTTGTCATGGCAGGAAGCACAGGCCTTGTCAGCGCGGTGCGCCTCCAATCTCTGGCGGAGCGTGGTGGCCTTGGCAGCACTGTCGTCAAGCTGCGGTACATCCGGCGGAGGAGGCGGAGTGGGGGCGCCCAGCACCGCGTGCAGCAGCCAGTCTCCGCGCAGCACCGGGCTGGTGCGCTGGGGATAGGAGGTCTTCGTGAGAATGCTGCCCATGCCGAGGATGCCGCCCCGCTGGTAGGGGCCGACGGCCACCTTTTTGAACTCACTCCCGGTGACATTCGGGACGCCGTAGTGCTTGGCGAGGCGTTCGTTAAGGAAGGTGTAGTCCGCGAGGATAATTTCCTTTACCGGACGATCTTCACGAATGAGGTAGGCGAAGAACTCCGACGTCTCGCGGTAGAGGTCGGCCCGCAGTTCAGGGGTGAACTCGGGAAACTTCCCGCCGTCCACGGTGCTGTGCTTGGAGAAGCCGTTGAAGGACAGCCACTGGCCGGCGAACTCGTCTGCCAGGGCGCGGGCTCGCGGATCACGCAGCAGGCGCTGTACTTCCGCGGCAAGGGTTTCCTTCTTGAGCAGGCTGCCATCCGCGGAGGTCTGAGTGAGTCGCGCGTCTGGGACGGAAGACCACAGAAAATAACTCAACCGGGTGGCCAGCTCCCACGGCTTCACCGGGTGCTCGCCCGGCTCATTGGCCTCCTCCAGCTTGAACACGAAATCCGGGGAGATGAAGATGCGCACCAGGACCTCGCGAGCAGCAGACTCGCGATCCAGGTCGCGGGCCCGGGCATCACCATAGAGCTGCGTGATCTGTTGCTTGTCACCATCCGTGAGCGGGCGACGCCAGGCTTTCTTGGCAAAGTGCAGCAGGTGGCCCTTGAGATTCTCGTCCCATTCATTCAGGTCTTTGGGATTGGGCTTGAGAGAGCGCACCAACCTCCAGTCGGTGAGCATGCGGGTCATGCGGTCCTTCTCCTGGGGAGAGATGAGGGAGGCGAGCTGCACATCACTCAGGTAGTACACGCCCGGGCCTTTGCCGCCGCGTTGGAAGTTGCGCGAGACTTCTTCCATCCGGCGCAGGTATTCGTCGGGGAAGGCGGTCTTCATCCGGCTGAAGTCCACCATGGTGTTGCGGGCGGCTTCCGTCTGGCGTTTCCAGAGGGTGAGCACGCCTGGGAGAATCTCCTGCGGGTCGGGGGCATTGCCGACTACGGCCGTCCATTGCATGGTGGCGAAGTCGCTGTCTGGGCCCTCAAGCACCAGTCTGCCCTTGCCGCGGAAAAGGGTGGCATCCTCCGGCAGGGGGAGGGGAATCACCTGGGGGGCCTGCACGACGAGCGTGTCGGCATTGACGGCAGGACCCAAAGGGTTCTTGCCAAACTGGGCCAGCACCTTCTCACCCGTGGCGATACGTTGGTTCAGTGCGGCGGCATCGGCTCCCGGATTCTGGAGGGCCTTACGGTCCACATCCATCTGGCGGCGCAGCCACACGAGGTAGGGTTCTGTCTTCTTGCCACGGGTCACCATCAGCTCCGTGAAATGGACCCAGTCCCCGCGATTGCCGTCGCCGAGATCTCCGGCGACGAGCTTCACTTCCCTGTGCCCGGTTACATCACGAACGAAGCCATAGGGGCGCAATCCGTCGGCATCCTGCTGCATGCGTTGCACGCCCGTGCCGGGGCGCTTGGGGTCCCACCACGAGCGACGCTCTGCCTGAATGGCGAGGATCTTCTCGCGGACCCCTGAGGGCACTTCCTGGGGCTTGGCCGCATCTGGGCCAGGCAAGTCCTTCCAGGCATTGCGCGTGATGTCCAGGAACCGAGAGTTGCTCTTGTCGTTGTTGAGCATCGTCCACCAGTTCTCCAGAAAGGCGGGGAAGAGACCGGCCTCTTTGGCCAGTGCCTCCAGGGTGGTAGCTCCGGTCTGCTCGCGATGTTTGAACCTCCAGCAGGCAAGCATGTAGTCGCCTTCGCGCATGTCGTCCCCATCCTTGGGCAGGTAGGGGGCCGCCATCTTCTGGTACCAGACGTAGAGCGACTGCTCCGCCTGATCCCGGATCTGCTCCGGTCCGCGCAGGCCGACGCGTTGACTCTGGAAGCTGATGCCCCGCCCGGGCAGGATGCTGGCATGATCTGCCAGATGTCGGGCTGCCGCGAGGTACTTGTCGAGCTGCTGCGGGCTGACAAAGAGCACGTCGCCCACATTTGAGAAGCCTTCGCCGCCCCCGCCGTCGGGCAGGAATTCCTTGGCAAGCTTGTAGTCCTGGCCAGTGAGGTCGCGAATCGTATTGTCGTATTCGGCATTGGTGAGCCGACGGATCGTCACCACGCCGGGATCGCCTGCATTGGCCAGCGCCGCAGCCTCAAGCGAGTGGTTCAGCCACGCCATGAGACGGGCCTTTTCCTCGGGTTTCGGTTGGGGATCATCCTCCGGCGGCATCTCTGCGCCATGCATGGAGTCCTTAACCTTCTTCCAGAGTTCGAACTCGGTGCCCACCTTGGGATCTGCGTCCAAGGTCTTGAGATTCACGCCGCCCTTCGTCTTCTTGCCGCCGTGGCAGTCATAGCAATACTGGGTGAAGAGGGGGCGAATGTCCTTTTCCCAATTGGCTGTGGCGGACGGTTCAGCGGCTCCTGCCAGACCGATGGGACTGGCGCTGGCACCCAGCACTGCCAGCGCCATCGAGAGGCGGGGGCGGAGCAGGGAGGAGAATTTGGAGCGGGGTGCGGTGGGGCGGAGCGGATTCCAGGACGGAGCAATCATTGGGGGCGAGTCATCTGAACGTCCTGCCGCATTTGGGGGAACACGGGAAGACGAGGAAGGCAGTCAGGCCAGGGCGGGTTCAGTGAGGAAGCGCTGGTGAATGCGGTGGAAGAATACGTCTTGAGGTAGGGGGTGTTTCAGAGGTGATGTTTCGATTTGCAAGCAATTAAGCGGCGAGTGGAGCGGTCCCATAGAAAAGGACAAATCCGGCCGATTTTGGACGGGAATTGTGGAGGGACGAGGCGTTGGCGCTCAGTGCGACCTCCTGCCTGAGAACATCTGGACCGGCAGTATGGGCGTGCATCCGTGCGGCGCTTGACCCGGTTGGGACAACCGGACTACTCCCGACGCTGGCTCAGTCCGACGGTCCCCGTCGGTATGGGAGCGAAGTGGGCGGTGGTCGCCTGTCACATTCTCGTGACATCGAAGGCAGGCTTCTGGTGCCCTTTACCTCCTGAGCAACTCCACCTGGATGCGAAGCATCTTTGGGACTGCGGCGAGAATCGCCGCTTTCGGGAGTCCTGTGTGAACCAAAGTGACAATGGGGGCGATCGAAGGCGTTGGGTTCCGGTGAGGGCAGCTACGGCGGTGGGCCGTCGCAAGTCGTAGCCAAAGCGGTGATTCTCACCGCAGTCCCAAAGCGGCTGCGCCGCCAGACGGAGAAGATGATGAGTGACTTGGCGATGGAATCTGCCTCCTCCATCGGAGGCAGATCGCTGAGGCGGTCCTAAGCTCCCATCCCGTCCATGGCACCCCAAGGCTCGAGGTTCTCCAGTTTCTTACCTTGAAGGGCTGCGTAGACGTCGGGCAGGTCGAATTGCTTCAACACTCCGGGAAGCAGCGCCGCGTAGGGCCACTTGTAGTCCTCTGTGGTGGCGACGCCTTCGAATGATTCCAAAGCATTTTTCAAGGTGACCTGAGTCACCGCAGGGGAGAGAAGAGCGGCGAAAGCAGCTGCAAGTGCCCCCCAGCCGCGTCCGGCGAGGTGGATGTCTTGATGCCCCTGGGCCTTGAGCCAGGCAATGACCCGGAGGAGGTCGCCGACCTTCTGGCCGAGGTAGGGGCGGTCCAGCATGATCGAGTGGGCGGCGAGGAAATAATCGCTGCCGTAGGGTTTCAGGAACTGATCTGCGCCGCAGGTGTCAGGCAGAGATTCGCCAACGCCGCGCACGTCGCAGGCATAGACCGCAATGTCTGCGGCGCTGGTCACAAGTTCTGCCACGAGAGGTTCTGAGCGGAGCTCGGCGTCGGCGGAGCGGTGGGCGACGTAGAGGACGGCCTTGCTGCCGCCTTGTGGAGGGCGGGAGACAAGCGAGGCGTCATAAAGCCGGGTGACGAGCGCCTGGATGCCGGGCACGGTTTCCACCGCATAGGTGCTGCTGCCCTTGGCGGGATATTTGCGTCCGCTGGATGGGCGGAGAATGCGGTAGTCAGGCACGGTGGTGCCGAGTGCCTCTGCAGTGAGTTTGAGCGTGCTCTTGACGGCCTCCACGAGTTTGGCTCCAGTCAGGCGGGGGCGGGTGGTGGCGAGTTGTTTTGCGGTTTCGGCAGTGAGCGAAGCGACGGTTCGAGGCTTTAACTCGCTGATCTGCCCGCTTGTGGTGCACCAGAGCGTCTCGTCCTTTTCGATGACGAGGTCGGGCTCGCTCGTGACGGCAGACGCGCCCGTCACCTTGTTGAAGAAGCGGTACATGGCTTCGCGGTTCTCCCGGGAATAGCCGTGGTAGTCTGATCCGATGTGGAGCTGAATGTTTTCCGGCTTGCCCAGCAGAGCGTAGAGGTGCTTGAGGCGTTCATAGGCCTCCATGCTGCCTCGTACGTCGAAAAAGTCCTTCTCCTGCGCCACGATGACGACGGGCTTGGGGGCCATGGCAGCGAGGAAATCACTGTGGTCCAGGCCGAGAGCCAGGGCGGCTGGCGGGCATTGCTCCGTGTCGGCGGGCAGCTCGTTCTCCGCGTTGCGGCGGAAGGTGGTGACGAAGCAGGCTGGTGCGGCCATGGTGAAGCGTGGGTCCAGTCCGCAGATCCACGTCGTCTGGGTGCCGCCACCGGAATTGCCCGTGAGGCCGATTTGCTTGGGATCGACTTCAGGGCGGGTGAGCAGGTAGTCCAGAGCGCGAATGCCATCCCAGGCAAACCATGCACCGAGGAACTCGCCCACCAGTGCCTGTTGATTGCCGGATTGGATGTGTTCGCTCACGCCAGGGCTGAACCGGGACTTCAACGTGCCCTCGGCCAGATACTGGAAGCGCTCACCCTGGCCAATGGGATCAATGATGAAGCAAACATAGCCAAGGCGGGCGAGTCCTTGGGCAAAGCTCTGGTAGGCGTCGGCTGCTTTGCCGTTGAGAGAGTGTCCGCAGACCCCGATAACGCCGGGCATTTTTCCCGTGCGACCGAGGGGCACGTAGAGGTTTCCTGTGACGAAGAGGCCGGGGCGGCTTTCGAAGATGACGTTCTCAATGCGGTAGGTGTCACGTTCTACAGTTCGGGTGACCTTGGCGTTGAGTGGACTCTTTTCCGGCTCAGGCCCGAAGCAGGTGCGAATGCGCTCACGCACAGACGCGACATAGGCTTCAGCATCGGCTTGAGTTTTGAGGGCGGCCCGTTTCTCGTTCTGTTGGGATTCGATCGTGCGCACCTGGTTCACCAGCCATTCCTGCATCATGCGTGGAAAGCGATTGAGCGGAGCCAGTGCTGGGGAAGCCGCGGCTGTGGTGGTGACGGGGGCGGGAGTAGCTGCAGGCGCTGCGGCGAGAATTCTGGCACCCGGGGCCGTACTCAAAAAAGCTGGGGCAAAAGGCAAGCCAACAAGGCCGAGGCTTGCCCGCCGCAAAAACTCACGTCGCGGAGAATCCGGGGTGGCTTCGGGGGATGAGTGGGAGGGGGAAGGGGAATCGGCCATGGGGCGGGGAATTGGAGGGTGATGAAGCAGAAATCTGTAAGCGAACGGCGCAGGAGTGCGCGTGCGAGGCGGATGCATCACTACCAGACAGGTTAAGGAGATCTATCCTGTTGAGACCGAGCCGGTCAGAGATGGGTGGGAATTGGGTATAAAAGTACTGGGAGAGGGATAAGGAAAAAGGAAGAGGGAGAAGGGTTTAGTGATGGTTGTGGAATGGTCGGGGTGTGTGACGGGGGATGTGGTGCGTGGGAGATGGGCTCTGCTGGGCAGCAAAGGGTAAGAGGAAATCACAAAGGGCACCAAAGCGGTGATGCTCACCACAGTCCCGAAGTCCCGATGCATCGGGACGCCGCCAGGTGGAGGAGGTGGGGAGTGAGAAGTTCGCTAGGCTGGATCGGCTTGCGACACCAGAGCGACAAGCCTGATGAACACAAAAAGGGCGTGGGGGGCATCGACCGCCCACGCCCGAATGAGTGAATCTCCTGATTACTTCACCGCGGCGGCTTTGACGGCTGTCGTCTCGATGCCTCTTGCGGCCACGGCTTTGTGCGCTGTCTCCTGAAGATAGCGCGCGTCTTCGGCAGTCAGGCCTTTTGGCACATAGGTGTTGCCCACACAGCTTTGCTTGAAGAGGACTTCAAAAAAGCAGCAGCCACCGAGATACTCACCGGCGATGTTCGCATGATGGCCGTCCATGGCCAGGGTGGTCTTGCCATCCTTGCCCTTTTTCCACTGCCAGCCCATGTGCAGGGAGTGCTTCTGATTGGGCAGTTCGCCCTGCTTGGCAGCTTTGGGATTGAAGACGGTGTCTGGCTGGAACTGCCATTGGGGATCATTGTCGGCAATGTGAAAGGCATCGCCGGTGGGGATGATGCGAAGTCCGCCGAGTTCCTGAGCGATGGTGTTGTAGGCGCTGGTGAGCCCTTGGTACATGGCTTCCTGGGTGGCAGGTTCGCCGGGTTGGCCGGTGGGCTTGGTGAAACGGGGATCATCCACCCGGTAGGCCCATGTTTGGTGCACCACGATCTCGGACTTGGGGGCGAACTTCTTGATGTAGTCGCGCAACTCGCTGGCGGAGGGCCGGTAGTTGGCAATGTCATGGCTCTTGACGCTGGCCATCTGAATGGTGACGACATCCCATTGTTCGGCGGCGAGCCATTCCTTCAGGCCGCGCTTGTTCGTGTAGAGTCCTTTTGGATCAGCGGGATTAGCTTCGTGCAGCTTGGCCTTGTCCAGATGCACTTGCATGCTGGCACCGCCGATAACCAGCGGCGTGTGGATCAAGTTCTTGCCCGCGGCTTTGGCCAGGCCGGGCAGATGCTTGGTGGCATTCGCGGAAAAACTATTGCCGACCGTGAGCAGCTTGACGGTGGACGGTGCCGCCTCTTCTGCGAGAAGCAGTGGGGCAAAGAGGGCGAGGAAAGGGAGGAGGAGAATGGCGCGACGGAGCATGGGAGCGGTGACTGGTAAGTGGTGAGCGGTAAGAGGTAGGTAGTGAAAAGAGATTACAGGTGCTCCTTGATGAACTTGACCATCATGGCGCGGCCGGAGTCGTTGGGGTCTGCCATGCGGTTGCCCACGCCGCCGTGGTCGTGGCCGTCCACCTGCTGGATCTGGAAGTTCTTGCAGCCTGCGGCGGTGAGAGCCTCGGCAAAGAAGCGATTTTCTTCGGCCCGCAGGAGCATGTCCTTCTCCGCATAGAGGATGAGCATGGGAGGAATGTCTTTGCGGACATGATAGAGCGGCGCGGCCTCGTCCACGATCATCGTGGTCTTGGCGATGCCACGTTCAGCACGGACCGCGGCGTGGGTGATCATCTGGCCTGCGACCGGAATGTATCCGCGGATGTCCTCTGGCTTGAGGTTGTGCTTGCCCAGATAGCGTTCATCCAGCGCGAGCATGGTGGTAAGGTAACCGCCGGCGGAGTGTCCCGCGACGAAGATTTTCTTAGGATCACCCCCATGAGCGGCGGCGTTCTTCAGCACCCAGGCCACGGCGGCGGCAGCGTCTTCCAGATAGGCGGGGTAGGTGGCCTTGGGGCTCAGGCGGTAATTTACGGAGGCCACCAAAAAGCCATCCTGTGCCATGCGGGTGACCACGGCCGCGGTGTCCTTGCTTCCCTTGTCGCCACCAGTGATGCCACCGCCATGGAACCAGACGATCACCGGGAGAGGCTCCTTGGCGCCGGCGGGGGCGTAGAGGTCCAGCTTGCAGCGGGTAGTTTCATAGTCCGTGAGGGCGGGGCTGCTCTCCTTGTAGCGGAGGTTGAGCTGGGGGGGCACGGGGGGCTCCTCTGCAGAAAGGCAGGTGGCACCAGTGAGCAGCAGGCCGAGAAGGGCGGCTGCGAAGGGAAGAGGGGATGGGTGAATCATGGCTGGAGACGCGCACCGTGCTGCGCATCGCAGGAGCAGGGCGGGCTAAGGAGACGCGCAGGAGCAGGGCGAAATTTCGCCAAATCATCCAGTTGCCCCTGCCGCCGTCGGCATCAGGGCTGCGCTGATGTGATCTCCGCCACGTAAAGACGGGTCCAAGGGCCCTCACTGATGTTGAAGTAGATGCGCTTGCCGTCTGGGCTGAAAATCGGATGGGGGTGGGAGCGCCTCCAGGAACGGGCACCTTCGTCGTTCTTAAACTGATGGAGCATGAGGTGCTGGCCACCGCGTGCGTCGGCCAGGATGATGCCCCAGTGGTTGGAGTCGCTTCCAAACCGGTCCATCGTCGTATCGGTGACGAGAAGGCGCCCATCCGGGCTGGCGGACGGGTGATCTCCCCGGGCCGCGGGCAGCCCCGGAGTACGCGTTGCTTTGCCATTGTCACTGTCGAAGATGGTGAAAGCCGTCTCCACGATGTGGCGATCGTCGGGATGCCAGGAGGGGTGGCCCCAGCGTTCGTTTTGGTAGAGGAAGCGCTGGTTCTTCAAGTCGTAGCAAATGAGGCCCTGGCGCACGCTGGCAGCGCCGCTGCGCGGGTCTGGGCCACTGGCGGCAGCCATCTTGAAAAACACCCGGTCAAGCTTCGGACTCAGTACCGGAAAAAAGATGGACACTTCCTTGCCAGCATAGGCTTTGGAGAACCATTCCGGATATTGCCGGGTCACGTCTTCCACCTTCAGCGCGGTGGTGATTTCCCCGGTGACCACGTTCACCAGTTCGAGGTTGCGGTGTGGGCCGGGATTCCAGTGTTGGCCATAGAGGGGGACCACCTGGCCCTGCGGCTGGCCCCAGCCACTGAGACGATCTTGGGCCAGGATGCGTTCCACGGGAGGGGAGTCGTCCACATTCACGGCAGCGACGAACCACCGGCCATCACGCTCTCCATGGTAGGTGACGGTGCGCCCGCCGTTCACCCACTGCTGGCAGGCGACGCGGTGGGCGTCCTCAGCTTTCAGTGGATTGCCGAGTCTGCGTTCCTCGCCGGTCTTGCGGTCGCGGATCCACACCTCCCCGGAGTGACCATCCGGAGCGGTCGAGACAAAGAAGAGCACTTTGCTACCATCAGGACTCTCCGGGCAGGTGTTGAAATAGGAATGGACGGTGTGGCGCTCCTTGTCGGGAGAAACGGGGCGGATGCGCACGCCTGTTCGCCAGGGGGCGAGCGGATCGTCCGCCGGGTTGGATTGGGCGGGCAGGAGAGCGCTGCCACAGAGGAGCAGCGCGGCAACCAGGGGGCGTGCGGAGAGCAGGGCGGACATGGCGTGAGGAAAGGCAACCATGCACAAGACGGCAGCTCATGCCGAAGCCTTGCGGGAAACCAAGGGCTCCCTGTGATATCCGAAGGGCTGGTCTATCCCTCGTGATCCAGTGCGGGCTCGTTGAGCGGAAGATCCACTACCAGCGGGCGATGATCGGAAAATTGCTTGCTCAGATGCTCATTGAACTCCGCCAGCGTCTCGCCGTAGTGCGGGGCAAACTGGTATGGGCCTTTCTTGTCACGCGGATCCTGAAGCAGGCTGGACTTCACGAAGAACCAATCCAGCCGGTAGCGTCCCAGCGGGCCGATGGGACGACGGACGCTGAAGCTGGTGACCTGGCCCTTCAGGCGACGGTCGTTGCTGTTGGCCAGCAGGCCTTTGCGGCGATTGATCGAGCGCTCCCTGTCGCCGCGAAAATCAAAGGTGCTCCCATCATCAAAGCGGAACTCCTTCACACGGTTGAAGAGGCCCACCACGCGATTGGGGAAGAGGATGGGAACATTCGGAGCCAGGGGGCTCTGGAAGTTCTTCATCGCATTCACCACTCCACGCTCCCGGTACAGTGGTATGACCGTGCCCCAGACCAGGCCGGAAACGTTGGATGCGGTGGAGACAAAGCTGGCTGGGGTGTCGATCTGACGCCAGATCACCCGCTCCACAGAGGTGGGACTCACGTCATTGGGCGCGGAGTTGTGGTCTCCAGCCATGATCACGGGATGCGGAATGCTCTTGATGTAGCCCAGGATCTCCACCATCTGGGCCTCACGATGCTTCGGCAGCGTTTTGATCTCCAGGTGGTTGTTGATCAAGGAAACAACTCCTCCAGGAGCGCCGGGCACCGCCACATCCACGCGGAAGAAGTTGCGACCGCCCACCTTGAGCTCGCGAGTGATGTCGTTGTCGAAGACCAGCGCCGAGCCAACGCGGCGGCCATGCTCGGCAATGTCGGCGCGTTTTTGTTCGTCCTTGTACCAGTCGTAGGGCTGGGTCTTGAGCTGAAAGGCCTCGACCTTCACAATCGGGTAGCGTGAGAGGATCGCGGAGCCAAACACTCCCTTGTATCGGGCCGGGTCCACGCTGTGATACTTTGGCTTGCCTGCCGGGCTGTCAGGCCGGGGCTCTTGACCGAGAAGCACGGGATCAATCTCCAGCGCCTGCGGGGCGTAGGCGTAGTTCATACCCATCGCCTGGGCAAGGGTGCGGGCGGCGTCCACATAGCCGGAGCGGTTCACCCCAATGTCCATCTCCTGAAGGAACACAATGTCCGCGCTGGCCAGACGCTGGCGCTGGTGCAGCATCTCCTCCCGCAAGCGAGAACCGGCCGGGGCACGCTTCTCGTTGATCATCGCGGTGTAGGCGGCTGGGGATGTCAGAGCCGTCGCCACCTGGGTGATGTTGAGCGATTTCTCGATGTTCCACGTCGCCACTCTCAGTACCGGACCGAGAGCAGGGGTGCTCTGCACATGGGGACGTCGGCCGGAAAGATAGGCCTCGTTGCTGACAATTGGGGTGCGCCAAAAGCGTTCCAATTTTTGGGAAGTGGCTCCCTTTGGAACCGGGTCCTTGCTCAACGCCACGAGCTCACCGTGAGTGAGAAAGTCTGGCGTCTGGCGGGGGACCAGTCGGCGCTGGATGTCCGACGGAAAAGTTACAGCACCCTGGCGTGTGACCGGCGTGGTCCGGGCAGCATTTTTCTGCGGGACGGTGGAGCAGCCGGTGCCAGCCCAGGCGAGCAACAGCAGTCCCCCTGCGGCGAGCATGGGAGTGCTGACATGGGGCCGGGGGAGGGCTGTTCCAGGGGCGGGGGGCATGGGGACGAACCCGCATCCATAGGAGGCGGAAAGCTGTGGGCAAGCAGAAATACGACCATGACATGGGAATGGAGGCATTTCAGCGAACTTTTTTTGTGCGAAAGGGGTGGTGGGTGGGGGGTCAGGTTTGATGCAATAACCCGAACCTTCCGGCAACAAAAAACCCAACGTCATCTGCCAGGGGCAGACCGACGTTGGGCTCCAGTAAATGGGCCGGACTGGCTTGACCAGCCTTTACGGTTTCTTCTCAGCGGCCGGCGCAGGGGCGGCGGGCTTGGCTGGCTTGGGTGCCGGGGGCTTGGGCTCTACGTAGGGAGGGTTTACGTGAGCTTCGGGTGCCGTTTCTTTGAGATTCGGCGGCACATCGGCCTTCACATCACCCAGTGCCCACTTGATTCCGCCGATCAGGATGTCCTGAAAGATGGGGTTGGTCCAGACGTCTTCGCGGTGGCCCATGGCGGTGTACCAGACGCGGCCTTCACCTTCCTTGCGGGCCCAGGTGATCGGAAAGGCGGGACGCTTGTATTCATCGCCCTTCATGGAGGGGGAGTCGATTGTGCTCAGCACGTGGATGTCTGGCGTGAAATCTTTCAGCGAATACCATTCCTCGGGGAAGCTGTACTCCTTGCCCACGTTCTCAAAGCCAGGGAACTTGGGATTGGTCACAGTGATCTTGGCCGGTTGCTGGGCACCGTGCTTGATGAACTCGGCACCGAGGAAACGCACATACGGGTCCGCCTTGTCGCCGTGGTTGAGGAAGCGCTCCGGACCCTTTTTGGATTCGTTGTCGGTGTGGAAGGTGTCGCTGGCCGAGTGGGAGCCGATGAAACCTTTGCCGCTGCGCACGTAGTCGAAGAGCGCCTGCTTGCCCTCGGGCGTCATGGCGGGCTGGCCGTCGGTGCCGGGCGTGGTGAGGTCGCCGGTGGTGTAGAAAAAGACGGCGTCGAACTGGGCCAGATAGTCCTTGCTGAAGAGGGAGCCGTCTTTGGAGTAGGTGAACTCCCAGTTGTTCTTTTTGCCGAGTTCGGTGAGCACGCCTTCCGCGTAGCTGGGCTGGCCTTTTTTCCAGGAGATGACGGAGTGCTCGAATCCGCTGGATTTGGTGAAGAAGAGGATCTTGCGCTTCGGCGGCGTGGTGGCGGAGAACGCCATGGCCGCCACGACGGCTAGCAGCGTGAGTGGTGCGATGAGTTTCTTGAACATTCTCCGGGAATACACGGTTGGGGCGCGTTTGGCGAAGGAAAAAATTTACATGACAGCTGGCCGGGTGGCGCGCGTTTAGGAGGGTCTGATGAAGTGTTTTTTCTGGTTCGCTGCCGTGTGGATGGCAATGGTATTGACCGCGGCCCTGACGGCAGCCGAACGGCCCAATGTGCTGTTCCTGTTCAGCGACGATCAACGGGCGGACACGATTGCCGCCTTGGGCAACACTCACTTGCAGACGCCCAATCTGGACCGTCTGGTCATGGAGGGCACCACCTTTACCCGCGCCTACTGCATGGGTTCCAATCAAGGGGCGGTCTGTGTGCCCTCCCGGGCGATGTTGATGAGTGGGCGCACGCTCTATCGCGTGCAGGAGCAACTCAAAGGTGTGCCCACCTGGCCGGAGAGCTTTGCCTCCGCTGGCTACCGGACGTTCATGACAGGAAAGTGGCACAATGGAGCTCCCTCTGCGCTGCGGATGTTCCAGGACGGGAAGGCGGTTTTCCTTGGAGGAATGGGCAATCCAGATGCGATCCCCGTGCAGGACATGGCTTCTCCGGAGCAGGGCGGGCCGAGGCAGTTTGTGAACCGGCGCACAGTGGAGAAGCACTGCGTGGAGCTCTTTGCCGACAAGGCGGTGGACTTTGTCCAGGCACAAAAGCAGGCTGCTCAACCCTGGCTCTGCTACGTGGCTTTTAATGCGCCTCATGATCCCCGGAAGGCCCCGGTAGAGTGGCATGAACGGACCAACGCCAGCAAGCCGCCGGTGCCGGAAAATTTCCTGCCCGTGCACCCTTTCAACAATGGTGAAATGACGGTGCGGGATGAGAAGCTTGCCCCCTGGCCGCGCACTGAGGCGGTGATCCGGCAGGAGCTGGCGGACTACTATGCGGCGATCATGTTTATGGACTCGCAGATTGGCAGAATTTTGGAGGCCCTTCGAGCAACCGGCCAGGATGAAAAAACGATCATCGTCTTCAGCAGCGACCACGGACTGGCAATCGGCAGTCACGGGCTGATGGGGAAACAGAGCCTTTACGACCACTCCATGCACTCGCCCCTGATCCTGGCAGGACCGGGTGTGCCAAAAGGGGAGAAGCGGGCGTCTCTCTGCTACCTGCTGGATGTCTATCCCACTCTGGGGGAACTGGCGGGAGTGAATGCTCCCGAAGGAAGCGAAGGACTCAGTCTGGTACCGGTGCTCAAAGGCGAGGAAACCACTCGCCGGCAGGCGATCATGACGGGCTATCGGAAAGTGCAGCGGGCCGTGCGGGATGATCAGTGGAAGTTGATCGTGTATCCACAGGTGAACAAGATGCAGCTCTATGATCTGAAGTCAGATCCGGCGGAGACCAGGGACCTGGCGCAGGAGCCGGGGCATGCGGAAGAAATCGACCGAATGCGGACTCTGCTGGAGAAATTACAGAAGGAGAACGGGGACACCCAGGTGTTGAGGACGGAGCACCCGAAGCCGCTTGAATTCGATTTTGAGAGCCAGGGGGCGGCGACAAAGAAGTGACAGGATTGACAAGATTTTTAACAGATTAACAGGATGACTGAGGGGAGCTTTGATTTGGACAGAAGTAACAGAATTTACAAAATTGGAATTCAGGCTGGCGCGGGTTCGAGGAGATTGAATTGAATCTCCGGGGATCCCAATTCTGTTAATTCCATTAGTTCTGTCTAAAAAGCTTCTCCCTATGCCGTCTCCGGACGGAGGGATTTCCAGGGTTCTTCGTTGCTCACATCCACGATGCCGGGTTCGTCGGCCTTGGCCGGGGAGAGAATGGCCAGGAAGACAAGGCGCTCGTTGAAAGGGTTGTAGGTGCCATGAACTTCTCCCTTGGGGATGAAGGCGATTTCACCGGGGCCGAGGATGCGCTTTTCCTTGCCCACCCATTGCTCGGCCCGGCCGGAGACGATGTAGATGATCTCTTCCCGTGTTGGGTGCGTGTGAAAGGGGTGGGAGTGAAACGGCTCCATGTTAGCCCGCACCATGAGCAGTTCCTGGTTGTTCACGATGTCGTTCCGGCACAGCCACTCCTCCAGAGTCCAAGGGGAGACGAAGTCAACCTTCTCTGTGGCGGTCACGAAACGGCGGGAGGCGATGTCTTGTGGAGCAGGGGCGGGGGCGGAGTCAGCGTTGGACATGGTCGTGGGAAAGAGGGGATGGAATTCGCCAGTGCAAAATGGTAGTTGAGAGCCAAAACTACGTCCTGCAAACACATCCACCTTTCTAAAATCCACATTCAGGCGACAGGAGGGCACATCAATCCGATCAAAATGAGCGGGGTGATGGCAGTAGGCGACGGTGCGAGTGGGGCGCTTTGCCAGCAAAGTCGGTCGCGCTCGACGGTAAAGCAAACCGCCTCTTCCGTGGTCTTGGGCGGTAACACGCTGGTCCAACCGCTGCCCTGTAGAGCGTATGCTTTCGTAGCCGCGTTGCGAGAGGGCCGTCTGGTAGTTGGAGGGGGCGATGTACTGGTCCCCGATGATGTCAGACCATCTTGAAGCCTTTGTGTAGAGACCGCTGATCTATCCCGCCTCTGGGGGAGTGATCTCGTCTGGTAGCAAGTCCTCCCATTTCCCGAAGTGCCGTACTTTTTTCACACCGGGGCTCCAGACTCCTACGTTCCGTTGATCATCCATGCCGAGGTATACGGCACGCCCATCAGGAAGCGGGATCAGAGAGGTGATGGTCCCAAGTTCAGGAGGCAGGGTGATCCATTCACGAGTCTTCGCATTCTTTGAAGCTGGGGCGGAGGTGGCCTGCCAGGTTCCTTTCTCATCGAGAAGAACGACATGCCAGCCTTCGCTGGAGGGGTGGGCGAAGAGATGCTTTGGCTGGGCCTTGGTCACGGGGCCGAGTGCCTCACTGGATCCATCAGGATGGATGCGCAAGGGTGTGCCCTTGTCAGACAGCGCAAAAATTCCCCATGATGATGGGGCGGAACCCGCAGGAGAGGGGAGAGTCTTCCCCCGGTTCTTTTTGACTGCTCGTGTTTGCGGGGGAAGTCCCTGCACGAAGCACCTGCCTTTCACTGCCACTGTTTGCTTGCGCCAGACCAGCCGTGGTGAATCGCTGCCAGTGTGCATTTCGGCCAGCCTCAGGCCCTGCTTGAGATCCAGGGCGAGCAGAAAGGAGGGCTTGTCTGGACTGGCAGGAGGAATTACTTGGACCGAATCGAACTGTCCTGAAATCTGTTCTGCCCCCAGAGTTACGGAATCAGCACTGTTTGCCAACACCAGCCCACCTGCGGCAGTGCGGGAGATGTGCGTGGTGATGAGCTTTTTGAAATTGTCAGTGGCAGCACGACGAGCTGCTGGGGTCGAGGAATCACCAACCTCAATCGACCACCGGTCTGGTTCATTCCAGGCTCCAGACATGGACCAGCGTAAAGGTTGTGCGCTGGCAAAGACTTCACTGATGATCGTGTAGTAGGCTGTAAACCTGAACTTTCCACGAACCAGTTCGATCGGCGTGGTGATGGGAAACGTGCCCACGGCGTCCGGCAGGTCGATGAAAACGAACTTCCTGGCGGAGTCATCCGTGTCGGTGCTTTTGGACTCCTCGTAGGGCTCGTAAGGCATGTCGGCCGGAGGATGGACGACCAGGGTAATGCCTGCTGAGGGGAAGATGTTGAAGAAGTCCTTGGAATCATCATCCCAGCCTCCGATAAAGACGCCGTACCGGTTGTGGGCTCCTTCTATGCGAGTGCGTTCTTTCACCCGGAGCCAGGGGAAGTTGGGGGCGAACGGAACCGTGAAGGCGGGGTCAATCGTTGCGCCGTCACTCACATCGAACTGGCCGGTCGAGTTGTCCTGCACCCGCTGCCGGGTTATGGCATCCCATACCCGTACCTGGAAGAACAACTCGCCGCTGCCTCGGGGATCGGCGTCGGCATGGACGCGGATGTGATCCACGAACATCTCAACATTCCGTTTCCACGTGCGCATCTGGCGCACGACGGCGATGTAACCCGGAAGCAACTCGTTGCCCTGTTGATCCCGACAACTTACCTCCACCCAGTATGATGTATCGGCTTCGATCCGGTTTAGACCTCCAGTGGTGATGTAAAGATCAAATTGACGGGTGTCCGGCGGGCCGAGTCGAAGGGCGGCGAAATGCTGCTTGTCCGCGTTGAAATCCCCGCTGACCACGCGGTAGAGGGCCACGGAGGCGGCATGGGCCTTGTACAACGTGCGAAACCTCACTCGGATGCTGCTGGGTCCCGGGAAAATCTGCAGTTCTTTGATCTGCTGCCTGAAGCCCGTGACAGGCGGAATGTGGTCTGGGAGGTAGATGCCAGGAGCCAGCTCGCCGGTGTACACAAGAAAGTCGCTAAGGTCAGCCATGGGGAGGAAGGATGGGAGTGGGGACGCTGCAGGGTTCGATGTAAGAATGGAGATTCATGTCCTATGGCGCCGATTCTATGAGGACAGAACAGAATGAACCTATGGGGATAGGGCCAAACAATAAATATGCCGAATGGCATATGGCGCCGGTTTGGACATTGATTGCGGATGAAAATTGTTTGGTTCTGAAATGTGGGGATGGGCGATTGCCCCTATCTTCCAAAACAGAACAGATCGGCTTGTTCGTTCTTCCGCCCCAGGATCTCATCCCGCACGATTTCCGCAGCAATGAGGCTGTAAATGATGCCATTGCCGCCAAACCCGAGGGTAAAGCTGGCGCGGGGAAACTCGGGGGTCTGGCCAATGTAGGGGAGGCCATCCTTCGTTTCGCCGAATGTGCCAGCCCACGCAAACGCCACCTCGAAAGGGATGTCTGGGAAGAGGTGCCGAAATTTGCGGAGCAAGGTAGCCGATTTGGATTCGATGAGGGCATCGCGACGGTCGGCGTCACGGAAGTCCTCATCCTCACCTCCGATGATGATGCGTCGATCTTCCGTGGTGCGAAGGTAGAGGTAAGGATCGGCGTGCTCCCAGATGAGGCAGTCTTCATGCCAGATGGGGCCGCGGCCCGCGACGGGCTCACTGACGAGGGCGAAGCTGCTGTGCAATGAGACAATCTTTTGATCCAGATCACCCTGGGCCTCATAGCCGGTGGCGAAGATGATGTGACGGGCCAGGATGGTGGTGCCGCGATCAGTGGTGGCGATGACTTTGTTGCCTTGAACCTCGTATCCTGCCAGTCCAGTTCGGTCGTGCACCCTTGCAGCCTTCTGACACGCCGCTCGGAGCAGCGTGTGGGCGAGCCGGTAGGCATCCACCTGGGCGGCGTCTTCTGAGTAGATGGCGCAGGACTTTTTGAAGGTTATCTGCTCCATGACCTGACGGGACGACCACCATTCAACCGCGATGCCGGCCCGACGCCGGGCGGCAAACTCCTTCTTCATGCCCGGCAAGTCCCGTTTGAGTCCGCTATAGTAGAGGCTGGGTTTGGTTTTGAAGCCGCAGTCGTCTTCTAAATGGCTCACCAACGCCTGGATCTTGTAGATGGCGTCGCGACAGGCCTGGTAGCTGCGCACCGCATGGTCCCGGCCAAGTTTTGCTTCCAGCTCATGCAGAGGGGTGTCGATTTCGTACTGCAGCAATGCGGTGCTGGCAGCCGTGCTTCCCCAACCGATGTCCCTGCGGTCCAAAACCATGGTGGACACTCCTGCTTCAGCCAGATGGTAGGCGACCAGCGCTCCGGTGATGCCTCCGCCCACCACCAGGACTTCACACCGGGCATCGCGCTCCAGGGCAGGGTAGCTACCCTGGAGTCCATTCTTTAGCAACCAATACGGGTGAGCTGAGCGGAGATCCATGGGAGAGAGGGAGGTTGACAACCCTGAATCGCTCGTGGGTCACTGTTCTGAGGTAAGCTCCAAACTTCAAACTTCAAACTTCAAACTTCAAACTTCAAACCAAGAATCAAGAACCAAGAACCAAGAACCAAGAACCAAGAACCAAGAACCAAGAACCAAGAACCAAGAACCAAGAACCTACGTCCGCCCGCCACGTTGCTCGGCATCCTGCAGCATGCTTTGGGCGATGGAAAGGTCGAGGCGGACGAAGAGCCACCAGGCAATTTTTTGCTTGAGACGTTTCCACCAGGTGGTGGGGCGTCGCCAGCGGACTTTTTCCACCAGGCTGCTGTGATCGAGGTCCCGCTCAAAGGTGGCGCGGGCCTGACGGGCCAGCTCCGGAGACGCGATGCGAATCATGAGTTCAAAGTTGATGGAGAGACTGCGGGGGTCGAGGTTCGATGAACCCACGTACACGGCGTCGTCCACCACCAGGGTCTTCGCATGGAGCACTTGAGGCTGGTACTCGTAGATTTGCGCCCCTTTGCCCTGGAACTTCCGGTATTGGGCGCGGGAGGCGGACTGGAACATCGGCACATCGCATTTGCCGGCGAGCAACAGGCGGAAGCGCTTGGCCCGGTGAGCGGCCTTTTGCAGGGAGCGCCGGGTCCGGCCGGGCGGGAGGAAATAGGCACAGGTGATGGCGACGTCGCGGGCGTTGTGGAGGTCGCGTCGCAGGGCTTCATCAAAGGCGTTCTGGTGAAAACCAGGTCGCGTGAGCAGAAGGGTGACCTCTGGGCTCACTTCGATGCGGCCCCAAGAGGACTGCCGCCGTACCTTCCAGATCTGTTTGGGGGCTTGGTCCACCTGTTTCTCAAAGGCGCAGGCAAGGTGCTGCACCACGGGACCTCGAATGCCGATTCCGCCATCCCGCCAGCCTTCGGTGATGCCGTCGCCTTCATACTCTGGGGCGATGTTGCAACCGCCGATGAAGGCAGTATCATCATCCACCACCAGCAACTTACGGTGGTCGCGGAAAGACCAGAACCTGCGGCGGACAGGGTTGAACCAGACGAGCTTCCCTCCGAGGGACTCCAGTTCCGAGAAATAATCTCCGGGCAAGGAGATTGAGCCTGCGTGGTCGATGAGGACGGTGACTGACACCCCGCGGCGGGCCGCGGCGGTCATCGCCTCGCGGTAGCGCTCGGCCACGTCGGAGGCTCGATAGATGTATTGCTCCAGGCGGATGCTGCTTTGCGCGCCCTCGATGGCCTGAAGCTGGGCGGCCAGCAGTTCTCGTCCGCTGTCCAGCCAGAGCACCGTATGGCCGTCGGTGGTCTTCAGCCAGATTGGGAGAGGGGCTGTGGCGAGGGTTTCGGTTGGCGTGGGGGCGAGGGACGGCACGGGAGAGGTCGTATTTTCGTTTTCGGGAGTCGCTACATGTACAGTACGGCGGGGACCGGGGACACGTTTTCAAGTGTTCCTTCGGTTTGAGATTCACTCCCGTCACGCGGAACACTGGACATTGAACCGAAAGGCATCGCCTCGGGCAGCTATGTGTCTGTCGCCTCGACGATGACATCCCGAGCTTCCGCAAGGCTGGTGGCCACCCAGGTGGCTCCGGCGTCCTTCAGGGACTTGGCCGTGGCCTGTTGGCCGGGCAGGCCCCAGCGGCACACGAGCATTTTCAAACCTGGAATTTTGTGATGCAGACGGCGGCAGAGAGTTTCCGCTGCCATGATGGACCCAGGACGCATGGCGCTGATGATCATGAGGGCAGGGCGTGAGTCGTTGAGTTTCTCCACCAGTTCTCCAACAAGGCGGTCGTCGGCCGAGACCTGAAGTTCGATTTGGGGAGGCAGGAGAATTTCGAGCATCTCCAGCGCAAGGGCATCCACCTGGCCATGAAGAGCACGGGCAAAGATTGGGATGGGTGAAGGGGCTGGGGTGTCTGCCGTTGCGTCTTCCAAGGCAGATGCATCCGCGTCGCTGGTTTCAGTATTCTCCTCTTCCTTCTTCTTGTCTTTTTCTTCTTCTCTGGTGGCGGCCGCTTCTTTTTCGCGAGCTTCTT
This sequence comes from Verrucomicrobium sp. BvORR034, assembly GCF_000739635.1. Classification (GTDB taxonomy): domain Bacteria; phylum Verrucomicrobiota; class Verrucomicrobiia; order Verrucomicrobiales; family Verrucomicrobiaceae; genus Verrucomicrobium. Next base: position 78,336 of record NZ_BATQ01000136.1, on the reverse strand, counting down.
CCAAGGCTTCTGCCTGGCATTCGCGGAGATACTGGCTGGTGGTCTGGATGGTTTCGATCACTTCCCTCTGTTCCTCTTCATCCAGCTTGCCCAGCATAGCTTCGCGTCGGGTCAGCACCAGGGCGGGCAGGATGACCTGATCAAGCGTGGCTTCCACGCCATTTTGTTCGATTGAATCCTCAACGGTGCTTTGGAAGGCGTCCTCATCTCCCGCGACGAGGCTACGGAACGCCATGAGATGGGCCTGGGGAGGTTGTTTTTCACCCATGAGCACATCTACCCAGCCAAGGTTGGGGATGTATTTGCAAATCACGACGATGCAGACGGTGAGTGGTGTGGCCAGGACGAGTCCCAGACCGCCCCACAGCCAGGTCCAGAAGGTGATCGCGACCAGGAGCGCAAAGTCTGACACTCCAACGCTATGGCCATAAAGGAGGGGTTCCAGGATCATGTTCGTGATCAACTCCAGGGCGATGATCAATCCGGCGACCATGAGGGGTTGAGTCCATCCGTCAAACACGGCCAGACTCAGGCTGATGGGCAGCACGGCCACAATCCAAGGGCCGATGTAGGGGATGAAGCGGAACAATGCGGCGAGCACCCCCCACAGCAATACATAGGGCAGGCCTATGAAAGCCAGGCCGATGGCGAGCATGATGCCATAAAGCGTATTCACCGTGGCCAGCATGAGCAGGTAGCGACTGATGCGTCCTCCAATCTCGTCCATCGCCCGACTGGTGGTCGTGAGGCGGCTGAACCCTGCCAACCCCACGATGCGCTGGCTGATGTCCTCCTGTCGCAGCAGCATGAAGATGACAAACACAATCACCACGGCCGCTACTCCCAGTCCGTTGGCCAGAAACGCAAGTGAGCTGTTGAGGATCTTGGAGGCCATGCCTCCTTCCACGGGTGGGGGGGCGGGTTGTTGTTCTGGAGGTTGGACTTTGTCGGTTGTGGTGGGCGGTGGGGAGGATGGATGGGTGGAGGCGACTGTCTGTCGGCCCGCACCCACATCCAGGGCGGAGGTGCTGATGTCTGCCACCATGGTGCGCAGCCGGGCGATGGTACCACCCTCACTGGCATGCCGGACTGCGGAGACGCGCTCCTGGATGTTGTGGCGGTAGTTGGGCAGGGCATTGGCCAGATGGTGCAGTTCCTTGCCGACCATCCAGAACACACACCCCATGAGGGTGAATACCAGCATCGTCACGATCACCACGCTCACAGCGCGGGGTAGCCGGCAGCGGCAGAGCAGCTTCACCAGCGGATTCAGCATGAAGGCCAGCAGGGCAGAGAGTGCCAGGGGCACGAGCACCTCCTGGGCAAAGAAGAGGGCAGCCACCAGCAGCAATGCGGTGAAGAACCGCAGGAAGGCGAGATAAGAACGTTGCTGGGCATCCATGTGAGGGCGGGGGAGGGTTGGAGGAAAGAATGAGTGTGAAAAACTGGAGATTCTCAGCGGGGATGCAGCGGCCAGATGACCGGCACCATGACCAGGGTCACCACCATGACGATGAGCGTGAGTGGCAGGCCCGCGATGAGGAAATCCTTGAACCGGTAGCCGCCAGGTCCGTAAACCATCAGGCAGGACGGTTCCAGGGGAGTGAGGAAAGAACAACCTGCCGCGAAAGCGACGGTCATGGCGAAGGGCCTGGCATCGAGACCAAGCTGGGTGGCTGTCTGGAGCGCAATGGGGAGCACCAGTGCCGCAGCGGCCTGGTTGGACATGGGCTGGGAAAGCGCCACGGTGAAGACGAAGATGCCGGCCAGGATCCACACAGGCGTCACACTGCCTGCCCATCCGGCCAGCAGGCCGCCCACATAGGCATCCGCACCCGAGGTGTGCAGTGCTGCGCCGACGCTGAGCATGCAGGCAATGAGGATAATGGCCTTCCATTCCATCTCCCGGTAGGTTTCTTCCGGAGACGCGCAGCGGGTGGCGAAGATGAGGAACGCGCCGGTAAGCGCCGCCACCGGAAGAGAAAGCACTTTGAACACACCCAGGGCGAGCACCCCTACAAAAATGGCGCACGCGGCCAAAGTGCGCGCCTTGGAGAAACGGGAGGTATCCGCCTCCCCGATGAGGCGGAATGCGCCCGCGTCTTCCAGCGCACGGAGATCGCTGGTGGAGCCCTGGAGCAGCAGGAGATCGCCCACCTTGAGCGGCACCTGACTGATCTTGCTCAACAGATTTTCTCCATGACGGCGGATGCCAAGGGCGATGACGCCGTACCGCTCACGGAAACGGGCTTGCTTTAGCGTCTGATGCAACAGCGTGGAGCGGGGGAGGACCAGCGCCTCGACCACCCTGTCGTCGTCTTTCGTGAGCGGGGATTCGTTTTCCGGTGCCACCGCGCCGAGCTTAGCCTCAGCTTTGATCTCCAGGCCGGATTGATCTTTGACCTTGAGGATGGCGTCATGAGGGCCCTCCACCAGCAAGACGTCTCCCGCGCGCAGTTTGGTATTGGCCCGACCGGTGGTCTGCTCTCCACTCTCACGAATGACGCTAAGCACGTTGAGATCATGCTGTTCGCCAAAACGGGCTTCCCGCAGCGTCTTGCCCACAAGCAGAGACTCCTTCTGCACCCGCACTTCCGTGAGGTAGTGTCCGGCTCGGATGACTTCCTCCATGGTGGTCTCCCGGGAGCGGGAGGGGAGAAGGCGTGGTGCGAGGAAAATCAGGTAGGGCACACTCAGTAGCACCAGCACCAGACCCACAGGGGTCATCTCGAACATATCGAGAGGAGCCAGGCCACCTGTCTGCATGAGACCAGACACGACCAAGTTCGTGGAAGTGCCGATGAGGGTCATGGATCCTGCGAGGATGGAGGCAAACGCCACTGGCAGGAGAATGCTGTGCACGGGCAGCCCCATGCGTCGGCTGACGGCGATGACCACGGGTACAAAGAGCGCTGTCACCGCGGTGTTGCTCATAAAACTGCTCAACGCCGTTACAGAACCCAGCAGAAGGCTGGTGAAGAGCAATTTGCGACCCTTGGTGGCGATTTGCAACCAGCGGGCGACGCCTCCCATGACCCCGGTTCGGGCAATAGCACTGGTCATGATGAGCAGTCCCAGAATCATCATCACCGTGTCACTGGCGAAGCCCGCAAAGGCCTGCTCCGGTGTGAGGATGCCCGTCATCACAAACGCCAGCAGCAAACCCAGGGCGACCATCTCCGCTGGGATCACCTCCACCGTGAACAGCACCAGGGCCACGGCGATCAGAACGAACACAATGACAATGGCAGGGGTCATGGAGGAGTGGACGGAATCAGATCTGAGGGGGCGCTGGGGAGTTTTTTTGGATGGTGAAACGCAAGCGGCAGTTCAGGCGCGGTCGAGCCGCCTGAACTGCCGCCGCCCTCCGCATGGGCCGGGGTGAGGACCCCATTCCAGGTTCGCGGAGATCACGTTTTTCAACTGCCTGCGGTGGCAGGGCTGCTGTTCTGACCGGAACCGTTCGTTGGGGCGGTGAACGGTGTCATACGGCAGGGCGCAGCGGCATCGCGGTTAGCGGGGCCGCTTGAGCGCCACCAGCAGCATGCCCAGGCCGAAGGCGAGCGCCACGGATTCCACAGGACGGCGCTTCACGAAGTCCGTGATGGACTCGTAGCCGTGCGCGGCCTGATCTTCCAACTGGCGGCCAGTAGCCTGCGCTTGAGTGGCGAATGAGCTCATGCAATCCTTCACTTCGGAAGAGTAGCCGCTCGCTTCGCTGCCCAGCGTGTTCAGCAGGTTGTTGATGTCGTGACCCACGTCGCGAAGGCTGGAACCGATGCGTTCGAGGGAGGTTTTGGGGTGGGGCTTGGAAAAAGGGAACATGGTGATGAGTCAGGTTGGAGGTTGTTTTTAGAAGGGTGGATGCTGGAGGATGTTTCAGGAGGGCTGCGCCAGGGTTTTTTGTTTGGAGTGGCGCAGCGAACGGGTCGGCTCCGTCATATCGGGCGGCGGCCCTGAATGACGCGAAGCAGAACAATGACGATGGCGACTACGAGCAGGATATGAATAAACCCGCTCATGGTGTAGGAAGTCACCAGGCCGAGCAGCCAGGCGATAATGAGGATAACAGCGATGGTGTAGAGCATGGCGTGCAGGGGTGGAATGTTGTGGGGGAAATTAGCGGGGCTTTTTACGGGACTCTGCATTGCAGGGGCTGTGCCATGGCACAGGTGATGTGCGTAAGTGGCTGAGCGTGAGGGGTATTTTTGTTTTGCCTGCGCCGCTCAGACCTTCTTTTGAGGCGGTATCGTTGCAGTTCGCCCAGCCCCGGGTTGCATTGTGCATGAAGGTTGGCTTGCTGACGTCGAATGAATGGCTGCGGGCTCTGCTTGTAGTTCAAACTTCAATTTGAACAAACAGCCTCCCGCTTCGGTGAGGGAGCCTGGGATGTTGGAAACTACTATTGGGGTGTTGCCAGGGAGCAGTGATCACAAAAAAAGCCGCGGTCGCAAGACCGCGGCTTTTTGAAGAGTGGACTGGGAATGTAATCAGTGGACAGGCGAGCTGTCATACACCACCACGCGGTCCCAGAAGGACTTGCAGGTGTTGATGAACCGCAGGTGATGTTCGCAGTTCGTTTGATAGTGGTCGTGGTCCTCCATGTTCTTGAAGTGGAGGGTCAGGGAGTAGTTGAAGGAGTGGTCTGTCACCGGGCGCTCCTCGGTCTTGGCGGGCTTGCCGATGAAGCCGTGCACGAGGTAGGGAATCTCCTTGAGCTTGATGAGCTCACCTTCGAATGTGTTGCGTTGGTCCGGATTGAGATCGGATTTGAGCCAGAAGTAAACGTTGTGGAGCATGGCGGCAGGAAGTTGGAAGGTTGATCGAACGAGGTTCGATGGGGGAATTTTGGAACAGGAGGTGGGTGGTGCAAAGCTTTTTTGCCCGGATTTGTGCCTTGGAGGAGGGAAATGAGGCGGTGGTCGCGTTTGGTGGAAATGCAGATGGGTCTCAAATTCCATTTTCGGGCAGGGATGGTGGTGGCGATGGGGGGGCTGTCGCTGCGGGCGGCGGAGCTTGGTAAATCAGTGCCGGAGGCACCGGAGTATGATATCCGGCTGGAGACGCTCTCGACCGGTTTTGACAAGAAGACTTGCTGGGTGCATGCCCGGGCCTGTGCTCTGCCGGGGAATCCTCCCAAGGTGGTGCTCACCCTGCAGAAGTTGCTGCTGAAGAGCAGCGACGTATTTTATGAACTGAACGACATGCGCACCGACGACCTCGGGTTCACTTGGAGTGGGCCGACCTCGCACCCGGATACTCTGGGGAGGCGGACGGAGGCCAATGGCGTGGAGGTGGTGGCGTGTGACTTCTGGCCTGCCTGGCACGCTCGCAGTGGCAAGTTGTTGGGGATCGGCCATACCGCCCGGTACAAGGACAACAAGGTGATGCATGAGCGTCGCCGGGAGACTTGCTACGCTGTCTATGACGAAGCCACCCGCCAATGGACGAGATGGGAAGCCATGGCCATGCCGGCCGAGCCCCGTTTTCAGAGCGCGGGGGCGGGCTGCGTGCAGCGCGTGGACTTGCCGGACGGGGACATCCTTCTGCCGATCTATTTCAAAAACCCGGAGGCCAAGCAGACCTCTGTGACGGTGGTGCGGTGCCGGTTTGACGGCACGCGCCTCACCTATGTCGCCCACGGGTCGGAGTTGACCGTCCCGTCTGATCGCGGTCTGGGCGAGCCTTCTCTGACCCAGTACAATGGCCGCTACTACCTGACAATGCGCCATGACAAGGCTGGCTATGTCTCCACCAGTGAAGACGGCTTGAACTTCTCCCCACCCAAGATGTGGACCTGGGATGACGGCTCGGAACTAGGCAACTACAACACCCAGCAGCATTGGGTGACGCATGAACAGGGGCTGTTTCTGGTGTACACCCGGAAGGGCGCGAACAATGATCATGTCTTCCGGCATCGCGCGCCTCTTTTCATCGGACAGGTGGATCCGGAAAATCTCTGCGTCATCCGAAGCACGGAGCGAATTCTGGTGCCCAATCGTGGTGCGCGCCTGGGGAATTTCGGCGTCACGAAAGTGAACGATCGCGAGACATGGGTCACGGTGACGGAGTGGATGCAGACGAATCCACCCAACCCGTACGACTACACGATCCCCATGAAGTATGGATCTGACAACGCGGTGTTCGCCGCACGGATCATCTGGAGGAGCCCGGCCGCGAAGTAAGCGGGGTGGTGGCCGTGCGCAGGATGCGGCTGTTGGCAAAGTCTTCTACAAACCGGCGCTGCTCGGCGGTCTCAGGACCGCTGCCAGCGCTGCGTACCAGGCTGAGGGCCTCGTGCAAGGGGATGCCCAGCGTCAGCAAGACGCAGACTGCGGCAGTACCCGTACGACCGACTCCTGCCGCACAGTGGATGAGAACGGTGCCGCCCTGACGGATGCGTTTGCCCATCTCCAGCACCATCAGGTGATAGAGCTCAGCATCGCCAGGGATGTCAAAGTCTGGTACGGGATGGCTGATGCGGCGTCCTCCCCAGCGGCCCTGGGTCAGCGAGCGGGCGTAGCGGGGTGATTTGGACTGGATCTCAGCCTCGCTTGTCAGGCAGACGAGCGTCACCTTGTCGTCACCCGCCTTCTCACGCAGAGCGTTCCAGGCGGCGAGAGGACGCTCTACATCACCATCCTGGTATCCAGGCATGGAAGTGAGGAGCAACTGACCAGCGAACGTAACTGGCAGGGAAACGGGGCGGAAGATCATGGAAACAGGAGGCATTTCGATGTCTCAGTAAATCTCATTACGTGGCGGCAGGAGAAATGGTTCCCTTGGAATGCAGGAAAGGGCGCACTTGCCACTCCAGGACACCTCTTCCGCGTGGTTGGGGATTGATTCCTTCTGTCCAAAAGGACTAACATGGACCTTCAGAGATGGCGACATAAAGTCGGCTGATCTGTTATTTGAAGATTCGAAATTAAATGCGCGTTCCCTCATGATGCATCAATCGCTTCGCACTTGGATGGTTTCGACCCTCATCGTGGGCCTGCCTCTGGCAGCTCGCGCAGAGGAGTATGACGTGGTGGTCTATGGTGGTACAGCTGCGGGGGTGATCGCCGCCGTGCAGGCCAAGAAAATGGGCAAGACGGCCGTGGTGGTGGGTCCAGACAAGCACCTGGGTGGCCTGTCCAGCGGCGGTCTCGGCTTCACCGACACCGGCAACAAGGCGGTCATCGGCGGATTGTCGCGTGACTTCTATCATCGTGTCTGGATGCACTACGACAAGCCAGAAGCCTGGAAGCAGCAGAAGAAGACGGAGTACGGCAACAAAGGCCAGGGCACACCGGCCATGGATGGCGAAAATCGCACGATGTGGATCTTCGAGCCTCATGTAGCAGAGCAGGTGTTCGAGGACTATGTAAAGGAGTTCAACATTCCTGTGCTGCGTGATGAATGGCTGGATCGCTCCAAGGGGGTGAAAAAGGAAGGCAGTCGCATCACGGGCATCACCATGCTCAGCGGCAAGACCCTCACGGGAAAGATGTTCATTGATGCCACCTACGAGGGGGATCTCATGGCTGCGGCGGCGGTGGACTACCACGTGGGGCGTGAGGCCAACAGCAAGTATGGTGAGACGGCCAATGGCGTGCAGACAGGGGTGCTGCATCACCGGCATCACTTCGGTGTGCTGAAGGACAAGATCAGTCCCTACGTGGTGCCGGGCGATCCCAAGAGCGGGGTGCTGCCTCGCGTGAGCGCTGCATCTCCTGGCAAGTTTGGCGAGGAAGACAAGCGGGTGCAGGCCTACTGCTTTCGTATGTGCCTGACGGATCATCCCGACAATCGTATCCCGTTTGAGAAGCCGGATGGGTATGATGCCAAGCAGTATGAGATGCTGGTGCGGGTGTTTGATGCTGGCTGGCGGGAGACGTTTGAGAAATTCGATCCCATCCCGAACCACAAGACGGATACGAACAACCACGGCCCCTTCAGTACGGACAACATCGGGTACAACTACGACTACCCGGATGCCTCGTATGAACGGCGCAAGGAAATTATCAAGGAGCATGAGACCTATCAGAAAGGCTGGCTCTACTTCATCGCCAATGATCCACGTGTGCCATCTGAGGTGCGCAACGAGATGAAGCGCTGGGGCTTGCCCAAGGATGAATTCCAGGACAATGGGAACTGGTCTCCGCAACTCTACATCCGCGAAGCCCGCCGCATGGTGGGTGCCTTCGTGATGACGGAGAACGAACTGCGCAAGAAGAAACCCACCCCAGAGTCCGTGGGCATGGGTTCCTACACGATCGACTCGCACAATGTGCAGCGCTACATCACGCCTGAAGGTTATGTGCAGAATGAAGGGGATATTGGCGTCTCCACCAATGGTCCGTACGAGATCGCCTATGGCTCCCTGGTGCCGAAGAAGGGTCAGGCAGACAACCTGCTGGTGCCAGTCTGCGTTTCCAGCACACACATCGCCTTTGGTTCCATCCGCATGGAACCGGTGTTTATGATCCTGGCCCAGTCCTCCGCCACTGCGGCGGTTATGGCCATTGATTCGGGCTCCGCGGTACAGGACGTGCCCTATAAAGATCTGCGTGAACGTCTGCTCAAAGACGGCCAGATCCTTGAAGCTCCGCATCTGATCAAAGCGGAGGACAAGGGTGGCATCGATGCCTCCAAGCTCAAGGGCGTGGTGGTGGATGATGCCAAGGCGGAGTTCAAGGGCAACTGGGGCGAAAGCAAGGTTGCCAAGCGTTTCATCGGCGAAGGCTACCACCATGATGGCAATGTGAACGACGGCAATTGCAGTGCCCGATTCGAGACCGTCCTTCCCAAGGCTGGTGCCTACGAAGTGCGTCTGGCAGTGCCCCACAACACGAACCGCGCCTCAAATGCCAAGGTCAAAGTGCTCAGCGCGGACGGGGAAAAGGTGGTTTCCGTGAATCAGAAAGTCATGCCCCCAATTGACGGGCTCTTCGTCTCCCTGGGCACCTTTCAGTTCACCAAAGAAGTAGCCGCCGTGGTGACCATCACCAACGAAGGCGCCGATGGCTACGTGGTGGCCGATGCGGTGCAGTGGCTTTCGAAAAATTAGGAATGATGAATTAGGAATTAGGAATGAACATCGAACGGCGGGCGGTGGTGTGCCTTTGGTTTCAATTCATTCCTAATTCCGAATTCAAAATTCCTAATTATTTGTACTACTCGTCTGGCAGCAGTTGTTCTGCGATTCTGTCGGAGAGGGCCTTGCCGGCGCGGGTGAGGATCACTCGGTCGGCAGTGGTGGTCACGAGCCCTTCGGTGACCAGCATGGTCAGGGCTTCGGCTTGGGAAGGGGCGACACGCTCGCGGCTCATGCCTTCGGCGGTGCGTAGTTCCAGGGCGACACGTTCAATGAGCCACTGGCGGTCGGTGAGCTCTTCGGATTCGGTGATGGGCAGACGCCCTTCTTCCAGCAGACGGATATAGCCGGCAGTGTCGGGGATGTTCTTCCATCGTACCCGCTTGACCGTGGAGCTGGCGGAAGGGCCCAGGCCCAGATAGTCGGCCCCGCGCCAGTAGGCCTGGTTGTGCACGGAGCGATGGCCGGGACGGGCGTAGTTGGAGATCTCGTAGTGCTCGAAGCCGGCGGCCTCAAGGATGTCCATCGTGGACTGAAAGTGATCGGCGTCACGGTCTTCATCCGTATCCAGAACTCCGGCCTGAAGCTGGGAGAGGAACTCGGTATCCTCCTCATACGTGAGGTTGTAGCACGACACGTGGTCGGAGCCCAGCGAGAGCGTTTTTTCCAGGCCCGCATTCCAGACCTTCAACGTCTGGCCGGGGATGGAAAACATGAGATCGACGTTGAGACTGGGAATGCCCGCCTCCCGCAGGATGTGAAAGGTCTCCACCGCTTCATCCGGCGCATGATCCCGGCCCAGAAGTTTCAAGGTGGGCTCGTCCCAGGCTTGCACCCCCAGGCTGACGCGGGTGACGCCCAGTTCCTTTAACAAGCGGGCCTTGCTGGCGCTCACAGTTTTGGGATTGGCCTCAAGGCCAAACTCGTCGAGCACGGTGCCGGAAGCCGCGGCTGCTTCCTTTAGTCCCGTCAGCAGGGTGGCCAGATGCTTCTCGCTCAACGCGGTCGGTGTGCCGCCACCCAGATAAATGGTGCGAGCGGTCACTGGCATCGTCCGCTGGTGCAACTCCAGTTCCCGCAGCACGGCCTTTACAAAGGCTCCCATATCTGTGCCGCCCAGGGTGTGTTTATAGAAACTACAGTACGGGCAGATCCGATGACAGAAGGGGATGTGAAGGTAAAGATGAGACGGCAAGAGACAGAATCAGATTTCGGATTTAAGATGGAACAAGGAGAAAATGTTCAACCAATGACTGGAGCAGAAGAACTGGGCGGGAAACTGCTGGAGGGCGTGTCCCGATCCTTTTATCTCACGCTCAAGGCACTGCCGCAAGGATTGCGAGAGCCGCTTTCCCTGGCGTACCTGCTGGCGCGGGCGGCGGACACCATGGCGGATACGATCCAGGTGCCCGATGCGGTACGTTTGACCTGCCTGGCCGAGTTCGAAAGGCGGGTGAGACTGCCACTGCGTGATCCTATCGCCGAGGGCGTGCTGGTGGCCCGGTTGCTGGTGGATTTTGTTCCGCATCAGGAGGATGCGCATGAGGCGCGTCTCCTGGAGCGCCTGCAAGAGGCTCTGAATGCTTTCCACGCGTCCCCCGAGGGCCAAAAGTCTGCCATGATGGGTGTACTGGGGCCCATCATCCAAGGGCAGATGCTGGACATACAACGTTTTCCCGGAGACGGACAGCTGCGTGCGCTGGCAACGACTCGGGACTTGGATGACTACACCTACCTAGTGGCAGGCTGTGTCGGGGAGTTTTGGACCCGATTGTGTGCGACAGAAGCGGAAGGCTCCTTCAACGAGGGGGTGAGCCTGGATGAGATGGTGACACGGGGCATCCGCTATGGCAAGGGGCTGCAACTGGTGAACATTCTGCGGGATCCTGGCAAGGATCTGAAGCTAGGGCGGTGCTACATTCCTGAAGAAGCGCTCCAGGCCGCGGGGCTGAGTGTGGGGGATGTGCAGGCGGATCCTGCAAAGCTCATGCCCTTGTTGACGCCGTGGAAGAAGCTGTGTCATGAGCACCTGCACGAAGGCGTACGGTATCTGGATGAAGTAAAGAACAAGCGGCTGCTCTATGCCACAGCCTTGCCTTTACTGTTGGGGATCAAGACGCTGGCGTTGATCGAGGCCGCTGACTGGCCCACCCTACAGGATGGTGTGAAAGTGTCCCGTGGGGAGGTGAGCAAGGTGCTGCTAGATGCGGGGATGGCGGTGCTGCGTAAGGGAGGCATGAGAAAGCTCGCAGAGCGCTACTTCGGCAACCGGTGAATCAGTAATCCAGTGATTCGGTAGTTAAGCAATTCAGCGGTCCGGTTGCTGAAGAGCCGGGTCGAGCAGCAGTTGTTTCCTTGATGCCCGGGCATTGTGTCATTTGATCCGCCTTAGATGCGGATGACGCCCTCGACGCAGGTGACGGACTGTCCACCGATATGGATGGAGCCATTCGGCGGGTATTGGACCGTGATATGCCCGGCGCGACCGACCTTGATGCCTTGGGTGGCGGTATAGCCGCTGGTGTGCGATCTGGTACGGCCATGGTGGAGCAGGGCGGCGGCCACACTGCCATTGCCACTGCCGCAGACGGGATCTTCGTTCACTCCATGAGAAGGTGCGAAGGATCGTACTTCGTAGGTTGCAGAATGGCCAGGCTGATGGGGGCCGAAGAGGGTGACGCCAGAAGCACCCAGCGCGAGGTCAAACTTGGCCATGCTGGCGAAGTCGGGTTGAACGGCGAGAACCGCTTCAGCGTTTTTCAGTTGAGCGATGGTCCATCGTGGGCCCACATCGGTAAGGGTCACAGGGAAGGATCGCTCGATGGCGGCACCGAGAATGGCCTCCAGTTCATCGATCTGGGAGGCATCCAGCAGGGTGAACTTCGCCGTGGGCAACTGGAATGCGATCTCGGGCGAACCTCCGTGGGATGGGCTTACGGTCAGCTCGATCAAGCCGGCGGCACATTCCTGTACGAGTCGGCCTGAGAAAGCCTGGATGAGGCCGGACTCCAGCAGGGCATGGGCGGTGCCGAGCGTGGGGTGACCTGCAAAGGGAAGCTCGTCCTGAGGTGTGAAGATGCGCACGCGATAGTTTGCCGCAGGATCTTGGGGTGGCAGGACGAAGGTGGTCTCAGAGAGATTCGTCCAGTTGGCGATCTGCTGCATCTGGAGGCTGTCCATGCCAGTGGCGTCCAGGATGACCGCCACAGGGTTGCCCTGGTAGGGGCGGGCGGTGAAGACGTCCACCTGCTTGAAGGGGACCTCTCTCGTGGCGTGCGGGGCGTGGCTTGACATGTTGATATCCCTTACGTTCGCGAGGAACGTAAGGAACTTCCGCTAGAAGCGTCAAGAATGAATCCCTCCAGTGCCCTCCCGCTCCGCAAGCCCCTCGATGGCTTCAGTTATGCTGTGATGTTGGGGCTGTGTTTGATCTGGGGATTGCAACAGGTCGGGATCAAAGCCTCGGCTACCGAGATGACGCCCATGCTTCAAGTGGGATTGCGGTCGTTCTTTGCGGCGTTGCTGCTGGCAGGGTTGATGGTGGTGCAGCGGGAAAGTCTGTCGGTACGAGATGGCACGCTGCGGGCTGGGCTGGCTGTGGGTGGGCTCTTTGGTGCCGAGTTCCTGCTGGTGGCACTGGGGCTGAACTTTACCACCGCTGGACACATGGCGGTGTTCTTGTACACAGCACCTGTCTTCGCCGCGTTGGGGTTGCATTTTTCTGTGAAGGAGGAGCGACTCAATGGTCGCCAATGGGGCGGGGTGGCACTGGCTTTTGCAGGGATCATTGCGGCTTTCTCCGGCAGCCTCTTCGCCCCGGGCGGGAAGAACCTCCTCATTGGGGATGCCTTGGGCATCTTGGCTGGCATGGCGTGGGCGGCCACCACCATTGTGATCCGGGGCAGTCGCCTTTCAGAAGCTCCGGCCAGCAAGACCTTGCTGTATCAATTGGTCGGTGCCGCCGTGCTGACGGTGTCATTTGGGTGGTGGCATGGAGATTTTGAGAAAGTGATCCTGACGCCGTTTCTCTGGTCCAATCTTGTGTTTCAGACAGTGATTGTCGCCTTTGGCAGCTATCTGTTCTGGTTCTGGCTGCTGAGGAAATATCTGGCCTCCCGGCTTTCCGTGTTTTCATTCCTGACTCCCTTGTTTGGGATCACGTTTGGAGTCCTGTTGTTGAAGGAGCCGCTGCATCTGCAGTTTGTCGTCGGGGCGTTGTTGGTGCTGGCGGGAATTGCGGTGGTGAATCGACGGTAGGGCAGTGGTCCGGTGATTCAGTGATTCAGTGAACCGGTAACTCAGTGGATGTGAGGTGGGATGCCAATGGAGTGGTCAATGGCGCGCCAGCGTCTTGGAGTACGGTGGCTTGACACCGTTCTCTAGCCGTGGGCGATGTTGCCGAGTTTGCTGTTTCAGCGAAGGGTCATCGTTCGAGCCGTTTTCACCCGACCGCTGCATCTATATCGTTTGTTCGCTTTCTCAGCTGGCGAAAGCTAGGTCGAGCCACCGGCACTCCAAGACGCTTCGCGTGTTTGGATCCCGGTGACCAAGGAGTGCGAGGGAAGGGCCTATGCTCCTCGACGGACTATGCCGCGGGCGCGGCTTTCTCCATGAGCGGAGGGCCTTCGTCGGGTTCCAGCCAGCTGCGCCAACCTTCTTTGATCTCCAGCCAGGCCCATTCTGCCAGGAGGGGGAAGAGACGCAGGGTATCGCTGCGCTTGAGCATGAAGCCGGGGATGAGGCAGCGATTGGCTTTGTTGGTTCGGCCGAGGGTGCCAACGCGGCGGCGACGGCGGGCGATCTTCGCAAAGCGGCGGTTGTACGTGCTCATCAGCTTGGAGAAGATCACGCCACTGGGAGGAGAAAATGGCGGGGCATAGAGGGCGGTCTCACCGTGATTGTAAGGAGCCTCAACGACGCCCCAGTAGTAGAGGCCCAGATCCAGGCGGAAGGCGAGGCTCATGAGGTCGAACTCGCCCATGTACTCGTACTTGTCCTTGTAGAGCGAGTTGAACCAGCGGCGATGGCAGACGCTGAAATCGCGGTTGTACTTCACCACCAGCTCGGTCATGGGCTTGCCATTGCGTTGCTGCGTGATGAGGTTGGCGGCGCTGCTGGTGCTGAAGGAAATCCAGTCCATGCCTGGGCTGTAGAATGGATCCATGAACGCGGCCGCATCACCCACCAGCACAAAGCCATCGCCAGCGAAGGTGGTGCTGTAGTAGGCCAGATTGCGCCGCCAGTGGACGTCTTCCTCGTCATACTCCGCGTCGGCCAGCATTTCCGCGGCCACCGGGTGTTTCATGAGGAAGGTCTTCAGACGGTCGGCGACCTTGCCGCCTTCCTGGGGGAAATCGACGATGCGCTGGTCAAACACCACACCAACGCTGACGGAGCCGCCTTTGAGGGGAATCCACCAACTCCACCAGCCATCGCCAATGATGTGGTTGGTGGCGGTATTGCGGATACCGTAAACGGCGCGGGACCATTCGGGATATTTGACCGCCAGTTCGCGTGAGTCCCAGTCTTTGACATTGGTCCATCGTGACCAGGCTGCTGCCGTGGGGTGCTCCGTGTTGCTGCGCCACCAGCCGTTCTTGCGGGCCAGTACAGCAGCCAAACCGGAGGCATCCACGATCCAGCGGGTGCTGATGGTGCGCTTTTGCCCTTGGTGACTCACGTCAAGGGACTGCATGCCGCCGTCGTTCAGCACCACATTGGACACGGTGGCAGGGCGGATGATCTCGGCGCCGGCCAGACCGGCGCGGCGTAGGACCTCCTCATCGAAAGTGGAGCGGTCGAGCTGGTAGGATGCGATGCGGGAGAGGTATTTGGCCCCCAGCTCGCTGGCTTCGGAGAGGTTCTTGACCTCGTCGTTCTTGAACCAGAATCGCAGGCCCTGTTTTACGAGTTGGTTCTCGTTGAGGTACTGGGTAAGGCCGAGCACCCGCCCCATGAAGTAGGCGCTGATTTCCACGGTGGCCTCGCCCACGCGGCGTCCCAGTTTCTCTGATTTTTCTACAATGAGGAGCCGTACGCCGGGGTTGTGCCGGAGGATCAGCGTGGCGGTGGCGGCACCCGATAGGGCGCCGCCGATAACAACGACATCGTAGGTGGAGTCAGAAGAGGGGGGCTCGACTTGCATGGTCTTTTTCATGCCACAATCAAGCCGTTTTGTCTACGACTGGGCGGGATGAGGCTGGCCTTCCGGCTCAGGCGACTTCTGGGCACCAAACCAGGTGAGAAGCGGGCCTGTGAGAGCGGTGGTGGCCAGGGCCATGATCACCAGCATGGTGAAAATGCGGGGTGAGAGGATGCCCAGATCGTAGCCAATATTCAGCGCAATGAGCTCCATGAGACCACGGGTGTTCATAAGGGCTCCCAGTTGCAGGGAGTCGCGCCAGCCCATGCCGGTGAGGCGGGCAGTGAGGGCGGTGCCACCCAGCTTGCCGAGGGATGCCACAGCGATGATGATCAGGCACATGCCCCAACCGGAGAGATCGTGCAGCAGGGCGATCTGGGTACGCAGACCGGTGAAGACAAAGAAGAGGGGGAGGAGGAGAACGGAACTGAAGTTCTCGATGCGCACATGGAGCTTGTGGCGGAATCCGTGCAGATCTGGCATGATGGCTCCGGCAAGGAAGGCGCCGAAGAGGGCGTGAATGCCGATCACTTCTGTGCAGAGCGCAGAGGCCACCACGACGCAGATCACGGTGGCCATAACCCCCTTGGACGGGTTCTCCGCCTTCAGCCGCTTCTCACCCAGCCACTTGGGCAGACCAGGCCGCACTATGGCCACCATGACGAGCATGAAAGCTCCGATGAGTAGCAGGTTCAAAGCAGAACCACCCAAACTGGTGGAGCGGGCGATGGCAACCACGAAGGCCAGGATGCTCCAGGCGGTCACATCATCCACCGCAGCGCAGGTGATGGCGGTGCTTCCGAGGAAGGACTTCGTCATGCCGCGCTCCTGAAGAATGCGGGCCAGCACGGGGAAGGCGGTGATGCTCATGGAGATGCCCATAAACAGCGCGAAAGCGATGAATGAAGCCCCAGGGGCCGCCATGCTGGTGTAGAGGAAATAGGCCAGCACCACCCCCAGCAGGTAGGGAAATACGATGCTCGCGTGGCTCACGACGACGGCGGTGTGCGCCTTGTTGCGCACATGGGAGATGTTCAGATCCATGCCCACCGAGAACATGAAGAGACACACACCGACCTGGCTGAGAAGCTTGATCGTGTTGAGAGAGTTGGCGGGGAAGACAAACTGGAAAAGGTCTGGAGTAAGCAAACCGAATAGAGACGGCCCAAGCAGAATGCCCGCCGCCATTTCCCCCACCACCGAGGGCTGCCCCATGAAGGTGAACAGTTTCCCGACAGTGCGGGAGATGGCGATGATGACCACCAACTGGAGGAAGAGCTGGCTGAGGGGGTGTTTGAAGTTCTCCTTCAGATTCGCAACCATGGCCTCTCCGGCGGACTGAGAGATGGCGACGGCGGCGGCCGGGTGTGCGGCGGCCGCGGCTGGGGTGACCACTCCCGCAGGGCCATTGATTGGAGCTGGAGCGGGCAGATCTGCACCTGCGTGAATCACCGCAAAGATGGCGGCTGTGACGATCGTCAGGATCAGAACATAAATCACGGTGATGCGATTCATGGGAAGGGAGAGTAGGGGAGGGTGAGCTGAGAGATTGAATGAAGAAGCGCGAAAAAAAGCCCGCCTCCTCCTTTGGAAAAGGCGAGCCTTGAATCCGTCAAAATGATCAGGACGCAGCGGCCAGTTCTTGAGTCCGCACCTCGGGCTCACCGAGGGGAAGATCGTCCGGAAGGGGCACCAGCTCGCGGATCTGATCCCAAAGGACGCTGTAGTCCTTGTTCACATCGCCGCTCAGGCAGTCGGTCACGGAACCCTGGGCATCAGGGTGGTTGCGGATGAGCTTGCCGAAGCTGAAGTTGGGATCGTAGAAGGCGTAAACGAGCTTGCGCATGTTCTCCACTCCCTGGCGCAACTCCTGGGAATATTTGACGAAGCGGGATGGGCTGAGGTCGTTTTCCTTAAGGCCCTTGCTGACCTCCTCACCAGCCAGCACGCCGCTCTTCATCGCGAACATGAGGCCGCTGCTGAACACGGGATCGAGGAAAGCAAAAGCATCGCCCACCAGGAGGAGGCCATCGCTGCCACAATGCTTCGCGTGGTGGGTGTACTCACTGGTGATGTAGTATTGTCCGACCTGCTGGCCGTGGGAGAGAGATTCCTTGATCCACAGATTCTCCTCCACTTCACGCTTGAAGATGCCTTCCGCATCTTTGATGCCGTCGCGGGAGAGGTATTTGCCCTCTGCCACCACGCCCACACTGACCATGTCGTCGTGCTGGGGGATGTGCCAGAACCAGCCCTTGTCCTTCACAAAGGCGACCGTGGTCTGGCCTTCATCGATGCCCGGTTCGCGGCGGGATCCCTTGTAGTAGGTCCATACGGCCACCTTGTTCAGGTAGGGGTCACGCACCTTCCAGCCGTTGCGCACGGTGGTGAAGGCCTCCTTGCCCGTACAGTCCAGCGTGATGCGTGCGTAGTAGTCAGTGATGGTGCCGTCGTGGCTCTGGGCACGCACGCCGATGACTTTCAAATCTCCGTCACGCAGCAGTTCGAGAACCTTGGTCTGCTCCTTCACCTCCACGCCTTTCTCACGGGAGTTGTCGAGGAGGATCTGGTCAAACTCTGAGCGCAGCACCTGCCAGGTGGAGGCGACGGTGTCCTTGTCGTAGCGGTTGAAGAAGTAGAACGGCTGGCTGGTGCGACCGTGGGGCGGCACGAAGCAGACGCTGTACTTGTTCACGAAGTGGGACTTCTTCATGCGCTCCACCAGGCCAAGACGCTCCAGCGGAAAGTAGGTAAAAGGGATGAGCGACTCGCCAATATGGTAGCGGGGGAACTTCTCCCGCTCCAGAAGGAGCACCTTGTGACCCTCCTCCGCAAGGATAGCCGATGAACTGGAACCTGCCGGACCGCCGCCAATGACAATGACATCGTATGAGGTGCTCATGCGGGACATTGTGGGGCAGGAGCTTTAATGCCGGAAATGATATTTTGGCATGGGTGTTATGCCGGTCTGATATGAAGGGTCAAGGGATAAGGGAAGAGGGATAAGCAGAGCTCCGAGCGCGTCTAGGGGCCTGAACCAAGCACAAGGAACTAAGAACCAAGAACTTTTTACGCCTTATGCTTCTCCATCCACTCCTTGCCTTCCGTGGTGTCACTGAAGAGGACGCTGGGGACGTTGCGGATGCCGCTGCGGTTGCCTGAGCGTTCTTCGCGTTTGGTGATGACGATGAGCTCGTCGCAGAGGCTGAAGGCGTAGGGGATGTTGCCGCTGGACATGGAGAATACGCCCTGGAGGTCGAGTTCGCCGATCGCTCCAATACAGTCCTGGATGCGCTCGCCGGAGAGCTTGGAGAAGGCTTCGTCAATGGGGACGAGGGCCAGGGAGGGCTCCTTCCAGCGGGTCTCGTGCCGGTTGTAGGCGTGGAGGTAGCTGGCGAGGATGGCGACGAAGTAGGGGCTCTGGTTCTCTCCGCCACTCATCTTGCGGCCCTGCTTGTCCACATCAATGGGAGCGGCGTCGGGGTTGTGGATGTCGGTGACCTGGAGCTTGTAGTCGTAATACTGGCGGTAGTCCAGCAGCCGGGCGGCCTCGGGAGTGTTGGCGTTGTGGACGAGGGTGTTGAGGAATGAGTCAAGGGCCTGGCGGAGTTCGCCGCCGATGCTGTTGTAAAACAGGCCGTCTTCCTGGTGAAGCGCGTTGAGGTCGATGAGTTCGCGGTAAAACTTGAAGTCCGGGTTGGGCTCGCGGCGGATCTTGTAGAGGTCGCGACCAATGGGGCGCTTGAGCTGCTTGTTGAGGAGGAAGATGATGTCCTCCACCCGCTTGAGCGCGCGTTGCATGCGGCTGAGCACCTGGGTGCGGAAGAGCGTTTCCCAGCGGGCTTTCTCAGACTGGGCCTTCTTTTCGTACTCGATGATGCTGGCCCCTTCGATGCGGGCGAGCACCCTCTCATACGGAGCGGCCGTCCGACCGTCCTCAGGCAGGTCATCGAATTTGGGCTGGAAGGTCTTCTTGAAGTCCGTCATCGCCTGCTTGAGGTCGCCCTCGGAGCGGATGGCCTCCTCACTGGCGGAGGCGCGGGCTTTCTCGAACTCCCGGGCCATCACATCCGGCACCAGGTACTTCATGCGCATGTCGTCGCGCCAGGATTTCAGTCGCTCTAGGTACAAGGAAATATCCACCTGCATCTTGGTGCGGGTGAAGGCCTCCAGGCTTTCGCTGAGTTCCTGGCGGCGCCTGTCCAGCATCTTCTCGGTCTGCTCAATCTCGCGGTGGCTGCCTTTGCCGACGATGTCGAGCTTCTCGCTGTTCCACGCACGGATGCGGGGCTGCCATTCTTCCGCCTGCTCGGCGATGGAGGCGTAGGCGGAGGTGTCCAGATCGGCGAGGGTGCGACGGGCTTTGTCGAGGTTGGACTCCATCTCGGGCAGCGTTTCCAGCTTGCTGAGATCCTGCACCATGCTGTTGTGATCCGGGATCATCTGGGGCAGGAGGTTGATGGACTCCTGCACGGCCCGCTCAATGGGCTCAAGCCGACGGATCTGCGCCTCGACTTCCTTCAACTGGCTGGCCTTGATGTCGCGCTGGCGTTGCAGACCGCGTTGACCGATGAAGGGGAGCCCGTCGTAGTGACGGGCGCGGCGGGCCTGGGCATCGCGCAGGGTCAAGCCGTCTGGCAAGATGGCGGCAGAGTGCTTTTCCAGTTCAGCCAGAGTCTCCACGCAGATCATGCCGCCAAAGAGGTGGTCCAGCATGGCGCGAGCTACGGCGTCGTTGGTCTCAATCTTCTCAGCCAGGGATCCGGGGAGGACTTCCCGTGACAGGGCGAGCGCGCGACGGGGATGGATGAGGGACTCCGCCGCTGCGAGCACGCTCTGTGAGGCGGGCTTGAGTTCGTGGTAAATTTTCAGTGCATCCTCGTAGTGCTGCTCGGGCACGACGATGGAGAACTTGTCTGTGAAGGCCACCTCCAGAGCCTCCCGCCAGCGTTCGTCATTCACTTCACAGAGATCGCGCAGAGCCCGGGCGGTGGGCTCGCCGGGGAGACGGGGGAGTCGCTCATTAAGCGTGTGCAGCAGCGGTTGTGGGATGGGCGGCAGGCCGGAACGCAAGGCGGTTAGCTGCTGGCTGAGTTCCTCCTCCTGGCGACGCAGGGTTTGGAGCTTCTGCGTCTCGTTGCTCACGGAGCGGCGCAGGTCCTGGCAGAGTTGCTCTGCGGCCGCGCGCACGGCGGACAGGGCATTGAAGGTGGCGTGGGCTTCGCAATCATCCAGGGTGCGGATGGCTTTTTCCATGGCACGGCCGTCCAAGGGTGCCACGATGGAGGCGGCCCGCATCTTCTCCAGCCATTCGCGGGCATTGTCCACGCGGCGGCGCAGGCGGTCTTCCACGCGTGCTTGCAGGCTGCTAAGGCTTTCCACGCGGCCTTCCAGCTCTTTCACTTGGGCGCTGAGCTGGCCATAGAGGCGACCTTCTGAGGTCTCGTTCAGCACGGCCAGCAGGCGCTCACGCTCGGCGGTGGCTTGCTGAATCTGGCGGTCCAGCTCATCCAGCTGCGCTTGCTCAGCGGCGTGGGCCACTTTTAACTCCGCCAGCCGTTTCTCACCGCTCTCCACCAGTTGTTTGGCGTGTTCATGAGAGAGCTCGCCGTGGAGATAGCGGGCCACATCGCGATCGCGGATGGAGGACTCCAGCTTCTGGGAAAGATCGCGAATGCGCTGCAAGCGTTCGAGCTGTGCACGGAGGGACTTCAGTTCCTGCTCATAGGACTGGAAGTCGCGATAGCTGGCGGTGACGTCCTCCACAGGCACCGACTCCCCAGGGAGCACGAAGCGACGACAGAAGTCGTCGAAGCTCTTGAGGTTGGTAAAGGACATGGCGCTGGGCAGCAGGCGGTCCAGCACCTCGCGGTTGAAATTCAGGTGCTCCGGGTTGCTCATGTCCCGCAGGTACTCGCGGGAGGAGGCAAAAGTGCGGCCGGCGCGGGCGTCAATGAGGGCACGAAAGGCGGGCAGCTCGCTGGGGCGTTTCTTGCCATCCAGCCAGGCAGTGAGGAAGTCGGCCCGCTCCAGACTGCCCTTGCAGAAGAAGGGGGTGATCTGGCCGTCGTTCTCACTGGCGTTGCGGAACTCGATGCGCAGTCCCCAGGTCTCAATGCGTTGGCCGCCCGGCCAGGTGAACTCCAGTGCCACGTAGGTGGTGGCCCCTTTGTCGCGATAGTAGGTGGGCTGACCATTCTCCTCCCGCTTCGTATCGAGCAGGCAGTAGCCCTTGAGCGTGCGATCACTCTGGGTGCCGGTGGCGCTGCGGTTGAAGTGGTGGCGCGCTTTCTCCGGGCCCACGAGCACGAGCATGACCAGGTCCATGAGGATGGACTTGCCGGATCCGGTGAGGCCGGCGAGCACGAGGTTTCCTTTAACCGCAAGGCTGTCCTGGTAGCCGTACCAGTTCAGCGCATGAATGCGCGTGAGCCGGATGGCGCGGCTGTTGCGGGAGGAGGTGCCGGGCAGGGCGGCTCCGGAAAAGTCCGGGTCATCCAAGGCGGGGGCTCCAGTGGCGGCGGGCATGGTCGGTAAGGGGAAGAAAAGGGTGGGGGGAGGAGCTAGGCCGCGAAGTCATCTTCCGCTGCCTCAAGCGAGCCGGGGGAGGTGTCTGCCACGGAGCCTTCCAGATCGGTAGTTTCCTCGCGCTTGAAGACGGCCGCACTGCGGGTCCAGTCTGCCAGGTCCTGAAACGGGACCACGCGGCGGATGGCGGGCAGCACCTCTATGCCGGAATCTTCAAATGGCTCGGCCAGCGTGAAACGGATGAGATTGAACCGCGCCGACTGTCGCAGGATCTCCCGCATGCGGGTGCGGGTGGGCAGGCTGGCGAGATCGGGCAGAAGCTGGTCCTTGAGGAGGGAATTGAGCTCGCCCACGCTCAGCAGTGCCTGAGTCTGGCCTTCATCACGCCAGCGCACGTCCCCGGCGTACCAGAGGGCCAGCCAGATGAGGGTGGCATCCTGACGAAGCCGGAGCTGCAGGCTGGCGATGCGCGGCAGGGCCTGGACCATGCGCTCCTCATGCAGCAGGGCCACATCCAGCCCCAGCAGGGTCGCGGTCTCCCGCAGCCATTCGAAGTTCTGCCGGCACCAGTGATAGAGGGCCGATTGACCTGCCTCCAGCCCGAGGATTGAGCCGTGGGTGAGCAGCTCCTGAAGCGCATCTCCGAGCTGGGCACGATCCGCCTCCGGCAGACGCAGGAGAGTCTCCGGCGGCTGGTCCACGTGGAGGAAGTCGGGATCGTGGGTAGGCATGGATGAGAGAGGGAAAAGGGAAGAGGGGTAAGGGAGAAGGGGCCGCTTTGGCGCTACGCGCTACTTTTTGATGAGCCGGAATCGCTCCACTCGGCCACCGGGGAAGGGATCGAGGGTGGGGGATTCTGTTTCCTCGATCTGGCGGTCGGTTTCGAGGCGGTAGCGGGCGTCGGGAGACTCCGCGTGGAGGATGAGCGCGAGAAGATCGGCGGTGCTGCGCGACTCCTCCCACGGCAGATCGGCGCTGGAAATGGCTGCACCTTTGCTGCCGGGCATGTCCGCGACGAAGGCGTTGGCCCGGCGGACGCTGAGGGACTCTTTCAGAGCGCGCTCCATGTCCCTCAGTCCAGCATCGCGATCCTCATCGGAGAGTTCCTCATCCGCCATGGCCTCCTGCTCCTGGGCGGTGCGACGCTGAGGCGGCTCGTAGAGTGAGTCACGGCCCGCCGGGATCTGGGCCTCCGGCATGCGGCAGGGGGGCAACTCGGGTTCGAGCTCCCAATTGCCGGTGAACCGGCGGCCTTTCAGCATGCGGTTCACCTGCTCGAAGAATTCGCGCATTTCGCCCCGACGTTCGCCGGTGACTTCCTGGAGATAGCGGAACCGGGCCAGCGAGCGGCGGGTGAAGTCGGCGGTGCGGCGGTCGATTTCATCCGCCATGGGCAGCACCATTTCCAGCAGGCGGGAAAGCTCGTCCAAGGTGTTGCGTACCTTCGCCCGGGCGGTTTCGGCGCTCATGCCGTCGTGGCGGCGCAGGTACTCCGTCTGCATGGCAGACATGGTATCGAAAGAGTCCATCAAGCGCTCGCCGATACGGCGAACGGCATCTGGCAGACGGGTGGGCAGGCGGGCGCGGACCAGTTCGGCGTAGCAGGTGTGGGCCACCTCCTCGGCATACCGGTCGAAGACCATCTCCAGGTTGCCCTTCAGGGTGTCTTCCTCCAACTGCCTGCGAGTGAGGCGCTGCACGGACTTCTGCATGGTGCGCAGCTCATTGAGACCCTGGCGGGCGTAGCTGAGGCAGTTCTCCACCGTCTGCCAGGGGCGCTCGATGATCTCCACCTCGTTGAAGAGGAGGGCGCACACGGCCAGGAGCTTGTCTGTGAAGACGGCGGCGTCTGGGAAGGCGATCTTCCGCAGCGCCATCATCATGGTGGAACTGTGGGCGTCGAAGTACACCCGACGTTGCCAGTCTCGACGGGGTGGTTCCTCCAGCCAGCGGCAGCGGACGAGGTGGTCCAGGACCTGGCGGGCCTTTTCCCGGGCGGTCAAGCTTAGGGCTTCGAGGTCTGAAAACGACGCTGCCGGGGCGGGCTCTCCTTCAGGCGTGAGTGTATCTGGCTGAAATTCAGGATGATCCGTCAGGATTTCGGCGATCATGGCGATCGCCTCCTCCCTGGCGAGCCCGTCAGGCCGCTCCTCCGATTCCCTGTCCAGCGCCTCCAAGACGTCCACATACACCATCGCATTCTTCCCGCTTAAGACGCGGAAGAACGCCAGATCGCGGATTTCGCGAAGCAGGCTTTCGGAGAAGGTTTGCATGGTGGGAGGTGAGAGGGGCGGGACAGGAAGGGAACACTTGGGCGGGGAGAGGGTCAAGTGCGGGTGAGGGGGAAGTCAGTTGGCAGTTGGCAGTTGGCAGTTGGCAGTTGGCGGGGTGTAGGGGGCGAAGTTGTACGGAGTACAGGCTTCAGCCTGCGGAAGCTGGATGGTGGGAGGCTTGGTGTACGATTTCTCCGTAGTCCGTGCTGCCTTCTGCATCTTGCGGATGACTTCAGGATTGCTGTATCACAGGAGGTGCTCCTGGCCTGCTGCCATCCGTGCGAGCGCAAATTGCGCTATCAGAGGTGCGGATCCAGCATTTGACCTGACTGGTTCCTTCAGCACTGTCTAAGGATTCATGAATGGTGTTCAAGCAATCGGAGTGGCGCTCGCTGCAATGTGGCTGTTGGTGGGGTGCTGGACACCAGCGACATCCCGGCCAGCAAACGAGACCTTTGCAACAGGGACGTGGTACCCATACGCAAAACAGGGTCCGCTGAAGCCAGATGAGCAAAGGGCGTTGGATGCGGTAAAGCGCTTTGAAGCGAAAATCCTCCGCAGAATGACGGTGGACTATCACTATCAAATAAAGCGGCGTGCCTCCGAATACACCGTGGTCATTTGGTACGGCACGGACTTTGTGAATGGAATGCCCAAACTCACCCCGGACTTCCTGGCCACCTACTGGGTAAATGATCGATTCGAGGTCCGCGATCGGAGTGGTGGGCTGGCGAGATAGCGTTGCCTCCGGAGGGCTGCGGCAAGTTTTTTTTGGCTGATCCTCTCACCCCTTCAGACAAATCAGGACCGCTGCCGCGTCTGACGGTAGCGTTGCAGAGGGCTGTTTGGTCTGTCTGGCAGCGTCCGCTCGATCAATCCTGCGTCCAAGGCCGGTTGAAGGTAGTTCTGACGGAAGGTTGGCCGATGGGAGAGACCAAGCTTGGCCATGCATTCCAAGGTCGTAAGAGCCGCGGATCCTAAACACTTGAGCAGGGCTTTGACTTGGTCGGTAGCTTGGTCGGTCGAGGCCGCTTCATGCTGGGCTGCGAGCACCGCCGAGAGTAGGAACTCTATGAATCGGGTGGACTGGCCCTGCTTGTCCGCTAGAGCTAGAGCCCGGTAGTAGTCAGATTGTCGGTCCCGGATCACGCTCTCCACCGGCAGGAAGCGAACAGAGGTTTCCAACGGCTCAGCACCAACGTTTGCCAGAGGCGCCCCATCCTGCCGTTGCCGTCGGAGAATGGAGAATGAACTCGAACTCGTAGTGGAAAACCGAGCTGGCAATGAGGGGGTGCAATTTGGTCTTCTTGAGCCAGTGGAGCAGATCTTTCATCAGGCCCGGGACGCGGGCCGCTGGCGGAGCATAGTGCACAATCACATCCCCTTGCGCGATGCCAATGCCACCTGACCGGTAGCGCCCTGAATCTTTGATCAGCCCGCCCATGAGCACTCGATGGGCAGCCAGCAAGTGCTTTTCGTTTGCAGGGTTCGAAGAGCCCATGGCTTCATAGGCCGCGAAAGCATTCTGGACTTCATGGATCTCTTGCGGTGGGCCCAGAACGCGTTTCCCTGACACTACTGCCGTCACTTGCTCGAGCGTGAGACTGTTGTTCTCGATGGCCAGCGATGCCTGGATGCTCTTAATCCGGTTGCTTCTATGAAGTGCTGGCGTGACCGAGGACTCCTGGTGAAAGCCCTGCCGTCCAATCTCCTCGCTGACCTGTGCCACGAGATCAAGGATCTCTGGCGTCAGCGTGAAAGGAGGTTCGTAGTCAGCGGACACTCTGGAGGGGCAGGTGAGCGGTGGAGAGCAATAGGGGAGGGATGGGGCTAGTCACACCATGATCAGTTGCAGAAAAGGCCCGCGAGGAAAAGACTCATTTCTGCCGCTCAAAAAAAGGAGGCGGGGGAATAAACATGTTGGTAGCTCCGGCAATTGTTTTGCATGGGCCGAGGGCCCGATCTAAAAAACCTGCGACCCGACCCTCCAGCCATGAGGTCGTGCTGTAGTTGCTTTCCACGAACCCCACGTGCCCACCAGAGGCCGGGACATCCAGCTCAATCAGGGCGTTGGCCTCCGCCTCGGCGAAAGGGAAACACTCTGCGGGCAGGAACGGATCATTGCGCGCACTGATGATGAGTGCAGGCACGGAAATGCGAGGGAGGAGAGGTTTGGAACTGCAGCGGGCCCAGTAGTCTGCGGCATCGGCGAATCCATGCAGAGGGGCGGTGTAGCGGTCGTCGAACTCCCGGAAGGTGCGGATGCGGTGCAGACCCCGCACATCCAGTTTGCCGGGGAATCGCTGGTGTTTTTCCTCGATCTTGGCAATCAGACTGACGAGAAAGCGATGCAGGTAGAGCTTGTTGGACCAAAGCTGGTCCAGCGTGCGGGCGCTCGCAGCGAGGTCAACTGGGCTGGAGATGGCCGCGCCGGCCGCCACCTTGGGGTGGGGTGGTTGCTCGCCCAGATACTTGAGGGTAATGTTGCCGCCCAAGCTGAAGCCGACCAAGGCCACCTGATCGTAGTCGCCCGCCTTGGCCTCAATCAAAGTGCGCAGATCCTGAGACTCCCCGCTGTGGTAAGAGCGAAGCAGACGATTGGGCTCGCTGCTGCAACCGCGAAAATTCCAAGCCAACACCTCCCAGCCCTTCTTGTGAAGGGCCGCCGCCATCGTGCGAATGTAGAGCCCGTCCGCTGACCCCTCAAGCCCATGGGACAGCACGACCAAGCGCCCTGATCCATGGCCCGCAGGATGTCTGAGCCAGTTGAGGTCCAGAAAATCTCCGTCGCCCAGTTCCAACCGCTCCTGCACCCAAGGGATGCAAATCCCATGTGGAAGGAGCACCGGCCAGATGGTCTGGACATGCCCGTTCGCCAGCAGAGGATGCGGTCGGAAGGTGGATTCAGTGAGGGGCATGGATGTCCATTACCTTCCACCCGACAGGGTGTTTTCGTCAAATCAGGTCTGATGTCTGGCATCCGGCAGCCTGGGGCCTCCCATCAACCCATCTTCCAAACGAGGCGTAGCCCGTCCAGGCGCAGCGTCGCTCCTGCAATGGCCTTGGTCAGTTCGTCCTTCTCCTTGCGCAACGCTTCGACTTCCTCGGGACGCACGTGGTCGTTGATCTTTTGCAGATCTTCGAGGCGGTCGATTTCGCTCTGCAACTGGGCTTCCATGGCCTCCACGGCACTGGCAGTGAGCTTCTCCATCTGGGTGGCGGCCAGTTTCTTTGACGTGGAGAGCATGCTTGGCAGCACTTTTTTCTTCACCACGCCGCGATCGAGCAGCTTGGCGATGTCGCCACGGTCCAGACGGGCGGGGCGGATGCCGTGGTCGCCCGTGCGGTCAGCCTGGGCGTGGTCCACCGTCACCAGCACGGGAGTCGCGGGCAGGAAGCGGTCGGCGTGCAGGGAAGCAGGGGCGGTGCACTCCAGGATGTAGCAGGTTTCCAAGAGGAGGCCTTCATTGCCGGAGCCCTTCCAGATCCCAAAGGCAGAATTGCCGGTCTCTTTGCCCAGCAACTGGTCCAGGGCTCCGCGCACGAGCGGATGGTCCTGGCTCATGAAGGCGGTGTTCTCGTGCGTGAGGGCCCTTGAGCGGTCAAAGGTGATGGAGAGCCCCTCTTCCGGCAGGCCAGGCAGGGCCACATCCACATTCTGCCCCGGGGAGATAAGGTAGGTGCGATGGGTGAGCTCCTCAACTTGAAGGCCGAAGTGGTCCATCATCCGGATGAAGAACTCCTCGAACTCGCGATCAGTGTCGAGCTCCTGGATCTGCTCAATGATAGCGGTGGCCTGTGGGATGCGGCAGGAGCTGAGTTCGAGGAGCCGGTCGTGCCCCTTCTCCAGCTTCTTGGTGATGAGGGTGCGCTGCTTCTTCGACTTCGTGATCAGCGAAGTCAGCTTTTTGGCGTTGAAGCTCTCCAGCAGGGGATTGAGATCAGCTGCTACGGCGGCGCGGACTTCATTGGCCCCGTGCAGGATGTTCTGGAATGCATCCAGCCCATCCTGATACCAGCGGGCCAACACCTCGGCCTGGGTGCCTGCTATATAGGGCACGTGAATGTGAATCGTGTCCGTTTGGCCGATGCGGTCCAGACGTCCGATGCGCTGTTCCAGCAGCTCCGGATTTTCCGGCAGGTCAAAGAGCACCAGATGGTGGGCAAACTGGAAGTTCCGTCCTTCACTGCCGATCTCAGAGCAGATGAGCACGCGGGCACCGTCCTCCTCGGCAAAATAGGCCGCGTTGCGGTCACGCTGCAGCATGGAGAGCCCTTCATGAAAGAGGGCCACGTTGACGTTCAGTTCATGAATCAACAACGTGTGGATCTCCTCCACCAGGTCCTTGGTCTTGCAAATGAGCAACACCTTGGCCGGGTCCAGCTCCTTGAGCTTGGCGGCGAGCCACTTTACTTTGGCGATCAGGCCGAGATCGGATGCGTCTTCAGTGGTGCTGTCGTCCTCGCTATCGTCTTGGGCGGTTGAGGCCTTGACCGTCAGCTTGTAGAGAGCGGCCTCGCGCAGGGGGAAACCCTTGAGCGCAGCTCGCGTGTTGCGGAACATAACGCGACCGGTGCCAAACTCGTCCAGCAACTCGGTGATGAGCAGGGGGCGGGCTTCCTCATCACCGCCTGCCAGCGCTTCGCAATGTTTCTTCACCCGCTCGGACTGTCCGCCAAAGAGCTTGACGTCTGTCTTGCTGAGCGGCTGGCCGGATTGCAGCCGGTCCACCGCTTGCGCGACCACTTCATAGTGCTCCGCCTCTTGCAGGAACTTCTCAAGAGATTGATACCGGTTGGGATCGAGGAGTCTGAGCCGGGCAAAGTGGCCCTCAGGCCCAAGCTGCTGAGGGGTGGCGGTGAGCAGGAGCAGGCCGGGGCACTTGGCGCCGAGCGATTCCACCAGTGTGTACTGGGGGCTGGCGGCCTGCGGGGTCCACTCCAGGTGGTGGGCCTCATCCACGACCACGAGGTCCCAGCCAGCCTCCAGCGCCTGTTGGGAGCGATTTTCGTCGCTTGAGAGGAAGCCCAGGCTGCAAATGACAAGCTGGCTTTCCAGGAAGGGGTTCGCGGACTCATCATGCGACTCAAGAGACTCGCAGCGCGCCTCATCAAAAATGTGGAAGAGAAGGTGGAAGCGTCGCAGCAATTCCACGAACCACTGGTGCACGAGCGCCTCTGGCACCAGGATGAGAATGCGTCCCGCGCGCCCGGTCAGGTGCAGGCGGTGCAGAATGAGGAGCGCCTCGATGGTCTTGCCCAGGCCTACTTCATCCGCCAGCAGCACGCGGGGGACCAAGCGGCCGCCCACCTCGCCAGCGATGAACATCTGGTGCGGAATGAGATCCACCCGGCCGCCCACATAGCCTCGCACCGGGCTCTGGCGCATGCGGCTGCGGTGCTGGAGTCCCTTGATCCGCAAATCATAGCTGCCCAGCTCATCCACCTGCCCGGCAGTCAGCCTGTCTTCCGGCTTGCTGAAGCTGATGGAGTCAGACAGCTCCGCCTCAGGCAAGTCCCGCTTGTCTGTCTTGTACACGAGCAGGCCGTTGGCTTCCTCCACACTGACAACCGTGAAGTCCTCACCCGCGTGAGATTGCACAACATCACCTTCCGCAAAGCGGACACGGCGGAGGGGAGCGGACTTCAGCGCATATTGACGGGTCTCTGCCGCAGCGGGGAAGAGCACTTCGAGCCGTCCGAATGACGCCTTTAATATGATGCCGAGTCCAAGTTCAGGTTCAGTATCGCTAACCCAACGTTGACCGGAGACTGGCAGATCCATAGACATGACTGAAGAGAATGAGGGGCGGCACCTTAGCGGGCTGAGTGCAATGCTCAACCTTTCAGCATCTCAATTCCCAAAGATTCATCTGGCATCTCAGGAAGATCCCTTCGAATACGTAGGCCTGACCCCTATCGAGGGCTCGCAATGTCAGTAAAATCTGGTGCCTGAGAGTTCGCTCCCACCGTCGGCATCGTACCTTCCATCAGCATGAAAGCATGGCAAATCGCACAACCAACTGGACCTCAAGGACTGAAGCTCACGGAAGTACCCACCCCAACCCCCGGACCGGGAGAGGTGCTGGTGCGAGTCCGTGCCGTTTCCCTGAACTATCGTGATCTGGGCACCACCCGGCGCGAACGCCCGGGGAATCTTCCGCTGCCGTTTACGATCGGATCAGACTGCGCGGGTGAAGTCGCTGCCCTTGGGGCAGGTGTCGCCCAGTGGAAGGAAGGGGATCGCGTGATCCCGGCCTTCTTTCAAAGCTGGCCTGCGGGTGGGATGACGCACGCCATCATGAAGAGTGCTCTGGGCGGCGCGCTACAGGGAGTGCTGGCGGAGTACATGATTGCGAAGGCGGATGCACTGGTGCATCTGCCGACCACATTGGATTTTGCTGCTGGGGCCACGCTGCCGTGTGCAGGCGTCACAGCTTGGAACGCCCTCGTGGGTCAGGGTCAGATGCTGGCCGGTCAGACAGTTCTCACCTTGGGGACGGGCGGAGTGTCCATCTTTGCCCTCCAGTTTGCCAAAGCGCACGGGGCACGTGTCATCATCACCTCCAGCAGCGATGACAAACTTGCGCGGGCCAGGGAACTGGGCGCGGATGAAGGCATCAACTACAAGACGACTCCAGACTGGGAGCGTCGGGTTTTTGAACTAACTCAGAAATCAGGGGCAGACCAGGTCATAGAACTGGGTGGTGCTGGCACGTTGCAGAAGTCACTGGATGCCGTGCGCTACGGCGGGCGCATCAGCCTCATCGGCGTGCTTACGGGCTTTGAGGGGCTTGTCAATCCCTGGCCGGTGATCGCACGCAGCGTCACCCTCCAGGGCATCTACGTGGGCAGCCGTGCGCATTTCGAGCAGATGAACCGCGCCATTGTGCAGAATGGCATCCAACCTGTGCTGGACCGCACCTTTGCGTTTGAAGACGCACCAGCGGCCTTCGAGCACATGGCGGCAGGAGCACATTTTGGCAAGATTGTGGTCAGTGGAAGCTGACTTCGCAGGGGCCGGCGGTGAGAGTGAGGCCCAGCGGTGTCCGCAAGTCACGCTTAATGATACGAATGTGACTGCGCGAAGATGTTGGCACGCCGGTGGCACGGCGGGTGCTTGAGGAGAATGTGCCGCATCGAGCCCTGTCTTGGCCGGTGCTGCACCTTTCAATTCAGACCCGTTCAACCCCTGTATCACTCACAAGACATGAACACGACCCTGCTCACCCGTGCCATTCGTCACCGTGCCTCCGCTGTTGCAGAGGGCTTCTCTCTTCCCGAGGTCGCCATCGCGGTAGCCATCGCCTCCATGGGCATGCTTACGCTGTTGGGCCTGATTCCTGCCGGCCTGGAAAACCTGCGCCAGGCAGGCGACTCCATCTCCTCCTCCCGCATCTGCCAGCAGATGATCGGTGAACTGCAATCCGCTGATTGGGGCGACAAGACTGGCAGCGGCGTAGGCTGGAGCAAGCTTGCTGATTTTCACGGAGCTGTGCGCTACTTTGACGGCGAGGGCACCCGCCTCACCGCTGGCAATGAAGGTGGACTCTCCGGTGCCCAAGGCCAGGCTCTCTCCTACGTGGCCAAGTTTGAGGTCGTGGATGCAGGCAACGCTCCCACACTGCCAGGCGGCGGGGTTTCCGTGCGCTCCGACAGCCGAAAGGTGATCCTCCATGTGGCCGTGAGCCCAAAGGCCAACTTCGATTTCGACAAGGCAGACAGCAAACATGAGAAGGTTGCCTACACGGTCACGCGCCAGTTTTGAGGCGCGACTGGGGATCTTTGTGCTGGTTAAATGGTGTAACTTGGATGTGTGTGATAGGCCAGCGAACCGATGGTGACGGTTCGCGTGAGCGCCCCTGTGCGGTAAGCATGGGGGCGCTTTTTTGTAACAGGGGTGCGGCGGCTGGCCGCAGCAGACATGAATGCCTTGCAACGCCGTTGGGAGGGGCTTTTGTAAGGATTGCTCCTCATGAAATTTCGCGCCCTGCTCTCTTTCCTTCTTGCTGCATTCAGTTCCGCGAAGGCCGACCCAGACTGGACCAGTGACCTGCGTGAAGACATGCTGGAGCTGCACTACACCGGGACTGCCAGTGGAATCTCTGCCGTATGGGAGTGGCGACTCAACCTGCCGGGAGCCGGAGAGCAGGCATCGTGGCAGGCTCTGCCTGAGGCAGACGGCGAGGGGAAGTTCAAACTGGTAACCCCTATCCCAGACGTGGGGTGGGAGAGTCTGGAAATACGGGCGAAAGAGGGAGAGACGGTGCGTTTGAGCCGAACCTGGGTTTGCGAACCCCATGGTCCTTTGCAATTGCTCACCCCGGCGCGGATTGACGCTCTCCCAGATTCGGATCGCAAGGTCTGGCAGGAGTATCTCGCCCGCTCGAGGAGCTTGGCTCTTCAAGAACGCAGGTTTCTGGCCATGGAGTGCCGACGCCTTGGGCAAAGAGCCTCGACTCCGGCACCGGAGGACTCCAAGGAGTTTGAGTTTGATGACGAAAAGATGGATGTGGCCTGGTACGCCACCGCAGAGGCAGCGAAGCTCGCCGACGTCGTGTTGACCTACCAAACTCCTTCTGGTGGCTGGAGCAAAGCAGTGGACTATGCCAAAGGGCCCCGGCAGGCGGGCACGCACTGGACCAGTCAAGACGGGAAGGGCTGGCACTATTGTGGCACCCTCGACAACCGTGCGACCACGGAGCAGATCAAGTTCCTGGCCCAGGTGGCGCAGGCACATGGGCGGGAGGATTGCCGGGCCGCCACGCTCCGTGGCATCGACTGGCTGCTCGCGGCGCAGTTTCCCAACGGGGGATGGCCCCAGGTTTATCCCCTCGAACCCGGCTACCATGAGGGCATCACCTTCAATGACGGGGCCGTGACCCATGCGCTGGAGGTACTGCACGCCGTGAGCCACGGCGATGCGCCGTTTGCCTGGGTACCGGCGGAGTTCAAGCAAAGGGCGACAGCGGCATTTGATCGCGGGTTGAACTGCCTTCTGGCCTGCCAGGTGCGGCTGAATGACGTGCGTACGGTGTGGTGCGCCCAGCATGATCCGCTGACACTCGTGCCCGCGGCGGCCCGGTTGAAAGAGCCCCCATCCCTCAGTGGTGGGGAAAGTGCCGTGATGCTTCGTTTCCTGATGCGCAAAGGTCCGCTCAATGAAGAAATGCGCGGGGTGGTGAATGATGGCATTGCCTGGTTGGAGTCCAAAAAGATCATTGGTCTCCGCAGGATCAAGAATGAGAAGGGGCGTACGGACTATGTGCAGGATCCCTCCAGCACCGAAGTGCTCTGGGCCCGGTTCTACGACCTGGAGAGCGGATTGCCGATCTTTCCTGGCGCCGGGGACGGGGTGGTGTATGCCACGTATCACGAAATGGCACAGCACAACAAGGTGGCCTACGACTACTTCACGAACAAACCGCGCGATCTGAAGGAGAAGGAGTGGGCCAAGTGGGAAAAGCGCTGGAAACAGGGCAAATAGGAAGATCGCTGACCTTGTGACAAAGGGGTGACGATGTAATTTCATCGAATTCCCCTTCATGATGCCGTGGGTCGGCTCCTTGTGTTTACAAAGGATGGTCGAACCGGCGGTTGGGTATGAAACTGCCGCAAGACACAAAGTGATTCGGGTGGCGTAGATTCATCGTGTTGCGAGATTTCTGGAGCGATTCAGAGGGCGTTTCGTGGTGGGATTTGCCCGCTGTATCGTGCAGTAATCATAGTAACTGATACATTAGTGACTGTGTGCTGGCCAGAGAAAAGGGGTGGCATGGTGGGTGCTTTGGCAGGGGTGACATACGAGACCAGGCAACCCCTGTTTATTCGCAATGAAAGAAATCATCCCTGCCAATCAACGAGTCTTCGGAGCAAAAAGACGGCGCGGCATCGCCCTCATCACAGTGGTCTCCGTGCTGGCGCTCATGACGCTGCTGACGGTGGCCATGTTTTCCGTATCGCAAACGGAACTAGCCTCTTCGAATCAACAGACGTATCAAGAGCGTTCCCGTGAACTCGCAGACTCAGCGGTGAACGTGGTCATGGATCAGGTATGGCAGGCCACCAAACGCAAGGATGAAGGGGCGGCGAATGGCAGACGCTATCTGTGGTCCTCCCAACCGGGGGCCGTGCGGCGGTACACTACCGAGGGCGCGTTTGACTCTGGCTACAAGCTCTACTCCAGCTCTCAGATGGTCGTACGGGGTGCTGAGCGCGCCATGGTGGATGACAAGCCGCCCGTAAGCTGGAACATGAGCCCGAACCGGTATGTGGATCTCAATGAACCCATCATCCGGCCCGCCTCAGATGGGGCGGGTACGCCGCATCTCTACTTCCCCATTCTGGATCCGCGCGCCTATGTGCGGTCCCAAGAAGCAGTGGAGAACAATAACAACGTGGAGGGCTTCTACTATTCCGCAGGGGTGAATGGCGTGGTGGATTATGACCCGAACGCCGCGGACACCAGCCTGGATGCCCGCCTGCCCATGCCGGTGGAGTGGATGTATGTGCTGAAGGATGGCACCTTTGGGGTGCTGGACAGTGCCAACCGGTTCATCAAGCCCGATGGCAGCCAGCTCAGTGACGCCGAGGGGCGCGTGAACCCGATCTCCGGGCGAGTGGCCTTCTGGACGGATGATGAATCCTGCAAGCTCAACATCAACACGGCCAGTGAACCCACCTACTGGACGGTGCCTTCGTTGTTTCATGATCGAGACCTGTGGTGGGCGTACTACCAGCCCACGTCACACGAGTTTCAGAGGTATCCCGGGCATCCCGCCACTGTGGCACTCAGCACGGTGTTCTTCCCCAACCTGCCGATGGACCTCTACGGAATGAGTGGCACTGATGCCAACTACCGGGCGATTCTGCAACGCAAGGAAACGATCTACAAGCTCACCCCCAAGATCAACTTTGGTGGGTCCAAGGCGGGCACGGTGCCCTACTGGAAGTTTGTGGACAACTACACGGGAACGGGGGGCACCTACAAAGATTCGTCCCTCTACAACAAGTACCTCTCGCTGGTGGATTCCATCCAGGAGCGTCTCTATGCGTCGGTGGACGAGCTGTACTTTGCCGATGGGTTTGAGAACGGCCGCCGGAAGCTGAGCTCGTACGTGAATGGCTCAAATGGCGCAGCGACGGCCGATCCCTTCTTTGTCCAGCCGGGGCAATCCGCTGATGGCAAGGTGGACCTGGAGCGCTTGCGTTTCTTCCTCACCGCCCAGAGCCGGATGCCGGAGACGAACCTCTTTGGTCTGCCACGCATTGCGGCGTGGCCGGTGGCAGATGAGGGTGGGTTGGAATATGAAGCAGGCAAGCCCGTGGTCGGCGTGACCAATCCCAAGGATTTTCGTACGGGCTTTGACCAGTTGATCGCCTTTTGCTCATCCATGGGCAGGACGGGAAACAGCGGAGAAGACAGCTACTTTTTCCGTAGAAAGTGCGCCTACAGCCCGACGCGGGACATTGAGCTGGCTCGCAACAAGGCTCTGATTGGTTATCTCTTCAGTCTCATGGAGCAGAAGTATCCGGGAGGAGCTTCGTTCAAGGACAAGTACCCCCAGGACTACAAGCAGATCCTGGTGGAGATCTTCGACTACGTGCGTTCCACGAACCTGTACGACGGCTTCTTGGCACCTTCTAAGGAAGAGTTGCAGAAGGTCGGTGGTCTCTATGACCGGGACAAGTACGTTACCGCCGCGGGCATGGGGCCAATGGGGCTGGCTGAGTCCACCTATGATGGATTCGTCTATGCGGAGCGCCCCAAAACGTTCAAGACCTTTACCTATGACCGGTCTAGCTACGGAGTCGCTCGTGGTGCAACGGGACAGTCGTACACTGAGCGTCTCGTGGAAACCTCATTCCCAGGCCATGGCATGGTGGCCCCTTCACTCTACAAGGACGGGACAGAAACTTACGTTGGATTTGGGCGCTTTGTGGCATTGTCTGAAGTCGGCTTCCAGTTCATCTGCACGGCAGACGGTGCGACGGACAAGGGTAGCTATGTGAATCCTGTCGCAGACGGTGCGAACTGGAAAGAGCCTGCCGCAGGGGCTCCTGACCGCAAGGTGAGCGGGGGGCGAACGGCCCTGAAGATTGAACGATACAATCCGAAGGATGCCACCAAGGAAGAGGCGGGAACGGCGGTGCCCAAGGAGGAAATGGATCCTTGGTACAAGACCATGAAGAAGCAGTTCTGGTACTCGAACTATCCACCGCGGCCGACCGTCGACACGATGCAAAACTACTACGGTGTTGATACCAATTTGGACGACCAGAAGCCGAATAGTGTCTACAACCACCCGGGCTGCAAACCAGAGAACTGGAATGTCACGTTGGAATCTGGTGCTCCTCCTCTGGGGCCCACGGAGAGGCGAGTGCAGGGCATGCTGGTGATGAAGTTCTCCATGCCAGCTCCCGGCTTCAGCCTGATGAACCCTGAGTTTACCGTGAAGGTGGAGGGATTGAAAAACATGCAGCTCGCCGGCATGGACCTTTATGACAGGGTGGGTGCAGCGGAGTTCGAGTGGAAGTCCAACCACGAATTCTTCAGTGCACAAGACAGCCGTCCATTCGGCGGAGCGGCCAGCAGCTATGCCATGACGTTCAACCGGCGGGTTGGATCCAAGACCCTGGGGGTGACTGCCGATACCAAATACGCGTCCGCGGGTGGGTCGCGCTCTACAGGAGTGGCGCCAGCACCGCACTTTGGCACCCGGAATCTGGACATTACGACCAAGTTTCTCACGGTGCCCGTCGTGGACGGCTCGGGAAATGAGGGGATGATGGACTTCTCCGGTGGGCGTCTCACCATCAAGATCTATTCCAGCCATAATGCGAAGGCTGAGGATCTGGTCCAGACGGTGAACGTGGAGATTCCGCGAACCAGTGTGCCGGTGCCGCAACTCGTGACTGTGAGCACTGACTACAAACAATTTCTCAGTGGAGGCACGCTCTATAAACAAGAAGCGATCCATGCTCCCAGGTGGTGGGCGTTCAATTACTGCGGTGCCTTGCGGAGGTTGACGGGCTTCTGGGACAATAGCAAGAAGCGTTGGACGGTGACCTCACGGGTGGATGATAAACTCACGTCCTATACGACCGACTTCATCACCAACGGACGGCTTTTTGTCCCAACAGTGTCGTCAACCCCTGCGACCTATGCGCCGGTGGGGCTGGACGGGGTGCCTCGTTGGGCCAGCACTCTCTGGGCGTTTGATCCGAGCAGCGGCTTTTTCAGCAATGCGCTGCTCAATCCGAGCAGTCCGGCGGCAGATTCGCCTACAGATTGCATGTCCGATACTAGGCACTCTGACACGCAACCGGACGGGGGCGTGCGTGACTCCCGCGGGCAGGACACAGTGTTTACCATGGTGGCATCCCACGGGGACTCGCGCCTTCTTGCTGCCAAAACAGAAGTCACCGCCAGTGACTGGGCTCCTCACCCCCGTACTGCCAACTTGGGGAAGATTGGCACGGGTCCAGGGAATGTGGGAACTTACAAGCAGTATGTCGCCCACAGTCTGAGTCGCTACTATTCTGATCGCGAACCTGGCTATGATCGTGGAACCACGAGCACCCGTCTGGTGCCCGGAGCCAACTACGGGGCCGCCCGCATACCTGATCTTCCCACCAACGCCTCTGCCACAGATTTGGCTGGCAGGTATGGAGACTTCGATAATGGTATCAGCGATCTGCGCGACGGGCCCTACATCAACAAGCCTGATGAGGGGAATACTCACATCTCATTCCGCATCACGAATGACTCGGCCTCCACCATCCGCATGCCGCTGGCCTACATGGGCACGTGGACGTACGGTGAGCTTTCGTCCGCATCTGGAGAGAGCTTCATGTCGCCCAACCGCATGATGCCCTCGTCGGGTATGTTTGGGTCCCTGCCTACAGGGGTGCGTGCCGGAGATCCTTGGCGGACCCTGCTCTTCCGTCCCAATGTGGTGACGGCCAATGGTGCCCCGGGCGATCCGATGAAGCACCCAGGTGCGGCGGCATGGCAGGGAGGAGTAAGCCCGGCAGATCACTACATCATGGATCTATTTTGGATGCCGGTGGTGGAACCCTACGCCATTAGCGAGCCATTTTCGACGGCGGGCAAGGTGAACATCAACTATCAAATCGTTCCGTTTCATTACATCAGGCGGGCGACGGGACTCCACGCTCTGCTGAAGGGCGAGATGCTCAAGGCCGTGCCCACGGCAGATGCTCCGAATTACTTGTCGGTGCCTGCAGCTTCCAAATTCGTCGACACTTCAGATGGCTACACCTACAAGCAGCCTTGGACGGATCAGGAGGGAAGGCTGTCTGAAACCGGGCAGGCCGCCAAGAAGTACTGGCACCGTGAAATTGAGGCGGAAAAACGTGGGGCCAGTGGTGAGATTGTGGGCGGCGTGCTCAAGCAGTTCGAAGATCGGTTTGCCATGTTGCCAACCACGCCGGCTGCGACGCGGGGGCTCTTCCGAACCGCCAGCCAGATCTGCGAAATCCACCTCATCCCCAAAAAGATTGCTGGCTCTTCAGGAGATGTGGAGCTTACCGGGGGAGACGGAACTGCAGATGCTCAAACGCCTGCCTACACTGTCTCAGATATGGAGGAGTTTTGGAAGAAGCGCCGCCTCACTGGCGACAACACGCGAGAGAGACCCTATGCCAATATCTACGGAAAGATCACCACGCAGAGCAACACCTTCCGCGTGCACTATCGGGCTCAAGTCATTCGCAAGGCCCGGTCATCCACTTCCACAGAGTTTGATGCCAGTCGCGACAATGTCCTCACCGATTTTCGCGGTTCCACCGTGATCGAGCGGCGCATCGATCCTGCCGATACCCGCATTCCTGACTATGGTGCCAGTGCCAATCCGCTGGATCTGCCTTCGTTGGAGGAATTCTACCGGTTCCGCGTGCTGGAAGTAAAGCGGTTCATGCCCTAGCAAGCCTGCCGGAAACTTGCGATTCCAACCTGGCCCCGCCTCTGCCGCTGTGCAGACGGCGGGGTTATTTTTTTTGAAGTGGGCCTCTTTATGTGCTGACTGTTTGGATGGTGGAATCGGAGTGGGTTTGTGTGGGTATCTCCTGATGGGGCATGAGGGTGTGCAGAACTTTACGTCATTTTTGAGAGAAAAGCGGCGAAGAGAGGCCATGAGGTCATCTTGAATAGGGGAGTGTCTCATGGTGCGCTCTCCTGTTGGCGCGGTGGATTTGAGGCGGCAAAATGATCACTAGTCACAGCAAATGGTACGAATATGACAGTAAGGGTGAGGTGGGGAAACGGTGGCACGCGGGCTGCTTTGCAGAGTGGCGGTTCTAACTCCCACCATGCCGATCCCCATCTCCTTCAAGTCGCACGGTCCTGGTCCATCCCGAGGGTTCACCCTGGTGGAGCTGCTCGTGTCATTCACAGTGCTGGCCATCCTGCTAATTGTGATTTCATCGATGCTCGAGCATGTGCAGCGTGCCTGGCGGCAGAGCACGGCCAAGGTTTCCTCCTTCCGCGAGGCCCGTCGTGCCTTTGACCGCATCACGCATGCCCTCAGCCAGGCGGAGCTAAATCCCTATCTTTGCTATCGCTTTGACGGGAGCAGCAATCCGCTGCTGCCGCCGGGGAAGGGGGCCAACGAAGCGCCCTCGGGCTACGTACGCTACTCCGAGCTTCAGTTCGTCACGGGGCTTTCCTCATCCGGGGCGTCGCCCAAGCTCACTGCACTGGCGGAGTCGCTGTCACCGGGGCACGCGGTATTCTTCCAGGCTCCGCTGGGAGATTCCAAGGACTACCGGCTGCCGACCTCCCTCAATGGCTGCGGGTTCTACATCAAGTTTGGGGATGACTCCGCGCTCCGACCGGACTTCCTGGCCGCACTGGGCAAGCCTCCGTCCTACCGGTACCGGATGTATGAGTACCGGTCGCCCACAGAGAGGAACCGGGTGTACGATCCCACTCTCAAAACGGGATCCGGGACCTGGTATGGGGATTTTGATCAGAACGCACCGCTGCGTAGCCGGGCGATCGCCAACAACATCCTCATGTTGGTGGTCTCTCCCCAGCTCTCACCCAGTGATGCGGAGGCCGCCAAAGTGGCTCCTACGAGCATCGCACCGGCATACACCTATGACAGCCAGTACGGCAGCACTCTTCCCAGCCGGCCCCAGCTTTCCACTGACTACCAGCTTCCACCGCTGGTGATGATCACGCTGGTGGCCATGGACGAAGGATCCGCGATCAACCTGCAACTGGATGCGGGATCCAATCCGCCGCTCCAGCAGGAACTGTCCCAGTCATCGCTGTTCCGAAATGCAGCCCGCTATGCGGCAGACATGGAGACGCTCACGGGTCTGCTGGTGGATCGGAAGGTCAACTTCCGCGTCTTCACGGCCACGGTCCCCATCCGCTCGTCCAAATGGGGCGCGGGTACCGGGACTTGAGAGGTTCCGTCAAATGATCCGGACACTTCAAGGCAAAACTCACATGGTTATGATGAAATCACATTATTCTTCCAGATCCTTCAGCCAGTGGAAACCCGCCAAAGGATTTACGTTGATCGAGCTGATGGCTGTCGTGGCGGTTGTGGCACTGTTGCTGGCTTTGGTCATGCCTGGGTTGATGGGGACGCTTGGGGCGTCCAAGCTCACTCAGGCGGGGGACAAGATGGCAGGGTTCCTCTCCGAGGCGCAGAGCCGGGCCTATGGTCAGGGGCGACCTGTGGAGGTTCGTTTTTATCGAGTGCCTTCTGTTGACGATGTGATGAACGGAGCTCCGAATGGTGGCTTCTTTCGAGGTGGCTTGATGCTGGAGTACTTTCAGCCAGGTGAGACGGATCCGCGCACCGGTACGGCAGCTTTGGGCAAACCGCTCGCGGTGGTGAGACAGGCGATGGTGGTGCTGCCGGAAGGGACGGCGGTGTCAGAAAATCCGCAAATGTCCACGTTACTGGGTGATGCGACCAAGCCCAGCGACAAGAAAGGGGCTGGCTTGGTGGAGACAGTGATGAAAACGACCGCCGGATATTCAAACTTTGATCCGTCGTCCGAGGAATACCGGGCATTTGTGCTCTATCCCGAGACCACCAGTCTCGACTCTGAGTCCAAGTGGCACCTCGCAGTGGTGCCCCTGGCAGATGCGGCCCGCCCGCCCGCACAAGTGACCAACTACTACACGCTGCTCATCGATCCAGTGACCACCCGTCTTTCCATCTACCGGCCGTGATGTGCTCCGAGGTTTCGTTTTAGTCGATCCTTTTAGAAAATCCCAAAGACAAAAAGAGTTCATGATCCGCACCTTCTTCTGTTCAGCACGTGAGGCTTCCCGCCCATCCCTAACCCTGTGGAAGGGGTTCGTCGCGAGCTTGATCTTGATGGCTTCTGGCGCCGCCATCCAGGCACAGTCCGTGTGGGTGGGAACACCCGGTTCCAGCTTCAACGCCATCCCGAACTGGAGCGGTGGGGTGCCCTCTGCGACGGTGGCGGGGATGATCGATGTGGCGCACACCGGGGCGTACCAGATCAACGTGGCCAATCCGGTTATCCTGGGTGATTTGACGATCGGGGATTTGACGGCGGTGGATGCGGGTGGGTTCGAGCTGACTGGGGCGGCGATCACCTTCAGCAAGGTTGGAGGCAATGCCCTGACGAAACAGGGCATGGCGCTGGACGTCATTCGCAACACGCTCACGCTCTCTACCGCTCTGAACGTAAACGTTGTGGATGGAGCTGGGGCTTTGCAGCTCGATGGCGTGATTGGGGCGGGCACTCTGACCAAGACTGGCGCTGGCAAGTTGCTGATCACGGGTACTGCAAACAATGCGCTCAATCTGCTGAATGCACAGCAGGGGACGGTGGTGCTTGCGAAGAGCAGTTCGGCAGCGGTTCGGGCTGTCACCGGGGCATTGAATGTGGGGGGGCGACTGCGGCTGACACGGCGACGGTCCAGATTGGTGGATCCTATGCAGGACTGGGGAGTACTCATCTCCCGAACTACCGTGATCAAATCACGGCTGCGACAGTTGTGACGTTGAACGCTTTCGGAACCCTGGACTTGAATGGCAACAGTGAAAGCATTGGGCAATTGCTCGGAACGGGGAAGGTGAGGAACTCGATTGCGGCCTCTACATCTGTCCTTGCAGTCGGTGAGTCAGTGGCTGCGAACACAACATTTGGCGGGGTCATTGAGGATGGGAACGGGATTCTCTCTGTTCGTAAAGTCGGAGGGGTTATTTTGACGCTCACGGGCGAGAACACCTTCACGGGGGACTTGGCAGTGTTGGGTGGGACACTGGCTCTGGGAGGTGCCACGGGATCTGTGGATACTCAATTGATCAAAATGGTGCGTGGGTCGCTCCTGCTGGACAACACTGCCAACAACAACAATGACAGGATCAGCGACACGGCTACGGTTTCACTTGCTCAGGGGTTTGGCAGCAACGGTCTCGTGATGCGCCGCAACAGTGTCGCTGGCGTGAATTCTCACGAGGAAATAGGCACCCTTTCCGTGCAGAACGGGCACAATGTGGTGCGGTTTGACCATTCTGCAGGAGGGAGCGCGGCCTCCATCCTGGCCAATGTGCTGACATTGGAAATGAACAACTACACCCGTGGCGTGGGAGGTACGGTGGCCTTCACGGAGTTTGCCACTGCGGCTGCGCCAGGGGGATACAGCTACTTCAGCAGCGCAGCCCCAGCCGCAGCTGAGACACTGACCAAGATCATCCTTAACACGCTGCCGAGTCAATGGCTGGTGGGCGGTGATGGGGCGAGTGGATACAATCGCAAGGTGCTCATCGGTGCGTTCGGTAACTTGTCGGAAAACTCGGTCCTGAACCGGTTCGGCAATCGCTTGATGACGGTGGAAACGATCAACAATGTGAACTATATCCGCCCATTGGACAGCTCGGAGTTTAGAGAGCTTGGCGGAGGTGCGACGACGAAGGTGATCTCCTCAGGCAACCTTGCAGGGGGCACGCTTACGATCCAGCCGGATGACAATGTCAAGGTGACGGGTGTCAGCGGGACGGCTGTGAGCCCGTTGACGATCCGGGTTGGTCCTGTTGATAATGCGCTGGCTGGGCACCTCGCCTTCAATTCGCTGTGGGTAGAGGCCCCGTCTAGCGCCACGGTGGCTGCAAGTGTCACCATCAGGCTGGCCGACTTTAACGTGGTGCATCTGGGCGACTACGCCGGGGATGAGTTGCACGCAGCGGTGACGGGCGGATCTGGAACTATTTTTCTGGATGGCGGGCGGCTCAACGCCAGTAGCGTCGGGCTTTATGGCAGCCTTACCCTCAGGGGTGGGACATTGGACTTCGGCAGCAGGGAGGCGCTCCTCTACTTAGATGTGACAAATTCAGCCAGTATTTACTCCACGATGACTGGTACAGGAGGGGTCACAAAAACAGGGGGCGGGCAAGCTCACTTCTTTGGATGGAACAATTACAGCGGCATCACCACCCAAGCCTTAA
Source organism: Verrucomicrobium sp. BvORR034 (assembly GCF_000739635.1). Classification (GTDB taxonomy): domain Bacteria; phylum Verrucomicrobiota; class Verrucomicrobiia; order Verrucomicrobiales; family Verrucomicrobiaceae; genus Verrucomicrobium. Next base: position 34,845 of record NZ_BATQ01000136.1, on the reverse strand, counting down.
ACGAACTGTGGGTCTATACGGACACCGCTCTAGGGAAGGGGGGCGTGGGCAATGAAGTAGTCAACTACGCAACGTTCTTGATTAACAGTGGCATCAACATCGGGTCCGTGACCGATTCGACGTTGCGCAAGGACTTGCTGTTTCGTGCTGGGACTTTTTTCAGTGCGGGGGCCAAGGCCAATTCATGGAATGGTGATATCATTCTGGACAGCACCCTGGAATCCGGTGAGTACGGGGCGCTGACCTTCACGGTCCGTGCAAACGCGAGCATGATCATCAATGGGGACGTCACGGGTACCGGGTCAACCAACCCGGCCCTCAACACGGGGGTGGATAGTGGACGGACGATTACAATTCAGAATGACAATACCACGACGACCAGTGTCCGTTCGACCAACGGCACATTCGTGATCAACGGGGAACTGGCGGACATCGACGGAAGAGCTGCCCTGAACTCCAGTGAAAAACTGGTGCTGAGCATCTCGGGTTACATCTCAACGAACTGGGTCCACAACAAATTCAACCTGCTCATTGACGACGCCAGGAACAGCAATGCTTCAGTGGGCATCACATCGGGATACCTGCACCTGGAGAAAGGTTTGGGTGTGGACGGGACGACCTTTAACCGCACCGTGATCCGCCAGAATGACGGTAGTACGACGTTTGATCGTGCCGGTGCCATCAGTGCCATCTTGCTGGGCTCTGACGGGGCCGCCTACCGGACCGGAGCATTCCTCTATGGCAATACGAATGCTGCATATTCATCCAATTCCACGCTCTTGATCGGTGGGGAGAACACTTCAGGCACCGTTTATTTTGGCAACAGCAACGGTTCCACCACCTTCACGTTCGGCATGCACAACACCCCGGTCAACAAGGCGAAGGCGACAAACTGGACCAACGTCGTGGCGACGAAGCAGCCAACGGCAAGCAGTGCGCAAAATACCAGGGTAATTGCAATCGACACGAGCAATATAGTCGTCGGGATGATTGTCACGGGCACAGGTGTGCCTGCCGGGACTCAGGTGCTGTCTGTGCAGGCTGGTTCCATAACATTGAATCAACCGTTGACCGGAACAGGAGTGACAACCTCCACCTCGCTCACTTTTGCCAGCCCGGTCAACACGATCCAGCTTGCCGATGTGACGAATCTACAGGTTGGCATGGGCATCAGCGGTACAGGTATCCGTGCAGGTACGGTGATCACTGCCATAGATGCGGTCACAGGCACCGTGACACTGAGTGCTCCGGTGAATGCGGCCATTAGCTCTGCTGCGTTGAATTTTACCACGGCAACACCGGTGACCATCGCAGGGACGACCAGAACGCAAAATTTTGGAGAAGCCCGCTTGTACCAGATGGCTGGTGGGACCGCAGAGTTCAATACAACCTTCACGGATGGCGCCGGTTACAGGGCCGACCTGGCCACGGGTGCCCTCTCCAAAGTGGGTCGGGGTACGGTGGTGCTCAATGGTGGCACCAGCAGCTCTGACATCAATGGTGGCATCAATGTCTTCGGCGGCACTCTCGTGCTGAACTACAGCGGAAAGGCGGACGGATACTCCCACATCAGCGGTCTCACTACCAACCAGAACAATCCCTATCAGCTCACCATGGCGGGGGGGGAATTGCGCCTCACGAATGAAGGCTCGCTTGGAGACACGAACACGGAGTACATGCGGGGCGTCCTGACCCTCCGCGCCGGAAACTCATCCGTTACATTGAATCCCGGCGACGAGAAAACGTTGAATTTGCACCTGGGCCTGGTCAACACCGGTGTTCAGATCATAGACAACAGGCCGAATCCCGGCTGGTACTGGCGGGCTCCGGACCGCTTTGCCGGAGCCACCGTCAACTTCTTCTCTAACACTCGGGTCAAGGGGGCTGCCAACTTCTACTATTCCCAATACGCTCCGGAAGGCGCAGGCCTCGGTGGAGTTGGACTCGGAACGGGGACGATCATACCCTATAGTACTTACAAGTATCTGGACGAAAACGGCACCGCTTACGTGGACTTTGCTGCATTTCTCTTTGAGATGAACGGGAATACGCGCATCGTCGATGCGGCGGGCTATGTCGCCAATTCCGCCAGCGTCTATTCCGTGAACTCTGGCGCTGGCGCGCCGGACGTAGGTGTTTGGACCGCGCTGGTGAACGACGAGAATGTCAACGGCTATTTCACCGACGATGACTTTAGTGGGGTCAATGGTTACTCCGGCAACGTTACAGGAAACAGGTACAGTACTGGCGATGCGTCGTATAATGACATCGTGGGCGTGCGCGCCATTCGATTCGCCGCCAGCGCTGCAGGCGGCAGCACGATCACCATCGGGTCAGGTGCCGGGAGCGCGGATCGCCTGGTGTTAGGAACACAAGGGCCGAATGGCTGGGATGGAGCTGGGTGGACGTCCGAGGATGGTGGGGCCATACTGGTTTCGAACTCCGTCGGTGCGGCTTCGGCGGGGATCAGTGGGGGCTATCTGACATCCGCGCTCCCCAGCACCTACTTCACCGCCGCCGTCGCCCCTGGCAGCATGTCGGCATTGCCGGGGCCGACTGCTCGTGACTTGATCATCCATAACTACAACATGGGAAGCGTGTTCACGATTGACTCGACCATCGTGGACTACACTGAGAACCATGACTACAATACAAACCAAACTCCCACTGCGTTAGCGGCCGTGACCAAGCTGAATCTCGTCGTGGCGGGGCCGGGTACCACCCTGTTGAAAAAGGCGACCAACTACTACACCGGCACCACCTATGTCAGCGGTGGGGCCATGGCCGATAACAATCAGTGGGAGGTGGGAACGCTTTGGGTGGGATCGGTGGAGTCTCTCGGGAGCGGGGGGCTGCACCTTAATGGAGGCCGTTTGCGGTTTGCGCATACGTCGACGCCGCAAGCTCAGAGTTTGGGGAGTCTTGGTTTTAGCAGATCTGTAACGTTGGGCGGGAACGGTGGTTACTTTGATGTGACGCATTCGGGCACTACCTTGACCATCAGCGGGTATCTTCGCTCTGAAGACAACGTCCTTTCAGGAAATATTGCCTCCACTCAGATGGCGGCCAATCCCGGAGTGGGCGATCTTATTAAAGAGGGGGCAGGAAGGCTCATTCTCACGAAGAATGAAGCGATTCCTGCGACCTTTGCCACCACGCCCAATTCACAGCAATTCTGGAACGCCTACTACGGGCTTACCATCGTGAAGGCGGGAACTCTACAGGTGAACATCGGGAACATCGGAGACTCTGGCATTTTGGGGAGCAATGACTCCACGATTGATGGAACCATCGTTGAAGAGGGGGCCAGGCTGGATGTTCAGATCACGAACTCGGGCGCTGGTACGAAAGAGTGGATCACTCTCGATGGCGGCACGCTTGGCACCACGGCCGCTCACTCAGACGGCTATATCGACGGCGTGATGACGATCACCTCCAAGGGGGCTACGTTTGACATCGCAGGCACGGGCAATTTGCGAGTGAATGGAGGTGCCCTGGCCGATGGCTTTTTGACCGGTACGGGAAATGTGCTGAAGACGGGAACGGGGACACTCTTTCTGTACCAAAACAACATGACCTTCACGGGTAACTGGGATATCCAGCAAGGAAGGGTCAACGGCTATGGTCAGGGCATGACGCTTGGTGCAGGTGGTACCATTACACTTGGCAGCCCCACCGCCACGAGCGGTGAAGCCTCGTTGTTGCTTTCTGCCAATCAGTTGTTCACCTCACAATACCGGGTCACTCAGGACATCGTTGTGAGGGCTAACGTGACTGGTCAGGTGCGTAACATTGGCGCAGGGCTCTCGCCTGTCACGGCGAGCGGTCGCAACCAGGATTCATTTTTCTTTGAAGGCGATATCACCTTGAATGGGGATGCCCATCTGGTATTCATTGAGAGCAGTGCCGCTACGTCGCTTGCCCCCGTTGCTGGCGAACTGCAGTACTCTCACGTCACGGGTGCCTACCGGAATTTGCTCTTCAACGGCCATTTCAGCGGATCGGGAAATTTGTACACGGATGTCACTCTTACTGGTGTCGCCACCAACGGCGCCAAGGTGACCTTCCTCATTAATGGGGACAACTCCAGTGCCAATGGGCAGACTGCATGGACCGGAACTCTGACAACCGGCAATGCCACCCTGAACAACCTGCAGGAGCACTTCATCCGCATGGGCAACAACCTGGCGATGACCGCGGCGAACAAGGTGGAATTGGGCTACAACAGTGCCTTCCAACTGGGCGGGAAGACGGTGTCCATTGGGGATCTCAAGGCTAGAGTGACGGGCAATGCCAGTACCAACAAGATCTATGTGGAGAACGCCGCGAATGACGAAGGCACGCTGAGGGTCGTGCAGACCGCCAACACTGACTGGGACATCCTCTTCCAGGACGGCGTGACGCCGGAGTGGTACAGCTCTGCTTCAGCGGCTGTTTACTCGAACCGGCTCAATCTTGTGAAGGCTGGGGCCGGGACTGCGGTGCTGACGCAGTTGAACACCTATACCGGCACGACGGTGGTGGAGACGGGCAATTTGCAGGTGGGGCGGGGCGGCGTGGGAACCCGGGCCTCGGCTGATGCAGTGGGCCGCACTGGCACGGGTGCTTTGTCCGTCAACAATGGCGGGGTGCTTTCCGGCACCGGGGTGGTGCAGGCTCGTTCGGGAGTGGTTCACAGTGTCAACAGCGGCGGCAAGATTGCTCCGGGGGATGCTGGCGGATCTTCATTGGGGACTCTCTTCATGGATGGCGGTCTGGTACTGAATGCGGGCGGCACGCTGGAATTCCAGATCTCCAAGGCCACTCACTGGGTGAGCGGCTTGTCAGACGTGACCAATACGAGTGCCTACAGTGCCGCGTTGTTGGCCCTCCCGAGCGCGAGCGAGCTGTCCGGCACGATCGGTCTGGACATGCACGATCATCTGGAGATCAACGGTCAGATGGACCTCTCCGGTGGCGGCCTGGGGGCGGGCACCATTTCTCTGGTGGATCTCAACTATCTGAGCACAGCCAAGGCGGGAGATGTCTTCAATCTCATTGACTGGGCCAGCGTGAACGGAACGGGCTTCAATGCCGGCGGGACCTATCGCGTGGGGGGCGAGTCGGGGAGCAATCTGCTCCTGCCCACCTTGGGTAACGGACTGGCCTGGGACACCTCGCTCTTCACCAACCACGGCATCCTTATCGTCACCACGGCGCCGGAACCCGGCCGGGTGATGCTGGTCATGGTGGCCTGGGCGGCCTGGGCGCTGCGCCGTCGGAGGGCACGGGCAGGTGTGTGAATGCAGGATGGTGTTTGCAATTTCATCGAACGGATGGTCGTCCTGATGGCGGGGTCACAATACTACAGCATGTGGTGACCGTTGTGGCCTGCCGTCAGGGGCGTGTGGCATGAATGTTGTTCCAAGAACCTGCTGTGAAGCAGCGTCTTGACCTCTCGTTCCAGCCGGGCATCCGTGCGTTGTCGTTGTGGGTAATGATCGTTGGCCTGCTGGCTGGAGCCCGAACAGGAGTGGCGCAGACCTCATACTATTGGGATACCAATGGGTCCAGCGCGGGGACAGACGGCACAGGGTTCATTTGGAGCAACGATGGGGCGAATGCGTGGTGGACCACCAGTGCCGATGGAACTTCAGGAACGGTCGCCTGGGTGTCGGGCAGCGTTGCGGTGTTCAGTGCAGGCACCGGGGATGCTGGCACGGTGGACCTGAGCGGGGTGCTCAGCATTGGCGGATTGAAGTTTGAGGATGGGGCAGTCACGCTGCGTGGAGGATTGCTGTCCCTGGCCCAGAACGCGACGCTTGAGGTGGCGGAGTCACGCACCGCGGTGCTTGAGGGGGTGGGTATATTGGGAGATTACGTCCTTACGAAGTCGGGGAAGGGGAAACTCACCCTGACGGGCGACATGGCGACGGCCTACTCCGGCTTGATTGTTCGCGGGGGGACGATGGAGCTGGGCACCACGGGAGGCGCGGTCACTGGGGTGGGGAATGTGCTGGTGGAGGGGACGGGCGGCAACAGCTCCGGGTTGAATCCCACCATCCTGAAACTCCTGGCGGATGACCAGATAAGTGACAGTGCGGTGATCACGGTGGCCAGCCGCCAGTACAATGGCTCTCTGCTGGATCTGAACGGGTTTAAGGAAACCATCGGAGGCCTCGTGCTGCAGAGTTTCACTGGTACCAATGACGTCGGTGTGAAAACGGGAGCTGGCGGGGTGCTGACAGTCTTGGGGGACATCTACCTGCACAACAATCGAGGTGGGAGTGATCTGAGTCCCAACACGGCGCGGGATGTGCTGATTTCCGGCAGCGGTCATAGGGGGCTGGTGGCACCAGATAGCGGATACCTGGACCTCGGAGGCGGAGTGCGGACCATCACGGTGGCGGGTCAGGCCGTGCCCGTATCGCCTTTGAGCGACGCCACGATCGAAGTCATCATTCAGAATGGAGGCATCATCAAGGCTGGGGCGCAGATGTTGATCCTTTCCGGGACCAACACCTACACAGGCGGGACGACGATCCAGGAAGGCACGCTCCGGATTGGAGCTGGAAGCACGAGCGGGAGCATCGTGGGAGACGTCATCAACCAGTCCATCCTGGAGTTTCATCGGTCCAATGCCACGTCGTTCTCGGGTAACATCAACGGTGCCGGGGTGCTCAACAAAATGGGAGCCGGTACACTGACACTGACTGGGGTGAACAGCTACTCAGGTCTCACCTCGATTCTTGAGGGAGCCGTGCAGGTGCAGAAGATCGGGATGGCTGGCGTCTCCAGCGGCTCCAATCTGGGGAGCCAGGGTGTCATCCTCGTGGGCGGCGGGACAGTCGCGGCAGGGCTGATCTATGCAGGCACCGGCGAGACCACGGACAAGGTGCTGCGTCTCATGGGAACAACTGGCACGGTGACGTTGGGCGCCTCGGGGTCGGGTGCGGTGGTTTGGCAGAATGCCTTGGAGTTTGTCGGTCTTGGCGCCAGAACCATCGTACTCAACGGCACCAGCACGGCCGACAACACCCTCAAGGGCGGCATAAGCAATGCCACGGACGGCGGAGTCACCACCCTGGAGAAGTCTGGTGCGGGCACCTGGGTACTGGAGGGGGACAATACCTACACTGGTGTCACCACCATCAATGGCGGGATACTGAAACTGGAGGGGGATGGGACACTCGACAGCCCAGCGGTCAAAATCCAGAACGGAACGCTGGCTATTTCTGGAAACCTGGACTTGTCACTGGCCGGCGACGCCTCGGTCAAAGTGTTGGCATCGGATCTGGTCAGCTATGCGCTGCTCCTGGGTGGTGGGGCGACGGCCTCTGCGTCCAGCGTGGAAATCGATGCCGGGAGAACGCTTCAATTGAAGAGTCATGTTGGTTTCCTCGGCACGGGGAACAACCTCGCTGCGACGATTTCCGGAGGAAATCTCGATCTTGGCAACGAGTTCCGGTTGTTTGTGGTCAACAACAGCTCCAATGCCGACCCGGAGTTGACGATCTCGTCTGCCCTCACGGGTACTGCTCAAGCGACGCTGATGAAGGCGGGGAGTGGTCGGATGGTGCTCACTCAGGGCCTTTCCATCAAAAATATCCAGGTGAACGTCGGACGGTTGGATCTCGGAGGCTTGGCCAATACTGTCGCCGGAAATTTACAGGTTGGATTCAACAATAGCGGTTCGCTCTATTATGGCACCTCTGGAGGAACGCTCAGTGTGGGGAGCGGAAACTCGGCAGATGTGCTCGATGTCGGGGTGGTGGTAAACGCCCAAGCGTACTCTTACGCCTCCGGCGTGGGCATCATGGATCTGCGGGGTTCTCAGCAGTTCAATGTCAACGTGGGGCGAGTGCGGTTCGGGGTGCATACGTCCACGGGTGTCAGCGACGGTGTGCCCCAGGCCCCCTCGCTTGACGGTCTTGCCACCCCATCCTCCGTCAGTCCGTCCAGTACGGAGGTCTATCTGGCCACGAACAACACCATCACCGCGACCAGCAGCTTCATTCTCGCGGACGCGCAGTCTGCGAGCGTGGGAGGCATACACAAGTTGCAGTTCGGGGAGGGAAACAATGTCGTGAACACCCCGCTGCTCTATGTGGGCTATCGCAAGGGAAGCGGGCAGGCTACGATCCGGTCGGGTGGCAGCCTGGAGATTCGCGGTGTGGGGGCTGGCGCGAAGTCTGCGCTCTACGTGGGCTACAGCGCCGTCAATACCGGGGCCGCGACGGTGAGCTTTCTGGACATGACCGGAGGCAGGTTGGTGGCGGATCTCAGCTCGCTGACCATCGGTTGGAAGAGCGGCGGAAGCGGAGCCACTGCGGGCTCTTCCACGGGCTCGCTGATTCTGAGCAGCCATGCCGGGAACCAGGTTTCAGTTTCAGGAAATGTCGTCATTGGTTACATAGCGGGAGCCCAAACCTCAGCCGTCACCTTTGGCAGCGGCACTCTGTCGATGGCGGGCGGCACTTTTGATGTGGGGGGCAACGTCGAGTTGGCGACCATTGGAACGAGTGGTTCCACCAATGCCAATCTCTCGGCCACGGGGCTTCTGCAGCTCACGGGTGGAACCTTCACGGTGCAGGGAAATATCACGCATGCGGATGATGCCCTGAATCGCGGTGCGGCGACGGTCACGCTCGATGGTGGGACACTGGATATGACGGGCGGAAGCATCGGCGGAGCAGGGGCGAACGCGATCACCTTCAATGTCCGTTCTGGATCACTGGCCTCTCTGGGAGAGCTCAATGCAGGCGGCAATCTGGTGAAGAGCACGGTCGGCATTCTCAAGCTCACGGGAACGAGTTCCTATACCGGTGGTACTCAGGTGAACGAAGGGATGTATCTGGTGAATGGCTCCCACACAGGCGGCTCACAATACACAGTCGCAAGCGGGGCAGTGCTCGGAGGAACGGGGCAGATCACACCGACCACTGGCCAGGATGTGGTGGTGAACGGACGGTTGGTGGTTGGGGACAATTCTCTGGCCAGCCCACAGGCGGGCACGCTGACGATTGGTACCAGCGGCGGCGGTGCCATGGTCCTGAACTCTGGCAGCACCGTGGAGTTCGACCTTCTGGGCGCGGGATCCGGCACGTGGAATGCAGCGGACAAGCTATCCTTCGGGTCAGCAGGCTCCTCTCAGCTGGAGATGGTGGGCACAGTGACCCTGCAGGTGGCTAATCCCACGGCCCTTACGAACTGGGTGGCAGGGGACGCTTGGCAGCTCTTTGACTGGAGCGGTCTCAGCTCTCCCCCTGTCAGCGGGTCTTTCGTACTTGGCACCAGCTTTACCACGATCCTCCTGGGCACGGGGAAGGAGTGGGATCTGAGTCGTCTCTATGTTGATGGGTCCATTTCCATCGCCCCCGAGCCTGGCCGCATGATGCTGGTGCTGGTGGGCTTCTGCTTCATGCTGGCACGCAGAAGGAGGAAGTAGCGGACGGTTCAGCTCAACTCAATCACTCCCGTGTGATCGTCTCGTCCAGATTCAGCAGGAGCTGGCACAGGGCGGTCCACGCGGCGTGTTCGATTTCGGGAAGGCTCTTGTCACGTGGGGACTCTCCCACGGCCAGCAGTTTTGCGGCTTCTGCAGGGGTTTCCTGGAACTGCGTGCGCAGGTAGTCCAAGCGGCCTAGGAGGATGTCCGTTTCCTCTGCCGTCGGAGTGCGGGCGGTTGCCCATTGGAAGGCGAGGCTCAGTTTGGCGCGATCGTCAGGGGTTACAGGGGCCTGGAGCACCCGCTGGGCCATGGCCCGGGCGGCCTCGACATAGGTGATGTCGTTCAGCGTGGTCAGAGCATGCAGGGGCGTGTTCGTGCGAAGGGAGCGCACATCACAGGTTTGCCTCGCGGCATTGTCGAAGAACATCGTGGGTCCGACGATGCGTCGCCAGAAGATATAGAGACTGCGCCGGTAGAGGGCATCGCCGTGATCCTGCTTGTAGCTGATCTTGCCGAACGTGGCCTCCTCCCAGATGCCCTCTGGCTGGTAAGGGCGAACCGGCGGACCTCCCTGGGTTTCATTGAGCAGCCCGGCTGCAGAGAGGGCCTGATCGCGGATCATCCAGGAAGGGAGCCGATGCCGTGAGGCGCGGGCCAGGAGGCGGTTTTCGGGATCCCGCTCCAGCAACTCCGGCGTGACGCGGGAGGACTGCCGGTAGGTGTGGCTCATCACGACCTGTTTGCAGAGCGCCTTCACGTCCCAGCCGGATTCGATGAAATCGACCGCCAGCCAGTCCAGCAACTCCGGGTGGGAGGGCTTGGCTCCCTGCAGACCGAAGTCCTCTGTGGACTTCACCAGGCCCATGCCGAAGAAGCTCTGCCAGAAACGGTTCACGGTGACCCGGGCGGTGAGGGGATGATCAGGCGAGACGAGCCATTTTGCCAGATCCAGCCGGGTGGGGCCGGTGCCTCCCGAGATGAGCAGAGCAGGGAGGATGGCGGGGGTGCCCGCCTGGACCTTGTCCGTGGGTTTGTCGTACGCGCCTTTTGCCAGGATGGAAGTCTGCCGGGGCTGCGCCAGCGTGTCCATGATCATCACCTTGGTCACGCCGCTGGCGGCTGCAGTTCGTTCCCGGTTCGCGGAAAGGAGCTTCTCCAGTGCCTTCACATACTCCGGATCGGTGCCTTCATTTTTGAAGTGAGCCACCGCTTCGAGCAGGCCGTCCACGCCGCGTTTGACCGGGGGCACCTTCGCCAGCGTGGCGGGAAGATTCCCGGGCAGCTTTGCGGCATCGGACTCGAGAAGCGGTGCGCCTTCAGCCCGGGGAAATTTCCTGAGCTCATAGGCCTCCACCTCCGCCGCGACGGCAGCGACCCGAGCCTCCGCCTTCTTCACCCGTTCCAGCTCGGCGGGGGTGGACATGTCCATGGCCGGCGCGGCCTTGCCACCTCGGATCGCACCATCCTCGGAGGTCTGGTTGAAGAAGTCGTAGAGCGCGTAGTACTCCCGTTGGGTGAGGGGATCGAACTTGTGGTCGTGGCACTTCGCGCAGGCCAGGGTCAGCCCCAGCCAGACAGTGGCCGTGGTGTCCACGCGATCCATCACATTCTCCACCCGGGTTTCCTCTGGGATGCGGCCGCCTTCGCCATTCATCATGTGATTCCGGTGGAACCCGGTGGCCAGCTTCTGCTCCGGGCTGGCCCCAGGCAACAAATCGCCCGCCATCTGCCAGACGGTGAACTGGTCGTAGGGCATGTTGGCATTGAAGGCCTGCACCACCCAGTCCCGCCAGGGCCACATGGTGCGTTCGGGATCGCCCTGGTAGCCATTGCTGTCCGCATATCGTGCCGCGTCCATCCAGTCCCAGGCCATGCGCTCGCCAAACCGGGGCGACTTCAGTAGACGGTCCACCACGCGCTCATAAGCTTGGGGGGAGGCGTCGGCGAGGAAGGCGGTCAATTCCTCCGTCGTTGGAGGCAGCCCCGTGAGATCCAGCGTCACCCGGCGAATCAGGGTCTCCCTGCTGGCTTGAGTACTGAGAGCAAGGTTCTCTCGTTTCAGTCGGTCGATGACGAAGGCGTCAATGGTGTTTCCATCGGTGATGTCGGGGGGCAGCACAGGGACAGTGGCCTTAGCGGGTTTCACAAACGCCCAGTGCTTGCCCCAGGGGGCGCCTTCCTCCACCCAGCGCTTCAGCAGTTCCTTCTGGGCAGCGGTGAGCTTGCGATTGCTCTTGGGCGTGGGCATGACCTCCTCAGGGTCGTTGGAAAAGATCCGCTGGATCGCGGTGCTCTGACTGCTGTCGCCAGGGTGGATCGCAATGTGCCCGTCCACTAGCGCCTTCGCGGCGGCTTCCTCGTCCAAGCGTAGACCTCCCTTGCGCTCTGCCTTGTCCGGCCCGTGGCAGTGGTAGCAGTTCTCCGAGAGGATCGGCTGGATGTCCCGGTTGAAGTCCAGAGGTGCCGCAGCCCACGATGAGGTGGCTGCGCAGAGCAGGGCTGGAATCAGGATGGGGTGGGGCTTGCGGAATCCAGGCATGGTGAAGATGTCGGAAGCGTGCGGCTCTGGGGCCAGCATGATGAAGAGCAACGGGATGTGGAAGGGTATTGTTGCGTGGGCTCCCGGGGAACTCCATGCCTGCCATGACCGGATTGCTGGAAAATGTCGTCACCTGAGCTAGGGTAGGGACTCTGTGAGCCCGTCCGTCCCCGATCTTCCCATCGCCCTGCCTCCCGTCGAGGATTCGGCGGGGGCGCGACAGATCGTGGTGACAAGAGAGATGTGGGAGGCCAAGACCCAACGCCATCGGGCTCGGGTGGCAGATCACGCTGAGGCTTTCGTACAGCGGCGGAGCCAGAATGCGAAACACCCGGTGTGGGACTTCCTCTTCACCTACTACAGCTTCTCGCCGAACAAGCTCATGACCTGGGTGCCCGGATTGGCGGGCGGTTGTGTGTCTGCGGAGGGAACTGAGACCGTGACTTGGGATGCTCCGCCGATGCCAGCCCGCGTGCAGCGCGAGGCTCGGTGGGTGGCTCAGCTCTGCCAGAACATCACCTCCCGCCCCGCCAGATTTGCCTGCCACGGTCTGCACGAGTGGGCGATGGTGTACAAGCAGAGCGCTGAACAGGTGCGCCACTCGGGGTATGACCTCCGATTGTCAGCCGAGGAACTGGCGGCCTTTGTCGAAAGCCAGACGGTGTGTTGCACCCATTTCGACGCCTACCGTTTTTACACACCGGAAGCCCGGCCGCTCAACACCTTCAATCCTACCTTCGAAACGCGGCAGGAAATGGAGCAGGGGGGCTGCCTCCATGCGAACATGGATCTCTATAAATGGGCCTACAAACTCTGGCCCTGGATCGGCAGCGATCTGGTGGCCGATGCCTTTGAGGTGGCGCTCATGGGCCGGGCCATGGACATGCGAGCCAGCCCCTATCAGTTGACTGATCTGGGCTTCGAACCTATCCGGATCGAAACCGAATCCGGTCGCGCTGATTACCGGGCCGCTCAGCAGAATCTAGCCAATGCCGCCCAAGCCGTGCGGTCGAAATTGGGCGTTGCTGCCCAGACGCTTTCCGATCTGATCTGATCTGATTTAACTTCGTAATTCTAAGAAGTTGACATAGCTAATTTGTTAAGTAACTTTGAATTTCAAGGTAATATTTTTACTTTTGCAGTGGCTTAAGAGCGCTAAGGTTATTCACAAATGGCCTGTTAATGAGTTCAGATTTCAGGCGATTGAGCGGGTGAAAAGAGACGAAGACAGTCCTCCCACTGGGGCAGGTTGTGAATTTACGATGCACAACTGGTGCGTGTTAAAATTATTTAAGTGTATGGTTTAGAGAGCAATAGACCTCTTAAACATGCAAGACCAATGTTAAACAGGGTGCCGATCTGTTCCTCTGGGCGGACAGCAGCAGAAGAAGAAAGATACTCACATTGAGGTAGGGAGCGTGTGAGTAAGTATTTACACGTAAATCACGTGTTAAATCGTGGGAAGAACAAGTGTAGAACTTCTGCGAACTTCTGTGAGCGAGTTATTATTCACAGCCTCAATGCATTTGGTCAGGGAATTGCTAGGGAGGGGAAGGCATCTCCTAATAGGGGTATCTACACAATATACGTGAAAACGAATTGGCCCTTTGTCCTCGCCTTGAGCGGTTGGGTGGGGGAGGGGTTCATTGAGAGTTTGCAGGGGCTGGGCAGACGGAACCCATGGCCTTGAGTCCTTGCTTCCTTCTTGACCCCGCCCCCTTTTCTCTTATCCCTGTCATCCCCCTTTCTTCTCGTCCCTTACCCCAAGTCCCTCTCGCTCCCCATGTCCGACGCCATCCCGAATGTCCTTGCCGAACGCTACGCTTCCTCCTCGATGTGCGCCATCTGGTCGGGAGAGGGGAAAGTGCGGCTCGAGCGTGAACTCTGGATCGCCGTGATGAAGGCCCAGCGGGACCTCGGCATTCCGGTTCCGGACGGCGTGATTGAGAGCTACGAGCGGGTGAAGGACCAGGTGAACCTGGACTCCATCATGCAGCGTGAGCGGGTGACCCGCCACGATGTGAAAGCTCGCATCGAAGAGTTCTGCGACCTTGCCGGTCACGAGCATATTCACAAGGGCATGACCAGCCGCGACCTCACGGAGAACGTGGAGCAGCTTCAGGTCTTCCGCAGTCTGCAGGTGGTGCAGCGCAAGAGCGTGGCCGCTCTCGTCAAGCTGGCCGCCCGCTCCAAAGAGACCCGGGACATTCCGCTGACGGCTCGCACCCATAACGTTGCCGCCCAGGTCACCACGGTGGGCAAGCGCATCGCCATGTTTGGTGAGGAGATGCTCGGCGCTTACCACCAGCTTCAGACCGTGCTCGGCAGCTACCCCGCCCGCGGCTTGAAAGGGGCGGTTGGCACTCGTTTGGACCAGATCAGTCTATTTGAAGGCGACGCCGCCAAGGCCCGTGCGCTGGATGAGAAGGTGGTGGCTTACCTCGGCTTGCCGCTGGCTTTGGGTGCCGTGGGTCAGGTCTATCCCCGTAGTCTCGATCTTCGCGTCGTGGGTTCCCTGGTGGATCTTGCCAGTGGTCCTGGCGACTTTGCCCGCACCCTCCGCCTGATGGCCGGCCAGGAGCTGGCCAGCGAAGGCTTTGCCAAGGGGCAGGTTGGCTCCTCCGCGATGCCGCACAAGATGAACAGCCGCTCCTGCGAGCGGGTGAATGGCCTGCACGTGGTGCTGAAAGGCTACCTGACCATGGCCTCCGGCCTGGCGGGTGACCAGTGGAACGAAGGAGACGTCTCTTGCTCCGTGGTGCGTCGCGTCATGCTGCCCGATGCCTTCCTGGCGATGGACGGCTTGCTGGAGACCTTCCTGACCATCCTCAATCAGATGGAAGTGTTCGAGGCCGTTGTGGCCACCGAGCTCCAGCGCTATCTGCCCTTCCTGCTCACCACCACCGTTCTCATGGAGGCGGTCAAGTCTGGCGCGGGTCGTGAAGGTGCCCATGAAGCCATCAAGGAGCATGCTGTGGCAGTGGCCAAGGATCTCCGCACTGGCAAGGTCCGGGCCAATGATCTCTTTGATCGTCTCGCCGCCGATGCTCGTCTCGGTCTCACGCCGGCGCAGTTCGAGGTGGTCTTTGAGCAGGGACGCGCCAACTCTGGCGACGCTGGCGCTCAGGTGGACGAGTTCGCTGCCCGGGTGGATGCCGTGGCTGCGAACTGCCCGGAAGGTGCTGCTTATGAACCGGGTGCCATCCTCTAAGGGTCCGTCGAGCAATATCTCTTTCGCCTAATTGAGAGTTTTTGGTTTTCAGTTGTCTTCCAAACGGGCAAAATAGCGGGCTCAATCTCCGCAGCCCTTTGGCTCGACATCTGAAATCAGTTCCTTCCTACATGAAATTCGTCGCTATTTTCATCACGCTCGTCCTCTTCGGGGGCATGGGTTATCTCATGATGGACGCCCGGAACCAAGCCAAAGGGGTGACCAATGAGCTGGAGTTGATTCGTCGTCAGCAGGCTGCAGCCCAGGCTGAGCGGGCCGCCGAGCAACAGGCTGGCACTGCACCCGCTGCGGACCAGATTCCGGGCAAAGGTAAACGTCCGGCCCCGACGCCAGAGCAGCTGGCTGCCGCCGCTCGTGAGAGCGAAGCCCTCGTGCAGGGTGCCGCCACCAGCATCCCTACGATGCCCCCAGGCAGTTCTCTCGGTGCTCCCGCTCCTGGCGCTCCCGGCACCCTGGGTGCCCCAAGCTTGGGCACTGTTCCCGGTGCCGCCCCGGCGCCCGTGGCCCCGCTGCCGCCGACTCCGCGTCAACGTCAGGTGATGTCCGCCCCGGCCATCGCCAAGGTGAGCGAGGTTCAGGTCGAGTCCGGCTTTGTGATCATCAGTTCAGGCTCAGGTCGCAAGATTGAAAAAGGAATGCCCTTCGCGATCCGTCGTGGTGATGCCATCGTCGGCCGGGTGAAGATTACCCTCGTGGAAGAAGGGAACGCGGTGGCGGACATCGTGCGGGAGAGCGTCCCGGTGGGCGTGACCCTCCAGCAGGGGGATGACGTCATTCAGGATTTGCCTCCTCTTTGATCTTCTCTCATAAAGCAAAGATCGTTTTTTCTCCCCCAGTCTGACTCCGGCGAATGGCAAAGCAGCGGCTTGATCACCTCCTGGTGGCACGTGGACTTTGTGCTTCCCGGGAGCAGGGGAAGCGGCTCATCCTCGCTGGCGATGTGCTGGTGAACGATGTGCCAGTCACCAAGGCGGGCCAGCTCGTGCCAGAGGACTCCGTCATCCGCGTCAAGGAGCCACCCAAGTACGTCAGTCGGGGTGGCTTCAAGATGGAAGGAGCTCTTACCGCCTTTGGCGTTTCACCTGAGGGGAAAGTGTGTTTTGACGTGGGGGCTTCCACGGGAGGCTTCACCGATTGCCTTCTCCAGCATGGTGCGGTCAAGATTTTTGCCTTCGATGTCGGGACGAATCAGCTGGTGTGGAAGCTCCGCAGCGATCCGCGAGTGGTCTCACGTGAGAACTACAACGTCCGGCATCTGAAGGCGGAGGATGTGGGCGAGGAGGTGGACCTCATTGTCGCCGATGTCTCTTTCATCTCCCTTACGCTCGTCCTGTCCCCTGCGTTTCAGGTGTTGAAGGTGGGTGGGGAGGCCCTGGTGCTGATCAAGCCCCAGTTCGAGCTGAGTCGCGAGGAGGTTGGCCGCGGTGGGATCGTTCGCGAAAAAGAGCTTCACGAGAAGGCCTGTCTGAAGATTGAGACCTTTGTGAAAAGCCAGCCCGGCTGGGTCTGGAAGGGGCTCACTGATTCCCCAATTCAAGGCACCGATGGGAACCGCGAGTTCCTGGCCTGGATTGGGAAGGTGGCGTGATTCGGGTGTCTGGCGGCAAGCCCGGACGTCCGGGCTCTTTCCGGGGATCGATTCAGACGCATGAACGTGTCTGACTTCATTTCCAAGGTGGCTCCCCACATCGGGAGCGGACGATGGCAGCAACAGCACCCCGGTGCGACTCAGCTTGCGAGCGGGGCCGGGAAGCTGGCCTCACTGGCCACCGGTGTGGGCATGCTACGAAGCGGGGTAGCCCAGCGCGGCTGGAAACGGTGGGGACTTTTCGTGCTTGGAGGCGTGTTGCTTTACCATATGCTGGCTGGCAAAAAAGAGGACCGGATGGAAGAGGTCTGGTTCCGGAGAAGGTAGGGGATTGGGAATTCTGCTGCGAGTTGGCTCATGAATCCGGTGTCTGGCGGGATTGGCGGACCATGACGACGGCGACCGTGACCGCGGATGCCCGGCTGTCCTGACTTATTCCGACTCCGAAAAGGATGCGAACGACGCTCAAATGTTGTAAGAGCGGCCGGGCTCGCCGACGGCGGGAAAGATCAACGTGCAAACCACTTCTGAAAATGCATGGGGTTGGAATCGGCCTGGGAGTAGGGAGGATGGCCTGAACACCTGTTGAACAGAATCTGGAATTACGTTCAACGGAATTGGTCGCGCCGTTGAACGTAATAGGAAGAGAAAAGGAAACGGGAATAGAAAGAGGAAGTGGAAGAGAAAGACACGGGAAGTCCGTGGGCTCCATTCCTATCAAGGCAGCCGGGGCAGCGCCCCTGAGTGTCTGTGTTTGTTTGTGGCTCCCTGAGTATTAAACGACGCTTTGATCGCCATCGGTCACCACGCGTTGCTTGTCCCTGTCCCGCTGGATCTGGATCAACTTGTGGTCTCTGGGCGGAGGCTTGGCTTCAGTCCAGTCGCCGTCATCGCCCCGGAAAAACTGCCATGTCCGGGTGGGCACATAGGCCGCGTCCGTCCAGGTCCAGGCCTGTACTTGCAAGTGCTCTCGGTCACCCTCGATCACGTGAAATCCATTGGGCTCCCCTTTGAGCCGGTGGGAGGTGGCGGTGGAGGTGACGGAGAGCACGAAGTGACGGGGGTGCACCCCGGGCAGCTTCACCGGCACGGCGTAGCTGAGGTGGAAGTGGCCGGAGAGCACAAGGTCAACGCCAGCCTCATTCAATGCGCCGAACAGGGCTGGCCGTTTGTCGATCAGGTGGCGACGGGTTCCCTGCGGAGGTGCCGCCGGCGGGTGGTGGACCACGAGCACCCTGAGGGCCTCCGGAGCGGCTTCGAGGTACTGCTGGCGCAGCCGGATGAGCTGGCCCGCAGACAGCCGCCCGCGTGACCAGTCCACGTAGAGCCCGCCGGGGCGGCCCGAGTTCATGCCTGCCACCACCATGCCGGGGACGTGCAGGGTGGGCTCCAACTCCTCACCCATCACCTCACGGAAGGTTCGCCAGGGATGCTCAAACCGGGCCCACAGGTGGATCCCGTGGGGCATGTCGTGATTTCCTGGGACCACGAAGCGGGGGCCTGGCAGGGTTTCCAGGAACTCCCGGGCGGCCACGAACTCGCGATACCGGCCCTTCTGCGTCAGATCCCCGCTGATGACGGTGAGATCTGCGCCGACAGCCTGGACAGCCTCGCGCAGCGCCTCGGGCCGCCCCATCGTGATGGCGCCGAAGTGCAGGTCAGACAGGTGCACCAGCCTCATGGTCGGCATGCTCCGGCGGGTTGTTTCCTGAGTCAACGGCTTCCTCCAGTCGGGGAGCTATGACGCGCAGTGCTTTGGGCCGGATGCGGATGCGGAAGGGAACTCGCAGTTTGTCGATCTCGCCATCCCGCATCACCGGGATCCTGGACTTGCGTCTTACCTGCACCTCCAGCTCCGTGGTGTGCAGCACGGTCAGTTCTTTGTCCTCCTTCCAGCGTCCCATCAGCCAGGCCAGGCTGGACTTCAGCAGCCCCCAGCGGCTGCGGTGCGTGGAAACATACACGGTGAAATAGCCTGCATCCAGCGAGCGACGACGTGGGATGATGCCGAACAGATCCTCGTAGTCATTGTTGGCTATGAGGGCGATGCGGGTGCGGCGGCGCACCTCCCGGCCATCATCGTCTTTCAGCACCAGATCCAGAGGTGGGAAAGTGGCGACGCTCTTGAGGGACGCGGAAGCCGTGCGCCAGGCCTTCACCAACCAATTGCCGTGATACTCAGGCTGGCCCAAGACCAGGGCCGGGTAGAAACCCAGCACCACCACGCAGAAGAACAGGCTGCCATCCACATCCAGCAGGTCCATGGCCCCATCGGGCGCCTGGGTGAGCTGCTGGGCTGCCTCCTCCCAGTCCAGGTTCATTCCCACATCTCGTGCGGCGAGATTGAACGTGCCCAGCGGCAGGATGCCGAGGGGCTTCTCATGTCCTGCCAGCACGCTTGCCGCTGTGGCCACGGAGCCGTCCCCGCCGCCGATGATGACCGCGTCTGCCTCCCCGTCGCGAGCCTCTACCAACGTGGGTTCGATTTCCGCCCCCCGGACGAGCCGGATGTCTGCCTCAGCGCCCAGTTCGGCGAAGATTTCCTGCAGGCGCTGGGCGACGTGCTCAGGCCCCAGTGAGGAGATCGTTCCGGATTCACGGTTGAGGATCACTACAGGACGGGTCCAACGGCAGGGGGCGGGGGCAGGCATGAGGGAGGGATGTTGCGACGCTCCGCTGGGACCGTCTTTCCTGATTCGCCTGCAGGTTCAAGTCTGCGCTTCTATGTGCCGGTCCGAGTACGGGCCACTCCTTGCGAAAAAGCGGATGGGGCATCCCACAAAACTGCTTTATTTCTATGGGAGTTCGCTGCTTAGTTACTGATGACCCTCCACGGCCATTCCATCATCGCAGGCAAGGTCACCCGCTCCGAGTCGGGTGTGACGTTTCTTCCGGTCAACCCGTCCACGGGTGCTGATCTGGCCCCTCCCGTGCACGAGGCCCCGGTGGAACTGGCCGACCAGGCACTGGTGGCAGCGGATGAGGCGTTTGATATTCTGCGGAGCAAGTCTCCGGCCGAGCGGGCTGCCTTTTTGGATGCCATTGCCGACGGCATCGAGGCCCTGGGGGACGTCCTGCTGGAGCGCGCCCAGGCGGAAACCGGTCTGCCTCTCGCACGGCTCGCCGGGGAGCGGAGCCGGACCACGGGGCAGGCCCGCCTGTTCGCCCGCCTCATTCGAGAAGGTTCCTGGCAGGAGGCGCGCATTGATCGCGCCATCCCTGACCGCCAGCCTCTGGCCAAGCCGGATATCCGACGCTTCATGCAGCCGGTAGGGCCGGTGGTGGTGTTTGGTGCCAGTAACTTCCCCCTCGCCATCTCCGTGGCCGGTACGGACACCGTCAGTGCCCTCGCCGCGGGCTGCCCGGTGGTGGTCAAGGCCCATCCCGGCCACCCTGGCACCTGTGAGATGATCGCCCGGGTCATTTCCGAAGCGGCGGACCGAGCCGGCATGCCTTCTGGCACTTTCTCCATGGTGCACGGCCGTGGTGTGGAGATCGGCATGGCGCTGGTCAAGCATCCTCTCACCACCGCGGTGGCCTTTACAGGCTCCCTCCGCGGCGGCAGGGCGCTCTTTGACGCCGCCAGTGCCCGGCCCACTCCTATCCCATTCTACGGTGAACTGGGCAGTGTGAACCCGGTGTTCCTCCTTCCCGGCGCGCTTCAGCAGCGCGGTCCGCAGATCGCAGAGAGCTTTGTCGGCTCCCTCACCATGGGCGTCGGCCAGTTCTGCACGAATCCCGGCGTGGTCTTCGGTGTGAAGAGCGACGGGTTTCAGGACTTTACAGAAAAGACCGCCTCCCTGGTGCGCGCGTGGCCGCCGTCCACGATGCTGCACTTTGGCATCTCCCAGGCCTTCAAGGACGGGCTCAAGCGCATCAGCAGTGTGAAGGGGATCGATCTCCTGGGTATGTCTGAAGGCACGGCGCGTGGAACTGCGGCCCAGGCCTCGGCCATGGTGTTTTCCACCGATCTGGAGACCTACCGCGCCAACGAAGATCTGCACGAGGAAGTGTTCGGCCCTGCCTCCATCGTCACCCAGTGCCAGAGCAAGGAGGAGCTGGAGCAGGTGGCGGAATCCCTGCAGGGGCAGCTCACCGCCAGCATCCACGGCACGCCCGAGGATCTGCGCGAGCATTCCCGCCTCATCCGCATTCTGGAGCGGAAGGTTGGTCGCATCATCTTCAACGGCTTCGGCACCGGCATTGAGGTCTGCCCGTCCATGCATCATGGCGGTCCCTACCCATCGTCCACCCACAGCTTCTTCACCAGCATTGGCACCGCAGCGATCTATCGCTTCGTCCGTCCGGTATGTTATCAGGGCTTCCCAGACGATTGCCTCCCAGCCCCACTGCAGAATGCCAACCCCGCCGCCATGTGGCGCATGGTGGATGGGGCGATGACCCAGGATTCTCTCCACTAAGCCTGGCAGAGTTTGCGACGCCCCTCCCAGTCGGAGGGGCGTTCTTGTTGGCTCATGAACCCAGCGCCTGGGAAAGGTTCACTCCGCCGGGTGGATTGCCAGGTGGGTGATGAGCCAGCCGTCATGCTCCATCTGGTGCTGCAGCATCACCGGGCTGCCGTCAAAGGAGCCGGAGACCAGCCCTGTGATGGTGATCCGGCCATCGCCGCCAGTCAACTCGCGCACGTCCAGCATTGGGTGGTATTTCTCAAACGCTTCCGAGATCCAGGCGTGAATCTGGATGGTGCCCGTGTGACGCCGATGCTCGTCCTCCACCAAGGCATCGGGGTCAAAACAGCGTGCGACCGCGTCGGGATTCTGGGAATTCATGGCGGCCACGTATTTGTTGGCCAGCAGTTCCGCGGGGGAGTGGGCTGGCAGGGGGCGGGGGGCTTCGCAGGCAGTTGCATTCATGGAAGCAGTCTATGACAGGGCACTGACAGCCCTATGTCAGCAGGGTAAGGCTGAGCGCGAAAAATCACCGGTCGTGACAGACTCTGGTAGATTCGTGATCGTGTCTTGGTCGCGGTGAAATCTCCGGGCCACCTGGCCGTATCGCCTGCATGAACCTGACCGCATCGTTGTTGCCCCGCTCTTTTTCCACCTTCACCCGGGTGGGGATTTTTGCCTTGCTCATTCCCTATGCTGCGCACAGCCAGACCTTTGAGTGGGTGGCCTCTGGGGGTGGTGCGCAGTCTGATAAGACGCGGGCCGTGAATGTGGATCGCCAGGGCAATGTGCTGCTGGTGGGTGAGGCCAATGGCGATTTGAAGTTCGGGGAGATCACCGTGCCCGGAGCGGACAGCACGGACTGCTTTGTTGCCAAGGTGTCGCCGGATGGGAAGTTCCTGTGGGCGAAGTCTCTGGGCGGCAGTCTGGTGGATCGCGGTTACGGCGTCGCGGCGGATGCGGAGGGCAATCTCTATGTCACGGGGCATCATCAGAGCACAGACGCCAAAGCGCTCGGCCAGCCTCTGCCCAATGCCGGGGACTATGACGTCTTTGTGGCCAAATACAGCCCGGCGGGAGAGCTGCTCTGGGTGCGCACCGCGGGAGGCAGCGGCTATGACTATGGTCACGGGATCGCAGTGGACAGCAAGGGTGACATTGTGGTGACGGGAGCGGTGGTAGGGCCTGCCAAGTTTGGCGAGACAGTGCTGACTGGCACGCGTCCCATCTTCTGTGCCAAGTACGATGCCAGCGGCCGGTTGCTCTGGGTGAAGGGTACAGAGGGCAAGGCGGCTTGCAGTGGCCACGGCGTGGCGCTGGATGCGGCGGACAACATCTATCTTGGCGGCCTGGTCTCTGGCACAGGCAACTTTGCCGGGCGGGAGCTGAACGCCGGACGGGAGACGCATGCGCTGGTGGCGAAGCTCAATTCGCAAGGAGAGGTGCAATGGCTCAGTACCGTGCCAGGGGCCCCGAGTGCGGTGGTTCATGAAATCACGGCTGACGCCGCGGGCACGGTCTGGGTGGCGGGCATTTTTAAAGGACGCCTTCAGGCTGACGACAAAAGCTGGATCACTACTGGAGACAAGGACAGCGATGGCTGGGTGGCGCAGTTTGGCACCGATGGAAAGCTCAAGTGGTGCCAGACCTTGCAGGGGGCGGGCACAGACTATCTGCTGGGGGTGGCTCCCAATGGTTCTGGAGGTGTGCTGGTGACGGGTGAGTCCAGCCCTGGTGCCATCCTCGCAGGCGGGCAGAAGCTGGAGGGTGCCGCCCGCACGAGCGTGCTGCTGGCTTCTCTGGATGGCTCAGGCGCGTTGCAGTGGCATCAGCTGGCGTCCGGGGAGAAGGCGGGCAATGCGTACACGATTGTGGCCGACGGCAAAGGCGCGGCCATTTTGGGCGGGGCGGCGATGGCTCCCACCACGTTCGGTCAGGTGTCTATGAGCGTCACTCAGGGGGCAGATGCCTACGCAGTGAAGGTGAGGCTGAAGTAGCCCGCTCTGGTGCGGGTAAAGTAACGCTGTTCAGAAGGGTGCGGGTTTCGTAGAATCAGGGCACAACCCCTGCCATTCTGCCATGAAACGTCGCACCTTTCTGGGCCACAGCGCCGCCCTGACCGCGCTCGGGGAGCTGGGCTTTCTCTCCCGGTTGCCTGTTGTCTCTGCCCAGGAGGCGACCCTGCCCACTCATATGGTGCGGTTCGATCCAGAGATTGAGCCGCTGGTACGCCTGTTGGAAGAGACTCCCAGGGAACGCGTGCTGGAGGAGTTTGGTTCGCGGATCCAACGGGGACTCAGTTATCGCGAGGTCCTCGCCGCGCTCATGCTGGCCGGTGTGCGCAGTGTGCAACCGCGCCCGGTGGGGTTTAAGTTTCACGCCGTGCTCGTGGTGAACTCCGCACATCTGGCCAGTCTGGCCTCGCCGGATTCGGATCGATGGCTGCCCATCTTTTGGGCCCTGGACCAGTTCAAGTCCTCCCAGGCTGCGAATGTGCGGGAGGGCAACTGGGTGATGGAGCCGGTGGAGGAATCCAAGCTCCCTCCAGCCCATGCCGCCCGCAAGGCATTCATCGAGGCAATGGACAACTGGGATGAATCCGCGGCGGATGCCGCCATTGTCAGCCTGGTGCGGCACAGCAGTGCGCATGATCTCTTTGAGCTCTTCACCCGCTACGGAGTGCGGGACTTTCGCGATATCGGGCATAAGGCCATCTATGTGGCAAACAGCTTCCGCACCTTAGAGGTGATCGGCTGGCAGCATGCCGAGCCGGTGCTGCGTTCGCTCGCATACGCGTTGCTTGATCGCTCGGGAGCGAATGTGAATCCCGCTCAAGCGGATCTTCCGGCGGACCGGCCATTTCGGGAGAATCAAGAGCGACTCGCCAAGGTCCGGGACGGTTGGACGGCTGGCAAGATGGATGACGGAGCCACCCGCGAAGTGCTGCAAACGCTGCGAGCGGGATCGTCCTCGGATGCCAGTCAGTTGACCCTGGACCTGCTGAATCGCGGTGTGTCGCCGCAATCGCTCTTTGAAGGCTGCTTTGACGGGGCAGGGGAGTATCTGATCCAGGCTCCGGGCATTGTGTCTCTGCATGCCATGACCTTTACCAACGCGGTTCACTACGCCTGGCAGCGGGTGCGGAGCGATGAAACAAGGCGTTTGCTGCTGCTGCAGAACGCGGCCTTCCTTCCGTTGTATCGCGGTGGGCGTGCGGACAACGGCGTGCACATTGATCAGTTGGAGCCCGTGATGCCCTCAGCCAAGGGTGATGAAGCGGTGACTGAGATCTTTGCCGAGATCGGCAAGGACCGTCTCGTAGCGGCGAGGAAGGTTCTAGGCTATTTGAAAGACCGTCCCGATGCGCGGACGTTTGCGGATGCCGCACGCAGGCTGGTTTTTATGAAAGGTACAAACTCCCACGACTACAAATTTAGCTCCGCCGTGCTGGAGGACTATGGGCAGCTCAGCCGCCCGTGGCGGGATCAGTTGCTGGCCTCGAGTGTGTTTTATTTCCGGGGGTCGGGTGAGCGGGACAATGAGTTGGTGGAACGCGTGCGCGGAGCGGTGGGTGGGAGTTGAATGGGGGATTTGTAGTTGTCTGCCAATAGTATGGGCCACCCGATGGGCCTACCGCTCCGCGGTAGAAGCTCCCCTTTGAGATACCATGGGTAAGGCTCGCTAAACGCGCCTGATCCATGGCTATTCATGGCGAACTTTCCGGGTTCAGGAAATCGCGTGGGGTGGCGGTGGGGCGTTGTGTTGGTTGGGCAGGGGGATTCAACCTGAAGACTGGAAGGCCTCCGACATCAGAGGCCGGGTGAATGCCCCTACACCCAAGAACCATCTCCCTCTGGATGCGAAGCATCTTTGGAGTGCGTGCGGGAACCGCCGCTTTCGCTGCGGCTTGTGACGTCTCGAACCCTTCGCCATTCTCCGAAGCCCACATCGCCAGCCTCCCTTCCCTCCGCTCCACTCAACCCTCGACCGCTCGATACAGGATTACCGAAAGCGATGATGCTCACCGCAGCCCCAAAGCGCCTTTGCCGCAAGGTGCTGGGGGGGATGGACTGGCGTCACGCAGTCTCCGAGTGACGGTTGGTGACAAGCGCTGTGAGAGCGGAACTCCTAACTCATCTCTTCCAGCGATGCCATCCCCGCCACTACTTGTTCTTCCGGAGCTTCTCGTACTCCTCCTCAGTAATTCTCTCCGCCACCTGGCCGTCCATGGTGACCACCACATCGTCTGAGACGTTGTTCGGGGACGTTCCGGTCAGGGAAAAATTGTACGCATATTGGCAGATGTCCTTGGGGGTGGTCTCATCATGAAACCATCTCATCTCACACGTCATGTTCTCGATTCTGCCAGTGTATCCCGTGGACTTTCGAAACCACGCCACGGCGATGGCCAGGGCATCATTCCGGCTTAGGGGAGGCAGGGTCCGGCTTTTGATGGACCACGGACCGACCTTGCGGAGGGAGGAGAGCGATCCCATGTAATAGAAACCGATGGACTGCCCTTGGGCATTCGTCGTGCCAACGCTCTTCACCAGCACCGGATCGGGCGGCAGGGCAAGAAGCTGCGTCCTGGTAAATGACCCCAGCAGGACCGCAGCGACTGTGAGGATCGCCCAATGAAAGTGACGTCGTGATGGGAGATGCATGGGAGAATTTAGCGTTGGAAATCAGAAGGTGACACCAGCCCATCTGCAAACACCGGCACGAGTACGTAGCCTATCTGTCGCAGAGCCATGCAGTTTAGAGGTAGCTTCTGCGCAGCCAGTTTGATGATCTTGGCATCCTTGGTGGAAAACCAGAAGATCCTCCCCGCCGCAGGCCGCACGGTGGCGTCTTTCCAGGCTTCGGGCTGGTCAGAGGGATTGGGATGATTCCACCAGTTGAACTCTTGAACCTCGTCGAGTTCCCAGTGCTTCAAGTCTCCAAACTTCTCCTCCATGAACTCGCGGGCGCTGGTCACAGCCACCTCAAACGTGGTTGGGGATTTGTAGCCCGCGAGGGCCCGGTCGGGCGGGACGTGAGCGCGGAAGTTCCACATCCCCTCAGGGGCATCCATACTCGCATGTCCCCAGAGGAATCGGATCGGCATCAGCATTTCCTCCCGCTTCAGGACGCGTTGCACGTAGTCAAGAGACTCTTGGTCCAGAAACTCCACTGGCACCGCGTAGGAGCGACTGCCGATCCAGATGGCCAGTTGATCATCGGCCACGCTGAGCAGGCTTCCTTCCACCGCTTTGCCATCTGTGCGTGTCCATTGGCGCGGCAGGCCCGCAGGGTGTTCCGTGAAAAACTCCTCCGGCCGCTGTTTGGGATTGGATGGGTAAGGAGGAATGCCCACCGGAGTGACGAGGTCGAACCCGATTCTCGCATCGTTGAAGTCCACCACTCGCACCTGCCGCTTTCGGATCTTCTCCAATTCCTTCTGGTGTTCTGGTGCAAACGCCGTGAAGGGCCGCATGATACGCTCGCGCTGGCCGAAAAAGCACTCTACTACGTTGCCGCGCACGTCCTTCACCGCGAACCTCGCCGATGTGCCATCGACAAACTTCCAGGTGCGGATGCCGGTGACGCAAGGGAGGTTCTTCGGATCTTTGGGCGGGCTCTGTGCCTGACTGGTTCCCGGGGCAAGCAGGCAGAGGGTCACGACAGCGGCGAATCGCCAAAGGCCGGCCGGAAGAAGATGGTGAAGTGAGAACATAGCGGGGCTGATTTTGCCTCTGGCAAGCCGTCTTCTGAATGCAATCCCTCGCGTGATGAAATCTCGCCACGCAAAAAGACCTGGAGTGGGCATGCAGCTCACTCCAGGTCCCGGTTTTGGGGGGTGGGGAAAAGGATCAGTTCTCTGTTTCCAGAGAGTAGCTCAGGCCTATGTGCGTCTTTCCGCCAGTGGATTGGACCATCACAGTGAGGGTGCGTTTGCCAGCGTCTTTGGTGGCATTGATCATCGTCATGTCGCCGTCAGCCGTCCTGGTGGCGGTGAAGCTGGTTTCATAGCCATCGGCCTTCAGTTGATCGCCGTAGTACTTGCTGACGCTCTCATTGTTGTCCGCCGTCTCCATGGCGTAGGTGCCATTCACGGATTTGCCCTTTTCATTGCGCATGCCGCCGGTGTGACTGGCTCCGGGGTAAATGAGCACCCACTCTGGTGGCGCGCTCTGAGTTCCGCCAATGACGGTCTGACCTTCCGGGCCCGTCACCACCACACCTTGCTTTTGCGCGTTGGAGGCATCCATGGTGACGGTCTCTCCCTTGGCATTCTTGATGGTGAACTTGCCCTGTGCGATGTCTTCAAACGACATCGTGATGGTGTCGCCGGACTTCTTTTCTTTCACCGTCACTTCGCCCGTGGCGTCATTGACGGTGACGATCTCCAGGTCGGGGTTGAGCCTCAGCGCCATGAGGGCCGCCGCCTTGGTCGGGTTCTTCTCGAAGTCGAGATCGCCTGCCACCTCTTTGAACTTCTGGCACCCCTTCATGACCAGTAGGCCACCGGCAACGCCGGTGAGCAGGAGCAGCGCTCCGCAGCCAATTCCCGCCACGGCGAGCCCGGACATGCCTTTCTTCTTGGGGGATGGAGGAGGGGAGGGCTGGGACGGATTTTGGTTCATGTGCGAGTCGGAGTCGAGTGGTGGATCAGTGGCGAGGCGGTGGTGTGAGAGGGTTTTGCCGTTTGTATGTAACCTTGCGAACTGGTGTGACCGGAAAGGCATCGATTTCTCCCGGCCACCGGTGTTTGAAGGAAACTGGTCTCCCACGCCGATTTACCTACCTGATTTCGCTTTCCTCTTCACCGCTGCACTCATGAACCGGTTTACCCCTCTCGCCTTGATGACTCTGACTGCCGTGATCAGCGGCGGTCTCTGGGCTGCTCCACTGCAACTCCAGCCAGGGGATCACGTTTGCCTGATCGGCAATACGCTGGCCGAGCGCATGCAGTTCGAAGGGCACAACCATTGGGAGGCGCTGCTGCATCAGCGCTTTCCCCAGCACCATCTGGTGGTGCGGAATCTCTCCTGGCCGGCTGATGAGGTGGACTTGCGCCCGCGTGCTGAGGGCTTTGGCTCGCCGGACGAGCATCTCAGCTTCAGCAAGGCGGACGTCGTCATCGCTTTCTTCGGCTTCAACGAATCCTTTGGCGGCCCAGAGGGGCTTCCCAAGTTCAAGGCGGACCTGGAGAAATGGATCGCGGACACCCGCTCGCAAAATTACAGCGGCAAAGGAGCCCCGCGGGTTGCTCTCGTCTCGCCCGTGGCTCACGAGAATCTGAACAATCTCAACCTGCCTGACGGTGCGGCCAATAATCGCAACATCGAGCTGTACACCCAGGCGATGAAAGAGGTGGCGGACAAGGCTGGCATCACTTTTGCCGACGTTTTCGCGCCCAGCCGGGAACTGTATGCGGCCGGGAAGGGGCACTACACCCTCAATGGCGTGCACTTCACTGCGCAGGGGGATGAGGCCTTCGCGCCCCTCTTGGACAAGTCTCTCTTTGGTCCTGCTGGTGCGCCCGGGGTGGTGAAGGACGACCTCCGCAAGGAGGTGGAAGACAAGTCCTGGCACTGGTATCATCGCTATCGCATCGTGGACAGTTACTACGTGTACGGTGGTCGTGCGGGGCTGAAGTTTGCCGATGGCGACCAGACCAACCGCGACGTGATGCAGCGGGAGCGCGAGGTGCTGGATGTGATGTGCGCGAACCGGGACGCACGCATCTGGAAGCTCGCCCAGGGCCAGCAGGTGAGTGACAAGTTGGAGGATTCCAGTCTACCGCCCTTCCTCACGGTGCAGACCTCTTTTGGCGTGAACCGCAAGAAGGATGCAGGAGCCAACACCGGGCAGACCAGCAAGACCGCAGAAGGGGAGAGCGCGGACATCCTGCCCAGCGCCGGGACCTTGAAATCCTTCAAACTGGCCCCAGGCTATGCCGTCAACCTCTATGCCAGTGAGGAGCAGTTTCCGGAACTGGGGAACGCCGTGTCCATGGCGTTCGATTCCCGGGGTCGCATGTATGTGCCCACCATGCCCAGCTATCCGCAATGGCGGCCGGGGGATGAGATGAACGACAAGGTCCTCATCCTGGATGATAGCGATCACGACGGGAAGGCGGACTACTGCAACACCTTCGCCGGAGGCCTCCAGTGCCCCATCGGCCTGGAGCTGGCCAACGGCGGAGTCATTGTGAACAACCAGCGTGAGGTGCTCTTCCTCAAGGATACCAACGGCGATGACGAGGCGGATTCTCGCGAGGTCATTCTGAGCGGCTTTGACTCGGCCGACTCTCATCACGTGATCAACTGCTTCACCTACGGCCCGGGAGGCGATCTCTACTTTCAGGAGGGAACTTTCCATCACACGCAGGTGGAGACGCCCTATGGCCCGGTGCGTTGCAAGAACGCGGGAAGTTATCGCTATGAACCGCTCAGCCAGAAGCTGGACGTCTTCGTCAGCTACAACTACGCGAACCCCCACGGCATCTCTTTTGACAAGTGGGGGCAGACGTTCATCAGTGATGCCTCCGGCGGGGCCAATTACTTTGCTACTGCCTTCTCAGGCCACCTGCCGTACCCGGACAAGCACAGCAGCATGCAGCAGTTCTTCCCCAAGCGCGTGCGCCCCACGAGTGGGTGTGAGTTTGTAAGCAGCCGCCATTTCCCGGATGAAGCACAGGGCCGGTTCCTGCTGAATAACTGCATCGGCGTGCAGGGCATCCTGCAACATGAGGTGAAGCCCGTGGGCAGTGGATTCGAGGGCAGGGAGATTGAGCCGCTGTTGCTTTCCTCGGACCCGAACTTCCGTCCTGTGGACCTTCAGTTCGGCCCGGATGGTGCCCTCTATGTGATCGACTGGCAGGATGCCCTGGTGGGGCACATGCAGTACTCCCTGCGCGACCCCCTGCGAGACAAGAAGCACGCCCGCATCTGGCGCATCACGTATCCTGGGCGGCCGCTTCTCGAGGTGTCCAATCTGGCCGAGGCCAGTGTGAAACAACTCGTGAAGTTGCTGGAGGAGCCGGAGATCCGCACGCGGGAACGGGTGAAGCAGGAGCTCAGCCTCAGACCGCGTCAAGAAGTGCTACAGGCCCTGGAACTCTGGGCAGATGGCGTGGATGAGACCTCACCTGAAAAAGAACGGTACTGGCTGGAAGCTCTGTGGGTGCATCAGTGGCTCAACGAGGTGAATGAGCCTCTGCTGAAGGAGGCGCTGCGTTCCCCGCAACATGAGGTCCGTGCGGCCGCCACCCGGGTGCTGTGTTACTGGCGCGACCGGTTGCCAGATGCCATCGCCCTGCTGCATGAGCAGGCCAATGATGAACACCCTCTGGTGCGGCTGGAGGCAGTGCGTGCGGCCAGCTTCTTCCCCGGCGAGAAGGAGGCGGCCAATGTGGCTCTCACGATCCTCCAGCACCCGATGGATTATTACCTCGAGTACACCTTGGGCGAAACCATGCGGGCTCTGAAGCCGTCGCCCAAGGACATCGATATTGCCGCGAACCCGAAGGCCCTGCCCTATGTGCTGGAGAAGATGAGCAATGAGGAACTCAAGGCCGCTCCGGCGGTAGAGGCTGTCTTCGCGGCGCAACTCGAACGCAAAGGTCTGGATGTGGGAACACGGGATCAGGCGGCGGTGGAGCTGGCGAAACTCCACAAGTCCACGCGGGAGGTGGAACTGGCTGCGGCCATCAGACGTCTGGACGACCAGGAGAAAGATACCCCGGCCTCGGCAGAGCTGGGCAAGCTGCTGGCCGGAAGTTCACCTGAGAAGCTGAAGAAGGCCAGCGATCTCATCACGCGCCTGGCATTCAAGGACCACGGCGTGCGCAGCGCCCGCATTGCCGGGATGGCCGCGTATGTGGCCATGACGCAGAACCCCGCCGAAGTGTGGTCCAGCCGCCAGGACAACCACGAGACGCTGGCGGTGCTACTGGAAAGCATTCACCTCGTGCCAGATGTGGCATTGCGGGAGAAGTTTCAGCCGTTCATTGAGCAGGCGCTGCCGAGCGACCTTCTGCCTGCCCCTGCGCGCAAGGCAGCCCTTGCGGCGGCTCCTCTCACGGGTGCGGCTGCCGCGTCTCGGAACTTTGGATTGCTGAGCGAGGTGCTGGTGAAGGGGCAGTACCGGGACAGCGCCGCACGGGCCGTGTTGGCATTGCCGCGCACCTCGTGGGACAAGGCTCAGGCCCCGAGTGTGGTGGCGTCTATTTTGAAGTATGCTGGCAGCATCCCCGTGAATCAGCGGACGCAACAGGCGTATGTGGAGGTGGTGCAACTCGGGAAGGAACTCGCTTCATTGCTGCCAGAAGCGGATGCTGGTATCGCGCGTAAGGCCCTTCAGGATCTCGGCGTCAGTGTCTATGTCATCAAGACTGTGCGTGAGCAGATGCGCTACGACACCACGGAGCTGGTCGTGCAGGCCGGCAAGCCGTTTGAGGTGATCTTTGAGAACAACGACATCATGCCGCACAACATTGTCTTTGCTCCCGGCGACTCCCGCACCGCCATAGGCACTGCCGCCCAGACCATGCCCGCCATGCCGGACAAAAAAGGGCAGATGTACGTGCCAGAAGGCAAAGGCATCTTTGCCAGCAGCAAGATGCTGGAGCCCGGCCAGAAAGAGCGCCTGCAGCTCACCGCGCCTTCCCAGCCTGGTACGTATGACTATGTCTGCACCTTCCCCGGGCATTGGGTCATCATGTGGGGGAAGCTGTCGGTGACTCAGTAAACCAGTGGAGTGGTGTGTGTCGATATGAGGGTTCTAGGAAGCAGGCTGGCAAGTTTGTTCCAACTACGAATGGCGACTCGGGCTCAAACCCGGAGGGAAGGCCGCGAAGTGGACGAAGACCCTGGGTACAGGCAAGCTTCAAACGAGCAACGAGCCTCGGCCAACGACGGTCCTTCTCCCGGAACCCGGAGGGTTCCCCATGAGTAGCCATGGGCCGGTCGAGTGGAGCGAGGACTGCCCATGGATTGCCGCCCAAGGAGAATTGACCGCGGAGCGGTAAGCCTATCGCGTTGCCAGTCCCATGGTAGTCTCCTCGACAGAGACCGCCAACCGCGCCGGTCACCCGATGGGCCTACCACTCCGCGGTAGCTTGATCGCGTCAGATTTCCATGGGTAGCCCTCGCCAGGCTCGATCGACCCATGGTTACGCACGGCGAACCCTCCGGGTTCAGGAATGTACGGGGGTTGATGTTGTTGCGGCCTCACTTGGTTGACGGTGTTGAGAGTGAAGGAAGATTCAAACGTCAAATGCGCCCACCAAGCACCAAGCATCGTGGTATCTAACGCCTAACGTCTAACGCCCTCCTCTCCGCCACCAACCGATAGGCGCCCAGCTGGGACATGCTCTCCCGCACGGTCCAGATCTTTTCATCCAGATGCAGAAGCTCGGGAAGCTCCCCGACTCTAAATCCCGCCTGGATACTGCGGGCCATGTCGAACATGGTCACATAGTTGAAGCCCAGCACGGCATTCACCAGGCGTCCCTTCCACAGATGGATAGGATGGCGGGCGGGCTCGCTGACGACCAGGAGACGGGCGAGGTGCAACCGGCGGCCCAGAAGCGCGAGCTGATCATCCTGAAAATGATGCAGGATCAAATTGGCCACCACGATGTCCGCCCCGCGCAGAGCATCCGCGGCCGGTCCTTCCGCCAAGAAGTCCCCTTGGAGCCAGCCTGCCCCATCAGGAAGGCAGTCGACCGGGGGCGGGGCGAGATCCAGTCCGGTCCAACGGCTGGCCAGGTCTGGGAGAGATTGGGCCATGTAGCGCACCAGCCCGCCGTCTCCTGCGCCCAGCTCCACCGCCTTTTCTCCGGGCTTGGTGTTTCTTCCCAGTTCTTTCCGGATCCAGCGGAAGCTGCCCATGATGGTGTTTAGAAAACGGATGTCTCCGCGGCTGACCAGGGCATCGGGATGATCGTGGGGCAGGGAATCCAGAATTTCGGGCTCAACCAGACGTGCTCGCATGCTGGAAACAGGAAGGGCATTCCGGCATCGGGTCAACTTTGCTGCGAAAATCACGATGCAATATGTCCAAATGAGCATGTAATAGGGGTGTCATTTCTCGGAGTGGGGCTGGCCCGCAAGGTCCAGGCTGTTCCACGCGTTTCCCTCGTCCCCGTTTCCGCACCCCGATTTGGATCTGTGTGGACTGCGGCTGTACGCAGGCTTTTGCATCCCCAAGGATTCTCTTCTTCTTCCTCATACCTTTCCGCCATGAAACACCACCGGACCTCCCGCACCTCTGCTCTGCTCGCAGCCCTCTTGCTGCCTCTGACCTTGTCGGCTGAACCCAAGAAGTTTGTCTTCGACAGCGAAGCCTGGGAAGAAGGGGAACCGCCCGCAGAAGTTTTTGTGGTGGAGGGCAAGTTCAGCATCGCAGCCAAAGATGGCAACAAAGGCATTCAAATCGGGGTGGGGGAGCTGGTGGAGGCCAATGCGCTGCTGGGTGATTCTGCCCGCGGCAGCGCCAGCATCGAAGCGAAAGTCTTTGCGACCAAGCAAGGACGAAGCTTTCCCCGTTTCGCGATTGGCGTGCATGGCCAGAGCGGCTACCGCCTGACGGTGTTTCCTGCCAAGAAGGAACTCCAATTGATCAAACAAGAGGAAGTAGTGAAGTCCATCCCCTACACTTGGACCAGCGACGCCTGGCTGAAGATGAAACTGGAAGCCAAGAAGGTTGCAGAAGGCAAGTGGACAGTAACTGGCAAGGTATGGCCTGCGACCGAGGCGGAGCCAGCAGAAGCACAGTTCACAGTGGAAGACACCACCCTCAAAGGGCAGGGGAAATGTTCCATCTGGGGCACCCCTTTCTCCAACACGCCGATCCTCTTTGATGATGTGAAAGTCGAAGTGGAGTAGGCCTCACTATCATAGCGCTTGAGACACCTTCGGAAGCGGACCTCCATCCGCCCGAAGGTGTTTCCGTTCAGGCTTCTAGAGATGAAAGAGGGGGGCGGGAAAAAATGTCGAAAAAGATGCATTTTGAGTTTGCACAAATCAGGAGTTCATGTACTCTTCTGACCTTCCCGAACGGCAACGAACGGGGCGAAGGTTGGAGCGGTAGCTCAATTGGTTAGAGCGCTGCCCTGTCACGGCAGAGGTTGCGGGTTCGAGTCCCGTCCGTTCCGCCAACCTTCGCAATCGAGGGCATCAATAAGATGCCCGATCCGGAGTAAAACAAACCCGGTTCTTCAGCTAATATTTCCTCGAATCCGAGGTTGGCGCTGTCCATCTGAGCGCGGCGGGGAAAACTTTTTAAAGCGCGGTTTCCGGGTCGTCGGCGATTAACCGACATGCAACCTCCCACTGATCTCCTCCGGGCAAGTCGCGTCCCGGTTCTCCCGGAACGGATGACCTCGCTGGACCTCATGTGTTGCCGGCAGGTGACGGAGCTGCCTGGTGGTCCAGACTGGATTTATGAAATGAAGTGGCAGGGTTTTCGAGTCACAGCCCTGAAATCAGAAGGGGAAGCATGGCTGGTTTCCAGGAACCATTTGTCCCTGGGTGCCCAGTTTCCGGGGATCATCAACTCATTGCAGACTCTCCCTTGTGACCAGGCGCTGATGGATGGCCAGTTGGTGGCCCTGGATGAGGAGGGGAGCGTGTGTGGCTGTCCGGTCGAGATGGC
>NZ_BATQ01000137.1 GCF_000739635.1 Verrucomicrobium sp. BvORR034 | reverse complement strand
ATCGCTGCCGCCAGCATCGAAGTGGTACCGGTGAGATGCGTCACGGCCTGGTGCTCAAAGCTCAGGAACCCCACCACATTCACCATGCCTGCCACCATCGCCAGTGCCCATGCACCGATGCCTGCCCATCGCGGGAGCCGGGAGATCATGACTTTGGATTTGGAAAGATCGGAAGAGGAGGGGAGCGAGGAAAGCGCGGACGAGGGACGGTAGAGAGGCTTGGCGCGGATGCAAGGGCGGGCGGAGACAGGGGGCGGATTGTCCTCACACAAAGACACGAAGGCACAAAGGGGGAGGGTTCTGGGGGCAGTCAACCCTGGCATGTCCTGAGACAGTGTTGGAGTTTCGTCCCGCATGCGGGACGGCCCCAGTAAGGGGGCAAACGGCCTTAGTGGACGCGATTGCTTGGAATGTGGTATGCCAAGTCTCTCGCCCGGCGCCTTTCTCGAGATCGATGAAACTACAGTCGGCGGCTTGACGCCGCTTTCGCCTGGTGTGCGGACACCACATCCCGAGGGTGGGTGCCAGCGAGGAATGCGCGCCTAGAAAGGCTTTCTTGCCGAGCCGAAATAGAGCCACGCCATTTTTTAATGTGCATTTAATGCGTATTTAATGTGCATTTATTGACGATTTAAAAATGTGTGCTATCCTGTATCGGTCATGGCATTTGATCCTCAGTACACCATCACAGCGCGTACTGCCAAGGCACTGATGGCTGCGGAGGCTGATCGCGTCTCAATCGAGGCTCTTCCAATTCTGCCAAGCCTCATCGCTTCCCTTCGGGAATCTGCGCGCCTGCTCTCGACCCATTATTCGACCCAGATAGAGGGGAATCGTCTGACTCTTCCTGAGGTTCAGCAAGTCATTGGCTCTAGGGCTCGTTTTCCTGGCCGAGAGCGAGATGAACGGGAAGTGAGGAACTACTATCGGGCCCTGGACAAGGCAGAAGAATTGGGCACTTCCACACCCGACCTAAGGCAACGAGATGTGCAAGTGCTTCATGGACTGGCGCTCGAAGGGAAGGCAGTCCCAACCCCCTATCGGGATGGGCAGAATGTCATTCGAAATGGCCTTGATGGAAGCATCGTTTACATGCCCCCGGAGGCGAAAGAAGTGGCCCCTCTTATGAAAGATCTCGTGGACTGGGTCAATCGTGAGATGGTTGCTCGTGAGTTGCCAGCACCTGTGATCGCCGCGCTGACACACTATCAGTTTGCAACGATTCACCCGTATTACGATGGCAATGGCCGTACGTCTCGCTTGCTGGCGACTGTTGTGATGCACCGATGCGGCTATGGCTTGAAAGGCATCTATGCTCTGGAGGAATACTATGCCCGCAATCTGGAGGCCTACTACGGCGCTCTGGCTGTCGGCCCCAGCCACAACTACCATCTTGGGCGTGCTGAGGCGGACGTCAGTGGATTTGTGCAGTACTTTTGTGAAGGTGTTGCAGAGGCGTTCTCAAAAGTCAGGTCACAAGCTGCCGCTCAACAAGCGCGGGTGGGCAGAAGCGACCAGGCTGCGATGACGTCGCACTTTAGGGAGCTACGCCCCCTGCAACGACAGGCGTGGAGTTTGTTTGCCAAACATCGTGTGGTGACTTCAGGCGAACTCGCTGTTCACTTGGGGCTGTCCGTCCAACAATCTCGCTTGCAATGCACAAAGTGGGTGGAAGAAGGCTTTTTAGCAGTTGAAGATCCGTCGAAGAAGAGTCGTACATACAGACTGGCAAGCAGGTATGAAGACGCGATCAAAGGCGGACCATAATGGGTTCCATATGGCCTGACTGTCGTTGGATAGCTCAATATCAAGGAAACTACGATTGGCAGACAAACGCGAGGTCAAGCGACCAGATCGCAAAGACACTGGCGTGAATTTGTCAAAATAGCAATCTACGGCATGCGTTAATCCTCCCTTCGCATTCCACCACGCGAAGCGTCTTGGAGTGCTGGCGGCTTGACGCCGCTTTCGCCTGGTGGAGCTGCGGCAATGACGAGATCTCGAGGTCAGCGAGGAAGGTATCGCAAAGTGTCAGGGGCGATTGCTGGTCGATCAACACCTCACGCCAAACACCGCAACATTGCCTGCTAAGGTGTTCCAGCCCCTTAACCCTCCACCTTTGCAGGCGTCTCCTCCCGCAACTCCGGATGCCGGATCTGTCCACCGGCCCGGGCGATCCACCCTCCTCCCAACATGGCCGCCGCACCCAGGGCCAGCGTGATGACGGCGAGGGGCACTGCGCAACGAGGCCATCGGAGCGGAAGAAAAATCGCCGCCAAGCCGAAGGCGGCCGCAGCATAGTAAACTGGTGCCACCAGGCCAGCCCTGCGGCTGTGCTCATCCAGCCATTCGGTGCCGGCATCGTCCGTCAGAGCGATCACCGCATCAAACGCCTGATTGCCGGTGTAGCTGACCAGCAGGACCATCGCCGAGCAAAAGACCGTCAGGGCCAGGGCGATCAATTGGGCGGGGCGTGACCGGATCACCATGGCCGCAGCCAGTGCCAGCAGCGCAATTGCCAACCCATGGATGGGCAGGTGGTTGATCATTACATGAACGTGCTCAAAGGTGAGTTTCATGGCGGTGCTTGTGGAAGTGGTATTGTCCGGCCGGATTGTCTACACCTGCTCCGTCCGGCAGGGCAGTGGTCTACCCTTGGAATCGTGATTGTGGCATTTTACCACAGAGTCCACCCATTCGACCAGCGTCAGCGTCCTGGGGCCGGTTTGTGGAACGGTACTTCCTGCTCTGGCTGCACAATTTTGGTTGTCCTCCGCCCTGTTCCGGCTATTGTCCGAGTTCCACGCCCGAGAGGGCAGTTCTGGACCTTCCCGTCTGGAGAGATTGCCGGTTTAGCTCAGTTGGTAGAGCAGCTGATTTGTAATCAGCAGGTCGTCGGTTCGAGTCCGACAACCGGCTCTCTTTAGGAATTCTGACGTTCCCGGAGAGCACACAGGATACTCCGATTTGGCAGGGGAGACCTCGCCTGAGGAAGCCCCTCGCCATTCTTTTTGTTCACACTCTGTGTTCTTTGTGACTCTGTGGTTGTTACCTCGTTCTCGATCCGCCACAGTTCATCATCAAGTCCCCGTCATTTGAGCCCCCGCCACACCGGGCCCAGCATGCTCCAGCTTGCGCCGTCCCAGTAAAACAGGTGATACTTCATACCCGACTCCGCACCGGGTTCGAGGAACTCTACCTCGAAGAACGTCACGCCGGGCTTGAGGATTCCGGCCTTCGCCAGATCCCGGGCGGCACTGGGAAACTCTGCAAACGCCACGGAACCCTCGGCGTACTGGGCAATCTCCTCTGTGGTGGCTCCGTGAACTTCGACCATCGTTTGAGCGGGCTTGGCCGCCAGGAGTTTGGCCAGAGCCGCGTCGCCGGCCTTTGGGAGTTGATCATGGAACGCCTTGATCTTCGCCCAGATCTCTGGAGTGGCTCCTCCTCCAATGGCCGATTGAAGCCGGGTCTCATCCGGCAGCAGGTCTCGCACGATGAGTGCTGCCGTCGCCGCATCCTGAGTCATGAGAGCGGCATGGTACTTCTCGAAGAGTGCCTTGAGAGAATTTGCGTTCCCAGGGGAGGCAGCCACCCCTTTGGGCGTCGTACCAGCTTGCGCTGCGGCTCCCGCCCAGGATCGAAGGGCTTCGGACGCGGATCTGTAGCCCTCACTTGATGGAGCATCCGCGACAGTGGTCACCGGCAGAAACTCCAGACTGTGGATCACTTTCTGGCTAAACCCCTTGGTCAGCAGATCTGCCTGCGTCTTGATCTCGCTAAGCTGCTTGTCTGCCATGAAGAAGGCCATCACGCCGTTTTCAGAATTCGCCGGCATCATCCCTACTGCCTTCACCCAGTAGGACTCGCTGCTGCCCGGTTTGACCATTTCCGCCACCAGACAGACCGCATCATTGCCCCGGATGCGGGTCACATAGAGGTCCAGCTGTCGCGCCTGCTCATAGTTGCTGGTGATCTGGGGGAACGCCTTGGTGGCAAGCAGGTTCGCACAAACTACCAAGCGATCTTCCGACGTGCGCTGAAGCGGGATGGTCATGGTCACAAAGCGAAGAATCTCCACCGCTTTCTTGTCTTCTGTGGCGATGCTCAACCTCGCCAGCTCCGGCACCCCGGTTTTATTGCCGCCCGGCAGGAAGTAGAGGTTGTTGTCCTTGGGCACGACCACCTTGAATGGTGCCTGCAGCGCGGGCAGGTCGTGCTTGGCAGCGTAAGCCTCGTCCAGCACAAGGGGAGTGCCCATGAAGACGCCTTCCGCCTTGAAGCCTGGTCCCCGCACCACTC
Source organism: Verrucomicrobium sp. BvORR034 (assembly GCF_000739635.1). GTDB lineage: Bacteria > Verrucomicrobiota > Verrucomicrobiia > Verrucomicrobiales > Verrucomicrobiaceae > Verrucomicrobium. Next base: position 49,786 of record NZ_BATQ01000137.1, on the reverse strand, counting down.
CCACGGTCTCTTCTTTGAACGCCAGCTTGCCTGGTCGGCCAACCTCCACCGCCGGATCTGACTGGCCGCAGACCTGTGAAAAAGGAAGGATCAGGCACGCCAACAGGGAGCAGGTGACGGTTCGCTTCATGCCATAAAGGGTAGGCTGGAAGCGCTTTTTTGCAACGCTCTGTGGTTGGGGGGGCACCGGGTTGGGTGGAGGTGATGGCTCGCGATTTTGTGCCTCCGGCCACTTTTTGAAGAAAGTTGAATAACGATACAGCGCTCCCGTCTGATTGGCTGAAGCGCGAGTGATCCATCGAGGAAATCGGCTCCCAAGTGGGGCCAACCGACCGGAGTCGCGCGGCACACAAATCATTCTTTCAGCCACTCAGTCAACCGACCTTGCCCCCACTGCCATGAAATCCAAATTCCTCTTCGCCTTTGCCGGGATCGCCCTTGCCCTTGGAGCCCTGGCACCCACGACCGCCAAAGCCGACCACTACGATGGTGGGGGCTACTACACGACCCGCTTTGTCGGCTATGACCACTGCGGCCGCCCGGTTTACCAGCAGGTCTGGGTGCCTGTCTGCCGGCCCCGCCCTGTCTGTCCGCCCCCTGTCTACAATCCCCGTCCCATCTGCCCTCCGTCCTGGGGTGGTGGCAGCATCCACATCGACTTTGGCCATCGCAGGCACCACCACCACTGCCGCTAAGGGCAGGGGGTGAGAAGGTGCCTCTTTGAAGGCAACTTAAAAAAGGCCGCCAGCAACAGATGCTGGCGGCCTTTTTGTTCATTGAAAAGCCCTCTCGTGTTCAATCACAAGTCCACGCCAGCGGCCACAATCATCCGGAAATGATAGTTTCCTGATCCTCACGCAAACGCACCGAGGCGCAAACCATCCCTCTTCCCAATCTTGTAAATCCAATCTAATCTTGTTAATCCTGTCTCCAGAATCGTCCTCCCACCCTGACTCCGATCACAGCTTCGCCCGCCGCAGACGAAGCGCGTTGCTGATGACGGACACGGAGCTCAGGCTCATTGCCAGGCCGGCTAGCATGGGACTCAGCAGCAGGCCGAAGAAGGGGTACAACAGTCCGGCCGCCACCGGGATGCCGAGGGCGTTGTAAAGGAAGGCGAACACGAGGTTCTGCCGGATGTTCCGCATGGTGGCACGGCTGAGGTGCACCGCTTTGGCGATTGCCCGCAAGTCGCCCTTCACCAGCGTGACATCGGCACTCTGCATGGCGACGTCGGTGCCAGTACCCATGGCAATCCCCACGTTCGCCGCTGCCAGGGCTGGGGCATCATTCACCCCGTCTCCTGCCATGGCCACGGACTTGCCAGCTTTGGTGAGTTCGTTGACGTGTGAGCTCTTGCCTTCCGGCTCCACTTCGGCGTGGAACTTGTCCAGCCCCAGTTTTGCAGCCACGGCGGCGGCGGTGCGTTGATTGTCACCCGTCATCATCACGAGTTCTAGACCCAACGCATGCAGTTCCTTGATCGCCTCCGGAGTGGTTGACTTGATGGGGTCCGCCACGGCCAGAAGTCCGGCAGCGCGCCCGTCAACGGCGGCATACACGACGGTCTGTCCTTCCTCCTGAAGTTGGCGTGCCATTTCTTCCAGACTCTGGAGGTCCTGGATGCCTTCGTCTTTGAGGAACGCCGGCTTGCCCACGCGCACTTCGTGGCCATCTACGGAGCCTGCCACACCACCGCCCGTGGTGGAGCGGAACCCTGATACTGCGGGAGCAATCGCCCCTTCAGCCCGGCTTTTCCATCCTTCGACCACTGCTGCAGCCAGGGGGTGCTCGCTGCCTTGCTCCAGGGCAGCGGCCAGACGCAACACTTCGTTTTCCTCCAGCCCAGCTCCCTGGGCTGGCACTACTTTGGTCAATCGCGGGCGGCCTTCTGTGAGCGTGCCCGTCTTGTCCACCACCAGGGTGGTGATCTTCTCCAGTCGCTCCAGCGCCTCGGCATTCTTCACCAACACGCCTTCTTGTGCGCCTCTGCCGATCCCCACCATGATGGACATGGGGGTGGCCAGGCCTAATGCACAAGGGCAGGCGATGATGAGCACCGCGACCGCATTGATGATGGCATGTGCCAGGCGCGGCTCGGGACCCAGGAAGTACCACAGCACAAAGGTGAGCACGGCCACTGCCACAACCGCGGGCACAAAGATGGACGCCACCTTGTCCGCCAGTCCCTGGATGGGGGCCCGGCTGCGTTGGGCGTCCGCCACCAAGTTGACGATGCGGGCCAGCAGGGTATCACTGCCCACACGCTCGGCTTCCATCTCAAAGCCGCCCGTGCCGTTCACCGTTCCGCCGGTGACCTTGTCACCCGCTTGTTTTTCCACGGGCAGGGATTCCCCTGTGATCATGGATTCATTCACACTGGAGTGCCCGTTGAGCACACGGCCATCCACTGGCACCTTCTCACCGGGGCGCACGCGCAGGCGGTCGCCGGTCTTCACCTCATCCAGCGGTATTTCCTCGTCCCCCTGCGCAGTGATGCGTCTCGCCGTCGGCGGGGAGAGATTCAACAGCGCCTTGATGGCAGATCCCGTGCGGCTGCGGGCCCGCAGTTCCAGGACCTGTCCCAGAATCACCAGCACAATGATCACCGCGGCGGCTTCAAAGTAAACCCCCACACTGCCGTCGTGGCCGGTGCGCAGGGATTCGGGAAACCACCCAGGGGCCAGCATGGCCACCACGCTGTACATGTAGGCCGCCGCCACCCCCAGGGAAATGAGCGTCCACATGTTGAAGTTCAGGGTGATCAACGAGCGCCAGCCGCGCCGGAAGAACGGCCAGCCTGCCCACAGCACCACCGGCGTACTCAGGGCAAATTGCAGCCAGCGTGACGGTTCACTGTCGGCCCAGGATCCGTGACCTTGACCCGGCAGCAAGTGGGTCATCGCCAGGATGAACACCGGCAGGGACAGCACAGCGCTGATCCACATGCGGCGCGTCATGTCACGCAGTTCCGCGTTGTCATCCTCGGGCTCATCGGCTCCGGCCACCAACTTGGGTTCCAGGGCCATGCCGCACTTCGGGCAGTCGCCGGGATGGTCCTGCTGCACTTCCGGGTGCATGGGGCAGGTGTAGATCGTGCGCGACTCTGGCTTCCACGCCGGGTTGCGCTCCAGGGCCATGCCGCATTTGGGACAGTCGCCGGGTTTGTCCGACTCCACTCCCGGGCACATGGGGCAGAAGTACTTGGCCGAGGCGGACGGCTTCACGTCCGCGCTGGCATGATGGTGGCCATGCCCGCCACAGCATGAGGCCACCGGGGCCGGTGTCAACGGAGCCGGGGCGGACTGCTTGCCGCCACCACAGCAGGACTTGGCCGGGGCCGAGCTGGATTCGTGGTGTTGATGGCCCCTGTGGGTACCGTGGTCATGATGGCTTGGGATATGGAGTGCCGTGCCAACGAACTTCGTGCGGCAGTGCTCGCTGCAGAAGTGCCAGGTCTGGCCATCCTTCTCCGCGCTCAAGCTCGTCGCCGGATCCACCATCATGCCGCATACGGGGTCTTTCACCTTGTCCATCATTCAGTTCCTTCCATTGAGGTTGCGGTTGTCTTGGTCCCGGGCAGCAGAGTCGCACGTGCAATCCAGGCATCCGTGCGTCGCACAGCTTTGGCAGCTCAGCTCCAGTCGCTCCCTGAGTTGCTGGCGGGCACGATGATGTCGCACAACCAGGTTGTTTCTCGAAATCCCCAGTCGTGCCGAGGCTTCCTCAGTGCTTTCACCGCCCAGGTCCAGCCGCTCAATGAGCTCCGCATACTCCGGTTTCATGGTCGGGAGCAGGGCCTTCATGCACTGGCAGGTCACCCGTTCTTCATCCAGATCCGGGGATGCCTGCTGCTCCAGTTCCACCTTCAACTTCTCCACTGCGCGAGTGTGCACGTCATCCCGCCGGTACAGGTCAATGATCGTCCTGCGCAATATCCGGTAGAACCACGCCTTCGCGCTCTCGTCATCCCGCAGTTCCCCGCTGGATCGCAGTGCCTTCAGCAGGCTCTCCTGCACGGCATCCGCCGCCAGTTCAGGACTGGACAGGCGCTTCCGTGCAAAAGCGAGAAATTCGCTCAAGTGTTCCAGCAAAGAGGTTTCCAAAGTCTTCATTCACCAGGGCTGACGCAAAGGCAGGGCGCTCATTACAGTGTACGCGTCCCAAATTGCGAAAATGTGTGCACTGCGGGCAAAGGAGCTCAACCACAGAGGCACAGAGAACACAAAAATTATGAATGATGAATTAGGAATGATGAATGAGTTTCTCCTGGTCTTAATCAGGCTCAGATCGGGAGTTTCATTTCTAATTCCTAATTCCTAATTTTTTGAGGCTAGCCCGCCTTCTTCCACAGCAATCCCAGGAACAGCGGGAACTCCTTCCGTGCTTTGTTCTCCGCCTTGGCCCTAGGGCCGGGCTCGCTTTGTTTGTGGGAGTACCATTCCTGAAACCCGGCGAGCACGAGGCCGGCGGCGAAGCCTTTGGCGAGCAAGTCAGAGAGGCTGAGATGGAAGGATGTAGTCGTCTCGCTCTCCCGCTGGCCGGGATGCATGACGATGGGGATGGTCAGCGGGCTGCCGTAGGCGTCCAGTCGGCGGTACTGGATATTGGCCTCATCGTCGAAGCCCCAGCTCGTCTGGCGGGGGATGCGGAAGGTGGGGTGGTTCATGGCCCAGAGCATGCGGCCGCCCGGTTTCAACACCTTGGCCGTGGCCTGACAGACTTCGCCCAGATGTGCCATGTTCTGGATGCAGAGGATGGCGGAGATGGCGTCGAAGGTGCCCAGATCGTTGAGCTTCGCTGCATCCCGGGCCACGTAGCGGATCGGAGCGGGCGAGGGGTAAGTTTTCGCCCGTTTGATGAGGGAGGGGGCTGCATCCACCCCGGTGACCTTGGCTCCCTCAGCCGTCAGGGCGCGGGAGAAGACCCCCTGACCGCAGCCAAGATCGAGGATGGACTCGCCCGCCTGGGGCTTGAGCAGGGCAAGGGCTCCGGGGATCACCACTTGCTGGTACAACTCCGAGCCGTTTTCCCCCAATATCCGGTCGTACCATTGGGCTGACTGCTCCCAGGAGGTGGCGTGCTTCCTCAAGCCTGCAGGACCGTGACCAGATCGGTATCCCGGCCGCGCCGGACTCTGGCGGCCTTCTGTGCCTCCTTTTTGAGGTCGCGGTCCACGATAGGGTGCGGGAGAGGAGGAGCGTTCCTCCTGCTCTCCTCGACGACGACGGTTTTGGTTCTTGTCGCCATCACGGTCACGTTTCTGCCAAGCCATCGGTCAGAATAGCCGGATTGGAGAAGATCGAAACCGCAAAAGCAAGAGGGCTCCCAAAATCGGGAGCCCTCTTGAGAACAGAAGTTACGGGACGATCCGCGGGAAACGACTACTTCTTCCCGGAGGTAATGCGCTCGAAGAAGTAGGGGATGGAGATCTTCAGGCACTGGATGCCGTAGCGCAGGGCTTTCGAGAAGGGGATGGAGCTGCTGTCCTCCTCATACACCGTGGGGCAGGTTACTTCACTGGTGGCAAAGTCATGCCGCAACGCGCCGATGAGCATCTGGTTGTCGAAGATGAAATCGTTGCGGAACTCGTGGAAGGGCACCGTCTCGAGGAGCTTCCGGGTGTAGCCGCGGCAGCCCGTGTGGAACTCGCTATGGCTCACGCCAAAGCACCAGCCCATCACCATGGTGAGCAGGCGGTTGGGCAGGTAGCGCCAGAAGGGCATCGTGCCACGAGCCCCTTTACCGGAAGTGCGTGCGCCCAGCACCAGGTCATGGTAGCCCGTGGCCAGCATCGCCGCCATGGGCAGCGTCACCTTTGGCGGATACTGGTAGTCAGGATGGAGCTGGATCACGATGTCTGCGCCAGCGTCCAGAGCCAGTTGCAGGCAGCGCTTCACGTTGCCGCCGTAGTTCAGGTTTTTCTCGTTGCGGAAGACGGAGATCCCGAGGGCCTGTGCAGTGGCAAAGGTGTCGTCCTTGGAGGCGTCATCGACGAGGATCACGATGTCCACATACTCGCGTGGGATGTCTGCGACGGTCTTGCCCACGGTTTTGGCCGCGTAGTACGCGGGCATGGTGACGGCGATCTTTTTACCAAGAAGCATGTGTGAGTGTGGTGCGTTGAATGACGGGAGAACGCCACCCGGAAGCAGGCATCAAGCCAGTTCCAGGCTTTGTTGCCGGATGGAATCCCATGCCTTTTTGGCGAGGCTGTTGGGAATGTCCACATCGGAAGTCATCAAAGTCTGTCCCGCCGCAACGGAGTGCCGCAACCGGCTGCCGGAAAGGAGGCCGATTGGCGGCGCATCTGGAAGCTCTGAGATGCGGACCGTTTCACCGCGCAGCTCCACACTGCCGATCGCGGTTTCTATGAGCGTGCCAGCCGGAAGGTCCTTTTTGGCCACGGCTACCACATTGATCTTGGGCTGCGCGCTGTTGTTCAGCAACACCCCGCCACCAGCGATGATGCGGCGCAGCGTGCGCGGCAACTCCAGGTGACACAAGTGATACGGGCGCAGAAGCGTGTAATACGGCCCGTCGCCCAGCTTCAGGTAGCGCAGTACGTGAGGGCGTTCGGTGGGGTGTTCGCACGTCACGAAAACCCCGGCGGGCAGTTTTCGATTGAGTACGTAGTCGCTGAGCGAGGTGCCCAGTCGGGTGGCTTCGGCACCCAGCAAGGCGCCTGCTTCATCCAGCGTCAGGTCCTGCGGACCCAGCATGCCGCGCTGCGCGATGTCGGCACCCAGCCCATTGGCCACCAGTGCCTGCTCGATCTGCAGCTTTGTTCCGTCCGTGAAGCTCGTCACCTGCGTCCGGCTGATGCCGTTGCGGCTGGCCCAGTAGGCCATTTCTTCCTCTTTGGGATGATGGTTGAGGAAGCCCTTGATGTTGCCGTATACCAGCGGGTTGAAGCCCATCTGCACCGCCTCTTCATGCAGGGCGGCCAGGGATCCGGGTTGGTCACCTTCTGCCTCAGTCAGAAGACCACTGTTGCAGAAGTAGGAGCCCACGGTCACGTGGAACTCCGCGCCCATGGTCACCACCGGCAGCCCCGCCTCATGGGCAGCCTGCACGGCATTGCTGGCGTGAATGATGTCCCCGCTGCACTCCACGATCACGTCGGAGTTGGCCAGCAAGTCCTCCAAGGACCGTGTCAGCAGGTTCGAATCGATGTCCCGCACAGAATTGACCGGACGCCGGGTCAGGACGCGGGATACTGCCATGTCCGACGTGGTGCGCAGCATCAAACACAAGCCGACAGCGATGAAGCCCGTCCCCACAATCCCAATTCGAGTGGGAACTGTGCGAGTGATTCTGGGCGTCATAGGGCTTGGCATCCGGGGTAGTTTTGCGGGGAGTCGCGGATACTGCCGACAACTGCCGCGAAAGCAAACGAATCCAGCAAGAAGCGTGATAATCTTGCAGGGAAAAACAATTACTTATCGAGAATTTTGCCCTCGATACCGAAAGACATCGCGGGAGGTGAAAGGCATGAGTCCAGAAAAGTGCCCCACATGCTCAAATTGTGCGGGATCTTCCAAAACGGCGATTACTTCCGCCAAAGTAGGATTGGATTTCTGAAAGCCCACATCCCCTAGATTGAAGTAGAGCTGGCGTCCGCTGCGGTCCGCTTCTTCAAGCAGGACGCGGAACTCCGCCAGATTGTCCGCCCGGTACATTGCCGGATCATAGGCCTCTGTGAACATGGAGAGTGCCCCACCCATCACCTCCTTGTCAAAGTCCGGATGGCGGGGACTCATGATCTTGCGGTAGCTGGCCACCGACTCACGGGAGGGCTCGATGGGATGGTGTCGCATCCGGTCCCGGGGCACCGCAGTGATCAGGACAAAAAGGGTGGTCACGGCAAGGAGCAGGCCGTGCCGATGCTTGACCCGCCAGCGCGCCATTCCTGAGGCCGCGGCGGAGACCAGCATGAAGAGGCCTGGCAGGAAAGGCAGTAAGTACCATGGATAGGGCTTGTTCTGTCCGGCTGCCATATGAGCAAGCATCAATACTGGCGGCGCCAGGACGAAGATCAGCAGCAATCGGCGTGTCCGGTCTGTCACCAGGGCCCAGAGACCCATCAGCAAAGTCAGGAGCAGCGTGCCCATGCCCGCAGCGAAGAGGACTGGGTGATCGCCGAAAGCGGCCGAGAGGTGATGGTGCAGTGGATTGGTTTCCCGGCTCCATGAGTTCCACGGCTGGCCAAAGACCCAGCCGGAGAAGGAGTCCTGCCACCAGCGCAGGTCCATCGTACCGTGGATCTCCCCCTTTTTCATGAACTCCAGCAACTGGGGCCAGCAGGGGGTGAGGTAGCCCAGCACCAGGAAGCAGGTGACCAGCCCGCCAACGATCCAGCGGTAAGCGAGCAGAAATCGTGCGGACCAGGTGAGATTTGGGGACCAGAGAGCCACGGCCACCAGCAGGTTGAGCCCCGCCAGCAGGTACACGCTTTGGAAATTGCTCCAGAGGATAAAAAACTCCAGGATCCCCATCAGGACCCACCATCGCCAGAGCCCGGTCTGCAGGGCGCGACCCACCACTCCCACCAGCGCTGTGGCCCCCAGCATCACAAATCCGTAGCCGCGACCATCCACTGCGAACCGGATGAACCAAGGATGGGCTGCCATCAGCAGTACGGTCCACCATCCGCTAAGGCCCCAAACCCGCAGGGACCAGATCATGAGCGCCAGGGTGGCCAGTCCGCCCACAAACACCGGCGCGCGCAGAAGCGCTTCATTGAACCATGGCGCATCGGGGCCCGTGCCAGGGCGAAAAAAGGTCTCATGGGAGAGCCGCGCAAAGGCGCTGTACCCCAGGTGGTTCGTGGGCTTGCGCATGTTCCACAGGGTGGTCGCCCACGAGCGGGGCTCGATGGTGAGCGTTCCGTCTGGCTGGCGCTCCACCTTGTCTAGAATGAACCGGCTGGCGTTGAAGTCCTCGTCTCCCCACATGGAGAGAGTCAGCCGGGGGCTGTTCATCCACGCCCCCAGGCCCACCACTCCCACCAGTCCCAGCGTCTGCCACTTGGTCCAGCGGGGGCGGGGAGGGGAATCCACAAAGGTCATTCCATCCGGTCGCCGCCGCCCGAGCCAGGGGCTGGCAAGGAGCAGCAGGGCGGACAGGCCCAGGTTGAGCTTCAAGCCCTTGTAGAGCCACACCGGCACGTAGGCTTCTGGTGCCACCACCTTGCCTTCAGATTTCAGACGTTCGATCCGTCGCTCCTGCTTTACCGGTCGGTCGATGGTCAGGTAGGCCGTCAAAAAATCCGGCAAACAATAGCGCGCTCACCACGATGAGCACACGGGACTCACGCAGCGGCAAAAAGGAGGGCTCTCGAAACATCCGGCCGCGACCATGGCTTTGAGGCTCCGTCGAGGCAAGCAGCAACTCCATCTCCTTCCCCGGAGTGGGGTGGTGTCAATCCAACAACCAGGAACCAAGAACTTGCTCACTTTAAAACACCTGCTATCCTCCGCGCCTCATGTCGTCCGCGGCCTCCATCTGGCTCATTCGAATTATCTAGGGCTTCTGCCGCGCCTGAAAGGCGTCTTTTTGTGCAGACAGCCCGCATCCTCTCTTCTGACTGAGCGCCCGGACCCGGCGTCGAACTGGCGAAAGATTGACTTCGCCGTCCCCGGTCCGCCTTGCGCAAGCCTCTCTTCTTTGCTTTTCTCATAACCCTGCTTTTCCGCCACCTCCTCTCTGCTTCCTATGACCGCCGTATCGAAAGTTACCCTCTATGACACCACGCTCCGTGATGGGACGCAGGGTGAAGGCGTCAACTTCAGCTCCCTCGACAAACTGCGCATCGCTCACGAGCTGGACAGCTTTGGCATGCACTACATTGAGGGCGGGTGGCCTGGCTCCAACCCCAAGGATGTGGAGTTCTTCGAGCTGGCCAAGAAACAGACCTTCAAGCACGCCAAGATCGCCGCGTTTGGCAGCACGCGCCGTGCCGACCTGGCGGTGGATAAGGATCCCCAGGTGCGCACCCTCCTGGAGGCCGAGACCCCAGTCGTTACCTTCTATGGCAAGAGCTGGCTCCTTCATGTGACCGAGGTGCTCCGCACCACGCCTGAAGTGAACCGCGCCATGATTCGTGACACCGTGCGTCACTGCAAGGAGGCCGGTCGCGAAGTCTTCTACGACGCGGAGCACTTCTTTGATGGGTTCAAAGACGAGCCCGAGTATGCTCTTTCCACGCTGGAAGCAGCCTTGGAAGGTGGGGCCGATGTACTGGTACTGTGCGAGACCAACGGCGGGACGCTGCCGCATGAGATTGCGGAGATCGTCTCCAAGGTGCAGGCGCGCTTCCCAGAAGCCCGGCTCGGCATCCATAGTCATGACGACGGCGGGCTCGGTGTTGCCAATGCCCTCGCCGCCATCCGCGCGGGGGCCGTGCAGGTACAGGGTACCATGAACGGCTACGGGGAGCGCACCGGCAACTGCAACCTCACCACCGTCATCCCGAATTTGCAGCTCAAAATGGGGCTGCCGGTGGTGGCTGACCTGACTCGTCTGACGGGGCTTTCGAAGTTCGTGGATGACGTCGCCAATCTCCCGCACTTCAACCGTGCGCCGTTCGTTGGTAGCACGGCTTTCTCTCACAAGGGCGGTACGCATGTGAATGCCGTGCAAAAACTGGCCCGCAGCTATGAACACATCGAGCCAGCCACCGTAGGTAACCGCCAGGTGGTGCTGGTGAGCGACATGTCCGGCCAGGATAACATCCTGCACAAGGCCACTGAGCTGGGATTCCCACTCCAGCGCGGCTCGGCTGAGGTGAAGCGCATCCTTGATCATGTGAAGACCCAGGAGAACGATGGCTACGAATACGAGGCGGCCGATGCCTCCTTCGAACTCGTCCTGCGCAAGGACCTGGGTCAGTTCACCCCCAGCTTCAAGCTGCTGGAGTACCACGTGAGCCACCGCACCCATGGGGAGCGCGGCTTTGATACCTGCGAAGCCACCGTCAAAGTGGAGGTGAATGGCGAGCGGGTTTACACCGTGGAGGAGGGCGACGGCCCCGTGAACGCCCTTGACCGTGCGCTTCGTGTGGCGCTCTCCAGAGCCCATCCGGAAATCGCGAACGTCCAGCTCTGCGACTACAAAGTGCGTATCATCGACAGCCGCACCGGCACCGCCGCCAAGACTCGCGTGCTCATCGAGAGCACGGATGGCGTCAACCATTGGGGCACAGTCGGGGTGAACTCCAACATTATCGACGCTAGCTGGGAAGCCCTTGTGGACAGCCTCGAGTACTTCCTCTCAAAGAAGGCAAACTACGCGGAGTAGAGTCGTCTGGCTGGGGCAGTTGGGCGGCAGCGTGTGCTGTCGCTTTCCGCTGCCTTACGCCCAAGGAACCTTGGGAGACGGAGCATCTGCACAACTCTCTCAGAGTTGACGGATTTCTCCGTTTCCACCCAACGTGACTCGCTTGAGGCTCATCCAAACATTGGGCTGTGCTACACATCCCGTTTTGGGATGAGAGCTTCGGACGGAGGCTGGCAGGCCAGACGGGATTCCCTGGTAGTGTAGATGCTCAATCGATGCTCTTCCTCGAAGAGGATGGGGCTACAAGCCCTACGTTGACGAGTTTCCAGCGAGTCTACGTTGGGTAGGCGATCAGTATGACTGCGCTGAAGGAGTTGAGGCGGTCTGGCTGTCGTGCGGGCGCTTCGCGTGCGAGATGGTTTCACACTATTTTCCAGCAGGCTTCGTCGTCCCAACGAGCATTGATCTTGAATCGTGCTTTTGCAGCCGGTCAACCCATCGCCTGTGCCTTGTCCTTCTCGCCGGTGTGAATGTAGGCTCTGACGAGCTCCCATGAGAAACTCGCCACGGCCAGCACGTGAGATCCATCTTCGTAACCAGTTCGCTCAGGATCCTGGCCGCCTTCGTGCTTCGGAAGGTACTTCTGCCAGAACCCTTCCAGTCTTTTGATTTTTTCAGGCTATGCGTCCGTCGCGACGGCCCACTTGCTATGAGCCTGCATGTTGTCGGGAGGCGTGACTGACTCTGCTGCGTAGGCTTGGCCGCAGATCAATAGCATGCCTGTCACAAGGATCAGTGTTGGGGATTTCATGGGCAGACCCTTCGAGTTTCGGTTCCCGCCGTCATTGGCACTACTAGCTACACTTTCAGAACACCTGGTTTTGTGCAAGCGGCAGGTGGAGACAGTTGGCAACTGTATCAGAGATACATTCACCGCCAAATGGGCTGTTTCATCTGCAAGCCGTCGGCGAAGGGCTTGCGGGGGGCTCTGAACCGGGTAGCATAAAGTGCTAAACTTCGATCTCTCTTTCCGCTATGGATGTGTTGACTTGCATAGGGGGGGCGATCATGTTCCATCTGGTGCATCCTATGAATCCCGCCGTTTTTTGGATCTATGGCCTGTCTGGCGCTGGAAAAACCAGCATTGCGCAGAAGGTAGGCGAGCGTCTCAGAGCTCATGGTCAGGCGTGTCTGGTTTTGGATGGTGATGATTTGAGGGCGGGCGTTTGCTCGGATCTGGGTTTCTCAAGCAAGGGCAGGATGGAGAACATCCGGCGTGCGGCCCAGATTGCCAGGCTTGCGTGCCAACAGGGACTGCCGGTGATTGCCGCATTCATGACGCCTGAAAAGGCCATGCGTGATGCTGCCCGGAGCATCCTTCAGCCGCTCACGTTCTCGGAGATTTTTCTGAATTGCGACTACCAGACCTGCCGGCAACGCGACGTGAAAGGGCTGTATGCCCGGGTGGCGGAGAACCAGCTCACCAACTTTTGCGGGAGTGATCTCGGGTTCGACGTTCCTACCGCGCCCGATCTGACGGTCGACACCCGCATACTGACGTTGCAGCATTCCGTGCAGAGGGTCATGGAGTTCGTTGAGATGAAAATGAGCCTCCCTACAGGAAGTGCAGATGGGCAGAAGCGAAGCTGGAGCTCAACAAGCCTGCAGGCGTAGAATTTTGCGTCAGGATGGGGATGGCTGTGTTCCGTCACGCATCTTTTATTTCCTAGTTCCTGTCGTCAGTAACGGCAGGTCCTCTGGCGTGTCGTGTGTTGTGGGGAATCTATTGCACAAGAAATTGTTCGACACCCTGCTCGGTGAATTAGTGTGCAAGCTGGAATGGCGCGCCTGGATCAATGTTTTTGGGGGTTGATGGTCTGCCAAACACTGTTCTATGACATAAGGCATATGGCCGTTTGATTAGTTTCGCTTGCACATTGTTTGATCTGATGATGGGGCTTGGTTCGAGCAACTATCGGCTCTTTGCAGTTGCAAACTTGCCTGTGTTAAAAGATCGTTGCGAAAAATGGGCGGATCCCAGTCCGCTTATTCTCCCTGCGTCCCCCCGCAAGATCATGTCCATTCCCCAAATTGACCTTCCTGGTTGCACCTCAAGGCTGGTTGCGCCGACCGCCCCTTTTGACCCTGGTTCTATGGAACCATGGGCTGTTTTAGAGGAGTTGCGCATGGCATACAAGCATCTGGAGGCGCGCCACTTACAGCTCAAGTCGGAGCTCAATCTCCGGGGCAATGCCCTCTACTGGCATGCGGCGAGGGAGGTGGAGCTTGAGGCAACTGTCAAAGGGTTGCAGAAGATCATCGCCAAGCGGGAGCAGCAGATAGCTCACCTCAAGCAGGTGGAACGGTCCGCCAAACGTTGGCAGGAGGGGAGCTGGTTCAAGAGGGCATTCCGCCGATGGAGCGCTCCTCAATGGTCGGGTGCGAAGGGTCAGCAACTGTCGTCGTCTCCACCCTCTCATTGAGTAATGGCAATGCGAATGTCTAGCAGCAGCACGCTGGCTGCAATGCTTGTCAAGGAAACGGGCGCCCAGTCTGTGCTGATGGTGGATGCCGCGGCGTCGTGCCAGAGGGAATCCAACCTTGGTGCAGGAGGGGGTAAGTTTTTTCATGCCTGTGAAACAGATGTGTTGGCTGCAAGTGACAGTGCCTCTCCCCACCGTGGACATGGCTGTCTGGCTGACTGGTGCCCAACATCTGGCGTTGCCGGACTGTCTCCGCATGATTCAGCGGCTGGTTAGCTCCGCCCGCGTCATTGCCTTCGCGGCTGAGCCACCCCCATTCCGGCAGGACTCGGATGGAGTGGCTCTGTGGCCCGACCAATGGGCGCGCCTTTTTGAGGTCCACCAGTTTGTGCTCGTGGATGCCGTTCGCGACACTCTGTGCCGAGACCGGGCTTGTGCTGAAGAAATCGCCCAAAACATGGTTTTGTTCGTCGGCCGGGAGCTGTTGGATAAGAGGCCGGACTGGCGCGCCATAAGCGTGCCCTCGGCCAAGAGGATCGTCCACCCGGATCGGATCTGCCGCCATGCTGCCTCCTCCGGTGATCCAGAGGCGGGAAGCCCGGTGGCCACATACATTGATGAGCGGTGGAGGGCCGTGGGACGGCATCCGGAGTGCGGAGAGGTGACCATCGTGATGACGTTTCACCGGGAAGGGTTCCTGGCTCAAAGGTCTCTCAACGGGCTGGAGATGGTGGTTCAGGTGATGGCGGATGCAGGATTGAAATGTGACATTGTTTGCACGCTGGACAATGCTGATGCTGCCACGACAGACGTGGTGTCCCGTCATGAACTGGTGCGCCGTTTCGGCAGGGTGTTGGTGTTCAAGAACAGCGACCTGAGTAGTTCAAGGAATCACGCGGTGGACGCCGCCCGTGGGGACTATGTAGCGATCATGGACGGGGACGACTTTTATTCGCCCCGTTGGCTCCTTGGGGCCTACCATCGCTGCAGGCAGTTCACCCAGCCGGTCATTGTCCATCCAGAGTTCGTCGTCAACTTTGGGATCTATTCAGGGGTCGCCCAGGTGGTGGACACCAGCGAGACGGGGCTGGAGGGGACCACGCCGATCACGGAGAATCGCTGGGTGGCGGCTTCGTTTGCCCCACGGGTGGTCTATGAATCCATTCCCTACAGTCGCCCTGATCTGGCCATTTCAGGATTCGGCTATGAGGACTGGCATTGGAACTGCGAGACATTGGCCGCTGGCATTCATCACGTTTCTGCGCATGAGACAGCGCTGTTTTACCGGCGTCGGGCCAACTCGATGGTGATGGAGCATTCCACGAGTCACGCGATCATCCGCCCGACAGCGTTCCTCAGGAGCCCGCGACTGGCAAAAATGTGCCAGAAGGTCGGAGATTGAAGTGACTGCAGATTGTTAGTTTCCTTATCCTTTCGATGCAGCCGGAAAACATCACCAGCCCTTGGATTGTGGCAGACATGACCGCGCTGGCGGCCATTGAGCCAGAGTTGTTTCCTAATCCGCATGACCGGGGCCGCTTTTTCCGGCATTCCTTCGCATCGTCCAACGCCACAAGCCTGCTTTTTGAACTGCTCGGGACCATGCACCGTGCGGAACCAGAGGTGGTTTTGCTGGCTCCATGGATCAGACCGGGAGGTGCTGAGCTGACCTTGCTGAATCATGCGAAGGCGGCGATGGCGATGGGAGTGTCTTGCTTGATCATCACCACAGAACCTCATTCACCTGCGTGGCCGGCCCGCATGCCGGCGGGCGTGGGCATGGTTGATTTCGGCAGCCTGGCCGGTCATCTGAGCGGCGACGAGCAACGCGTGGTGCTGGCCCAGTTCCTGATCCATTGCGGGACAAGAGTGGTGCAGATCGTGAACTCCATGCTGGGATGGGAGGTGGTGCGCCTTCATGGCAAAGCCCTGAAGCAGGTGGGGATCAAGCTCGTCGCGAACCTCTTTTGTGATGAGGCTGACGCTCTGGGCAGGCGCATGGGGTATGCTACGAATTCCTTTCCCCAATGCTCCATCCATCTGGATGCGGTGTTGACGGACTCCAGGCAGTTTGCCGACATGGTGCATTTCCGTGATGGCTACGACAGGGCCCGGCTTATCCCGATGAACTGTCCCGTGAACATCTCATCCCGCTCGCCAAGAACGGGAGAGGGCGCCGGATCCAACCGCAAGATCCTCTGGGCCTCCCGCATCGCCAGGCAGAAGAATCCGGACATCCTGTTGGAGATTGTCCAGCGATGTCCGGAGCTTTCATTTCATATTCATGGAGAGGCGGACGAGACGGTGACGCCTGCCGTGATGAAAGCTCTGGAATCAGCGCCCAACGTGATGCTGCACGGGGCCTTTGCGTCATTTGATGATGTCTGCAACGAAGAGGAATATGCTGCCTTCCTCTACACTTCCGCGTGGGACGGCATGCCGAATGTGATTCTTGAGGCTGCCGCAAATGGTTTGCCCATCGTTGCTCCCGATGTTGGGGGCATTGCGGAGTTGATTGGAGATGATGCCGGATATCTGGTCGCTGACTGTCAGAATCCCGAGGAGTATGTGGAAAAGCTGGACCTGGTTTTTGCCTGCCCAGCTACGGCCGTCCGTCGGGCGGCCAGGGCGGCTTCGCTGGTGGAGAGTCGTCATAGTTTTGACGCTTTTGTCAAAAGCCATGGGCAAATTCCAGGCTATCTCAGATCGTGATGGCCCCTGGGAATTGAGAAAAGCGAGAGGTTGAAGACTGCGTGTCAGAAAGCACGAGATTGCCATCGTGCGTTCCTGGCCCCAGCTTCTGTGCCTGCAGGGGGCGCGTCAAATGGGGGGGGCGGTGCTGAAAAGGGCTAGTTTTTCCCCGCAGTCTCTGGCATCAGTCGTGACAACAGCTGCTCGTACCGTTGCCGATGGGGATGCCCTTCGGGGAAAATCTGGCGGGCGGTGTCCACGGCATGTTGCGCCAGGGTCACTGCCTCTTGGGGACGACGAAGCTGCACGCACAGCCGGGCGTAGTTATAGGATGTCATGGCCGTATCGGGATGGAGAGGGCCCAATACACGGAGTTGAGCCTCCAGCGTGCTCCGATACAGGGGCTCGGCCAGGGTGAATTCCCCTTTGTCCAGCAGCAGATTGGCCAGGTTCTTCGCGCTCACCAGGGTGTCCTGGTGCTCAGGGCCGAGGATGCGCACACGTCCTTCAAAGGAGGCCCGGTAGAGTGTTTCTGCACCATTCACGTCATGGCGGTCCGCCAGGACGTTGGCCATGTTGTTCTTGCTGCTCAGAGTGTCGGGATGGTCTGGGCCCAGGATCTTTTCTCTCAGTTGCAGTGTGTGCCGATAGAGAGGCTCCGCCGCACCCAGATCCCCCTTGCGATAGTGCAAGGTGGCCAGGTTGTTCATGCTGGAGAGTGTCTCTGGATGCTCCGGCCCATACAGGCTTTGGGACAGGGAGAGGAGTCGTTCCGAGAGTGGTTGGGCAGAGGCAAAACGTCCCAGCAGCCGGTGCAAAGCTGAAAGCCAGCGCAGCGCGGCCAGTAGATTGGGCGAGGAAATGCCCTCATTGCGCTCGATGGCGCGAAGCAACGCATGCAGATGCGGCTCCAGCACCTGGTAGCGTTCCGTGCCACCCACGACGCTCCGGGTCTTCCAGCACTGGCGGAGATAGGTGAGCACCCAGTCTCTCCAACGTTGATAAACGGAGCGCGGATCAAAGATCGAATGCTGCTGAATGGGGTCACGCCATTCCCACTGGAGCCGGGCTGCTTCCGCCAGACCCACGCTGGTGAGAGTCCAGGCCTTTTCTCTCGTTCCTGGTTCTGCGCCTGAAACGTCGTGTTCCGTGAGGAAGCCGCGCCGCATCAGGTGCTGCAGCGGCACCTCCACTTCGCTCGGGCGCACACCCAGAGCTGTGGCGATGGATAGAGTCGGCGCCGGGGTGGGTGCGTGCAGGGAGAGCGCATACCACGCGGGCAGGGCTGCGGCATCCAGCCCGCTGAAGGACTGGGCACACTGGGCCAGGATCCAGGGCACGTTCTTCTGCTCGGATGCGATGGTTTCGAGGAAATCAATGCCGTCCCGGCGCAGGCGTGCCAGGTACGAGGAGGGAACGATCTGCTCTGAGGCCAGGTGCTGGGCGGTGAGCTCCAGAATCAAAGGGTGGGATCCCATGCGGCCGGCAATTTCCTGCCAGACCGGATCGTTGAACTGCGGCAGCGAATGCGTGGGTGAGGGGGGCTCGTCGCCCCTTGGGCGACAGCGTTGGCAGACGCGCCGACACCTGCCAGTTCTGGTTGGGCCACAGCGGCGGCGACGGCGAGGTGTGGTTCCTTGCCCAAGCGAGAGCGATAGAGGCAGAATGCGCCATCCTCCAGAGACAGCGGATGCACGGTGACCGTCGGGACGCCGGGTAAGGCAAAAGGCTCAAGGGCCTCCACGACGAGGTGGGCGGGGCCAGCCAGTTGCAACAGGCGACCCAGATTCTCCGCGACCTCCGCACCTTCAAGGATCAGGCAGACGTCACGTTTGGAGAGAAGCTGTTTCACTGCCGCTTCATGCTTCGTGTCAGGGACGTCTCCCAGACCGGCTTGGGTGAGGATACCGGCCAGGGCGGAGTAGTGGCCTTGCGCCTCGTGGAAATTGTAGCGGAAGATCCCTCCGGGGTAGGCGCCGGGCGCATCTGGACCAGGGGCGATCTGCGCCAGGGAGGCCGCGATTAAGGAGCTCTTGCCGATGCCCCGGCTGCCTGTGACGCAGACTCGAAAAGAGCTTTTCAGCGCCTGCTGGATGGACTCCTTCTCCAAGGTTCGTCCCACGAAGTTCGGCGCTGGCTGCGGCGCGTGCCAGGGGGGCACGTTGCGGGGTGTCGGAGGCTTGACGAAAAGTTCGGTGCCAGCGGTCAGCACCGGGAGCGGCGGGGCCTGCGGGCTGGCTTGTGCCGGAGGCGGGGAGGGGTGCTGCGCGAGCTGCTGCCGCGTCTCATCTATCCAGCTCTTTAGCCGACGTATGCTGGTGCGCAGGGCTTCCATGTCCTGCACGCGGATTTCGGCCCCATTGTGGCGCACCAGTCTTTCCTGGTGAGAGTGTTGAAGCGCCGCTGCCTCCTCCTGCTCAGGAAGGTGGGAGAGAAAAGGGAACTCCGCATCGCAGACCACGGCGAAGACGTTTTTGCCCAGAGACCTCGCCATCGCATACTCCAGCTGCGCGTAGCTGCGACGAGGTTCTGCGGTCGGGCGATTGGCGGGCTCCGGTCCGAAGCAGCTTCCCGCCAGGTGGAGCATGGCATCGCACTTGCTGATGTGATGCTCCATGAGGCTCCATGCCGAGGCCCACTGGGCGGGGTAGTTGTCTACATGGACTGGCGTGGCGTCCATCTGAAGAATCTCCGCCCGCACCAAGTTGACCGCTATGCCCAGGTCAGGACTTGCCGCGCTGATGTAGATCTCCGGTCGCCTTATCACAATCAGAAGTTGGTAGATTCACTCTATGCGGAGATCTCTCTCTTTAACAAGCATGGGGATGGAAAAGAAATAATAATAGCAATAACGGACTCGTTTTGGGGGAAATAGCGGTTTTGGTGATTTTATTTCGTATGCGACCAAATGGTTGCGTGCATGGTCCGGTGAAAAGCTTGCGCACCCCTGGCAATTCGGCTTCGTTGGCACAATGCGCGGCGTTTCAAAACCCCAACTGGCAGCGTTGTTCGCCACGCTCACCGCCTGGTGGGAGCGGTTCCGTCGCGTGCCCATGGTGCAGCATTGGGGGCGGGAACTTGCCGCAGTGGGAGCCATCTTGGTAGTGCTGGCTGCCCCATTCCTCCTGAAGCCGGCGGAGGGCAGTGCTCCACGCGAGTACAATCGCCGGCTGGTGATCTACACCCCGCATCACGAGAAGATCCGCTACGAGTTTGGCAGGGCATTTGCCAAAAAGTGGAAAGATGAGCGCGGGGAGACACTCTACGTGGACTGGCGCGTGGCTGGGACATCGGAGATCGCGCTCATGATGCGGTCCGACTACGCTGCCGCCTTCGAGCGCTACTGGACGGAGTCCTTGAACCACCCCTGGTTGCCGGAGGTGGCCACGTCCTTTGGAAATTCCAAAGTGGCGCTGCCCAAACCGGGAGAAAAGGCGGGACTGACGGTCCAGCAGTCGGCGAGGAAGGAGTTTCTGGACTCCGCCGTCGGGATCGGCGTTGATCTTTTCTTTGGGGGAGGGGCGGTGGACTATGAGTCCCAGGCCAGGGCGGGGTTCCTGGTCGCAGCGGATGCCAGCGGTCAATTCGGTTTGAAGCCGGTGATGAAAAAGCACCCTGAGTGGTTCCAGCCCCAGTCCATTCCTCAGAGCTTGGGAGGGGAGAGCTACTATGACAAGGAGGCCCGCTGGGTGGGAACGTGCCTCTCCAGTCTCGGCATTTGTTTCAATCGGGATGTCTTGGCCCGGCTGGGGATCGAGAAGGAGCCTGTCCAGTGGCAGGATCTGGGAGACCCGCGCTATTTTGGACAGGTGGCGTTGGCGGACCCCAACAAGAGCGGCACCGTTACCAAGGCCTTTGAGCAACTCATCCAGCAGCAGATGCAGCAGGCCATCGATGAGCGGCGGGATGACCCGAATGCCGAGGGCGACCCGGAGAAACTCGGGATCGAGATCGGCTGGGAGCGGGGAGTGCACCTCATCCAAAGGATCAGTGCGAACTCCCGCTACTTCACGGACAACGCCACGAAGATCCCCCTTGAGGTGTCCCAAGGCGATGCTGCTGCTGGCATGTGTATCGATTTCTACGGTTGGACGTTTGAGGACATGGTACGTCGGCCAGATGGCACGTCACGGATGGGGTATATCACCCCGCTGGGAGGCACCTCCATGGGGGTGGACCCCATCGGCATGCTGCGGGGGGCACCAGAGCCGGAGGTTGCTGCGGCTTTCATGGAGTTCGTGCTCAGCGATGCCGGGCAGAAGCTCTGGAACTTCAGTCCCGGCACGGCCGGTGGACCCGTCCGCACCCCGCTCCGTCGCCTGCCCGTGCGGCTGGACTTCTACAATGCTGCCAACCGCGCCTCCATGACGGATCCCCATGCTGACCCGATGGAGACGTCCCGGGCCTTCACCTACCATCCCGAGTGGACGAATCACCTCTTTGGTGTGGTGCGCTATTTGGTGAAGGTCATGTGTGTGGATACCCACGAGGACCAGCGCCGCGCCTGGGAAATGCTGATCAGCCGCAACTTCCCGCCCCGGGCCACGGCAGTCTTTGAAGACACCCGGTTGCTCAACTACCAGAACGCCCAAGAGCTTGCCGCCCTCTTGCAAAAGAAGGACAAGATTCAGGAAGCCCGCAAAGCCACGGAACTGAGCGTCGCCTTTCGCAATCAATACCGGCGCGCCTACCAACTGGCCAAAGACGGATTCTAAGAGCGCCTCAGTGAACTGACTTTTCCCATGCCCCGCTCCTTCAGTTATGCCGTGTTCGTGGTGATGGCGTTGTTTTTCGCCTGTTTTTTCCTCATGCCCATCTGGAGCACGCTGGAGGTGGCGTTTCTAGGGGGGGAAGGGCAGTTTACGCTGGACTATCTGGCGGGTATCTTTCGCAATCCCATGTACCGGGAAGGGCTGGCGAATGCCTTCATCATCGGGGTGTGGACCACATTGGGTTGTTTGGTGGTCTCATTGCCGCTGGCCGTGCTTTACCACCGCTTTGAGTACCCAGGAAAGAACGTGCTGAACGGGTTGATGTTGCTGCCCATGATCCTCCCACCTTTTGTAGGAGCAGTGGGAGTGCGGGCCATGCTGGGGCAGGCAGGGGCCTTCAACAGCCTGCTCATGAAGTTGGGGCTCATGGATCCGGCGCAGCCGAAGGATTGGCTGGGGGAAGGGCAATTGGTTGGGGTCATCATCATGACGACGCTGCATCTTTTCCCCATCCTCTATCTCAATGTGACGGCGTCGCTGGCCAATCTGGACCCCGCCTTGGATGAGGCTGCGGCCAATCTGGGGTGCCCGCCCTGGCGGCGCTTCTGGCGCATCACCTTACCGCTCATCATGCCTGGGGTTTTCGCCGGAGGCACCATCGTCTTCATCTGGGCTTTCACCGAGCTGGGAGTGCCGCTGGTCTTTGATTACACCCGGGTCACCTCTGTCCAGATCTACAACTCCCTGCGGGATCTCAGTGACAACCCCCAGCCCTACGCGCTGGTGGTGGTGATGCTGCTTGCCACGGTGCTGATTTATCTTGTCAGCAAGTACCTCTTTGGGCGCAGTCATGTGCTTGGGGGCGGGCGCAATGTCGTTGCGCGGGAGCCAGTGCGGCTCGGCCCAGTATGGGCATGGGGTGTGACCGCACTTTTCGGCGGCATCATCTTCATCTCCATGGTGCCCCATATCGGCGTCATCCTGCTCTCTCTTTCCAAGGGGTGGTATCAGTCCGTGTTCCCAGAGGGGCTGACCCTGCAACACTATCGGGATGCGCTCAGCCATGAGATGACGCTCAACGCCGTCTCCAACAGCCTGAAGTACGCCTCACTGGCCACCCTGCTGGATGTCGTGTTGGGGCTGGGGATCGCCTATGTGAACGTGCGCTCCCGGCTGCCTGCCCGGCATCTGCTGGATGTGATGGCCATGCTGCCCCTGGCGGTGCCCGGCATCGTGCTTGCCTTTGGCTACCTCGCTATGGCCAGGGAAGGGGAGCCTTTTCACTGGCTCATGCTCGGGGAGGATCCGGTGTTGCTGATGGTGATTGCGTATTCCGTGCGCCGCCTGCCTTATGTGGTCCGGTCAGCCACCGCCGGGCTCCAGCAGGTGAATCCCGATCTGGAGGACGCCGCGCAAAATCTGGGGGCCCCGCCGTGGCGGGCTCTGCTCCGCGTGACCCTGCCGCTGATCACTCCGAATCTGATCGCGGGTGGGCTTCTGGCCTTCGCCTTTGCCATGCTGGAGGTGGCCGACTCGATGGTGCTTGCGCAGCAGGCCGGCCACTATCCGATTACCAAGGCCATCTACCTCCTCCTCCACTCGCTGGGGAACGGTCCGTACCTCTCGGCCGCCCTGGGCGTCTGGGCCATGATTTTCCTCGGGGTCACGCTGCTCGGGGCGGCGCTGGTGCTCGGGAAGAAGCTCGGCGCTCTTTTTAGAGTGTAGGAGTCCCGTTGGGGGCGCATGGGGTTGCAGAAGCTGAGTTTTCACAAGCCCAGTGACCGACACCGTCCAAAAATTTCTTGCAAGGTCGCAATCCTCGTGTTTCTTCCCCGCCCCTTGCGAGCCAGCCTATCCGCTGTTGGTCTTCGGGTTCCCTTTTCTTTAGATCTGGGAATAGCTCGCACCGAAGGCAACCCAGCTATTCTACTACATCATGTCCATCCGTCTTGCCCGCTTCGAGATGCCGAACCGCCTTGTGAAAAACGAGGCGACCGCCACCGATTATTACGCCCAGTTCGTCGCTGAACCCTTCGACCGTGGTTATGGCCACACGATCGGCAACAGCCTGCGCCGCGTGCTGCTTTCCTCCCTGGAAGGCGCTTCCATCACCAGCGTGCGTATCAAAGGGGCTGAACATGAGTTCACCACCCTCCCGGGCGTTCTCGAAGACGTGACCCAGATCGTTCTCAACCTGAAGAAGGTGAAGTTCCGCCACTTTGAGAACAAAGAAACCCGCCTCCTTCAGGTCTCCGTGGACAAAGAAGGCGTCGTGACCGCTGGCGACATCAAAGACGACACCAGCTACCAGGTCATCAACAAGGACCAGGTCATTTGCACCCTTGACCGCAAGGGCAAATTTGAAGCCGAACTCGAAGTCAAAGTCGGCCGTGGTTTCGCCACCAACGAAGACAACAAGCGTCCGGACATGCCCATTGGCGTGATCCCGATCGACTCCATCTTCTCCCCGGTGACCCGCGTGAAGTACGGCGTGGAAGCCACTCGTGTGGGCCAGAACACCGACTACGACAAGCTTCTGATCGACGTCTGGACCGACGGCCGCATCACCCCGCAGGACGCTCTCCTTCAGTCCTCGGCCATCCTTCGCAAGCATCTCGACGTGTTCGTCAACTACGACGACAACCAGGTCGAGTTCGAAGTGGCTCCGGAAGCCCAGAGCGAGGAAAACCTTGAGCTGCGCAAGCTGCTCAACATGTCCGTCAACGAGATCGAGCTCTCCGTCCGCGCTGCGAACTGCCTCAACAACGCGAATATCACCAGCGTGGGCCAGCTCGCCATGAAGAGCGAAGCCGAGATGCTCCGCTACCGCAACTTCGGCAAGAAGTCCCTCACCGAGATCAAGGAAAAGCTCTCCGAGCTGGGCCTTACTCTTGGCATGAAGCTTGACCCCTCGCTGCTTGAGCCGCTGCCTGGTGGCGTCTCCATGCTGCGTGCCGGTGGCTTCCGTCGCGATGACGATGATGAGGCTGATGCCGACAGCTTCTCCCGCTTGATCAGCGCCAACCTGGGCGATGATGACGATGAAGAATAATCGCCTGCGCCCCGCCCAAGGTAAGGTTAATTGACTAACAGGAAATTGAGACAATGAGACATCAACGCAAAACCGTCAAACTGCAGCGCAAGGCCAGCCATCGCGATGCATTGCTGAAGAACCTCTGCAAGAGCCTGATCGAGCACCGCCGTATCCGCACGACCCTGGCCAAGGCCAAGGCCCTGCGCCCCGTGGTTGAGAAGCTTGTGACCCTTGGCAAGCGTGACACCGTGCACGCCCGCCGCCAGGCCTTCGCCGTGCTTCGCAGCAAGAACCTTGTCAGCAAGCTCTTCGGTGAGATCGCCGTGGCTTCCAAGGAGCGCCAGGGTGGTTACACCCGCATCACCAAGCTCGGCCAGCGCCAGAGCGACTCCGCTCCGATGGCTTTCATCGAGTGGGTTGATGCCTTCGCCTCCGCTGCTGCTGCTTCTTCCGTCAAGGAAGTGGAAGCCGAAGTGGTCGGCAAAGAATAAGGTCGTCCAGCACGATTGATCCAATTTCAGGAACGCGGTGGTCGCTAGGCCTCCGCGTTCCTTTGTCTGTTTATTGGGGGGAGTTTAAGCGGCTCTTCGGTGATGCTCAGCTATAGCCCCTGACCGACGCGCCAGCGTCTTGGAGTACGGTGGCGCGACGCCGCTTTCTGACCGCGTGGGGGATGGCCAAGTCATTCCAGCGAAGCCAATCGCCGGCTCGTTACTCCCGGCGGGCGTCTGCCGTGGTCCTGCCAATTCCTGTTTGGCAGTGAGCCGTGGCCACATCCTGCGTGACATTCACCTCGATACACGCAATCCTCTCGAAAAATGTCCCCCATGCATTCTTCCAGCCCCATCCCAATCGACCCGAAGGACGCTGAGCATCTCAAGCTCCTCTCAATCTTCCACTACGTCTCGGCTGGCCTGTCCCTGGCGGGTTTGGGGTTCATGTTCCTGCACTTCCTCTTCTTCAAATCCATAATGTCCGACCCCGGCATGTGGAGCGGAGCCAAGGGAGGTGCGCCGCCTCAGGCGTTTTTCACATTCATGAAGTTCACCTACGGTTTCATGGGAATCTTCTTCGTTGGCTATGCCGTTGCCAACTTCCTCTCCGCCAAATACTTGGTGCAGCGCCGCCGGCGAATGTTCTCCTATGTCGTGGCCGCTCTGAACTGCTTGCATGTCCCGATTGGAACCACTTTGGGGGTGTTTACCATCATCGTTCTCTCTCGGGACTCAGTTCTGAGGGCGTATGGTGACGACTGACTGTCGTGAATCTCGACTGGCAGCGAAGAAAGCTCCTCAAATCGGGCGTTACACTCCCTGCTCCTGAACCTGATGGTCAGGCTCGTTCTTATGAGTGCGTTCCCGTTTCCGTTCCCATTCTTGATTTTGTTGGCGATTGCTGCTGGCAGTGCCAGTGCGGCAGAGCGTGGTCCCTCTGTTCCGCCCACCGGTCAGGAGCGTGCTGATGACCGTGGTTGGCAAAAACACGGCCTGATGTTCAAAATGGAGCCGGGTGTGTTGGTACAGAATTTCACCAGCCCCGCTGAACCCTTGGAAGGCGATCGCTGGCGAATCTGGTGCAGCCTTTCAGGGCCCGCTCGGGAGAAAAACCTCGCGTTCGCCGAGGGTAAACCCGGTGGAGAGTGGAAAATCACGGAGGCGGTGTTGTCTCCCGGTGAGCCGGATGCTTCGGCACCGTTTGCCATCGGCGGTCTGCCGGACGGGTGGCATCCGGTGCAAGGGGTGCGTGTCGAGCTTCCAAAGGGTGGCCAGAGACTGTACTTCTGGGCTCATGGCCCCGGTGTGGTGAGGTATGTGGCGGCAGATCGCATGGGCGCTCAAGGGGATCGCTACCAGGTGGTGAATGCCGCCTCGCCCTGTCTCTATCATCCTGCCGACCGGGCGGTGGGCGGCGCGGCGGCAGTGGAGGCGAACCTGCCTAAGTGGGCCAAGAAGGTAGCAGCCCCGGCGGAGGGGGAAGGGCTCGCGCCAGCGAGGCTGATCTCCAACGACGCGACCAATGTGTACTCCCTGCCAGATGGCACCTTTGAGATGTACACGGTCGGCCTCGTCCAAGTGCCCAAAGAAGATCCCCGGTACCAGCCGCAGGACAACGTCCCCGGCCTGTTGCGTGTGATTGACCGGTTTACCAGCACCGATGGTCTCCAGTGGGGCAATCGGACGCGGGTCATCGAGCGCGATGAAAAAGACCCCGTTGATCAGCAGTTCTATTTCCTCTCCGTGACCCACGCCGACAAGGGGAGGGTGGGGCTGCTGGGACACTATCGGCTGGGAGCGCAGACGATTGATCTGGAGCGTTGCTATTCTGCAGATGGCATCAAATGGGACCGGCCAGCGCGCGAGCCATGGATTTCACGGGGAGGAGAGGGAGCGTTGGATGGCTATCTCCTGCATGCACCTCATGCGATGGTGAAGCACGAGGGGAAGTGGTGGCTTTTCTACACCGGGGGAAACTTCACCCACAATCACAAGCAGGCCTACGGACCTGAGCATCGGGGCATCTTTCTCGCTACCCGGGAGAGTGTGGAGTAGGTAGAGTCGATTTGTCACGGGGGCGCTTCAGGAGCGGGGGCCACTTTGCCCCGATCAAACCAAATCACTCCCTGAACGGTTCCATCCGGGTTAAAATCCTTCATGACCCCGTGACGTGCATGGTTCTTGTAGTGCATCGTTCTCGTCACCTTGCCATGTAGGTCGAGCATCATGTAGTCCCAATTGCCGTCACCAAGGTAGGCGAGGTTTTCGATGTACCGCGGATCGATGGCCCGGCTGTACTCTCCTTTCACCAAGGAACCGGATAGCAACCTTGCCTCGCTGGTTCCCAGGTTGGCAATGCGGGCGATTTCCTTTCGATCTTTGAAGTAAACCGTCAGCGGAAAACTGGGCGAGGGGACCGCAGACCAGACGAGGCCGTCTTGCCGGGGCTGATACAGAGAGAGATCGCTTCCTTGAACTTCAACGGCGATCACCGTTCGGGCGGGATCCTCGGGCTGGAAGAAAAAGCCGACATCGTCATACCATGCGACGCTCACAGCTGTTGTGTCGGAGCGGTCCTTGGCCGTCAGCTGGATTGCCGAGATGTCTTTGGCGGAGAGGACGAGGCAGGGGCTCCGTGGCGCTGGGTGATGGCCGCAAGATGCGGGCCGCGCAACGCTGGCCGGTCCGGCAGGGGGTGTCCCGATGGGCCGTGTATTTTCTCCTCACGAATGGAGGCAATCATCGCCCCCACCTTCTCTCGGCCGAAAGCGGCTGGGAAAAGGTGGTGATCCAGCAGGATCCGGCCTCCGCGGGATTTCAGGACGGCCACGCTTTCCTCTGGAGTGCCGGGCAGCAACTGGAGCTCCTTTTCGAAGGTCTCCCAATGCCAGTATTCGGCGAAATGGCTTCTTTTCTCCGGGGTAAAAGTTACCCGCGCTTTCAGGGTGAATGGATCGGGAGAGGGCAGGGGATTGATCAAGCCGAGGAGGTATTCTTGATCGGGCTGCAGGCTTCGGGCGGCAAACGACTGGAAGCGGACGATGCTCCCAGAGGCGGTGGGAAGGTTTCCATAGGCGCGATCCGCCTCCAGCCAGCTGATCGAATCAATTTTGGCCCCGTTTTTGGTGCCAAAATAGAACGGACGCCAATCCCTAGGGGCGGTGAAGGCCCAGGCGAAATCCTGGAGAGGGGCCTTGGGGGTCCGGATCCGGACTGCTACTGCCGCGCCTCGATTGGGGGCGGGGACCAGAATTTGCCCGAGATTGACTTCGACTGGCTCAGGCGTGCCGCTCTTCTCGCCGAGAGTGACGAAGGGGAAGTGATCCGCCTGGGCGTGAAGAAGGAGTTCGGGATGTGCAGGGACCGCAGTGGCAGAGGGGGGCGGGTCTGCTGCCCGGAGGACCGAGGTGGCGGCAAGCAGACTGCTCAGCAGAAAAACTGATGAGCCATGGATTTTCTTGCCCATAAGTGAGACGCACAAGACCTTGAAACTACCTGAATTCACTGGTCAGGAGAAGGAACTTTTGAGCTGATTCTCCATCCGGCATAAAAGCTGCGCCAGTCCCACACCACAAGGGGTGTACAGGGACATCAGGGGTTGCCAAAAAGTTCAAAATTCTTCATTTCCATTCTTGCAAACAACTGCCAGCATCCTACAGTGAATCCCCTTGTGAAATTTTTCACAAGCGCAGACTCTGAACCTTATGGGCAATTTTTTTCCTCGCTGGACCAACTGGGTGCCGTTGAAGATTGCGGTGTGCCTTGGATTTGTACTGGTGGGCGTGACCGTGGGTGCCTCCTACTATTTCACCCCCAAGTACACCCGGGTGGGCTATGAGCCGACGCAACCGGTGGCATTCTCTCACAAACAACACGTGGGGGAGCTCGGCCTCGACTGTCGCTACTGTCACTCCTATGTGGAGCAGTCCAGCCACTCGAACGTGCCGACCAACCAGACCTGTTACAACTGTCACGGTCCAGACAAGGGTCAGGTGAAGAAGGACAGCCCGAAGCTGGCCCAGGTTCGTGAAGCCAACATCACCGGCAAGCCCATTGAGTGGGTGAAGGTGCACAAGGCCCCCGACTACGTTTACTTCAACCACAGCGTGCACGTGAACCGCGGCGTTTCCTGCGTCAGCTGCCATGGCAAGATCAACGAGATGGAAGTGGTGAAGCACGCTGAACCCCAGAGCATGGGCTGGTGCCTCGACTGCCACCGCCAGCCGGAGAAGAACCTCCGCCCGCTCGACCAGATCACCAATCTGAACTACAAGCCCGAACAGCTGAACCGTGATGCCTTCTATCAAGGCCTGGCTGACAAGGGTGCCAAGTTCGAAGACCTCGCCAAGACGGTCCTCAACGGCAAAGCGGTGGAGAAGCTTCCCACCGACCTGAACGCTCTTGTGGCCCTCGCCACGGATACCTACGGCCCAACGGTCACGCAGCAGGAGGTCGGCAGCCAGCTCAAGCACAACTGGCGCATCCATGCTCCCGAGGATTGCACCACCTGTCACCGCTAACCTTTCGCGCCAAGTCCACGCATGAAACGCATCTGGCAACATCCTGAAGTCAAGTCTGAGCGTCGCTACTGGCGCAGTCTTGGTGAGTACTCCAACACACCGGAGTTCACCGAGAAAGTGGGCCGTGAGTTCGACCCCTCCATCGGCCTGGAATCGGCTGAAGAGCGCGAAAACTCGCGCCGTGACTTCATGAAGATCATGGGCGGCATCGCCGCCGTGGCCGGTCTGGCAAGCTGCCGCCGTCCCCAGCAGAAGATCCTTCCTTTCACCAAGCACGTCGAATGGATCGTGCCGGGCAAGTCGCTTCTCTACGCGACCGTGATGCCCCGTCCGTATGGTTCGACCCCGATGGTGGCTGTGACCCATGAAGGTCGCCCGACCCACCTTCAAGGCAACCCGCTTCACCCGACCAATGGTGGTCTGGATATCTTTGCCCAGGCTTCCGTGCTGGACCTCTACAGTGAGGCCCGCGTCAAGAAAGTCGTCGGCAAGGGTGCTCCTACCTCTTGGAGCAAGTTTGAGCGCGAATTGCGCGGTTGGTGGGAACACAGCTGGTCTAAGAACGGTGGCGAAGGTCTCGCCCTTCTTCTGAGCCCCAGTACTTCGCCCACCCGTGCTGGACTCTTGACGGAGTTCGCCAAGACCTATCCGAAAGCTGCCGTCTACAGCTACGCACCGGTAAGCCGGGCCAATGAGCTCAATGCCGTGAAGGCGCTCTTCGGTGAAGGTGTGTCCCTCCTTCCGAACTACGACAAGGCCAAGGTCGTTTTCTCTCTGGATGCCGACTTCCTCGGCGTGGACTCCACCACCGAGTTCCACACCAAGTCATTCATGAAGAACCGTGGTCCTGAGAAGGGCACGGATGGCATGAGCCGGCTCTACGTGTTGGAAAACCGTTACACCCTTACGGGTGGCATTTCTGACCATCGCAAGCCCATTGCAGCCAGCCTCATTCCTGCCGCAGCCGCTGTGCTCGCGCAGGAAGTGGCCAAGCTCACGAAAGACAGCGCTCTGGCTCAGGCCGCCGCGCCGCTTGCGCAGGGGCTCAGTGATAATCTCCGCCAGTGGATCGCCGTTGCCGCCGCTGACCTCTTTGAAGACAAAGACAAGGATGGCAAAGTGCTTGGCAGCAACCTCGGCAAATCCATTGTGGTTGCAGGTTCCGGTCAGAGCGAAGCGGTGCACGCCCTTGTGCTCGCCATCAACGACTCTCTCAAGGCATTTGGTGCGGTGATTGACACCGTGACCGTCCCGGTGAGCAAGTCCGGCCGCATCGAGCAACTCACTGCCGACCTCACGGCCAAGAAGGTGAAGCAGCTCTTCATTCTTGCTGACACCGACCCGGTCTATGACGCCGTCGGTTTCGCTGACGCCGCCAAGGCCAGCGAGGCGAAAATCGTGACGTTGGCTCTCCGGGCCAACCAAACGGCGAAACACTCCCATTGGATTCTCCCTGCCGCCCACTATTTGGAAGCATGGGATGACGTCCGCTCCGCCGAAGGCGTGTACTCCGTGGTGCAGCCGATGATTCAGCCGCTCTTTGACGGTGCTTCCGTCAACGACATGCTGCTGGCTCTCCTTGGCCGCAAACACCCCGGCCCGGCTCGTGCCAAAGCGGTGGAGCCCTCCAAGGATCCCGCCGCTCCGGTACCCGCCCCAGTGTTCGAAGTGGACCCCGCCTATGTGGCCGTGAAGGACAGCTTCACGAAGACCGCGGGAGCCTGGGATGAGGAGAAGTGGAATCACGTGTTGCGTGATGGATTCCTTCCCAAGACCTATTATCCAAAGGCTTCAGTTTCCCTGAACCGCGGTGCAGTCGCTGGCTTGGTGGCCAAGGCTCCCAAGCTCTCCGCCCCGACAGAGCAGGCCCTGGAAATCGTGCTGGCACCTGATGCCAGCGTGTTCGACGGCCGCTACATCGACAACCCTTGGTTGCAGGAAGCTCCAGACCCAATAACGAAGCTGACCTGGGATAACGCCGCCTGGCTGAGCCCGCGCACTTTCAAGCGCCTTGGTCTTAAGACCGACGGTGACTTCATCGAAGTCAAAGTAGGGGACAAGACCCTCAAGATCGCCGCGATCGCCTGCCCAGGCCATGCGCATGATTCTGTGACCATCCCTCTCGGCTACGGCCAGAAGGTGACCACGTATGTGGGCAAGGGGACCGGGTTCAACGCCTACCCATTGCGCTCTGCCGTCACTGATTACATCATCAGCGGTGCGACGGTGGCCAAGGTCGAGGGGAATTACGAGCTCGCCATCACGCAGGAGACTTACACGATGGAAGCCCGCTCGCAGGTGCGCGAAGCGACGCTCGAGACGTTCAAAAACGACGAGCATTTCGCCTCCCACCAGGGCATGGACTCCCACATCCCGCCGGAGATGAGCATCTACAAGGGGCGCATCGGCGTGAAGTCCGAGGAGAACCCCAACGGCTTCGACTACGAAAACCTCCCGCAGTGGGGGATGGTGATTGACCTTTCCAAGTGCCTCGGTTGTTCCGCGTGTATCGTGGCCTGCCAGAGCGAAAACAACATCGCTGTTGTGGGCAAGGACCAGGTCCGCAAGGGTCGTGTCATGCAGTGGATCCGTATGGACCGCTACTTCGCCACGCCGGACAACGTGGACTCCGATCCAACATTGGAAGATCTGGACAACCCGGAAATGGTGAGCCAGCCGGTGTCCTGCCAGCAGTGTGAATCGGCTCCGTGCGAAGCGGTCTGCCCTGTGAACGCGACCGTGCACACGGAAGACGGCTTGAACGCCATGGCGTACAACCGCTGCATCGGCACCCGTTACTGTGCCAACAACTGCCCGTACACCGCCCGTCGCTTCAACTACTTCGATTACAACAAGCGCAACCCGCTGATCGAAACCAAGGTGCTGGGTCTGAAGACGAACAACGTCTATGCCGGCCCGCTCGGAGAGAAGAAGCCCCAGGAAATGGAGCAGCTTCAGAAGAATCCGAACGTCACCGTCCGCATGCGTGGTGTGATCGAGAAGTGCACGTATTGCGTGCAGCGTCTCGAAGAGGCCAAGATCAATCAGCGCCGTATTGCCCGTGACGACTCCAGCAAGCTGCTGGTGAAGAGCGAGAGCCTCAAGGTGGCCTGCCAGGCATCCTGTGCCGCCGACGCCATCGTCTTCGGCAACCTGGCTGAGAAAGACGGCCCCGTGGCGAAGATGAAAGAACACCCGCGCAACTACCAGGTGCTCAAGTACCTCGGCACCCGCCCGCGCACCAGCTATCTGGCCAGGATTCGCAATGTGAATCCCATGATGGCGAAATTGGAGCTCGAAAAAGACCGCACGGTGCCAACGGGTACCTCCAGCAGCATGGAACGCTCATTCTAATTTGTCATGGCCCAGCAAACGGCGACCGCCTCCCACTCATCCTCAAGCCAGCCGCGCATCCTTGATCGCGAACCGCTGGTCCTGAACAACCGCAGCTACAGCTGGATCACGAACCGCATTTGCGGCATCGTGGAAAACCGGCAGCCCAAGCTGTGGTGGATCCTCTTCATCCCGTCAGTGATCCTGACGGGCATCATGGCCTTCTGTTTTGTGTACCTCATCTCCACCGGGGTGGGTGTCTGGGGCCAGAAGCAGCCAGTTGCCTGGGCATGGGACATCACGAACTTCGTGTTCTGGATCGGTATCGGTCACGCCGGTACCCTCATCTCAGCCATTCTCTTCCTCACCCGACAGAAATGGCGTACGGCGGTGAACCGGGCGTCTGAGGCCATGACCCTCTTCGCGGTGATGTGCGCCGGTCTCTTCCCGGCCTTCCACGTCGGTCGTGTCTGGATGGTGTGGTTCCTCGCACCGGTGCCGAACGCGAACGCGATCTGGCAGAACTTCAAGTCGCCCCTGCTTTGGGACGTGTTCGCGGTGTCCACCTACTTCACGGTGTCCGTGATGTTCTGGTTCATCGGTCTTGTGCCTGACCTCGCGACCCTTCGCGACCGTTGCAAGCCCGGTCTTCGCCGCACTCTTTACGGGATCTTCGCCCTCGGCTGGCGCGGCGGCAACCGCCAGTGGAACCACTATGAAATGGCCTACCTCCTCCTGGCGGCTCTTTCGACTCCGCTGGTGCTCTCCGTGCACTCCGTTGTGTCGTTCGACTTCGCCACTTCGGTGGTTCCCGGCTGGCACACCACCATCTTCCCGCCCTACTTCGTCGCGGGTGCTATCTTCGGCGGCTTCGCCATGGTGCTTACCCTCATGATCCCCGCCCGGCGGATCTACGGTCTCTATGACCTGATCACGGAGAAGCACATCGATAACATGGCCAAGATCATCCTGCTGACCGGCACCATCGTCGGTTACGGCTACAGCATGGAGTTCTTCATGGCCTACTACTCAGGCAACCAGTACGAACTTCAAACCTTCCAGCTGCGTGGTCTCTACGGTCCCTCCGTCTGGTACTACTACTGCATGTTCGGCTTCAACGTCTTCGTGCCGCAGCTGTTCTGGTTCAAGTGGTGCCGGAAGAACCTGTTTGTCGTCCTCTTCGTCTGCATGTGCGTGAACGCAGGCATGTGGTATGAGCGCTACGTCATCATCGTGACGACGCTGGAGCGCCACTTCATGCCGGGCTCCTGGCGTGTGTTCGATGCCAC
Source organism: Verrucomicrobium sp. BvORR034 (assembly GCF_000739635.1). Taxonomy (GTDB): domain Bacteria; phylum Verrucomicrobiota; class Verrucomicrobiia; order Verrucomicrobiales; family Verrucomicrobiaceae; genus Verrucomicrobium. Next base: position 15,950 of record NZ_BATQ01000137.1, on the reverse strand, counting down.
CTGGGTGGACAACTGGACCTTCATTGGCACGTTCGGCTTCTTCATGATGAACTTCCTGCTCTTCCTGCGCTTCCTGCCGGTGATCGCCGTGGCAGAAGTGAAGGCGGTGCTCCCTGAGGCCAACCCCCATCATGATGACCATCACGAGAAGGGTGTTCACGAACTGGAGATCGAGTACGGAAAGGTCAAGGTCTCCTAACCCCTCGCTGGAGGATTTTTCACATGGCACGAACCACTCTCAAACGAGTCCACGGCTACCTGGCTGAATTTGACAGCGCCAGCGACGTTTATCACGCATCCGAGCAGATCCGCGACGCTGGCTTCCAGCGCTGGGATGTCCATTCGCCTTTCCCAATCCACGGATTGAACGAGGCAATGGGGCTGAAGCGTTCGATTCTTCCCTGGTTTGTCTTTTTTGGCGGCGCAGCGGGTATCACCACGGCATTCTGTCTGGCGTACATCACCCAGGTCGGCATCTACCCTACGGTGGTGCAGTCCAAGCCGGCGAACATCTTCACGACGGCGGCCTTCTTCCCGATCATGTTCGAGCTGACGATTCTGTTCTCGGCATTCACGACGGTGTTTGGTTGCTTCGCCCTCATGGGCCTGCCACGTCTGAACCACCCGCTCTTTGCAGCCAAGACCTTCAAGAAGTTCTCTGACGACGGGTTCTTCATCTGCATCGAGGCCCGCGATCCGAAGTTCCACCAGGCTGAAACCAGGGCTCTTCTCGAAGGGCTCGGTGGAAAGAACATCGAACTCGTTGAGGACGAACTGTAAGCATCACGACTGTCCATGAAATACTTCTTTCTCAGTTACTTTCTCGTCGTGGTGACGGTGGTGAGCTTTGCGGGTTTCCGCGGCCACAAGTTTGAAAAGCCTCCGATCCAGGTCTTCCCGGACATGGATGACCAGGCGAAGGTCAAGGCCCAGGTGAAGAGTCATTTCTTCGCTGATGGCGTGGGCATGCGTCACCCTGTGACGGGCACCGTGCCCATGGGTTTTGAACTGCCCAGCAAGCCGGCGAGCGAAGGCTACACGCCCCAGACGCTGGAGTTCACCCATGGATCCACGTACTACTACACCGGCAAGGTGGGTGACTACTACGGCGACGGCTTCCCAGAGGAATTGAAGGTTTCCACCGAGCTCCTCAAGCGCGGTCAGGAACGCTACAACATCCAGTGCGCCATCTGCCACGGCACCTCCGGCAACGGCAAGGGTGTGTTCACCAAGTACTCGACCGTCGTTCCTGCCGACCTGACCGGCCCTGGCTTTGATGATGCCTCGAACCCGGCCTACCGTCCCGACGGCAAGATCTACGACACCATCACGAATGGCTGGAACCAGATGGGCGGCTACGGCGCCAACATCAACGTGCAGGACCGCTGGGCGATTGTCGCCTACGTTCGCGCCCTCCAGCATGCGGCAAAAAATCCGGCCAAGTAATTTCCTTTCAAGCAAAGCATGAGCGCCCATCCCATCACTCTTGACGACCTGCCGCGCGACGGAGAACGGCTAGACCTCACGAAGGTCAGCAAGCTGAACGGCTTGTTCCTCGTGGTCGGCGGCCTTGGCCTGGTGGCCTCGCTGGCCTACCTCTTCGGCTTCCTTGGCAAGGACAAGCAGGCGGAATTCGCCTACAGCTGGCTCTTTGCCTTCTTCTTCTTCTTCACGATCACCTGCGGCGGCATCTTCTGGACCATGCTTCAGCATGCTTCCAACTCCGGCTGGAGTGTGGTGGTGCGCCGGTTGTTTGAGAACCTGGGTTCCAGCATTGGCTGGATGGCAGTGTTCGTGCTTCCCTTCGTGTTCATCCCCGCGGTTCAGGACGCCCTTTGGGAGTGGATTCCGATTCACCGCGAGGCTGCCCACCATGCCCACCAGGAGCACATCAGCACCTATGAAGCTCTCCACCACATGGCGGAGAAGGATCACTCCAAGCACATCCTGACTTCCAAGTACGGCTACCTGAACATGAGCTTCTGGTACGTCCGAGTGGTGGTGTACTTCGCCATTCTTGGAGCCCTCGCATACTTCCTGCGCAAATGGTCCATCCAACAGGACAAGGACGGCAGCTTCAAACACACCTTCCGTTCCCGTGCCTTCTGCTGCATCTTGCTGTTCCCGTTCGCCCTTGCCGTGACCTTCTCGGCAGTGGATTGGGTGATGGCGATGGACTACACCTGGTTCTCCACGATGTGGGGTGTTTACATCTTTGCCGGTGGCGCCTGGGGTGCCATGGCAGTCTCGATTCTTGCGCTGACGTATGTCCGCAGCAACGGCTACCTGCACAAGGTGACCAGTGGCGAACACTACCACCTCATGGGCAAGCTGCTCTTCGCGTTCACGGTGTTCTGGGCTTACATCGCCTTCAGCCAGTTCTTCCTGATCTGGTACGCAAACATCACGGAAGAAACCCGCTTCTACATCCTTCGTAACACCGGTGGTTGGTGGTACCTCAGCCACGTGCTGGTCTGGCTTCACTTCGCCGTGTCCTTCGTGCTGCTGCTTTCCGCTGGCCGCAAGAAGCGGACTGCGGTCATGAATGCCCTTTGCTTCTGGGTGTTGCTCATGCACGTGGTGGATTGGTACTGGCTCATCATTCCTGAGCGTGGGCCTTCCCTTTCCAAGGGCACGGTCTTCTGGATCGACGGAGCCTGGGTGGGGGATGTGATCGCCCTGCTCACGATGGGTGGCCTTGTCGGCTGGGCCTACCTGCGCCGTCTCTCCAAAGCCAGCTTGTATCCCTGCCGTGACCCCCGTTTGCTGGAGTCCGTCACCGCCACCAACTAAGAGTTTCCCATGTCGTCTCCCACGCCACCCACACCCTCCCGAGCGCTCTCTGTCTTTTTGGGCACGCTGGCGGCATTTGCCAGCTTCGCCGTCGTGGCCGCCTTGCTGCAGGCCATCGCTGGCGGTACGCCCGAGTACCGGGATCATGATGCTCGCGTCAAAGTCAAAGAAGGCATTGCGGCCGAACAGGACGCCCTTGTTGAGAAGTACGGTTTGAAGCATGATGCGACTCCTGTGCTTGCCAAAGCGGCTGAACTTGTGAAGGAGCGCAAGCCCTCCACCTCCACCCAGGTGGTGCCAGGTTCTCCCACCGCGTTGAAGGCAGCCGCTGCACCTGCAGCCGCTCCTGCTCCAGCTGCTGCCAAGAAGGAGGAGGAAAAGCCTGCTGCTGCCCCAACTCCAGTTCCGGCCCCAGCACCTGCGCCAGCGCCAGCACCCGCACCGGAAGCGCCGAAGGTTGAGGCTCCTGCTCCGACACCACCCGTGCCAACGCCGATGCCTGCACCAGCCCCGGCTCCTGAGGCACCTAAAACGGATGCCCCCGCGCCAGTTCCAGCACCTGCTCCTGTTCCTGCTCCTCCAGCACCAGCGCCCGTTCCCGCTCCAGAGGCACCGAAGCCCACACCGGCTCCTGCACCTGAAGCTCCGAAGACGGAAACGCCTGCTCCTGAGGCTCCCAAGCCCGCGCCAGCCCCCGCGCCGGAAGCCCCGGTTCCTGCACCTGCTCCCGCCCCCGAGGCTCCCAAGACGGAGGCTCCTTCTCCCGCCCCGGCCCCTACCACTCCTGCTCCTGAGGCTCCGGCTCCGCCTGCCGCTCCGGAAACTCCCGCACCCCAACCTCAGTAAGCATCTTTTTTTCTTTTACCTGACCTGCCATGGAGACAACTGACACGACCGTCTCAAACAGCGACAGCCTACGCCGCGCGGCCATCGACCGCTCAGTGAAGGGGCCGGTGCTCTTCCTGTTTGCCAATGCCGCCCTTTGGCTGCTTGCATCCACCATCATGGGCTTGATCGCCTCCGTGAAGCTCGTCAAGCCGGGCTTCCTGGACTACGACTGGCTCTGGTTCCTCAACTACGGGCGCCTCCAGCCCGCCCACCTCACCGCCTTGGTCTACGGCTGGGCCATCCAGTCCGGCCTGGGTGCCAGTGTCTGGCTCCTTGCCCGCCGCTCCGGTGTGGCGCTGGAGCGCGGTGCAGGTTCCATGGTGACCGCTGGCGTCTTCTGGAACATCGGTGTGACTCTTGGCATCATCGGTATCCTTTTCGGTGGCAGCACCTCGCTGACCTGGTTGGAGTTCCCAGCGTTCGTCTGGCCTCTTTTCCTGGTGGCCTTCCTGATTATCGCAGGTCGCATGGTGTTGCACTACAATGCCGTGCAGCGTGAGAACTGGTTCTTCCTTTCCTCCTGGTACATCCTCGCGGGTCTCTTCTGCTTCCCATGGATCTTCGCCACGGTGAACTTGCTGCTCAATCACTACGCTCCGGCTTCTCCGCTTGGCGCGATTGGCGCTGGCATCAACGCTTGGTATGTGAGCAACGTCATCTGGTTGTTCTTCACCCCGATTGGCCTGGGTGCTAGCTACTACTTCATCCCGAAAATCACCGGCAAGCCGGTTTTCAGTGGCCAGCTCGCGCAACTTGGTTTCTGGGGCCTGGTGGTCCTTGGTGGCTGGACTGGCTACCAGAAGTACATGGGTGGCCCACTTCCCGCCTGGATGTCCGCAGTCGGCGGCACCGCGGCTCTATTGTTGCTCGTTCCTGCTGGGATCGTGGCCTTGAACAACCACCTCACCACCGAGGGCAAACGCGGTCTCATCGAGACCAGCCCCACGCTTCGGTTCGTGTTTGTCGGTTCCTTCTGCTATGTGCTCATGAGCGGTGTGAGCGCACTCCTGGGAACGTTCTGGACGGGTTCAAACACCCAGTTCACCTACGCCGAGTACGGCTTCCAGCTCCTCGCAGTGTATGGCTTCTTCAGCATGACCATGTTCGGCGCGATCTACTACATCGTTCCCCGCCTGGCCAACTGTGAGTGGCTGAGCGCCCGCTTGATTCGCCAGCACTTCTGGTTCTCGGTTTACGGCATCAGCGCCATGGTGGTCTGCATGCTCGTCGGTGGTCTGTTCCAAGGCGCAAGCATCAACAGCCCCGACAACTGGAATCAGCCCATGGTCGGCAGCGTCATCAACGCCCGTGGTTATCTTGTCGGCCGTTCCCTGGCCTGGGTTTTCATCCTGTGGTCGAACTTCTGGTTCTTTGTCCACCTTGTATTCATGGTGCTGGGTCTTGGACGTCGTAGCACGACGCCGACCCTGCTTGTGCATGACCGCCACCACGACTACGTCCCCGGAACTTTAACATCGGTTACCACCAAAGAAGCATGACCAGCTTGCGCAAACTCGTGATTGGATTGGGTGTCAGTTTTGGAGCTCCGTGGCTCCTGCTGGTCGTCATTCCTGCCCTGAAAGCCCAGAAGACCGTTCCTATCCCGTACGACAAGGATCGTGATGGATTGACCGGCTTCTACCCGGCCGACGGTGTGTACCGCCAAGGTCAGCTGGTGTATCTCAAAGAGGGATGCGTGCAGTGCCACACCCAGGTCATCCGCACCACCTTCAACAACATCTCCGATGGCTGGAAAAAGGGGTGGGGGAGTGATCAAAGCGATGTTCCTAAGCATGTCGTGCGCGCCAGCACCATGCGTGACTACCTCGGTGAGCCGGTAGCTCCTCTCGGTGTCCAGCGGAATGGTCCGGATCTCGCCAACTTCGGCTACCGCGTCGTGGGTGAAGCTGGCCATGCAGCTCTTCACGTGAAGCTCTATGCTCCGCGTTCCCAGAATGAGTGGAGCATCATGCCGTCCTATCGCCACCTGTACAAGGTGCAGAAGATTCAAGGCGCGGGTTCCCCGGATGCCCTGAAGCTTCCGAAGGATCTGGCTCCCAAGAAAGGCTACGAAGTGGTGCCGACCGCTGAAGCCGTGGAACTGGTGAACTACCTTAGCTCCCTGAAAAAAGACGCCCCCGAGCCCGGCAAGGTGGTGGCTGACAGCAAGTAACGACGAGCCATGAACGAGAATCAGCCCCAGAACTTTGACAATACTGACCTCGACCGCCTTCACGCTGCTGTGAAGCGCGAGAAGCCTGACGCCCAGCCTGGTCGCGAACCTGCCCCCTTGTGGGTATTCGTCGCCAGCATGGCCGCCATGGTGCTCGCCGGTGGCTACGCCGGAGCTTACGTCGGTGGATTTGATTTCGAGCAGAACTCGCCCTACCTCGGGAAGGTGACGGATACTCGTCCAATCAAGATTGATGTCGCAGACACTCTCGATCCCTTCGCCCTCGCGATGAAAAAGGGTGCCGACTCCTACAACAGCTGCCAGGGCTGTCACGGTGCAACTGGTGGTGGTCAGCCAGGCCTGATCCCGCCGCTCGCTGGTTCGGAATGGGTTGCAGGTGGAACCGAGCGTATCGCTCGTATCGCCCTTCACGGCCTGAGCGGTAGCGTCACTGTCAAAGGTGCAAACTACAATGGCGTGATGCCTCCTCAGTCCGGCCTGTCCGACAAGGAACTTTCCTACGTGATCACCTACATCCGCAACTCCTGGGGCAACAAGGGTTCCTTGGTGACGCCGGACATGGTGAAGAAAGTCCGGGCTGAAACCAAAGCCCATTTGGGTCCTTGGACGGCAGCCACACTCTCGGAATTTGCCGAAAAGGACATTCCGGGCGAAGCTCCCGCCGCCGCAGCCGCCACGCCAGCTGCCGCCCCCGCAGCCAAGTAATAGCAATCAACCGGCATCCTGACTCTCTGAGCTTGAGCACCGCACCTTTCCAATCCCCCGTTTTCCGAACCACCTGCTTTTATTCATGAGCGCTGTTACCGCCCACCACGATCACTCGCATGCGGATCATGCTCACGAGCACGATCACCCGAAGCAGAGCTTCCTCTACAAGTACATCTTCAGCACTGACCACAAGGTCATCGGGATCCAGTACGGTCTCACTGCGATGTGCTTCCTCCTGTGGGGCTTCTTCCTCATGATGGTGATGCGTTGGAGCATCGCCTTCCCTGGTACGGAAATGCCCCTCTTCGGCCATTTGATGGGCGAACGCTGGGCTCCTGGTGGGGTGGTCAGCCCTGAGCTCTACAACATGTTTGGAGCCATGCACGGCACTATCATGGTGTTCTTGGGCGTGGTGCCTCTCGGTTTCGCCGCTTTCGGCAACTACATCATGCCGCTGCAGATTGGTGCAGTGGATATGGCGTTCCCCAAGCTCAACGCCTGGAGCTACTGGCTCTACTTCATCGGTGGCGTGCTCATGATGCTCAGCTTCTTCCTTCCCACGGGTGCTGCCCAGGTGGGTTGGACGAACTACTCCCCGCTGGCCACCACGGCGCAGATTGACGTGAAGAACATCTTCTTCACCGGCCAGACGCAGTGGTTGTTCTCGATGGTGTTCCTGATCTCGTCCTCACTGCTGGGTTCAGTGAACTTCATCACCACGATCCTCAACCTGCGCTGCAAAGGGATGACCTGGATGCGCCTGCCCTTCTTCTGCTGGGCCATGCTGGTTGTTGGTTTCCTGCTGCTCCTTGCCTTCCCGCCGCTTGAAGTTGCTGCTGTGATGCAGCTTGCGGACCGTCTCTTCGGTTCCAGCTTCTTCCTTCCGACCGGCCTTGTGGAAGGCAACAAGCACCTCGATATCGCCGGTGGTGGCAGCCCGCTGCTCTACCAGCACTTGTTCTGGTTCCTCGGTCACCCGGAAGTGTACGTGCTCATTCTTCCGGCCATCGCCATCGTTTCGGACGTCATTCCCGCGAACATCCGCCGTCCTCTCTGGGGCTATAAATCGATGATCTACGGCGTCCTTACGCTGGGCTTCCTGAGCTTCATCGTGTGGGCTCACCACATGTACCTCACTGGCATGGGCCCGGTGGTTTCCACCTTCTTCCAGATCACCACGGTACTGATCTCCGTGCCTTCTGTGATCCTCCTGACATGCTTGATGATTTCGCTCTGGGGCGGTTCCATCCGGTTCAACTCGGCGATGCTCTTCGCCTGTGCGTTCCTGCCAATGTTCGGTATTGGGGGTCTCACTGGCCTGCCCCTGGCCTTCAGCACGATCGACCTCTATCTGCACGACACTTACTATGTGATTGGTCACTTCCACTACGTGGTGGCGCCCGGCACAATCTTTGGTCTTTTCGCCGGTATCTATCACTGGTACCCGAAGATGACGGGCCGTTTCATGAACGAGACGCTGGGTCGCTTGCACTTCTGGCCCTCCTTGGTGTGCATGAACCTGCTGTTCTCCCCGATGTTGATTCAGGGTATGGCAGGCTTCCACCGCCGCTGGCATGACGGTGGTGTCGCATTCGCTGGTACGTCCAGTGGCGATTGGATGGGCATCCCGCTGCTGCGGCTCAACGAAGTGATGTCGTTCGCGGCATGGGGCTTGGCTATTGCCCAGGTGCCCTTCATCCTGAACTTGTTCTTCAGCATCAAGGGTGGCAAAAAGGTGAAGTCTGACAACCCCTGGCAGGCCACGACTCTGGAGTGGGCTACCCCCACACCTCCCGGACATGGCAACTTCCTGCAGGAGCCCGTGGTCTATCGCGATGCCTATGACTACAGCGTTCCTGGTGCCGAGACGGACTACTCTCCGCAGTGGCTGCCGGAAGGCGTGAAGCCCGAGGAAAAGCTCACCCACATGCATTGATCCCCGGGGCCTCAACTCCAGTTCCAGTCAATCATTTCTCCCAACTGACAACTTTTTCGCTCTGATGGAAATTCCATACACCGTCAAACCCCGGCCGGATACCGGACTGTTCAATGCGAAGATCGGCATCTGGCTGTTCCTTGCCTCTGAGGTGATGCTCTTCGGCGGTCTGTTCTCTGCTTACATCTTCCTGCGCATCGCTCCTGAAGGCCCTTGGCCGGTCCAGGTGCTCACCGTGAAGTGGGGCTTTATCAACACCCTCGTGCTCATCTTCTCCAGCGTCACCGTGCTGCAAGCGTGGGTGGCTCTGAAGTTGAGGAAGTTCCGATTGTTCCAGGTTTGGATGACTCTCACCATCCTCTGCGCTGGCGGCTTCATGGTCATCAAGTCCATTGAGTACGCTGACAAGTTCCATCACTTTGGCGTCTTGCTTAAGGATGGCAGCTCAGTCGAAGGTCACTTCCCAGCCGATCATCCCTATCATATCAAGTTTGATGAGGTGAAGACGGTGACGCTCGCTGTGAAACCTCATGACAAAGGTCTCTTCGGCATTGCCTTGTTCCGCCACGGTTCTGACACAGAGTTCCTCAAGTACCTTGAAAAGGACAGCAAACCTGAGTTCAAGGATGCCGAGGGGAATGTGATCACCCTGGATGATAAGACCCTTGATGCGTTGCGTGCCAAGGCCCTCAACAAGTGGGGTTGGGACGACGTGAAGAAGAAGAGCAAGTGGACTCCTGACGAATTCATCACGCTGACCGCAACCAGCCCGCTCAAGTTTGACATCCCGCCGTCGAAGCTCTTCGACAACGCCTACGATGCGCACAAGGCCCATTTCCGTGACGGCACAGTGATCGACGGCAAGCTGGCCTACGACTCGATGCACCTTGAAGTGGACCGTATCGACCTGCGTCGCCTTTTCGCTGCTGATGAGAAGAGCGACCAGAAGGCCTTGGAAAGTGTGCAGAACGCTGACGTGTGGCGCATTCTCGGTGGTGACTGGAAGAAGAAGTTCAACGAGCACCATGACGTTGAGCACAATAAGTTCGTTGAGAAGCACAAGAGCCAGAAGAAGCCCCAACAGCCCATGGACAACAGCGACTACGTTCGCCACGTCTATGCGATGAAGATCAGCCTGGATGACGCCCACGGTCACGCCAGCGCCGCCAAAACGGGCGGGGAAGGCCTGGCCGCTGAAGCAGCCGGTGATTCCCATGGTGCTCACGCCGCAGAAGCTCACGCTGGCAGCCACGGCCATCCCCTGGTGGTGATCGAGAAAAAGGATATCTCCTTCTGGTCCAACTTTACTCCCAAGTATGGCAACTACTTCGCCATCTACTTCACGCTGACAGGCCTGCACGGTTTGCACGTGATCGGCGGTGCTCTGGTGCTGAGTCACATGCTGCTGTTCGGCAAGAGGATCTACGACAAGGACCCTGATCACCTGGCAAACCGTGTGGAAGTGGGCGGCCTTTTCTGGCACTTTGTGGATCTGGTCTGGATCTTCCTGTTCCCGCTGCTGTATCTCCTCTAACCCGATTCTCCGGGGCTGCGGCCCCGGGATTTGATTCCCAGCTTTTTACCATCATGGCTCACGACCATCACGACCACGACAGTCCGGAATACTACAAGAAGCAGTCCAAGATCATCTGGGCGGTCGGTGGCGTTCTTGTCCTAGGCACCCTCATCACCGTCGGCGTGATGGATTGGGACATGGGCTCCCGCGCCGCCAACATTGCCTTTGGCATGTTCATCGCCCTGGTGAAAGCCAGCTTTGTGGCACTCATCTTCATGCACTTGAAGAGTGAACGCGGCCTCATCTACAAGGTCCTCTTCTTCACGGTGCTCTTTGCGATCGGCCTCTTCGTGCTGACTTACCTCGGCTACGCTGATCCGCTGCACTCCAAGTTTATTGGTTACTGAATTCCTGCCATGTCCCTCAAAGGCTTCCACATTCTTTTCATTGTTCTGGCGTTTCTCTGCACGGCGGGGTTCTGGGCCTGGACAGTGGTGGAGGTGGACCAGGCGAGGGAGGCCCGGGCAGTGGTTGCCGGGAATCTGAGCGGTTCCTTGGCGATTCTTCTGCTCGGTTACGGAATTTGGTTTGTCGCCAAAAAGAGCAAGACCATCAAGGTTTGAGATCCTGATCCCATCACACCATGAGCCTCTTCCATCTGCACCAGCTTGCCTGCTCCGTCTGCCTTCCGGACCAATCGTCCGAGGTGGCCAAGGCTTCGAACACGGCCATTCTATTCATGGTCATCGTGGTCTTCTGCATGCTGGGTCTGCTCGTCAAAATCATGTTCAACTTTGCACGCAAGCAGCGTGAGTTCGAAAATTCGTCCCTGTAATTTCCCATGACTCCTGATTCGTTGATCACCCTTGCCACCCTGAACAAGCTTTTGGGGATTCCTGCCCTTGCTTCTGAACATGGCGAGATGGTGGACCACATGCTTGAGCTGGTGCACTGGTTCATGTTGCTCCTTTTCATTGGCTGGTCTGCTTTCCTGGTGGTGGTTTTCACCAAGTTCCGCCAGGGCAAGAATCCCAAAGCCGACTATCACGGTGTGCGCGGTCATGCCTCCACCCACATTGAAATTGGCGTGGTCATCGTGGAAGCCATACTGTTGCTTGGTTTTGCCTTCCCGCTCTGGGGTCAGCAATCTGAAAAGTATCCCTCCGGCAACAACGTGCTGAAGGTGCGTGCTGTAGGCGAGAAATTCCTCTGGAGCTTCCAGTACGGTGGTACCGACAACACCCTGGGCCGCACTGCGCTCAAGCTGATCGACATTGGCACCAACCCTCCGAACACGATCGGTCGTGACATGAAGGATCCGAACGGCAAGGACGACTTCGTGAAGGTCGGGGTGATGACTCTGCCAGTGAACCGCCCCGTGATCGTGGACGTGACCAGCAAGGACGTGATTCACAACTTGGCGCTCGTGCCGATGCGCATGGCGCAGGACGCCACCCCCGGTGTTCGCAGCCACGCCTGGTTCAAGCCTACTAAGACTGGTTCCTGGGACATTATCTGCGGTCAGCTTTGTGGTCCCGGCCACTCTGGCATGAAGGCGACACTCAACGTGATTCCTGAGAAAGAGTTCGACGAATTCGTGAAAGAGGCCAGCGACACTGCGAAGGCCGCCGTGGAAGCTACTCCGGCCCCTGCAGCAGGCGCTGCCCCTGCCGCCCATTGATCCCTGGCGGGCTTGTCCTGCACGTGAGCGACAGAACACTGTTCCGACCTTGATCCCACTTTGATCTTCTGCGAACGGCAAAGCCCAGGCTTTGCCGTTCGTTGTTTTTAGCCCCCCCCTCTGCCCAACTCTGACTCCATTCCCGGCATGATCTGGACGCGATTTCAAAAGCTGGCCCTGATAGCATTTATCTCAGTGGAGGTGCTGATCTTCGTGGGTGCGGTGGTGCGGGCGACGGGTTCTGGGCTTGGATGTCCGGACTGGCCCTTGTGTTATGGGTGCTGGACGCCTCCCACCAAGGCGGAAGACATCGATTTCAAAAAACTGAACATCGAGAAATTCCGGGCGAAGGCAGCGCGATTGGGGCGGGATCCCGCTTCCATCACCCCCGAAACTCTGCGGGCGGAATTTGATCCAGTCGCTACTTGGGTCGAGTACATCAACCGCCTTACCAGCCTGCCAGTGGGGCTCTCCGTGACAGCTCTTCTCATTGCGTCATTCTGGCAGATCTGGGCGGGACGCTTTCGGGTGTTTGTTGGGGCGCTGGGCTCATTTGCCCTCGTGTTGATCAATGCCTGGCTGGGAGCCCGGGTGGTCTTGAGCGGCCTCAAGCCGGGCATCATCACGTTGCACATGGCCCTGGCGATCCTGTTGCAGTGTTTTCTGGTGTACACAGCCTGGCGAGGGGCTGCCCAGCCATGGAAGCTTCCGGTGATCGGGGATGGGGGCAAGGCGTTGCATCGCATTGGCTTGCTGCTCTTCGCCCTTGTGGTGCTGGAAGGCGTGATGGGCTCCCAAGTTCGTGAAATGACCGACCATCTTGCCATGGTCCATGCCGGGGAGAAACGGGAACTGTGGGTCAAGGAACTGGATCAGACCGTGGTTTACCTGCTCCATCGAAGCTTTTCGTGGATCATTTTGGGTGTGGCTTTCCTGTTCCATTGGAAGTCGGGCCAAGTTCTTGGCCGGGTGAAGTGGTTGGAGCGGGGGATTGTGGGGCTGGTGTGCGCCCAGATGGTGCTTGGAGTGGTGCTGTCGCAGGTGGGAATCGTTCGGATCGCACAGATTCTCCACATTGGCTTGTCTTCGCTGCTGGTGAGTGGATTGTTCCTCTGGCTGCTCGGCAGCCATCGGGCAACGCGGGCCAAGGCGGTGCCTGACCCAGTAGAACCCGTCGATTCCAACCCTGTCGCCTGAGTTTCCTTGCCACGTTTTTCCAGAGAAGTCCGATGCAGAGCCCCGTCATGTCTGAGACCGCCACCTCGTCGAATCCCCAATCCAGCGTCATGATGAAGGACTTCATGTCGCTGACGAAGTTCCGGCTCAGCGTGCTCGTTTTGGTCACCACCTTTGTGGGCTACTGGCTGGGGCGGAGCGGAAAGGATCTGAATCTGGCGCTGATGTTTCACACCCTGCTAGGCAGCGCCCTCGCTGCCTTTGGCGCGGCGGTGTTCAATCAGCTGATGGAAATCGAGCCGGACAAGCGCATGGAGCGCACCGCCGATCGCCCGCTGCCTTCCCGGCGCATGGAGCCGGGGCTGGCCTTTGGGGTGGGGTGGTTGCTCAGTGCCTTCGCTTTGTTGCACTTGGGCAAGATGGTGAATCTCGAAGCGGCCGCGCTGTGTGCCATGACTTTGGGAGTGTATCTCTTCATCTACACCCCGATGAAGCAGCAGTCGGCGTGGAATACGATCGTCGGAGCGGTGTCGGGAGCACTGCCGCCGCTTATTGGATGGGCCGGAGCCGCCGGTCCTCCGGTCAACAATGACGCCTACTTCCGTCTGGAGCTCATCTCCTCCAGCGGGGCCATCTACCTTTTTTCCCTTCTCTTCCTCTGGCAGCTCCCTCACTTCCTGGCGATCAACTGGATGTACCGCGACGAGTACCGCAAGGGCGGGTTTGTCATGTGGGCGAACGAGGATGACACGGGCGGCAAGACCTCCAAGCTGGCCCTGCTATTCTCATTCTGCGCCGTGGTGCTCATGTTCCTGCCTCCGTTGGCGGGCGATACCAGCTACTGGTTCCTTCCTTTTGCCCTGCTGGCGAACCTCATGCTGGTCTGGCTGGCCTGGAAGTTCTACAAGATCCGCGACCGGGCCAGCGCACGGAAGTTGTTCTTTTTCACCCTTATGTACCTGCCGTTGTTGCTGGGCATCAGTATGGTGTTCTGGAAACCCTGAGCCTTCTGCCAGCAGGTGCCCAATGTGGCATTTTGCCGCGCAGTGGCCTCGCCGTTCGTAAGCGTACTGGTTCCTGTTACCATCCAAGTCTTCCCATTTCGCCCCTGATTATCCCGTGTCTGATCAACCCATGAGCACCCCCCCGCCGCCCGCCACTCCGACCCCGCCTTCAGCGGATGAGGCACCCAAGGGCATCAACCCCCTGACTGTCTGGGTGCCCATCATCGTCATTGTCTGTGGCATCGTGATCGGGTGGAACTACATGATGATCCAGATCAAGAAAGAGCGGGAGGAGGCCGCTGGCATGGTAGAGCAGCGGCTGCCCATGCTGTCCCGACTGGAGAAGAACATTGGCTTCGTAGAGCGCAATGGTCAGAAAGTGGAACTCGCCACGCTGAAGGGGAAGATCATCGTGGCGTGCTGGGTGTACACGCATTGCCCGCGGGGTTGTTCCGGAGTAGTGGGTGAGCTTCTCAGTCTGCACAATGACCTTGAGGCCAATCCTGATGTCCACTTCCTCTCGGTGAGCGTGGATCCTGCGGATGGCCCGGAGCAACTCAGCAAGTTCGCTGAAGGACTCAAGATCAAGGGCGACAACTGGTGGTTTGTGAATGGCGAGACCAAGGAAGTGCGCTCCTACATGACCCGCTACTTCGGCTTTCAGGGGGTACAAGATGTGCCCGAGAAAGACCGCCTCTCCCCGGATGACAAGTACATCCACGATATGAAAGTGGCCTTGGTGGACCATAAGGGGCATGTGCGCGGTATGTACGATGTCGCCAGCTTCGACCCCGAGTTTAAGGCGTTCTGGAAAGACAAGATCCGCAAGGACATCAGCACTCTTCTCAAAGAGAAGGCCGAGGACGAGGGCAAGAACGGCAAGTAGGAGCCTCCAGTGACTGCACGCTTCTGATTCTGGATTGTCAGTTGCCCGGTGCCAGCTTCTCCCAGACCGATTCTGCCTGGAATTGCATGATTTGTTTGATTGAGAGGCAAATGAGGCTGAAAGGCAGTCGCGCTCTCGTCCGCCCGCTCTTCTTTCACGATTGATTGATCTACTACCATGGAAGTTTACGAACTCCCTGCGCTCAACGCCACCCTCAACGCCGCCGCGGCCGTTCTGCTGCTGTCGGGCTGGATTTGCATCAAGCTGGGCAAGCGCTCTGCCCACATCACCCTGATGTCTCTGGCACTGGTGGTGTCCGCAGCCTTCCTTACAAGCTACCTGATCTACCACTTTCATGTGCCCAGCATGAAGTTCCAGGGCAAGGGCGTGGTCCGGTGGGTGTACTACACCATCCTGATCACCCACGTCTTTCTCGCGATCGTCAACCTGCCCATGATCATCTTGACCGTGGTGCCCGCGCTGAAGCGGAAGTTTGACAAGCACAAGCGTCTCGCCCGCTGGACCTTTCCCGTGTGGATGTATGTCTCAGTGACGGGCGTGTTGGTGTACCTGATGTGTTACCATTGGTACGCGCTGGGGTGATGGGGGGGAGAGTTGGAGAGCTTGCGATGTTGTAAGCCGGGGGCAGATACTTTCGGCCTCGGAGGCACACTACCTGGCGGCGCAGCCGCTTTGGGAGTGCGTGCGAGAATCGCCGCTTTTGAGAGGCCTGTGTGGAGCGAGGGAGGATGAGAGGGGAGCGGAGGAAGGGGATGTGCTTCGGTGGCAGGGGAAGGGTTCAAGCCTATCACAATGCGGGGCCAAAGCGGTGATTCTCACCGCAGTCCCTAAAGCGCTGCGCGCTCAAGTGGTGGGAGATCGAACTCTTGTATAGCTGATGAAGCTTGTTTGGCTTCGCTCAGTAGTCGTCCTCGATGTTGAGCTTGTCGGTCTTGAAGGCATAGACGCTCTTGATCCACGCCGGCGCGGCTACGCGTTCAAACCAGGCGGCAGGACACCAAGGGTACTGGTTCGCACTTGGCACCAGACGATGTTTGATCGGGTTCTGGTGGACGTAGTTTAGGCGGGCCATGTAGGACTTTTCAAAGGTGAGGCGCTTGTCCCAGAAGTTGTGCCACACTTTCCGTCCCGGTGTTTGGTCCAGTTG
>NZ_BATQ01000138.1 GCF_000739635.1 Verrucomicrobium sp. BvORR034 | reverse complement strand
CGGAGAGCCCATTCAATGACGAGCCAAAATCGGGTGTTCCTTCCGACTCCGGCTCAGGTTCGATGAAAAAGCCTGGCACGGTCAGCCCGGCCAATCCTGCCCCCATGCCAGACCGTAAAACGGGCGATGCGGGCCCCGCTACCAGCAGCAACGATGGAGGTCTGCGCTACGGTCGCCCGGTTCCCGGCAAGCAGGGCTTCGTGTATCCTCCTGGCGTGAAGGAAGAGACCAAGAACATGATTGATGTTCGCGACTTTCGTCCTGGCCAGAAGGTCAAGGACCCTCGCACGGGTGAGATCTTCTTGGTGCCGTAGCCCGCTGCGCGGGAGACAGAAGACCTGAGTCGATCGGACGTCGAGATTTGGAAGACGCAGGCTGGAGTGTTGCTCCGCTTGCGTCTTCTCATTTTGAGTTGGTATGTCCGTCTTGGTCAAAGCGTGGAACTGCTTTGCGCGATCGCCGCACCTGAGCCGATTACCAATCGGCGGCACAGCAGATTGCCAATCTGCGCTACGCTGTCGCCTCTCCAGAGCTCAGGTCTTTCGTCTTCTGTCTTCTAGTCTTTGGTCTTCCTAGAACCCGATTGTGTAAAACGAGTTCTGAGAGACCTTGTTGGCTTCGTCCACAGTGATCCAGCGTTCCATGTAGCGCTCACCCCAGCTGTCGCTGAAGGCGATCTCGTTCGTGTCCTTGTTGTAGCCGATGATTAGCACCACGTGACCGGTCTTTTCATTTTTGCTGAGCGCATTGGCTGCGGCCTCCGTGGTGACTTTCTGCTTCCATGCGGCCCAGTCGGTAATGTCTTTGCGGGCGGCGGTGCGTTCGTTTGCGGTCTTGTTGAAGCCATCCGTGCTGTAGAGCGCCCAGATCACGGGCACCCCTTTGTCGATATGTCGGGCCAGATCCTTGATTTTCATGTCGCCTTGGAAGGAGTCGAAGGATCGACCTTTGGCTTTGATGTGGCGGCCCACGCCTTGCAGAAGGGCGTTCACGCTGGTGCCACCGCCGAAGCCGGTCTCACCCGCATTCGCCAGGATGTACATGTCTGCAGGCACACCCAGATAGCGCATGGCACGTTCCGCGGTGGCGGGCACGCAGTAGCCCTTGGGCCCCTGGTCCACCATGGGGATATCTTTGATGACCACATCGCCATTCGGTCGGTTTTCGAGGTGCTTCTTCGCCTGCTCACGAATCACCGCATCAGACGTTCTCGCCACCTTGCCGCCGCTGTCCGCGAACTGCGCCGTCACCACCTGCAGGCCCACATACTCGCCCTCGGCTTCAGCCAGCAGCACGGCCTGCCCGCGCCAGTCCCAGCGTTGCATGTTCATCCGGCCCACCTTGCCCTCGCCAAAGCGCTCTTTCTTCGGAGCCCCCAGTTTGCCAGACATGGTCTCCGTGATGGCGGTCAGATCCTTGTCCATGGCCGTCTTCACAATCTTCGCTGCTTCTTCCGGCGGCGTGTCCTTGTCGAAGTGCATCTCCGCGCTGCCCTTGGAGCCGAAGAGGTCTCCCTTGTTGGCGTATACGATCGACAATGCGGTTACCCTGTCCCCGGCGGCGTACAGCGCGACAGAGTAGGGGCGGGCTCCGAAGAGGCGGTAGTCGTCCTTTGGGTACGAGCGATAGCTGCTCTGAGTGGGAGTTTTGGATTCCTGGCGCAGTCCCAAGGCCGCCGCTACTTCCGCCGCAGGGCGTTCCCAGAGCGGTTTGTCAGAGAACAAGGGCTGTCCCGCCACACTGTTCACCTCTTCCACAGCGAGCTTGTCGTTGGGATTGGGTGCGGGCTTGAATCCTGAGGGGCTTGCTTCGACCGGTCCCGCCGCCGTTCCTGCAGGTGCTGGAGCCCCTGATTGCTGGCGCACATACTCCTGGTCCGCCGCGCTCAGCGCGCTGAGGGGCAGGGTCATGGTGCGGCCGTCTTCCCGCACTATCGTCACTTGATCTCCCACCGCTGCCGAAAACCGCGCCTTGAGCGTGCTGCCCTGCTGGCTGGTGAAGACTCTCAACTCAGGGGAGGGGGCTGCGCCCGTCCCACTGGATGAGGCCATCAGAAGTGCAAGAGCCAGGGCACCAGAAGCGGTTTTTTTCATGGGACCACTTGATACTAGAAATCGGCCAAATGCGCAAGACCACTGCCGGGCAGTGGCCCGGTACAGTCTTCTCATTCTACGCATCCAGATTCGCAAAAAGCGTCTGTTTCACCCGTCGCGTCCGAAGCAAAAGCCGGGGGACTACTTGAAGTTAGGTCCCGTGATTCTCCCGTTCGAATCCCGGTAAGTCACATTGCCCGCGGGGCTCACATATTTGGTTCCCAGGATCCGGCCGTTGCCATCACGATAGGTCGTCGTTTCTGAGTCGCCCGCCTTGGTGGAGCTGGAAGTCACCGCAATGCGACCTTTGGAATCCCGAGTCACTTCCGTGCCGGAGGCCATCTTCTGCGTGTTGCCGGTGATTCGCCCTTTGCTGTCACGATGAGTCACGGTGCCGGTGTAGGGATCCTCGCTGGAGGTTGAGACAATTCTCCCTGATCCGTCCCGAGTGGTGACCGTGCCGGTCGGGGACACGTCCGACGTCCGTGCGATGCGCCCGGACCCATCGCGAATCGTTTCCCTGATCCGCGAGAGCGTGGCCGTGCTGATCTGGATATCCAGATTGCCTTCTTCAAGAGAGGGCTTGGAGGGTGCCTTGGTCGTCTCCGAGCTGGCCTTCGGTTTGGGTGGCGCGGCGCTGACTGGGGGAGTGGGCACCAGGGTGACGGCACTGGCGAGAGCCACAACGAAGGGGGCAAATGAGGTTTTCATACCACAAATGGATCTGGCGAAATTGTCGCTCGCATGGGATGTAAACTCCAGCCAATTTATTCATTTCCCCGTGCCTGTTTCATCATCGATCCCCGTCCTTGCGCAAACTTCCGAGACGCCATCCCCTGCGCCGTCCTTTCGCGAAGCGCTTCGGTTCTGGGTCAAGCTGGGTTTCGTCAGCTTTGGCGGTCCGGCCGGGCAGATCGCCATCATGCACACCGAGCTGGTGGATCGCAAAAAGTGGATCAGCGAGCCGCTCTTTCTGCATGCGTTGAATTTCTGCATGTTACTGCCGGGCCCCGAGGCGCAGCAGCTGGCCACCTACCTCGGCTGGCGTCTCCATGGAGTGAGGGGTGGCATCGCGGCGGGTGCTTTGTTCGTTCTGCCTGCGGTCGTCATCCTCTGGGCTCTGAGCTGGCTGTACATGAGCCTGGGCCATGTGGAGTGGGTGGCGGCCATCTTCTATGGCCTGCAGCCTGCCGTCATGGCCATCGTCGCAGCAGCCGTGCTGCGGGTGGGGAGGAAGGCCCTCCGCAACAGCGTCATGTGGGCGCTTGCCGCAATGGCATTCGTTGCCCTGTTTGTGTTCAAGGCTCCTTTCGCGGCGGTCATGTTGGGAGCCGGTCTGCTGGGGTGGTTTGGCAGTCAGTTCGCCCCGCGTTACTTCGGCGTGGGACAGGATCAGGCAAAGGGGCGCAGAGAATCGTCCCCAGTGGGTGGTAGCTCCTCGAGCCCTGCGGCAACCGGGGTGGAGCTGGGGGAGGGGGCTGCCGGATCGCGTTCCGGCTGGGCGCATGCGCTTCGCGTGGTGGGTGGCGGCACCCTGCTCTGGTGGGTCCCCATTCTCCTCGCCGGGTGGTTGGCGGGGTGGCAGAGCGTCTGGTTCAAGCTGGGCTTCTTCTTCAGCAAGGCGGCCCTGATCACCTTCGGCGGAGCCTATGCGGTGCTGCCTTATGTCGCCCAGCAGGCGGTGGACCAGTACCACTGGCTCACGACGCCTCAGATGATGAGTGGTCTGGCCCTGGCCGAGACCACCCCGGGGCCGCTCATCATGGTGCTGCAATTTGTCGGTTTCGCCGGGGCCTGGCAGAATCCCGGTCCACTCCCGCCCCTGCTCGCTGCCACCCTGGGGGCGGCCATCACCACGTGGGCCACCTTTCTACCTTCCTTTATCTTTGTGCTTACGGGCGCTCCATACATCGAGCGACTCCGCCGTGTGCGCGGCCTCACGGCGATGCTCTCAGCCATCACGGCGGCGGTGGTGGGTGTCATCCTCAATCTCGCCGTCTGGTTTGGCATTCACACCCTCTGGCCGGGAGGTGGCGCCATCGATCTCTTCGCCCTTGTGCTCGCGGCAGTCCTCTTTGCTGGCATGCATTGGCGAAAGTGGGAGGTCATTCCCGTGGTTGTTGTGGGAGGAGTGCTCGGGTTGGTATGGCGTCTGCTGCTGGTCGGGGCTGCGTAGTCACAGAGTTTCGCTCGCCCCCGTGGAGAAAAGGGTGTAGCTACCGGGCGTCTTTTTCCATGTCGGCCCCCTCTTCTCAAATCCCTGCCGGCGACCAAAGCCGACGCCCCCCGGTCCGGATCATCAAGGCTCGGGAGCGGGTGCTTTCGGACGCGAGCTGGCCGTCTCGATCGTCATCGCCTTTGAGGACGTCCGGGCACAGCCGGACCATGTGCTGAGCTGGACGCGTGGCCAGACCCTGCCGGAGCAGCATTATGAGGTGATCGTGGTTTCCGATGGGCGGCATCTGGAGACTGAGAAGGAGATCGCCCGGCATCTGAGACCGCAGGACGTGCTTGTTCGCTCGCAGGGGACGGAGCGGTTTCAGCTCTGCAACGTAGGCGCGGACGTGGCACGTGGGGAGATTTTGCTCTTCACTGAGGACCACTGCGTGGCGGAGCCTGGTGGAGTCGAGCTAGCCGCCAAGGTGATTCACCAGTTGGACAAGGAGTGTGTGACGCTCGGATGGGGGCACATCAATGCCAACTACGTCGGCATGCTGGAAGAGCGGGTGACGGACGGGAACCGGGACCTTTGGCATGCTCCTGGACACTGGAACAAGCTGCGAGCCCGGGGCTTTGTCATTACCCGGCGTGCTTTTAAGGCGGTGGGCGGATTCCCTCCCGGCCGTGGTATGTTCGCGGAGGCCCTCTTTGCCGCCCGGTTGCATCAGCAGGGCGTGGAGGCCGCCGTTGTGCCGGAGGTCGGGCTGCGTCACGTCAACAGTCATTCCCTGGCGGAGCTTGGAGGGCATGCGCGGGACTACTCCTACCATGAGTGCCAGGCATCGGGCGAGCTGGAGCCGGAGTTTTTTCACCGCTACTTCAGCATTCCGGAAGTTACTTCCAGTGCGTTGATTCCACCACGGGAGGCGCGTCGCATCGTGCCGTTGGTTGGCCGGGAACTGATGCGGGAGGCGCATCCGCACGGCCGCACCCGTCGCTGGCACCGTATTGCAGCCTGGTTGGGGCTTCTTCTTCGCATCCTCACAGCGGGCTATGGCAGCGTTGGCACCTGCTGGCGGGCGCGTATGGCCTTGTGGAGGAGCTGGTGGGGCTGCCAGATCTGGAGGTTCGATGAGAAACGCCGCTACGCCGCCTTTGCCAGCTTCTGGCTGCGGGTGGTGGATCATACGCGGGTGTCGTGGTTGTTGAACCGCCGCCGTCCAGCCATTCTCTCCCGAGGCAATCCGCCGGGAGACTACCGGGGCGAAGGCCTGGCCGGCCTGCGTGCCTGGGGTATGCACGCTCTCGAGCGACAGGGGGACACGCCCCTCCGCTGGACGGGAGGGGTGGGGGTGATTCCTCTAGAACTGCCTCCAGGAGACTATGAAGTGACATTCGAATCCGCAGGCCTGCGCGGGGGCGACTGCCGTTTCCCCTTCGTCGTATACTGGGGACGGCATCGAATCGGACGGCAGAGCCTCCGACATCATCGAACGAGGGTGTCTTTCGACATTACCTCCAAAACTCCCGAGGGAAGAACCTGTCTACTCTGTATCCTGGTGCCAGTGTCGCTTCGGAGTGAGGCGGATCTCCGGGCCTTGGGCTTCCCTTTTGCCGGGCTGGAAGTGCGCCCGGTGAAGGAGCGGTGGAGCACCGCGCAGATGAAAAAGGGTGAAGGGTCGGTGACCGCCAGATCATGAAGCCGGCTCGTCCTGTAGATCCTGGGGCGGGCGCATTTCGCAAGATTCTTACGGTCAATACCGCCGACCAGGGGGGCGGCGCTGAGCGTCTCGCCTGGCAGATTTTTGAGGCCTGTGCCGCACGGGGGCTCGACTCCTGGTTTCTCGTGGGGGACAAGAAATCCTCCCACGATCGGGTTATGCCGTTCTATCTCAGTCCCTTCTTTGACTACCGCCTCTTTGCCGGTGCCTGGACGCAGCGGCGGCAGCGGACCTTGAAGTGGCTTTGCCGGCGCACTGGGCTGGACGACTTTGAGTTTCCCTATTCCCGCCCCCTGTTGGAACTCACCGGTTCCGTGCCAGATGTGGTTCATTGTCATAACCTCCACGGCGGCTACTTCGACCTCAGGGCGCTGCCCTGGCTGTCCCGCCGGGTGCCTGTGTTCCTCACCCTGCAGGACGCGTGGACAGCCACCGGACATTGCGCCTTTCCCATTGAGTGCGAACGCTGGCAGCGGCACGTGGGCTGTGGTCGATGCCCAGACCTCAGCCTGCCCCCGGCAGTCGAGCGGGACGCCACCGCGCTGAACTGGTGGCGCAAGGCCCGCATCTTCGAGAAGAGCCGCCTCTACATCATTGGGGCCAGCCGTTGGAGCCTGGATCTCGCTCAACGCTCCATCCTGGCTCCGGCAATGGCGGACTCCCGTTTGATTCCCAACGGTGTGGACCTTTCTGTCTTCCATCCTGGGGATAGGGCGGCGGCCCGTGCTGACTTGCCCCTGGCGCAGTCCGGAGCTCTGCCCCTCCACGCTCTGCTGATGGTTTCTGTCGCGCATGCCGGGGCAGGGAATCCATTCAAAGACTGGCCCACCTTGAGGGCAGCCTTGGAGCGACTGACACAACCGCCAGCAGAAGCTGGGAGCCGCCCGCTGCATCTGGCGGTCATCGGTGGGGCTGTCAGCACGGAGAGGATCGGCCCCGTCACCGTGCATCATGTCGGCTACCATCCGCATGCGGAACTGGCCGGGTACTACCGGGCGGCCGATCTCTTTGTTCACGCCACCCGGGCAGAGACCTTTGGACTGGTCATTGCGGAGGCCATGGCGTCCGGTCTGCCTGCGGTGGTCAGCAATGTGGGGCCCACACCCGAGGTGGCCGTCCCGGGGCAGGGGGGCATTCTGGTCCCGCCCCGGGATCCAGACGCTCTGGCCCAGCAGCTTCAGGCACTGATCGCCACACCTGAGGCTCTTCCCGCCTTGGGGGAGTTGGCGGCTCAGTACGCCCGAAGTCATTTCGACGCTCGCCAGATGGTGGATGCCACGATAGACTATTATTCAGAGGTCGTCGCTCAGTGGTGGGAGCAGCGGGGTGACTATGTCTCCCGCGCGCTGCATATTTGAGGTGGGCAGGACGCTGGAAGTGGAGCCCGACAAGGTGAGGCGAGCCCCTCGCCCCGGAAATCCCTTGCGTCCCGGAATCCCCCTGCTAAAGCAAATTGCTCCTTTATCTAGCGAGCATGTCCACTACTACTGACCTTCCGGTGGTTCGTCCGTCTGATCTCGGCCAACCCATTTACGTGGGTTCCGTGCAGCGGCTTTACGCGGTTCCGGGCCGCGAAGACCTCATGGTGTGCGAGACCACCAATGCGGGCTCTGTATTCGATGTCGGCAGCATCTTCGACATCCCTGGCAGTGATGTGGCTCGCGCTACATTCCGCCACGCCCTTTACACCCGCATGGCCAAGCCCGAGACCTGGGTGAAAGTCAAGGAAGCCATCCAGAAGGAGATCGCCAAGCCGGAGGCCTCTGCCGAGGCCAAGGCTTTTCTTGAGGATCTCCTCGTGGGACCCCTGGAAAAGATGGTGGTGAGTGGAGCCAATACCCACCACACCGGCATGCTCGACTCCCAGACCGGCGAGATTGCCGCAGGCATGCCGGAGAATCCGAGCACCTTCAACGTGGTGCGTCGTTTCCCGGTCATGAAGCCGGTGCAGAAGCCCATCTTGGGTTCCTTCGTTTACGACTACTCCATGTTCTACCAGGCGGCCACATATGTGATCCCGTTGGAGTACATCGTCCGTTTCGGCATCACGGGTGGATCCTCCGTGCTGCGCAAGTACGCCAGCCTGAGCGACGCCGACAAGAAGACGTATGAAAACGAACTGGGTCTTTCCCAGGCCATGCAGGCCTGGCAGTTCCTGCCCCGCCCGATTTTTGACCTCACCAGCAAGCACGAGCCGGAAGACCGGAACGTGACCAAGCAGGAAGCCGCCCTGATGAGCGGGATGGAGGCAGACGCCTTCGTCAGCACGATCAAGCTCAGCCTCCTGGGTGCCTGGGCCGTGCGTCAGCTTCTCGATGAGATCGGCCTCCTCCTCTGGGACATCAAGTGGGAGTTCGCTGTGGACGAGGGTGAGTTCTTCTTCGTCGATACCATCGACACCGACAGCTTCCGCGCCACCGCCTTCCTTGAGACTGAAGGCAAGAAGATCGTGCTGCACTACAACAAGCAGTCCATGCGCGACTACTACAAGATCGCTGAGGCGACCTGGTTCGCTGGCGTGAATGATGCCAAGAAGCTCGCCAACAAGACCGGTACCCCCTTCACGAAGGTCCTCAAAGAAGGTCAGGCTGAGGGCAAGTGGCCGCACACCCCGGTGGTGCACCCTGACTTCCTCGCCCTGCAGGCGAAGAAGATGGACATCATCCGCCAGCACGTGCTGGGCAACACGGAACCTGAAGTCTCCAAGGCTGCCCTTCGCGAAGTCGGCGAGGCCGAAGTGGACTTCTACCGCCAGCGCGGCCTCTTCGAAGAGTACTGCAAGGCCAACGCCATCTAATTCCAAGGCGAAGCACTTCTGAAAAATCAGACAGAATTAACGGAAATAACAGAATTGAACTCAGCCCCCAGGACCTCGCGAATGTCTCTCGTGGCTCGCTGTACTGGTAGTCAAACCTCAATTCCATAAATGCTGTTAATTCTGTCTAAAAGAACTCTGTCATTCGCTCCCTTTCCTTCATGACCAAGACCTACGAAATCACCGGCAAGTTTGAGAGCGAGGGCAATGCCCAGTCGCTGCTCTACGCTCCGCCAGCCCATCCGCTCACCTTCCGCCGCACCACGCGGTACCTGTTTGAGTATGATGGCAGTGAGGCGGCGCTGGACGCCTTTGTGCAGAAGGTGCTGGTGGACCCCATCAGCCAGGAGTACCACAACGACGGCCTGCCGCTCTGGGACAACACCACCTTCATTCTCGACTACGGGATGAAGGGCGGCGCTCTGGACCTGGAGAAGGAGACGATCCTCAACTACTACCGTAAGCTCGCGGAACCCGGGTTCGAGCTCAAGAAACTCACGCTCAAGACCCGCATCTACGTGTTCGGTGAAGGCGCGGACTCCTCCGTGTTTGTTCGCGACATCGTGAACCCGGCCATCCACACCTGGGAAGTCGTCCTGAAGACGGCGGCTTGATTTTTATTTCCTCCTCCCTTTCACATGCCCGACCCCACTCCCAAAGCTGTTTACCGACACGTTCCCATCTCCGGGTTGTCGGGTGATGAATTGCTCGCTCTCAGCCAGCGCTCCAAGCTCTCGCTCTCCCGCGAGGACATGCTGGCCGTGCAGGCGATCTTCAAAGCGGAAAACCGCGAGCCCACCGATGTCGAGCTGGAAGTCATCGCCCAGACCTGGAGCGAGCACTGCAAACACCGCATCTTCGGCTCCCGCATTGAGCACACCGTTGACGGCCAGTCAGAGGTGGTGGACGGCCTCTTCAAGACCTACATCAAGCAGGTCACAGAGCGCATCATCGCCAAGAAGCCAGACTTCGTGCTCAGCGCCTTCACGGACAACGCGGGCTTTGTGAAGCTGGATGATGAGCTGGCAGTCTGCCTGAAGGTGGAGACCCACAATCACCCCAGTGCCATCGAACCGTACGCTGGTGCCAACACAGGCCTCGGTGGCGTGATCCGTGACATCTTGGGAGCCGGGAAGGGAGCCAAGCCTATCGCCTCACTCGACGTGTTCTGCTTTGGACCCCCTGACACCCAGCAGGAGGACATCCTAGCCAAGGACGTGATCCACCCCCTCGGCGTCATGCGTGGGGTGGTGCGCGGTGTGCGCGACTACGGCAACAGGATGGGCATCCCCACCACGAGCGGGGCCATCCAGTTCGACGATACCTATATTTACAATCCCCTGGTGTTCTGCGGCACCATGGGCGTGATCCCGATCAAGGACATCCAGAAGGAAGTGAAGCCCGGCCATGTGCTCATCGCCGCGGGCGGTCGCACCGGCCGCGACGGCCTGAAGGGCGCCACCTTCTCCAGCGTGTCCCTCACCACCGCCAGCCATGAGGAAGACCAGACGGCGGTGCAGATTGGCAACCCTATTGAAGAGAAGAAAGTCGCCGACTTCATTCTCGCTGCTCGTGCCAAGGGGCTGATCCAGTTCGTCACCGACTGCGGTGCGGGCGGCTTCAGCAGCGCGGCAGGTGAGATGCTCAGCGAGACCGGCGGTGAAGTGTGGCTGGAAAACGCCCCGCTCAAAGCTCCCGATCTCGAGAGCTGGCAGGTGTTCATCAGTGAGTCCCAGGAGCGCATGGTCATCGCCATCGAGGAGAAAGATCTCCCGGAGATGCAAAAGCTCGCTGACATCTACGAAACAGAACTCTGTGTGCTGGCCAAGGCCGATGGCACCGGAATTCTTAAGGTGAAGCACCATGGTGAAATGGTGTGCGAGCTCGACTGCCGCAAGCTGCACGAAGCTCCCCGCCGCCACTTCAAGACTGAGTGGCAGAACGTGGATGCCGATGAAGAAGGCTGCTACATCTCCTTTGAAGAGCCCGAGGCGGGCAATGAGATGCTCAAGGCCGTGCTTTCGGACTTCGCCATTGTCTCCCGTGAACCCATCATCCGTGAGTACGACCACGAGGTGCAGGGGAATACTTTCCTGAAACCTCTGGCCGGTGCCACGGGGGATGCTCCGCAGGATGGCTCTGTGATCCGCGTGGATGGCAGCAACCAGCTCGTGGCTTTGGGGCTCTCGCTCCTGCCGGAACTGGGCAAGACCCACCCGCACCTCATGGGCCGCGCCTGTGTGGACGAGTGCATCCGCCAGCTCGTGGCCATGGGAGCCAATCCGGACCGCATCGCGATCTTGGACAACTTCTGCCTGGGCAACCCGGACGACGCCTATGAACTGGGCGCGCTCGTGGAGACCACCAAGGGCATGGCCCAGTCCGCCGAGATCTACGGTGCGCCGTTTGTCTCCGGGAAGGACTCCTTCTACAACTACTTCAAGACCGACGAAGGTCCGATCTCCATCCCGTGCACCCTGCTTGTCAGTGGCTTCGGCGTGGTGGAGGAGGCCTCGCACGTCGTGGGCTCCAGCCTGCGCAAGGTGGGCAGCAAGCTTTTCCTGCTCGGCCAGTTGGCCAGCGGCCTCGCCGGCAGTGTCTTCGCCCGCATGGTCATGCAGGGCTCCGAGGATCCTGAGGAAGACGGCCTTGTTTTCCCGAATGCGCCGGAGTTCGATGAACAAACGGCGTTCGAGACTTACAAGAATTACTTCCAGCTCGTCCAGAAGGGGGCAGTGCTCTCTGCCCATGACATCAGCGAAGGCGGCCTGGCTGTCACGCTGGCAGAAATGGCCTTCTCCGGCAAAGCCGGCATCAAGGTCAATCTGGGCGATATTCCCACCACCGTGGAACTTCAGCCTGCTGAGTACCTCTTTGGCGAAACGCCGGCCTGCGTCGTCTTCGAGGTGGCCCCCGAGCATGCCGCTCTCGCCGAGTCCCTCGGTTTCACCGCCATCGGTGAAACCACTGCTGACGGCCAGCTCGTCATCATCGACGACGAAAACACCTTCATCAACGCCTCCATTTCCGAACTCAAACCGCTATGGCAAAACGGCCTCACGCCCTACTACTGAAATACCCCGGCACGAACTGTGACGCCGAGACCTCCCGCGCCCTTGAGGCGGTGGGTTTTGAGACCCAGGTGCTGCCCATCGCCCTCCTCGAACCCCATGCTCTGGACAATACCCAGCTCGTGGTCTTCTCCGGTGGCTTCAGCTACGGGGACTACGTGATGTCCGGCCGCTTTGCCAAGCTCAACACGCTGGCCAAAGTGGGTGACGGACTGCAGCAGTTCGTGTCCCGTGGCGGTCACGTGCTGGGCATCTGCAACGGCTTTCAGATCCTCACGCAGCTTCACCTCCTTCCGGAAGGCAGCCTTATTCACAACACCAGCGGCCGTTTCATCTGCCGCTGGGCGGGTCTGAAGAAGAATGCCTCCAGCCCCTACCTTCAAGGCCTGCCGGATGAGTTCGAGCTACCCGTGGCACATGCAGAAGGTCGCTTCGTCGGCATCGATGACGCCGCCGGCGAGTACGTGCAGAACGGCCGCGCCGCGCTGCTCTACACCAGCGATGTGAACGGCAGCAGCCAGCAGATTGCTGGTCTTCAGGATGAAACCGGCCGCGTCTTCGGCCTCATGCCTCACCCTGAGCGCTTCCTGTTCAAGAAGCACCACTACGACCCAGACTGGAACGGCGATGCCGACCACGGCTGGGGGTACTACATGTTCAAGAGCGTGCGCGAGGCGGTGTAGAAGCGGCGATTTTTGATTTTGGATTGGGATGACTGATCCGGGGCGCGGGCTGCAGAGATGCGGTCCGCGTTTTTTTTAGGCACGGTCCCAGTCGGGGAATGTGCATTGGAGCGGGAAGCGCTGCCTCGTTGTGAGGTTGTGACACCTGGGACGTTGACTTGAAGATGCTTCGGCATTGGTGCATGCGAGCAACGCGGTTTCTTTCCGGTTGTAAGAATGGGGGTGTGAAGCTTTGGTGGGCGAACGGTGCTGACCTGAAGGGGGCGCTGCAACCTTGTGCAGACTGCGACGGATACACCACACTGAATCACGCCATGAAAATCACGTACCCCGCCGACAGGACGGTATCCGTTTGGATAGGCACCTTCTCGACGGAAGACGATTTTGAAGAGTCTGTGGCCGATAGTGTCGAATCCGAGCTTCCTGAGGACACGGACATCGTTGACATTTGCGAGGCGGCATATGAGGAGGAGGAAGTGCCAATGATTGAGTTGCTGACCGGCTTTTCCGGGTGGGAGACCTTCATTGCTGCCGCGGTGGCAGCGGCAGCCGTGCGTGGGCTGACGAAAGCCAATGGTGCTCTGGTCTGCTATGATCTGGAGTGCAGCGGGGCTCCGGATCAATGGGGCGGGCTGGCCTTTCTGGGAAGCTTCCCAGGGTGGGGTGAAGAGTGATGTGCCGACGAGTCCGTGCCTTTCAAATGCCATGAAGCATGAGGCTCTGCCGGTGCGGTGGAAGGCGAAGGCTGCCAGTGGTCGCATCACCCTTGCGCATGGAGAAACGTGCATCATATTCTGGCATGCTTGAATGGTTCACCGACACTCTGGGTCGCCAACGACTGGTGTACGGACTCATCGGCCTTGGCATCAATGTGGTCCTCCTGTACTTTGTCGGGATCATCTGGTTCTGGCTTTGGGCTGTAGCTATTGTGCTTCTGCTGTCGTCGATGTTCGGGGAGTGGTAGTCAGCAGGGGATCGAAACCCTCATTGAGGCAACATCATGTCTGAAACACCGACTCAATGCCCCGTCTGTGGTGATCTCCTTGTTGAGGTGGAGGCTGCGCTCAACCGCACCTGGGGAAACGTTCTGGCGACTTCCTTCGGGAGTTCGCAACTGCAGATCCGGTTGGAGGGTAAAAATTGGATGCCCTTCATGGAGCCAGACCGGAGCGCCAAAGGTCTCTATTGCACCAAGTGCGGTAGCCTGACGATTGCGCCATCCATTGAAGAACATCGGGCGGCTTTGGGATTGGAACGGTGAGGTGTATGCTCTGACAGTCCGATTGGATCGACATGGCAAACGTGACGAGTCATCCACTTTGAGGTGCGAACTGGGCAACTCACGATGAAGTGTATCAGTGTTGGTGAAATTTCCGGTTGGTTGCTCAAACAGGAGTTGCCTGAAGATCCGTATCGTGGGGAAGTTGTGCCGGACCACTATCTCCAGTTTTCCGTGCCAAAGAGCTTCCTCGCGTTGGAGAACTTTGTTCGTCAGTTTTACAATCGGATTATCCCGGAGGCGGAGACCTTGATCCATTTCACCGATTGGGGGCTCTATCAGGAGAGCCAGATGGTGGCCATTGCCGGCATTCGGGCCGGAGCTGGGGAATATCGGGCGCTGCGCGAAGCTCCCGGACATGTGCTGCCAGCCAGCAGTGGGGAGGCTGGTGTGGCGCTTTTCAGCCTCGCAACCTCATTCGCCTGGTCGTGCTATCTGTATTGTCCGTTGGAACGGACCATTCTCTGCAACTGGGAGGGGGAGTTGTTTGACTTCTGGACTGATAGTCTCCTCAAGAAGGAGGAGATGAGGACGCTTCTGAAAGAGCTTAAGATAGAGGAAACAACTGACGTGTGAGGTGTTGAGCTGGATGCGGCGACTCCGGTGAAGAGCAGGGGAAAGTTTTGGGAGTGGAGCGACGAGCCCATGACCCAAGCTATTTGTCTTGCCTACAGGCGATTGATTGGGGCATTTGCTTGCCATTTATCCTGCCGACAAAGCCATCTCTATCTTCAGCGCCTTCACCGGTCGAATCAATCCCCCGGGAACCACGCATGCGCCAGCCCAAGCCAACACAGTCCCGCATGCGGGACTGTTCAGTCAAGCCCACGCAAGGCCATCGCTGACAAGCCAAAGTATGGCACGACAAGCTGTATATGCCACCGTCTCACGGGTCCACCTGCAGCGGCACCATCACGGTCCCTTTGCTGACCAGCGGCATCGCTATCGCCAGCAGCACCAGCACCAGATACATCAGCGACAACGCGGGACCGATGAAACAAAGGAAGGCGTGCACGAGGCGATCCGACCCATGTCCAGATTCCGGATCTCGCAGAGACTGGATGCCCACCACGGCCATGGCCAGGGCAAAGGCTGTCGCACAGATCGCTGGCGTATTCGAGCCAGACTGATTGGTCACCAGGATCTGGGTGAGCGCGGGCATGGGGCGACCACCGTGATAGGCAACGAACCCTTGCGATGCGACACGGGCAATACCGCCCGCCAATAGGGCGGTTAACGGCAGGCTCACAGCACTCAGCAAGATCATGGCGCTGAAGATCCAATGGCGGACGCGAGCGTTTTTCATGTCGGCGACATCCTCTCCAATGTGCTCCAGTCGGGCAAGTCCTATCGAGCGGCGTACAGCAGGCGGAGCAGGGGCCTGGAGGCGGCATCCGCCACGGTTTCTCTGAAGAAGGGATTCTCACCCAGACGGCAGTGGGTCGCGAGAGGCACAGCCGTTCCATGGTCTTGACAATGAAAAATGCAACGGTTATAATTTCTAACGAGACTGACTCCACGTCCTCCGGGCGTTCTCCATCAAAGAATTGCTGAACGACAGGCGACATCCAACGCCACCTGAGAACCACCCGTTTTTTCATCACACTGGTCGCCGCGTAGGATCTCACCACGGTAGCTGGGCGCGGTCGAGATGGGAGTCTGCATGCGCCTGGATTCTTTCCCACGGTGGTGCGGGAGCTCCCTTTCGCCGTTCTTCCGGCCGTGGTTACCTGCTACGGGGTGGCTCTGCACCAGCCTGGACGTCCTCGTTCCGGCTCCTCCCGCCTGAGTCATGCCTCAAGAATCCAACCGCCTCTGGCTGCTCGGTACCCAGATTTTTGCCATCATTGCCGTACTTCTGGGCGTAGTGGGCCAGGAGACCCGGCTCCGCAGTTCCCGCCCGCCTTCCTCCAATGTTGTAGCAGAGTCGGCGGGCAAGGCAGGGGACGGATCGATTTCCAAACGGCTTTGGGAGGATCCTTTGGAAGGGCTGTCCGAAGAAAAACCTGGGCAATCGGATTCCACCAAAGCCGATGAGCCCGCTGCTCCTGCCAAGACCAATGCGCCGAATGCGCCGAATGCGCCGAATGCGCCGAATGCGCCTGGCATCTCCGCCACAGAAGCGCCCGCTCTCTTGCACGAGCCCTCACAAGCCGAGACTATTTCCCGCGACGAGGCCGGGCAGCGGATCAGCACGCTCATCCTCACGGTGGCGATCGACGGCGAACCCACTCCGGAAGCCAAGGAAGTGCGCCTGCGCAGCCGCTACGCCATCTCCTCCGCACTCTCGGCTGCCGGTTATTGGTCCAAAACCCAAAGAATGCAGAATTTCAGGCTGTTGTCGGCGGAGCATGGAAAAGAAACGGATGACGCCCAGAGTCCCGCTCCCGGAGAAGTGATCGGCCGGTCGGAACGCTTTGAGTTTCTCGGCACGGGGAGTCCGCGTGGAGACGTGGTCACCCGTCGCGGAGACCAGACCATCAAGTCCGCCTGTGTTGTCTGGCTCGACAAATCTAGGATCGCCGCCGATAAGGTGCCGCCCTCCCGCATCAAGGATTCCTTGGAAGCCGCCTTCTGCAGCAAAGGGCATATTCACTCCGATCAGCCTGGAGCCCTGAGGCGCGTCTTTTTCCATTTGGGGGACAGCGATGACTACGTCGACTTTGCTTACAGCCCTACTTCGGAGTGGCGGTCAAGACCCGCCGAGGCAGCCGCGTTCGAGACTCACTTTCTGCGAGCCACCATTCCCGATGAGGCCGCCCGGCAGTTTGCCCGTCGGCTCTACGGCAGTACTGAAGATCCAGGCTACTGGCTGCGGCTATGGCGGCCCACCCTGAGCGATGCGGATACCGCCAAGGCCACCGTGAATGAGCTCTGCCTGCGGGTGCCGCGACTCAAAGCAGAGCGTCGGGAGGGCGAGCCTCGCCCGCGTGTGGTGATACTCATTGAGTCCGACACGCTCTACAGCCGTGCGATCACTGAGGAATTGCAGAAGCTCTTTGCCCTCAAGAAAGTGGATCTGGAGTGTCGCACCTACCTCCGCGGGCTGGATGGCAGCCAGGCGGACCAGAGGCGCAATGCGGATCAAGGAGGGACGTCCCGTGGCGGGGAACACCGGTATGAGACCCCCACTTTTGCCATCAGTGAACCTGCCCAAGGCACCTCCCAATTGGATTACCTGCGGCTCATGGCCCAGCATCTGGCCCGGGAAGAATCGGAGCCCGGCAAGCCCAAGATCGCTGCGGTGGGTGTGCTGGGAAGTGATCGCTGGGACAAGATGCTCGTTCTTCAGGCGGTGCGGCCAGAGCTGCCCTCGGCCGTATTCTTTACCACCGATCTGGACAGCCTCTACTTCCAGAGAGACTTCCAGAACTTCACCCGAAATCTCGTCGTGGCCAGTGCCGCCGGACTTGTGCCCAGGGTGCCGACGGGGATGCCGGACATTACGTGGCGACTCCCGCCCTTGCGAGACTGCTACCAGACGATCCTGGTGGAGCAGACCTGGCATGCTCTGCGCGGGCCTCGCACGGAGCACCCGCTGGACACAGGTGATCGATCTGCCAGGGTTTATGAAATCGCCGCAGGGCAGGAGGTGGAGCAGCAGCCCTCACCTGGAGATCTGCCGTTCCTGCACTGGCTCAACGACACCATGGCGGCATGGTCTCGAGAACTCTATTTCCTCGCTACCTTTGTCGGGCTCGGCCTGCTGGGTTGCATCATGGTCGTGGAGCGGCAGCGACGGCGGCTGTTGGAGAAAGAGGAAGGAGAAGTCGGGTCAGATCTCCCGAGCTCCAACGACACGGCATCCGCGCCGGCTCCGCGAAGGAAGAGAAGCGAGCGTCTTCCTTCCACGTCGGCGAGCCGGAAAGAATGGTGCCTGAAGCTGGTGGACGAATTGCTCAACAACACCCGTCTGCCCTCCCTGGCGAACGCCGTGCTGATCACTGTCAAGGTATTGGGAACTACGAGCCTGGTGCTGCTCCTCGCTGCGTTCCTTTTTGACTGGAACCTCGGCCTGGAAGATGTCGCCTGGGCTTCGGGTACCAGCATCTGGCCCAGCATCCTCATTCGATTGGTGGCTTTCATGTTGGCCATCAGTTTGCTTAAGACGGCCCTGAGAGACCAGGAGACTCGCCGACGGGAGCTCGATGTTGCTCTGGAGAGACATTTGGAAAAGGCCTACGACAAGGTGGACGTGCCCATCGCCATCAGTTGCTGGGAGTTGCTCCGCCAGTCCGTGGGGCTGTCTCCCTATCGGGTGCCCTCCAATTTGCCTGAAGGGGAACCTCCACGGTCCATGAAGAAGATCTTCCTGCTTGTGCGGTCCCAGCGCACCCGGCTCTGCCGCGTGGCAGTCTTCGCAGTGGTGTATCTGCTTCTCTGTGGCTGGCTCTTTGTGCGTTGGCCCACGTTTGTTCCGGCACGCGGAGACTTTGCCTTCGTGGTGGAGCGATTCATCCTTCTGCTCGGAGTGGCCATGTACATCGTGCATTTGGTGTTTTGCATCGATCTCCATCTTTCCGCGCTGCACTTGATCCGGGCGCTCAAAAAACTCGCACGCCTTGATCGCAGTCCGGAATTTCCTCCCACCCTGAACTGGGCTTGCATTCTCGCCATCGTGGCAGATTTCACGTCCTCCGTGGGCCGCACGCTCCTCTATCCCCTGATGGTGCTGCTGCTCATGATTGTCTCCCGCTTCCGAATCTTCGACAACTGGTCCATGCACCCCAGTCTTATGATCACCTTTGGACTGGGCGCGGTGTCCCTGCTCGGCATCTCACTGGTACTTGTCTTTGCCGCCCGCGAACTGCGGCAGCTCTGTCTTTCTGTGGTGAAGGAGAAACGCCAGCATTTCGCCCCACGCGATGCAGCCGCGGCCAAGGCGCACGAAGATGAATTGGTGGAGATTGAAAAGCTCAGTGCCGGTGCCTTTGCCCGTTGGTATGAGCAGCCCGTCGTCGTCGCCCTTGTTTCCTTCATCGGGGTCTTCGGCAGCACCGCTGTCGCCGAGCCTCTGGTTCGGTTGCTTGTGGGAGGTTGAGCCGGTGCGTCAGTGCGTCAGTGCGTCAGTGCGTCAGTGCGTCAGTGCGTCAGTGCGTCAGTGCGTCAGTGCGTCAGTTTGGGTTCGAGGTAATGGGCGTGCTGGTGAGGTTTCTTGCTTGCGCTGGAATGGGGGGCTCAAGAACCAAGAACCCATTTTCCCCATTGCGTTGTCAGAACGCGCTTCTAAGATCGCCCGCAACAACCTCCATTGCTCTTCATGCTCGCGGAAATTCTTGGCAACGCCTGGCATCTTTATCGCAAACACTTCGTTCTTATCACCGCGATCACCCTCATTGTTTGGGGACCGCTGGAGTTCTTGAGCGGCTACATGGACACGTATGTCTTTGATCCCGAAGACATGCACCGGTCGTTCAAGTTTTACCAGTTTCTGGACAATTTCTTCGGTATCATTGCCATCGGAGCTACTGTGGCTCTGGTTGAGGCTTCCACGCTCGGGCAGCAGGTGACTCTGGGGGGCTCGTTCTCTGCGGGACTTCAGGCATGGGGGAGGTTGTGGTGGTCGCGGTTCCTTTCCATGCTCTTGATTGTGCTCGGGTTGGTCGCCCTGATCCTCCCGGGTATTTATCTGTTGGTCCGGCTGTCCCAAGTGGAGACCCTGGCGGTGTGTGAGAGCATCTCAGGTCCTACAGCCATGCGTCGAAGCTTTGAGCTGACCAAAGGGCAATTCTGGCCGCTATTTGGGTTGGGGATGCTTTTCCTGCTGATGGTGGTCCTCTACTTCGGAGTCCTGCTGGTGCCGGCGTTGCTTTTCCCCGAGTACGAGAATTGGCTGTTGGATGCCGGCATCGCGCTCGTCTCGGATGTGGTATTCGCCTACGCCACCGTGGCAGGCTACACGACGTACAACTGGCTGGTTGGCAAGCAAAGTTCTCAGTTGAATCAGACGTCGCCACCCCAGTGGCCAGCGACGGGGGTTCAGTAGCTCACAGCGGTGGATGTTTGACCTCCTTGGTCGCCGCAGGCCGATGCTCTTGGCAAGCCGCTCCAAGCATCCAACACCTGGATGCGGAGCATCTTTAGGACTGCGGTGAGAATCACCGCTTTGGGGAGCCCTGTGTGAAACAATTTACCCAGCGCGCCCGCCGAAGCCTCCGATCGCGCGGTAAAGGACATCCAAAGGTTCAAGCCTGTCGCAAGGCCCTGCCAAAGCGGCGATGCTCTCACCCAAAATCCCGCAAGCGGGATCAGGTGGAGGTGGTGCTGGGTAGGGAAGGCATTTCCTGCCTCCGGCGTCGCAAGCCAATGACATCCCCAGCTTGCGCGAATACGCCCACTGAAACCCCAGCCTTCAAGTCTGAGGTCTTCTGTCTTCCAGTCTTTTGTCTCCCGCGCAGCGGGCTGCTACTTCTTCGCCGCGGTCGGAGCAGGCCCACCTGAGGTGGAATTGTACTGGTCCCACCAGGCTTTCACGGAGGCGGGTTCAAACAGACGGGCACGGAAGCCGGTCATTTGTTCGAAGCTGAAGGAAGCCTCCTTCACAACATCCAGATTCTGATCTTCCAGAATCGCTTTCACCAGAGCGTCGCCGGCGTTCTTGGAGCGGCGAAGGCCGATGAGGTTGGCGGCCTTCATGCGGACCTGCCACGGATGCTTGGGGTTGGCCAACAGGGTGACCAGTTCGTCCTCCTTGAGCTGGCTGTCCTTGAGTGCGGCGGAATCCGGGAAATAACTGGCGACCGGGATGTCATACGCATCCAGGCGGGAGCCACTGAGGTAGTAGTTTTGCACGCGCAGAATTTCGGCACGGGCGGCATGGACGAGGCTGGCCAGACGGGGATCGTCCAGGGCCTCCCAGAGGCGGTCATAGGGAGCACGCGCGCCCGTGGCAATCGCCTCATCTGCGTAACCTGCCAGACGGTTGCGCTCCTTCAGCAGCACCAGTTCA
Source organism: Verrucomicrobium sp. BvORR034 (assembly GCF_000739635.1). Classification (GTDB taxonomy): domain Bacteria; phylum Verrucomicrobiota; class Verrucomicrobiia; order Verrucomicrobiales; family Verrucomicrobiaceae; genus Verrucomicrobium. The sequence goes on along the minus strand of NZ_BATQ01000138.1, from coordinate 31,235 downwards.
CCCTGGGTGCTGGGGCTCAGCGCTGGTGCGGTGCCTGCGTTGGAGCCTGCTCCTTGGGCTCCGGATGCGTTGGGGGCTGTCGCGATCGCGCCACGGTTCGCCGTGTTCTCCATCAGATCCTTCAGAGTCTGTGTCTGCTGTTTGTTGAGCTGCTCCGCTTCTGACAGGCGCTTCTGCGTGGCCAGGAGCTGCGCTTGCACATCCGCCAGCCTGTTCTCCAGCCGGCTTTCGACGACGCTCAGGTCATCCGATGTTGGAGGCGGGGTGCTCGGTGCAGCCGTGCCGGAGTTTCCACCGCTGTGGGACTGCCCCGCGTTCACAGAAACGAGGTCCGCCAGCCGGGTCTCGATGTCCGTGACCAGCCGGTTGTAGATCCAGGCACCCGCTGCCGCAGTGATGAGCGTGTTCATCACCAGCAGGAGGAAAATGAAGCGCCCAATTCGCGGATTGCGTTTGGTGTTCGCCGGCCGCGTGGGATTCATGGAAATATAGGTGGTGGGCTGCGGAGGGGCAGCCCGGTCGGGCAGGCCGAGTTGGGAGGCCTTGTCCATGCTCTCGTTGAGGATGGCCTTGCGCTTGGGGGAGATGTACACTTTGGGGCTGTTGGGCTGGTCCGGGTTGACCTGATCGTGCACTGCCTGGGCAAAATGATCGTGTGCACCGTACTGAGCAGGGTCGGCGTGCTCACCATGATCTTCCGGCCACCCTCCGGGCGGGACCTCTGGCCACGCTGCATCCAATCCTTGCGGTTCGGGAGCCGGGGTCGAAGCAAAGGTCCCGAAGTCCGGGACCGGCACCTGCTGAGCGTCATAGGACGGCGTCGGGGCGGAGGGAGGGCGGTTCTCCATGCGTGGGGAAGGGGGGATAACGGGACGAAAAGGGAAATCAGACAGGCAACGCCGTAAGGGCGGGTTCCTGAGAGACCGGACCGGACGTAACCGGGAGGAAAGATAGGGAGTTCCCGCATTTTGGCGAGTTGAAAGTTGCCAATGTACCCCGGGTACCCGCATGTTATGCTTCCGCCATGAACCCCGCCTCCACTGCCCTTGACACCAAGCTATCGCCTGCTGTGCAGCAGGGCCGTCGTGTGCCGTGGCTGGCGTTGGGCACTGGGCTGGGGGTCATGATTGTGCTCTTTGCCATCTGGCCGTACCAGCATTGGCAGTTCGCCCGGCGCGGCAGCGTGCTGGAAGGCTGGTACAAGGTGCTCAATCTGGCGGACAATGCCGAGTGGCAGTTCTGCCTGTTCGTCCCCTTTATCGTCGGGTTCCTCGTGTACCGGGTGCGGGATACGCTGGCCCGCCTGCCCGTCGCCGGCTCTTGGTCCGGAGCGGTCGTGCTCGGGCTGGCGGTGATCTGCTACTGGCTCGGCTACAAGGTGGACACCGGGTACCTCGGGTTTGCCGCTCTCCAGCTTGCCGTGGCAGGCTTGGTGTTGCTCCTGGCGGGCACCGCGTGGATGCGGGCGCTGTTCTTCCCCTGGTTGTTTCTCGCCTTTGCCTGGCCATTTTTCCCTCTGGACAGCCTGCTGGCTGCCAAGTTGAAGATCCCCACCGCCCAGATCGCCTGCCAGATCCTCTCGTGGACTGGTGTGGAAGTGGTGCGGGAGGGGTCCACGGTCCAGTCGGCGGCGAACTTTGCCACCGGGCTCAAGCAGGGCGCTTCCTTCACCTTTGACGTGTCCGACTCTTGCAGCGGCATGCGCTCCCTGTACGCATTGATGATGGTAGGGGTGCTCTATGGGTATCTCAGCCTGCGTCGCACCGGCCCCCGGCTTCTGCTGGCGGCCAGTACGATCCCGCTGGCCGTGGCGGGAAATGTGTTCCGCCTGCTCATGCTCGCTGTGGGCTCCCTGTGGTTTGGCCAGGAGTTCGCCGTGGGGCGTCAGGTGGACGGCAAGCAGGTGGACTCCGCCTTTCACCTTTTGGCCGGGTTCATGGTCTTCGGCGTCGCTTTGGCAGGCATGTTCGGACTCGCGACGCTGCTGGAGGGGCGCCACTGGAACCGCTTGCGGCTCTGGGCGGGTGCGGAAGGGGATGCTGTTACCAGCGGTCGCACGGAGGAGCGCTTCAACGCCGCGCTCGTGAAGTCTGGTGCTGCGGTCGCGTTGGCGCTGGTGGGGATCGTCCTATGCTGGACCACTCCCACTGCTCCCACCCTCGCGGAGCCCGGCCTGAAAATGGAGCTGCCTGCCATGGTGGACAGCTACCAGAGCATGCAGCTCACCATGACGGCCAAGGAGGCCTCCATTTTCGAGCCTGGGGTCAAGTTGGACCGTCGCGTCTATGGCAATGGCCAGCGACAGATCCTCGGCACGTTGGTCATGAGCGGCCCGGCCAAAAAGAGCCTGCACCAGCCCGATATCTGCCTTCCCAACCAGGGCTGGATCATCGCCAGCACCCAGGAGGTGCCCATCGCCATGAAGGACGGCCGATTCAAGAAAGTCACGCTCATGCGCGTTTTCCGTGATCAGGAGACCGCTCCCGGTGTCCGCGTCCGGTCCTGGGGGCTCAACATCTTCTGGTATGAGGGCTCCAGTGGCGTCAGCACGCCCAGTTATCTGATGAGCAACTTCATCAGTTACCGGGACGCTATCCTCTTCAACCTCAACCACCGTTGGGGCATGGCCTCCTACTTCATGCGCCTGCCAGACAAGGAACTGGGTGTGGTGGACACAGATCCCTTGGGCGAGCTTCAGTCCATGGATGCCCTCATGCAATTCGTCTCCGCCTCCCTGCCCGCCATCGTGGTGGACTAGGAGCGGGAACTGTCTTCTGTCTTGGGTCTTCGCTGCCGGCAGCTACAGTGCTGTCAGCCAATAGGCCAGGACCATCAGTAGGAGAACCGCTAGCACCAGCCAGATAAACACCTTAGAGCGAGGCGGTTGCTCCAGCGCGGTCGGGTGGGGCACTGGGCCTGCGGCTCGTGGTTTTGCCGAGGGAATCCAGTGTTCCAGCGTGCTCCATTCCTCAGATCCTTCATCCTTCATGGGCGTTTCGGCGGGAAACGGATCCACCTGATGCATCTTCAGGATCTGCTGGAGCGAATACGGTCCCTGCACTTCCGCCCCGTCGCGGCTCAGCCAGTACGAATTGGTCATCGGTGGCTTTTTCATGGGAATAGTGCCCGTTTGATAACGAAAGGCGCTCTCTCCATTATTACGGCCCGGATCCCGCGCTGGATCGAGCTGCCGCATCGAACGGGGCACAGAGGGCACCCTTGGCTTCGCATCGGCAGGCTTCCTTTCATCCCGGCGGGTTCAGCTTGCAACCGCCCCACAGTGATATTATGCCTAGGTGACCATGTCCGACGCCGCCTCGTTCTACACCTCTTCCTCCACCCACCAGTCCTCCGAGCCCCCGAAAGGGCATACGTACAAGCAGGCCGGGGTGGACATTCGTGAAGCGGCAGCCCTTGTGGGCGACATTGGCCAGCTTGTAAAGCGTACCCAGAAGCGCAGGCAGCTGGCAGGGGCCTTCGGCCTTTTCGCCGCGGCGTATGATCTGAGCGCGTACAAGCACCCGGTAATCGTCACGGGTTGCGACGGCGTCGGCACCAAGCTGGAACTGCTCCTCAAGCACGACCTGCTGGAGAACGCTGGCAAGGATCTCGTGGCCATGAACGTCAACGATGTGCTCACCACCGGGGCAGATCCGATCCTTTTCCTGGACTATGTGGGCATCGGTCGGCTTGAAAAAGACAAGATCACCCGCTGCATCGCTGGTATGGTGGAGTACCTGGAAGCCTGCGGATGCATCCTCGCTGGCGGCGAGACGGCCGAGATGCCTGGCATGGTGGCAGATGGTGTGGTGGAACTCAGCGGCTTTGCCATAGGCGCTGCCGAAAAAGACAGTCTCATCGACCCGACCACTATCCAGCGTGGGGATGTGCTCATCGGTTTCCCCAGTGCAGGCTTCCATGCCAACGGGTTCAGCTTGGTGCGTCGCGTGCTTGAAGCCGAGAAACTTGAGCTCACCGATGAGGAGTATCAGACCCTGCTGCTTCCCACGAAGCTGTACCATGTTGAAGCTGAGGCCCTTCGTAAGAACGTCCCGTCCCTTCGTGCCATGTCCCACGTCACGGGTGGCGGTCTCCCCGAGAACCTTGGCCGTCTTCTTGTCTTTGGTGGTCACGGTACCCATTTGAAAGTTCCCACCTGGAACAATCCCGTCGTGCAGAAGATCTTGGCCCACGTGGATCCCAAGGACGCCTTCGACACCTACAATATGGGCTTCGGCTGGGTGGCTATCGTCGCCAAGGAAGACGTCGACAAGGCGCTGGCCTGTGGCGAAGGCGCGGTGGTGCTCGGTGAAATCGACGGCAGTGGCGAAGTCACGGTCGAGCTGGTTTGAAATGCTGAGCCGCAACAGATTCTGGACGGCTCGCTCAAATATTTCGTGACAAGAAAACGTCTTTCTGATCGTTATTAAACCGATGGTCCTCCGCCCATACCGGGGGGGAGGTCCGGCAGTTTCATTCTACGACCAACCGTCATATTCATAAAACACATGAAAACTCTGCTCTCCGTTTTCGCCCTCTCCTTGGCCATGGCCGGTCTTTCCACCGCTTCGGCAGCTGACACTTGCCCTGTGAGCGGCAAGCCTGCTAAAGACGGCATCACCGCCAAGCATGAAGGCAAAGAGTACGGCTTCTGCTGCAACAACTGCAAAGGCAAGTTCGAGAAAGAACCCGCCAAGTACCTCGGCAAGGCCAAGTAATCTCCCGGTCCCGTGAGGGACGCGAGATCGACCTCTCTTTCGAAGCGGAGCTGGGAAACCGGCTCCGCTTCTTCATTTTTTGGTGAATAGCCGGAGGGCTCTATCAGTCAGAAAGAGGGCCCCTCCAATGCGCAAATTTCTCCGCGATTTCTGATCTTGATCACCAATTTCTTGCGATCTGGTGCGTTGTATCATTAATTAATTCCCGTTCATAACCCTTTGGTCCTAGGCCACACACCGGGACCCCCACCTGCAAAACTGACCTTGATGAAAACTCTGCTTACCCTCGCCTTCGTTGCCGTCGCTGGCTTCGCCTCCGCAGCCCCTGTCAACAAGACCTGCCCTGTCGGTGCCCGTCCGGCGCGTACAGACGTGACCTCCACCTACAACGGCAAGGAAATCGCCTTCTGCTGCAACAACTGCAAAAAGAAGTTCGATGCGGATCCTGCCAAGTACGCTGACAAGGTGAAGTAAGGTCAGCGGGGCATCGCCACGCGGTCCCAGCAATCCAATTTCAGACCACAAAAAAGACCGGGGTATTCCCCGGTCTTTTTTTGATCGCTGCATGCCAGGGATCGTAGTCCGGCTGTCCCCAGCCGGGGGGTGAGCGTAGCGCGTAGCGAACTCTTGCCTGACTGCTCCTTTGCCGTTCCTGAGCCCGCCGCTTTTCAGTGGATGTGGCACCCTCTCCATTTGCTCGTTGCGATTTGCTCTATCGCATTGCATCGAGTGTTCCATGTCGCGGTTTCGCTTTTACAACTTCGACCTAAATCCGATGGTGACGCGTCGCAGGCTCCCGCATTGGGAGCAGTCTGAGGTCTGCTATTTCCTCACGTTCCGTACTGCAGACTCGCTTCCTGCAGAGGTGGCAGCCTTGTTCCGATGGAAGCGTGAGCATTGGCTGGAATGCAAGGGGGTGAAGTTTTCGGACGGCCGTCCATGGGGAGAGGCGATACAGTCTCTCTCCGCAGAGGATCGCAAAGCCTTCAACAGGGAGTTCTCAACAGAGTTCCATGGCCTGCTGGATGCGGGTCACGGCAGATGCTGGTTAAAGGAGTCATCTACGCGCAAAATCGTGGAGGAGGCGTTGCAGCACGGTGACGGAAGCCGGTGTCTTCTGGGAGACTACGTCATCATGCCCAATCACGTGCATGTGTTGATGCAGCCCTGTAGCGGAAACGTCCTCAAAGAAATCCTCACTTCATTGAAAAAGTACTCTGCCAGAAGGATAAACCATCATCGTCAAGCACCTGGATCCTTCTGGCAGGCAGAAAGCTATGATCGCATCGTCAGGGATCAGCGAGAGTATGCGCACTATCGGAGCTACATTGCAGAGAATCCTGCAAAGGCCGGACTCGATGACGGATCCTATACTTGCTACAGATCTGCACGGGGTGCGGAAGGAGAGTAGTCCGGCTGTCCTCAGCCGGTGCGTGAACGGAGTGGCTCCGCGATCTTTTCACATTGTAGTTTTCTTGACGTCACCGATGTGATGTTTATGTGCCACTCCGGCGTACTGAACGGCTGGGACAGCCGAACTACTTTCTGAGGCGGCAGACATCGCGATCACTTCATCTCAAGCAATCGGCTGTCATTCCAGCGCAGTTTCCTTGAGGCTTGATCATCCCCAACGACCTCGACATACGAAGGGCCCCGCCCAAACTTCACTGCGTTGGGGCTTCTTGCCCATTTCGGCACGGTGGCAGTCGTCACATCGGTCCACCCTGCGTCGCTGGTGCGCTCAAGTATTTCTAGAGAGGGAGGATAGCCTCCATCCAGTGATTTGGCCTCGCTGTACACGAGCAGGTGGCGTTGATCCAGCAGCAGGAAATGCCGAGCAGGAGCCAGCGCATCCGAGGGGAGGGCGAGATATCGCTCCTGGTCCGTCACAGGTTTCGGTGTGCCTTCTGCCAGGATGTGCTCAGCGAATTTCAATCTCGTTATGGTATACTCGTAGTAGCCAATCGGAAGGGAAAGAACGAAGTCCCCGACGGTGTGCTCATAGCGTTCAGGGAAGAATGCGTGTTGGGCACCTTCCAGCGAGGCAGTGTCTTTGATCTGTGGAGGAGTAGCGCAACCTCCTGAAATGAGTGCGGAGGTGATTGAGGTGATGGTGAAAATTTGCCGCACCAGGAATTTTAGGTCTCGTGAGCAAGAGTGGGGTAGGAGACGCTGCATATGGCACGAAGGCAAGGGTTGGCCCGTTGGTGGTAACTTTTGAGGTGGATTTCCCATGTCAGGTGCGTGGAACTCAAGGTCTAACACCGCCTTTGGACCCGTTGCTACCACCCTGCGAGCAGGTTGCGGAGTAACCACAGCAGTCGGTCCCATTTCCCGACCGGGTAACGCTTCGATGCCGCCGCCATCGCGAGCAGGCTCAAGAAAAACAGACCAGCTGCTAGCGGAGCAAAATAAGCCAGGGCGGCAATGACTGCCGCCACCAGCAGAGTGAGGACCAGGGTCATCCATTCCAGACGATTGGGCCAATTCATGATCGATATGAGTCGGGGCGAGTTTAGAGCGGTGACTGGGCCGATTACCAATCTGCGCTACAGTAGCTGGTCGTCCGGGGACATGTGGGCAAAGGCAAACCGGCGGGACGCCGGTGGAACGCACAGGCAGGATGCCTGTGTCACTTGCTACACGAGTTCGCTCATGATGCCGGTGCTGCTGCCGAACTTGTCGGTCTCCACGCCCATTTGTTGGAGCAGGGTGACGAAGAGATTGCAGAGGGGGGTGTTGTTGTCGTGTTTGAAGGCGTGGTGCTGGCCGTGTTTCAAACCGCCGCCACTCAGGAGGATGGGGAGGTTGGTGTTGTCGTGCTTGTTGGCGTCGCCCATGTTGCTGCCAAAGAGGACCATGGTGCGGTCGAGCAAGCGGTCCGCGTCTTCCCGCTTGGAGGCGAGGTTTTGGATGAGCTTGTTGAGGATCACCATCTGCTGGCGGTCGGCATCGGCGAGCTGGCGGACCTTGTCAGGGGCCTGACCGTGGTGACTCAGGCCGTGATAGCCCTCGGTGGTGTCGGCGTCTTCGTGGATCTTGAAGGCCGGCGTGGCGAAGGCGTCCACCATGAGCGTGACAATGCGGGTGGAGTCCGACTCAAAGGCGAGCTGGGCCATGCTGAGCATGAGTTCCAGTTTGTCGAAGATGAGCTTCTTGTCCTGAATGTCCGTGGGCTCGGGTAGGGCGGTGAGGGGCTTGGGCTTCAGTTCCCACTCGCGGGCGGTGACGAGGCGTTCCTCCACTTCCCGCACGGAGGTCAGGTATTGATCCAGACGGGCACGGTCTTCACTGCCGAGAGTGCGGTTGAGACTGCCCATGTGGTCCCGGAGGGTGTCCAGGATGCTGCCGCGTTCATCAAGGCGGTTAAGCTGCTTTTTGACAGCCTCCGGATCGCCCTGGACGAACATGCGACGGAAGAGGGCGGTGGCGCTGTCTTCTGCAGGGAGCAACACCCCGTCGCGCGTCCAGGAGAGGCTGCGGTTGGCCTTGTCGATGTTGACCCCGAGATTCAGAGTGGGAAAGCGGGTGAGCTGACCGAGCTTTTCCACCGCGAACTGGTCAAGCGAGATCTGGTTGCGGAAGCCGCTCTTCGTGGGTCCACGGGCGGCAGTGAGGAAACAATTCTCCGCGCTATGGCCGCCATTCACGTCAGGGTGGGAGATGCCGCTGAAGATGCTGAACTCACCACGGACATCGGCAAGCGGGGAAAGGGTGGGCGTCAGTTCGTAGTCCCGACCTGTGGTGGTGGGGAAAAAGGGCTTCGGCAGGAAGCCGAGGTTGTTCGATATGAGGAGCAGGCGGCGGGGCGCCTTCGCTTCTGCAGCCCGACCGAAGACGGGCGTCATGCACTCGAGCAGTGGCAGAGCCAGGGTGACCCCGGCGCTGCGAAGAAATCGGCGTCGGGAAAAGGGCTTCGCGATGTAGGGGGAGTTCATGAAATAGATCGGCGAGATGGGGATGAGGAAATCAAAGGTTGCCGCGGAAGATGCGGCTCTGCACCAGGGCGAGCATGAGGTCCTGTACGCGGTAGCCATCGGCGGCGCAGGCATCGAGCAGGGACTCGATCTCGGGGCGGTCGGAGTAGCGGACGGGCGTGCCGGTGGCGTAGAGGGTGAACTGATGGAGCATGTTCCGACCCAGTTGGCGGGGATCAGAGGCAAGGATCGCCTTCAGTTCGTTCACGTCCTTGAAGGAAGGGCCGTTCAGGAGTTTGGCGCTGGCATCGACAGGGCCTGCCAGGGTGTAGCTGAAGTCATGACCAGCGCGATCAATGCCGCTGATGCGCTCGCCCTCTTCCAGGCCGCGATAACGGGCGCGCCAGCCGCCCAGGATGTCAAAATTCTCCAGGGCGAAACCCACCGGATCAAACCGGGCGTGGCAGGCGGCGCAGGACTTGGATTTCGTATGAAGAGCGAGGAGATCGCGGATGGTCTTGGCCCCGCGGATGTCCGGTTCGACCGCTGCGACGCTCGGCGGTGGCGGTGGGATGGGTTTGCCGATGAGACGCTCTGTGACCCACGCGCCGCGAACGACGGGGGAGGTGGTGGTGCCATTGGAGCTGACTTTCAGCACTGCAGCCTGGGTCAGCAGGCCGCCAAAGGGGCTGCCGGCGGGCACGGCCACCTTCCGCATGGCGGAACCGGTCAATGGAGGGAGTTGGTAGTGGCGGGCAAGGCGATCATTGGCGAAGATGAAGTCAGACTTCACCAGTGCGCTGGCAGGAAGGTTCTCTCGCACCATGGCGGTGAAGAAGGTACGGGTCTCCCGCTCCATGCTCTCCACGAGGTATTCGTCAAAGCGATACTCAGGAAACAACCGAATGTCGGGGTCATCACGGCGGATGTGCCGGAGGCTGAGCCAGTAGTCGGTGAAGCTCTTCACGAAGCGGTCAAAGCCGGGTTCGTTGATGAGGCGTTGGGATTCTTCACGAAGCACTTTCGAATCTTGCAGCTGGCCTTTCGCAGCGAGTTCAAGCAGGCGGGCGTCAGGCCGCGAGTTCGTGAAAAAATGAGACAGGCGCGAGGCGATCGCGAAAGTATCGGCTGTCGACTTCGGCTCGCGCAGGAAGATGAAATCGCCGGAGGCGAGGAAAGCCTTGTAGCCTGCGAGCACGGCCTCGACAAAGGGGGCACCTTTGTCCAGACGCTGCTGGATGAGGGCATCAAACCGGGCGAGATCCTCCTCCGACACGGGTTCCCGTGCGGCAAGGGAGGCAAAGCGGCGCAGCAGTCGCTTTGCCTCCTCGGGAGCGTTGGCAGGCTTCACCTCAATGCCGTAGTCATCAAACAGGACGTGGTGCGAGGCGGGAGGCCAGGTGGGCGGGGCGAGGGGGCCTTCAACCTCAAGCCACTGCACGGCGATGCCGGGTTGTCCTCCCTCTGGGAACGGGGGATATCGATAGGAGGGGGCCGATCCATTGGGATTCCTCGCCAGAGGCATGGGCAGTCCCAGCAGGCTGTACTCAAAGGACTCCCCCTCCCGCAAGCGGACAGTGGTTTCATAGACCTGTTGTTCGGGTTGGACGTCGATGATGCCACCCTCCGCGCGCACTTCATTGATGATATCGGCACCTGCAGGCTTACGGGTGCGGAAGGTCAGCGGGACGGAGGCCTTGGCAGGGATGATCACGTAGCCGGGCTGCTGGAGCACAGCTCGCGCAGAGATTCGCACCCGGTAGTGGCCGGAGTGTTTGGCAAGAATGCCTTTGGGATAGCCGATGTAGGGCCAGCTTGCGGAGCGAAAGAGCGCCATCTCGATGCTCTCATCCGTGGCACCTTTCTTGATGGCGTCCCTTTCTTTGTCTTTGCCCTTGATCGCGCCCCAGTCGATGAACTTGCCATCGCGGGCGAAGAACATGGACTCGCGATTGCCAAAGGTGCTGGTTTCCGGAAATAAACCTGTGCCCATCACCCTCCATTTGGCCACGGGAGGTGGTGCCGGTTCCGTCGTCAAGGCGGAACGCAAGGCGACCTCGGCAGCATCCAGATAAGCGGCGAGCTGCACCCGCGACATGTCGAGCATGGCGGTGGTCTTGTTGAAGTGATGGCCTTCGCGGTCCTCAGGCAGGATGTCGCGAACATCCAGGTCTGGCAGATGCAGGACATCGCGCAGGTTCTGCTCGTACTCGTCCCGGTTTAACCGTCGCACGGGCCCCCGGCCGTGAGACTTTACATCGGCGAGGTCAACCTTGTTGAGTTCGTCACCCAGTGTGCCCACGAGGGCCGCGCGATCCGCCGCCGGGAGATCTTCTGCATCGGGAGGCATCTCTCCCTTTTCCACGCGGTCATGAATGCGCACCCAGCGGTCGCGCAGGGAACGGTCGCCGAGATCAAACGGCAGGCCGGTCAGGTCAAGCCCGCCTTTTTGCACGTCCTTATCATGGCATTCGAGACAGGACTGGTTGATCCGGGATGTGACTTGGTCAGCCGCCGAGGCGTGGCAGGGCAGGGCGGGCAGCAAGGCAACGAAGGCAATCAGGCTGCCAGGGAGCGGATTCTGAAAAGGGACTTTGCTGGCGGGTGGGAAAAGCATGAGCAGACGAGTGGCGGCTCACAGGAATACGGGGGGTGGTGCTCGTTTTTGTCTTACGGAGGCAGCAGATAACACACAATGACCTACCTGAAATCCACATGGAGGCTAGTAGGCAGTGGCTGGGCGCAGGGCGGGTTGGCGCTGAAATTGTACGGAGTACAGGCTTCAGCCTGCGGGAGTTAGGTGATGGAGTGATGGAGTGATGGAGTGATGGAGGGCGGGATCGGAGAGGGTTGGAGTACCGTCCCGCATGCGGGACGGCTCAGGGATGCTGAAGGCGCAGCGCAGGCAAGAAAGCTTCGGGCGGCCGCGGTTATTTCATCGAGTCAACTCAGGTGAAGATCACCTAGGTAAACCGCCTCGCTAGATGCAAGTGGCGGGTCCGTCGACGTTACTTCGACCGTTTGGATACCGTGGCTGGCGTGAAACGGATGAATTTGCCATCCTGAAAGCGGAGGTGGGTCTCATTCCGGAACCCGCCGGTGCCGGAGATGTAGCCTGTAATCTTGATGGCGCCGCGGTCCCCTTCGCCTTCACGTGGCGATGCCTGGGCAGTCAGATTGTAAACGTCCGGTCCTCCACTGGAGAGGAAGATGGGTACACAGGAAACTGGTGAAGAGTCCGATTGCTCCCCGCGAGCGAGGATCAGGATGGTTTCTGCATGGTCGAGCCCTTGATCAAGGCGCAGATCGGAAATGTACCGGATGCAGAGGATTTCGTGACCGCCAACTTGGCCAAGCGAATTCACCGAGGCATGACATCCGGAGATGAGAACCCAGGTGAAGGTGTCTGGCTCATTGAGGCGCGGGTTCCACTCCAGTTTCGGCATGTGGGTGAGGTAGTGGCGAAGCGGTCTTTCAGAGTGGGGGATCTGGAAAACCGGGCCCCGCTCGGTCGCAGTGGCATCCGGGACAGCTACGTAGGGACCGCCGGAATCTGCGTTCAAAGGCAGGGAGAGAATGCCAACGAGGGCGGTGGTGAGGATGAGTCGATGGAGCATCGCCGGGAAGGGGAAACAGGAGGAATGAGCCATCTTCTGAGTTTGGTGAAGAAAGGCGTTGAGTTGCTAGTTCAGGGAATGGGCGCCACTTTGAAAACGAAGTTCGCGTTGGGAAGCAGCGTTCGATCAATAGGTGGGTTCTTGTTGAGTTCTGCTTCCACACGAGCCGCGTCGGCGCTCGAAAGGGCGGTGCGATGATTGAGCAGCATCAACTCGAAAAGGGGGCGCGCGCACTCTGGAGCGAGGTAGATGCCACGTGATGGGTGATCTTCCTCCACAATCTTGAAAGGTGATTTCTGGTTCTTGGTGGTGCGGGGCAGTCTCTCTGCCACCAGGAGGTAATCCGCGAATTGGCGAAACGCGATGCGGGCGATTAGCTCCTTGTCGCCCTCTGGTTTTGAGATGTAAGCACTGGATCCATCGCTGCCATTGAGGGTGAGGGTCCAGCCGTTCAGCTCTGCAACGATGCTTGCACCGCCACCGCCTGCAAAGGAGGGGAGCGTTCCGGCGAGAAGGGTGAGGGAAAGCAGGATCAACCGGAACATGGTCTGTTGGGAGGTGAAGGTTACAGAGGAAGACGAAGCTGAAGCGATCCTCCTTGGGCGTTTTTTCTTCTACCTTGCCCACAATCAGGGGGGCGATTCGGCTTTCAGGATGGAGAGGACAGCCGAACTACCGGGGAAGACTCCTTCTCTGGCCTCCGTTCCTGTTATTCTCATGCGCTTCAGTTTTCTCTTTATCGCCCTGCTCCTCACGGGGCTCAACTCATGCAGCACCCCTGACCTCGTCTGGAATCCTGACGCCAAGTCCATGACTAACCTCCAGTCCCTGCGACTGAAGGGCAATCGCCCCAGTGTCATGCTGGACACGGACGTCACGCTCCATGCCGACCGTATCGACTACCACGACAAACGTCGCCGGGCGGGGGAGGCGGTCGGTCGGGTCTATCTGGAAGTGGGACCGGCGGGGCGCTACGGCTGGCTGGTGGAGCACGGCTATGCCGAGCGGGCAGCCTTTGACCGGCGCGACCAGTGGGTGATGCTCCACGGCCATGCCATGCTGGAGCGGGAAAAGATGACCCAGATCGCGACCGCCCCCTACACGGAGCTGGAGATCCGCTGGGGCCACCTGACCAGCGACATCATCGTGCGTGGCCCGACCCGCACCGATTTCGCAAAGTCCAATCCCGTCCCTCCAGGCGTTACTGTTCACGACGCCGCCGTGGGATCCAGCGCCACGGTGGTCGCAGCACCGGGGCGGCAGTCGGAGCCCTCCCGGCGTGTCCCACGTTTCACCGCCAAAAACTGAAGAAAATGTTTCCCGCCTTGCCAACTGCTGGAATGCAGGCATAGGTTCTTTCCCCGAAATTCCAGGCATGAGCGACCCCATTAGGCATGAGTGCGGCATCGCCGCGGTAAGGCTGCTGAAGCCTCTGGGCTACTACGAACATAAATATGGCAACGCGCTCTGGGGGCTGGACCGCCTCCACGCGTTGATGATCAAGCAGCGCAACCGCGGCCAGGACGGCATGGGCGTGGGTTGTTGCAAGCTGAACATGCCTCCCGGGCTCCCATACATGTTCCGCGTACGCTCCAGCAAGAATGACTCGCTCGAGGAGGTTTTTGGGGAGGTCATGGATGACTTCAAAGACGTCGCCCGCAAGGCCAACAAGGATCGCAAGCAGATCGCTCTGGAGCGGAACAAGGAGTACGTGAAGTTCGAGCACGACCCTGACGCGATCAAAGAGCAGTTCGAGTTCGGCGGGGAGGTCCTCATGGGCCACCTGCGTTACGGCACCAGCGGCGGCTTCGGCAAGGCCTCGTGCCACCCCTACCTGCGCCGGAGCAACTGGCCCACGCGCAGCCTCATGGTCATGGGGAACTTCAACATGACCAACACCCGCGAGCTGAACGACGTGATGCGTCGCCGTGGGCAGCACCCGGTGGTGGACACTGATACCCAGACCGTGCTGGAGGAGATTGGCTTCCATCTGGATGAGGCCCACAACCGCCTCTACCATGAGCTGCGCGACGACGGCATGGATGGCCTGGCCATTCCATCCGAGATCAGCAAGCGCATGGATGTCACCCAGATTATCCGCGATTCCGCCGCCATCTGGGACGGTGGCTACGCCATCGCCGGGGTCATCGGCAACGGCGACATGTTCGTGATGCGTGATCCGAATGCCATCCGCCCTTGCTTCTACCTGCAGACGGATGAGTTCATCGCCTTCGCCAGTGAGCGCGCCGCGCTGCGCACTGTGTTTGAGGTGCGGGAAGAGGACACCCAGATCATGCCAGCGGCTCACGTGGCCGTGGTAAAGAGCGACGGTCGATTCAGCGTGGAACCTTTCACCCAGGTCCGCCCGCCGACGCCATGTGCCTTTGAGCGCATCTATTTCTCCCGTGGCAACGGTGCCACCATCTACACCCAGCGGAAGGCGCTGGGGGAAGCCCTCGTCCCGCAGTTGCTGGACGCAGTCGGCAATGACCTGGAAAACACCGTGGTCAGCTTTGTGCCGAACACGGCTGAGACCGCTTTTTACGGCTTCATGGACGGTCTGCGCAAGTCCCGCCGGTTCGAGGTGAAGAAGGCCCTGATGGACATGCTCGCCTCCGGGAAACTGGACGAGTCCAAGGTGGACGACCTCATCCTGCGCAACTGGCCGCGGAGTGAGAAGATCGCGCACAAGGACATCAAGAGCCGCACCTTCATCTCCCAGGAAGAGGGGCGTGATGCACTCGTCTCCAGCGTGTACGACATCACTTACGAGGTTGTAAAGCCCACGGACAACCTTGTCGTGTTGGATGATTCCATCGTGCGCGGAACCACGCTCAAGCAGAGCATCCTGCGTATCCTGGCCCGGACAAATCCCAAACGCATCATCGTCGTTTCCACTGCTCCGCAGATCCGCTACCCGGACTGCTACGGCATTGACATGAGCGAACTGGGCAAGTTCATCGCGTTCCAGGCCGCTATTGCCCTGCTCAAGGATCGCAACCGCCGGGACCTCATCGACCAGACCTACGAGAACTGCCTGGCCGAACTCAAGAAACCCGCTGTGCAGCAGCGCAACGTGGTGCAAGACATTTACGCGCCCTTCGCGGCGGAGGAAATCTCCGCCAAGGTCGCCGAGTTGGTGCGTCCCCAGACCACCACTTGGAAGGGCGAGGTGGACGTGATCTACCAGACCATCCCTGACATGCGTCGCGCCCTGGAGCCGCATTGCGGCGACTGGTACTTCAGCGGCGACTATCCCACCCCTGGCGGTCATGTGGTCGCCAATGAGGCCTTCATCCGCTACTACCGCGGGAAGACGGGCCGTGCCTACGACATGTTGTTTGAGCCATGAAGATACTCGTCACTGGAAAAGGAGGACGCGAGCACGCCATCATCACCGCGCTCCGCGAAAGCGCCCCGGACGCAACCCTGTACGCCTACCCAGGCAGTGACGCCATTGCGGACCTCGCCACTCGTGTGGATGCCAAAGATCTGCTGGATCTCATCGCCTTCATGCAGCGGGAGCAGGTGGATCTCTGCGTCGCCGGTGAGGAAGCCTACCTGGTAAAAGACCGCGGTTTGGCCAATCTTTGCGCAGAAGTCGGCATTCCCTGCTGGGGGCCCATCAAGGAGGCCGCCCAGCTGGAGGCCAGCAAGGCTTTCGCAAAGAACTTTCTTCAGCGCCACAACATCCCCACCGCCGCCTTCAGCGTGGTGCACACCAAGCACGAGGCCCAGCGCGCCATCACGAAGTACCCTGTGGTGCTTAAGTTCGACGGTCTTGCTGCGGGCAAAGGCGTCGCCGTGTGCCCTGATGAAGCCGCCGCCACGGAGTTCCTCGACGAGGTTTTCACGAAGCGTTCCTTCGGCGAGGGTGACCTCATTGTGGAGGAGTGCCTGACCGGTCCGGAGATCTCCATCTTCGTCTCCGTTTGCGGCGATCAATACCACATCCTCATGCCGGCGCGCGACTACAAGCGCATCGGCGATGGCGATGCCGGTCCCAATACCGGAGGCATGGGGGCCGTGGCCTCCCGCCAGATTATTTCCGCAGAACTCCTCGCCGAGATCGAGGAAAAGATGGTGAAGCCCACCGTGGCCGGCCTGCTGAAGGACGGTCTGAACTACCGTGGTTTCCTCTACTTTGGCATCATGCTCACCCCCAACGGGCCGCAGATGCTGGAGTACAACTGCCGCTTCGGCGATCCCGAGGCTGAGGCCGTGCTGCCCATGGTGCGGGGCGACTTTGCCGGATACCTCTTCAGCGCCGCGAAAGGCGAACTCAAGCCGGAACTGGTGAGCTTCAATGAAGGCTGGAGCATCTGCGTCATCCTGGCCAGCGCCGGGTACCCTGCCTCCTCCCGCAACGGTGATGTCATCAGCGGCCTGGAGAGCGTCAATGGTTCCCGGGTATTTCATTGCGGCACCCGCCGCGGCGATGCTGGCTTCGAGACCCATGGTGGTCGCGTGCTGGCCGTGGTAGCCCAAGGCGACACCCGTCAGGAGGCCCGGGAGAGGGCCTACCAGAGTGCCAGCGGCATCACCTTTGACGGCCAGCAGCGCCGATCCGACATCGGCCAGATGCACTTTGAGTAAAACCAACCGACCGCTCCTGCGCGAATCTTTTCGTTTTCCCCTCAGCCACAACCCAAGACACCACCACCTACTCCCCACCCATGAAAGCCATCATCATCTACGGAAGCGCCAACGACATGGCGTTCATGCAGCCCGGCCGCGACTACCTCGACAAGGAGGCCGTTGCCTATGAGGAAAAAGTCCTCTCCGCCCACCGCAATCTTCCTGAGTTGCTGGCCTACCTTGAGGAGCTGAACAAGAGCGGCGAGAAGATCGTCATCCTCGCTGTGGCTGGCCTTTCCGCCGCCCTTCCTGGCGTGGTGGCTGTGGCCACGGAGTATCCGGTGATCGGCGTGCCGGTTCCTGGCGGCCCGCTCAATGGCATCGACGCTCTTCTGGCCATCTGCCAGGTGCCAGGACAGGTGCCGCTCGGCACCGTGGGCCTGCACAGCAAGGCCGGTCTGAACGCCTGCATGTTCGCCCACCGCATTCTCAAGCTGGGCGCCTAAGCCCCAGGTTGGAGCCTGTATTTTTGACCCCACTTTCGCCTCCGGGCGGGAGCGGGGTCTTTTTTGCCCCGGTGTCTGCACGAGCCCCCGATTCCATCCGCGGATTGGGGGAGGGATCGCTTGCCTGCGGGTGAATTCTTTGCCACACTGCGGCACCACCTCACCCATGCCGGACCTCGCGCCGATCCTCTCCAAACAAGACGTCACGCAGCGCATTGAGCGCATTGCCCAGGCCATTCAAGAGCGTTCCCCGGGCAAGGACCTCGCCCTCGTGGGCATTTACCGCCGTGGAGTGCCCCTGGCTGAGCGGCTCTACACGCTGCTGAAGCCCCATTTCCCCGACCTGAACATCGGCCGGGTGGATATTTCCTTATACCGGGATGACCTGAAAGCCCTGGAGCTCATCCCGAAGCTCATTGGCTCGGAGCTCGCCTTCGATCTCGACGGGCGCCACGTCATCCTCTGCGATGAGGTGCTGCACACCGGGCGCACGGCCCGTGCCGCGCTGGATGAGCTGCTCGAGTACGGCCGCCCCCGCAAGGTGGAGCTGGCCGTGCTGGTGGACCGCGAGGGCAGGGAGCTGCCCATCGCTGCCGACTACGTAGGAGAACGTGTGACCATCAAACCTGAAGAACGCATTGCCGTGAGATTTGTGGAAGTGGACGGCGAGGACGCCGTGTATGTGCAACAAGGAGGAGCCCGCCGATGACCCCCCGTAAAGACCTGCTGGACATCCAGAGCCTGACGGATGAGGAGCTCGAGTTCATCCTCTCCAACGCGGTCCCTTTCAAGAACCTCTTCAAGAGGTCGGTGAAGAAAGTGCCCACCCTGAAGGGGCGCACCGTGCTCACGCTCTTTTACGAGCCCTCCACCCGCACGCGTTCCTCGTTTGAGATCGCCGCCAGCCGCCTCTCGGCCGACGTCACGAACTTCTCCGTGAGCACTTCCTCTGTGGTGAAGGGGGAGAGCGTGCTGGACACCGTGGCCACCCTGGAGGCCATGCGCACGGACTATGTGGTGGTGCGTCATAGCATGTCGGGTATTCCGAATCTGATCGCGAAGCACACGAATGCGTCCGTCATCAACGCGGGCGATGGTTTCCATGCGCACCCTACCCAAGGCCTGCTAGATGTGTTCACCCTGCGTGAGGTCTTTGGCGGCGATGTCCGGGGCGCTCGTGTCGCCTTCATCGGCGACATCCAGCACTCCCGTGTGGCCCGCTCCACGAACCTGCTCTGTCGCCGCATGGGCATGCAGACCGCCATGCTCGCCCCTGGCTCCCTGATCCCGCGGGAACTGCCGCAGGAGATCGCCGTCTTCCAGGATTGGAAAGAACTCTACGCCTGGAAGCCCGATGTCATTTACCTCCTGCGCGTGCAGACGGAGCGGCAGAATGTGCCTTTCTTCCCCAGCATCGGGGAGTACCACCGTCTCTTCGGTCTCACCGATGAGCGCCTCAAGTGGGCCCGTGACAACGGCATCTGGGTCATGCACCCCGGTCCCGTGAATCGTGGTGTGGAGCTCACTGACTCCGTCATGGAGTACGAGCGCAGCCTCATCGACCAGCAGGTTGAGAACGGCATCGCCGTGCGCATGAGCGTGCTGTACTGGCTGAAGCCCGGCAGCACGGTCGAAGACAAGCCCTGATCCATCCTGTTCCTGTTTCCTCTATCCGTTCCTCCCACATGAAGCGTCTGTTTAAAGGCGGCGAGATCGCCACCGAAGATTCCCCCAAGCTCACCCGTGCCGATGTCCTCGTGGAGGACGGCAAGATCGTGCAAGTTGCCCCTGGCATCACTGCCGGGGAGGGGACCGAGGTGGTGGACTGCACTGGCAAGGTCATCCTGCCCGCCCTCTTTGACGTGCATGTGCATGCCCGCGAGCCCGGGCAGGAGCAGAAGGAGAACATCTTCACCTGCAGTGAGGCCGCCATCAACGGCGGTGTGGTGGGCTTTGTCATGATGCCCAACACGGCACCGGCCATTGATACGGCTGGCGTGGTGAAGACCGTGCTGGAGTCGGCGCGCAAGTGTCGCATTCCCCTCTACACCACTGGGGCCATCACCAAGGGACGTGAGGGCAAGGAGCTCGCCGCCATCGGGGCCATGAAGGCCGCCGGGGTCGTGATGATTACCGACGATGGCTACCCGGTCAGTAATCCCGTGGTGCTGCGCCGCGCCATGGAGTACGCAAAGAATTTTGACCTCATCCTGGCCAGCCACTGCGAGACCATGGAGCTCAGCGGCAAGGGTTCCATGCACGAGGGCAAAGTCTCCTACAGCCTCGGTCTGGAAGGCATTCCCGCCATCAGTGAGGAGATCTGCCTGGACCGCGACATCCGCATCGCCCAGTACACCGGGGCGCACGTGCACATTCAGCACGTCACCACCGCGCGTGGCATGAACACCATCCGCCGGTTCAAGGAAGAAGGCGTGAAGGTCACCTGCGAAATCGCCCCGCACCACCTCATCTTCAACCACGAGGACATCCGGGACTATGACACCTCGTACAAGATGAACCCGCCCCTCCGCACGCCGGAGGACAATGCGCTTCTTCTGCAGGGACTCATTGACGGTGTCTTCGACGTCATCGCCACGGACCACGCTCCGCACACGGAGTTCGAGAAGAAGAACGACTTCCAGAGCGCGCCCTTCGGCATCACCGGGCTGGAAACCGCGCTGCCCTGTCTTTATGACCGCTTCATGAGCAAGGGCGTCTTTGGCTGGGATGTGATCGTGAAACGTTATTCCGCCGAACCCCGCCGCATCATCAAGCTTCCTCCCGTCCCCGTCGTGGAAGGCGGCGTTGCAGAGTTCATCGTGTTCGACCCCAACGGCAGCACCACCTTCACCAAGGAGTTCATGAAGTCCAAGAGCAGCAACACGCCGTTCTTGAACCAGACCCTGAAGGGCAGTGTGGATGTGGTGGTGTTGAAGGACGAGGTTCTGCTGAATCGGTAGGACCGGCTTCGCCGGAGACACCAGACTGGAAGACACAAGACATCAGACTTGAGGCATCCGTGCTTCGATCTGGCGTAGTCCGGCTGTCCCAGCCGGTGGACCTGTAGGGCGGGCGCTTCGCCTGCCATGAGCGTTCCTTGATGTCGCTGCGGGAGCAGTCCGGTTGTCCCCAACCGACGGCGGGAGCGAAGGATATTGCGCGACCCTCCTCCCTCTGGCGTCTGACTGCCCAAGTCTCCCATAGGAAAGGCAGCCCGCCTGCCACGCACGTTCGCTGACGCCACTCAACAAGACTGAGGAAATTTTCACCGGCTGGCGAAAGCGGCGCCAAGCCGCCAGCACTCCAAGACACTGGCGTGCCTGAGGACGGGCCATCTGTCCAAGTATATGGATCCCCGATGGGCAGCCCTCTGGGAATGAGCCGCAACGTCGCTTGCCCTTTGCTGTGAGGACAGCCTCCAGTTCCTTGGAGATTCAGCAACTCCCTGGCTGAAATGTTGACCTTCCATGGAAAAATACCGATGATTGGTCACCGTGTCCCGCCACCAAGCCGTGCCTTCATGAAGTTCATCTATCTCCTCATCCCCATCGTGCTGATCTCTGCTGGCTACGCGGCGTGGCAGTGGCTTCCCATCGGGACCCTTCACGGGAGAACGGTGAGATTGCGAGAGTGGTTTAGTTCCAATACCAGGCTGCAACTCCGCGTAGCGAAGGCGGATCAAAGCCTGAAGACCTGCCTGGCCCTTCCTCCGGAACAGCAGTTGTCTGCGTTGCTAACCCTGGAGCGAAAATACGGAGACGTCTTTCTTTCTGGGGACAAGATCAGGAAAGCAATCGTCGCCACTGGCCAGGATGATGCACTGCCTGCTATTCGCAGGTGGCTGCAGGCTGTGCCTCACCTCGGGCAACGGGCTCTGATACCCGGTACTCTAGAAGCCGTTCGATCCGGGCGCGCGACCGATCACTTCAAGGTGCAGGTGTTCCAGATTCTGCTCCCAGCTTTGGATGGCCACGACGACTGGTCCTCCGTCTATGCGGACGACGTTCCCGCTCTTCTGCTCAAACTCGATCCGGCCTGGGGTGAGCGCGTCCTGAAGGCACCCGAGTACTTGAATCCGGACTACGACTATTTTGACGATATCCTCAATGCGTTCAGTGCCACCGGAGTGATCATCCCTCGGAGTATGATTGATTCATGGCTGCCTCGCTGGGACAAGGCTGACCTGTCCTATAGTGAGGGACGGGTGGCGATTGAAGTTCTCAAGGCCCTTTCTTTCCATGATGAGGCGGCGGCAGACGCTGGCTTGTACAAGATTGTTCTCTCCCCGGGGGAGGTAAGTGCCAATGCCTCAGAAGTTCTATTGCAGATGCGGGAACTGCCGCATCCCAGATTTCAGCTCTCAGACAAGGCTGCCAAAGATGAAGGGGCTTCGCTCAACAAATACGAACGCGCTGCCTGGCTCGTGGATCGCTACAACTACGCCATCTACTGCGGAGGTCTCGGCACCTTTGAGGATGAAGAAGTGGGCAATCATCTTCCCGAGATTGTCAGTGCGCTGCGAGAGGTCGGTTCCACCTACAATGCCCGTCGTTTGGAGGCTTTTTGTGAGCTCTTTGGCCCAGATGGGCCGCCAAGAGATCATCTCGCCCGCAGCCAGTATGTCGAAAATCGTGGCGAGGCATGGATCCAGGCCCGTGAGGAGATGGAAAGCAAGTTTGAGGAGTTCGAGGACACGAACCGGCTTTTGCTCAAGTTCGTTCTCGATCATCCTGACCACTTCGACAAAGTTCCCCGCCGGGAAATTGAAATCGATGGGGATGCGGATTCGTAAAGAGGTCCGGTGATGTCGCCTAAACACAAACGTCAAGACGACCTCACCCCTGGGCACGCGGTTGCATTCTACAGGCGAGACGTCGTCTATGGGACATCAAGTGCCTGCCAAGGAACCTTGGATATGAAAGGCTGTCAGACCGCCACAACTCCTTCGGAGTAGACTTTGAATGCTGTATACCCAACGTAGGTTCGCTGGAAGCTCTCCAACGTTGGGCTTGTCGCCCATCCTCTTCGAGGAAGTGCTTCAACTGAGCATTCCGCACTGCGCTGGTTCCTTGGTGCCCCCCAACCGCGCACGTTTTGGGGTGGCCGCCTAGGCTCCGGCTCAGTCCGCAGTCAATCCCTTAAAAGGGATTTGTAGCACAGCCCAGTGGTTGGACGAGTCAACCCTGGGTACCTCCGCGGAGCATGATCAGGTGGGAAAGCCGACCGCATCCGCCTTCTCCCCAACGTCTTCAACGCCTCCAGGTCGCACGAATGTTTGGTTGCACCTCCCCTCGCGAGGCCACCCGCTGACTGACGTTCCCGGCAAGCTGCCGGAAACAGCACGCAGATGCGTGCGCTCCCCTGGCTTCTCCTGCATAGGCCATTTTGAGAGAGCGCCAGACCGCGTTTCGCCACCCTCGGCGCTCCTTACACCTGCTGGCCCCCAAACAATGTCGGGGAACCTATCACCGGCAGGCGAAAGCGACCATAGCCACGAAGCCAGCATCATGGACGTTGCTGCCCGGCTGCCTTTCTCGTCAAATCAATACGGAGTCTTCACACTCCCCACACCTTCCCACTTCGCGGCGTGTCCAGCCGGTAGTCCGTGTATTTCCTACCGAAGAATTCCCGACCCAGCCGTTCCGCCTGTTCCAACGGCCCGCCAGGATCTGCCGCCACTTCTCCACGACGGTTGCCGGCTCCTCGAACCACTCCGACGAACTCTGAGTGAGTGTATCTCGAATATTCCTGAATCTGGTGCACAATTCCGAGCGAGGCACCGGGGTACGTTTCCTCAGACGCCAGCACAAGGCCGATCCGTTTACCGGACATCCCCCTGAGGGCCTTCTCCGAATCTGGATGAGAAGCTGCGTAGTAGCAGAAGGTGCGGTCAAAGAACGCCTTCATCTGTGCAGAGAGCCCGTACCAGTATACAGGAGAGCAGAAGACCACGCCATCCGCCGGTAAAAACGCCTCATAAAACAGTTCACGGAAACGATCCTGAATGTCGCACTCTCCATCAGCGCGCCGACACGTGCGACAGTCCCGCAAAAAGCTGGAGATGTGATCGTCTACAAACCGAAGCTCAACCTCTGCGCCAGCCTCCTCGGCTCCAAGTTTCACAGCAGAGGCCAGGGTGGCGGAGTTGCCCTCACGACGTGGACTGCCCACGAGGATGAGGAGTTTCTTGGTCTCGTTCGTGTGAGAACTGGCAGAGATGCCAGCAGGGGAAGACGAAGGGGCGCGCAGGTTCATGGGAGCAGACACAGGCTTGGTGGTTGGTTTCCTTCTTGCGGAGGGCGCTCATGGCAGACAGCCGCTTCATCGCGATCCAGGAGGGCGATGCGACGTCGCCCCACCTGATTTCGTCATGAATCCCCATGCAGGGGGCTGTCAGACTGGCTCGCCGCTCGCTCCCCATAGGTGCTGCATGGCAATCTCAGTCATGCCCGATAACGACCGTGCGCCGCGACCGGTTGCGCGGAAGCTGGAATTTTTGTGGTCTTTCCCGACGCCCGGTTCTCCGCTGGTCCGCAGAAGGGAAAATCCATCCTCAAGTTGCCGGTAGAGTCCGAAGAGGAATTCCAGTGCCCTTGGCAGCTCAGTGTGCAATCGACTTCGAAAAGCCATTCACAATCACCACGCCGATAATGATGAAGGCGAGGCCGATGATGGCGGGCGCATCCAGTTTCTGTTTGAAGAAGATCCATCCCACCGCTGCGATCAGCACGATGCCCAATCCGCTCCAGATAGCATAGGCAATGCTGACCGGCAGGGTCTTGAGGGAGATGGAGAGAAAGTAAAACGCCCCCGCATAGCAAAGTGCCGTGACGACAGTCGGCAGAGGTTTGGTAAATTGTTCTGTCTTTTGCAAATAGGACGTCGCAATCACCTCAAGGACGATGGCTGCCATGAGGGTGCCGTAGGTAATGAAAGGGGACATGATGAAAGTGAAGGGTACGATCCCCAGTCAGGGCAAGCCTTCGGCAAATGTCTGCGCGCTGTGTTGCGGGCGTGAAAGGATGGTCGCCCGACCCCACTCCAGGAGCGCTGAAGCTACCATGCTGGCGGGCTGTCTCGATTTTGACTGACCCTTGGGAGGTACCCCTTTTGGCGTAAGGCCTTTCCGATTTTGCCGCTGGACAATCGCGAGGTAAAGTGTATAAAAACCATATTAACCATGCTGACTACCATTGAATCTCCTGCCCATCAGTCCGAAGTTCTCGTCGTCGATGACGACCAGAGCATTCGGTCCATTATGACCGCCTTGCTGAGGCGGGTGGGGCTGAAGGTGAATCTGGCCATCGACGGTCTCGATGCCGTGGAGTGGCTCATGCGTCCTGAAAACCACGCAGACTTGGTGATCCTAGACCTGGCCATGCCTCGCATGTCTGGTGCCGAGGCCCTGGAGCACATCCGGAGCATGCGGCCTGAGCTTGGCATCGTTCTCTGTAGCGGCTCCAAGACGGATCTTGCCACGACTCAGGAGCAAGGGGGTGACGCCGTGCTCTCTGCTTTCTCCAAACCTTTCGACATTGACGAGTTCTGCCGCGGCATCCTCGTCGCCCTTGGGCGTATGCGCGGCCGGCCGTTTCCGTGAGGTCTTGGAAATACGGTGGGGCACCCCCAGCACGACAAGTCTTCGTGTTGTCGCAGTCTGCAGAACATTGCCAACATCTGGCATTCGTCTCCCTGAGAACCTGTTTGGATAAAAACATCCGGGTGTGGCAGGTTCAATTAAGGGAATGAGATAAGAGCGGCTTCGCCGAGCCTGAGAACTGCCCCTCCGGGTTGCGGTCATTTTGAGCATGGACTGCGTTGCTCATCGGTAGTGAATCTCGATTCACGCCCTCTTCGCGCCTTGTCCAGACTCAAAATGACTCGCAACACCCCCGGCGTTTTTATTCAAACAGGTTCTCAGTGGGTCATATTGGCGGGCAAGGTCTCACTCACCCGCCATCTGAGGGAGAGATTGTTCGGAGCCACTCAATAGTCGTAGTCGTAGGGATTCGGGTCTTCCCAATTCAGCAGACTGTCGAGGTCGGCATTCCCAAGCACGTCAGAGTACCAGCCTGTGTTGTTGATGCTGCTGTAGTTGGTGTAGTCGTTTGGGAAGGGGTCACTGCTATCGTCGAAGCCGTCGTTGTCGGCATCATAGGGAAGGGCATCGTAGAAGTTTAGAGAAAGGTCACCGTCTGCATCTCCAAACAAGTCGCCATACCAAGCTATGCCGTTAGTACTGCTGTAGTTGGTGCTGTCATTGGGAGCTGGATCTGTGATGAACAGGATGCCATCAGAGTAATCGTAGAGACCATCTCCGTCGGAGTCAGGGTAGGGGGTGCTATCATAGTAGTTGAGGATGGAGTCATTGTCATTGTCCCCGATGGCTCCGTCTCCTGGCCCCCAAAGTATCCCGTTGTACGTGCTAAAGTTATCGTGTGAATAGGGATCGGGATCCACAGTGTCGTCCATCCCATCCCCGTCGGAATCGGCCGCCATGGCAGCCGTTGAGCAGAGTACAAGGAGGCCGAAGCTGAAAACGCTCTTCGCCCACCGAGTCGTACTGAGGGAGATTGTGAATTTCATGAGGGTTGGTTCAAGTGGTTAATTTTAGTGGTTTTGCGATACAAATGTAAATGTATGGTGGATGAATGTATGTGATGTCAAGATTTTTTCGATTGTCGGTGGTCAGTCTCTGACGAGTCGAATCAAGGTGTCACCATCAAGTGTTACTCTCGTTCTTGAGTCGAACGGAAAACGCCCTCCGTCTCTTGCCGAAACGGAGGGCGCCTTGGGGCTCAGCAAACAGGCTGAGAGTTAACTACAATACAATACCGTTCACATACTGACGACTGATCGACTCAGTTGATTCACTGAATCAACGTTTTACTGAATTACTGACTTACCGAACCAGCGGTTTCGTTCACGGTCACGAATCGGCTGCCGCCGCGGCTCCACACCTTCACCAGCGTGTCCCCGTTGGGGGCATCTTCGGTGAGTTTCACCGCTTCTTCCGCATTGCTCACGCTCTTGCGGTTGATCTGTTGGATGACATCCCCGGGGCGCAGTCCAGCCTCCCAGGCGGGGCTGTCCTGTTCCACATTGGTGATGACGGCTCCCTGCACATCAGAGGGGATGTTATTCTCCTGGCGCAGCGCCCGGTTCAGGTCAGCCACACCCACGCCGTTCAGCGTGCCTTCGTTGTCGCGGTTGCCGTTGTGTTTGGCAGGGATGGCCTTGTCACTGCCGGGTTGGGGAGCCAGCGTGGCAGTGAGGGTCTTTTCCGTGCCCTCGCGCAGGACCTTCAGTTCTGCCTTCTCGCCTGGCTTCTCGCTGGCTACGGCCAGTTTCAAGCTGCGGGCATCTTTGACTGGCTTGCCGTCGAAGTGGGTGATCACGTCGCCACTTTCCAGGCCGGCTTTGGCAGCAGGGGACTTGGCGGGCACATCACCCACCAGCGCACCTTTGGTTTCAGCGGGCACCTTGAACTGGCTGGCCAGAGAAGGCGTCAGATCCTGGATCATCACCCCCAGATAGGCGCGGGTCACCTTGCCGTCGGTGATGAGATCATTCATCACACTGCGAACCATGTTGGCGGGAATGGCGAAGCCCACTCCGTCATTGCCACCGCCACGGCTCACGATGGCCGTGTTGATGCCAATGAGGCGGCCTTGAGCGTCCACCAGGGCGCCACCGGAGTTGCCGGGGTTGATGGCCGCATCCGTCTGGATGAAGTCCTCATAGTCTAGGCCCATGGTCGCACGACCCGTGGCGCTGATCATGCCGAGTGTGACGGATTCTCCCAGGCCAAACGGATTCCCGGCGGCGAGCACCACATCGCCCACTTCTGCCGCGCTGCTGTCAGCGAAGGGAATGGCGGGAAGGTTCGAGGCATCAATCTTGACGACGGCGAGGTCCGACTTCGGATCGGTGCCCACCACCTTGGCGGTGAAGGTGCGACCGTCATGGAGGGTCACCTCCACTTTGTCTGCGCGATCCACCACGTGGTTGTTGGTGAGCACGTAACCGTCAGCAGTGGCGATCACGCCGCTGGCGGCACCGTGTTCACGCGGCATCCGCATTTGTCCGCCGCGATTGCCGCCGTTGCCACGCCGCTCAAAGAACTGTCGAAGGTCGGGGCTGCCGAGGTCTCCGAAGGGAAGCTGCATGCCGGAGCCGCCGAGGTCTACCGCAGGCTGGGCCTTGCCGACCACTTCGATCTTCACCACGGAGGGGGTGACGCGCTTGATCACGCTGGAGAAGCTCATGGGCAGGCCCGCGGCGCGGTCGATGGGCTTTTCATCGAGGGTGATGGCTGGCGGGGTGCCGCTGTCTTTGTTGGGGAGGATCTTGGTCTCCAAGGCGAGGGCCGTGGCCACGATGGCGCCACCGCCGACAACGATGGCCGCGGTGCGGCCGAGGATGGTTTTGGGTGTTTTCATAGATTTGGCAGGGGATGTTGGCTCCTTGATGGGAGCGGGTGTTACGAATGGGGAAGGCTGGGGTGTATTTGGGTCAGGTTGCATGGGTTGTTTGGGAAAATGGGTCAAGGCTTCTGGGAGGGGACAGGAGAGAGCGGCGCATAGGCGGCTTCGTGCAGCGCGTCACCTGGCAGAATCTGCGTGGCACCAGCAGTGACCGGTGCGGAGGTGGGGGCTTCCACTGACGGCTGCAACCGGCTCCGGTGCGCGGTGAACCAGGTCACGGCAAGCAAACAGAGGCCGCACGCGATCACCACTGCGGTCAGCAATGCCCCACGCCCCAACCGGTCATCAACACGGCAGTGCGGCGCGGGGGAAGCGCTGCATTTGTCAGGCTGGGTATCGGGGCGAGGGGCGTGGATCACGACGCCATGTTCCCATATCCTGTAGATCCCAAAATCGGCCCAGGGACCGTCCTTCGCTAGGCAGAATGCCTATCGGCAGCCATCATAGGCTTCTCTCGCCTTCCGAGTTATTCAAGGACCGGCTGCTACCCTTGGCTCTCCACGTGCCGCACTGCCTGACGGATCATCTCCGCACTGGTTGTGAAGCCGAGCTTTTCTTTGATGTGATCCCTGTGCACCGAGACAGTCTTGGGGCTGAGATTGAGTTGGGCAGCGATCTCCTTTGCCGTCTTGCCCTCGCCAAAGAGGCGAAATACCTCGAACTCCCGGTCGCTGAGCTTCTCGATGGGGGAGTTGCTGCCACGGGGCTTAGTCTGACCAAAAGACTCCAGTACGCTCGCAGCCAGCCGGGCGCTCATGTAGCGCTGGCCCACCAGCACGGCACGCACCGCTGTCAGGAAGGTGGGGCCGTCGGCGTCCTTCATCACGTAGCCGCGTGCCCCGGCCTGGAGAGCGCGGTTGGCCCACAGCATTTCATCGTGCATGGAGCAGACCAGGATCTTCGTCTCCGGCTTCAGAGCCATGATGTCCTTGATCAGATCCAGACCACCTCTGCCACCCAGAGTGAGATCCGTCACCACCAGGTCGGGCTGTGCCTTATCCAGCAGCCCCAGTGCTTCCGCCGCACTCACCGCCGTGGCGCACACCTCCAGATCTGGCTGGGCGTTGAGTATGAATCGGTAGCCTTCCAGCACCATGCGGTGGTCATCCACCAGCAGGACCCGGGATTTGGTGATGGCGGCAGGCTCGGCAGGCATGGTGGAGAGGATCGGAATTTTCGAAGAGTGGGTTCTAGGAAAGTATTACTAATTGAGCGGGCGACGGCTTTATTTCACCGGGGCCACGCACCGCACGCGTGTGCCGCCAGCCGGGGCAGGGCCGAACTCCACTTGTCCCTCAATGAGCTGGGCCCGGTATCGCATGACTCGCATGCCCAGACCATTTGCCTTGGATCCGCCTTCGGCTGGCAACGATTCGTCCTCGAATCCCACGCCATCATCATCGACTTCCAGCACCACGTTGTCACCCTGCACCTCCAATCCGATGCGAATTTCCGAGGCGGAGGCATGTTTGAGTGCATTGTTCACCGCTTCTTGAGCCATACGGAAGAGATGCGTCGCTGTCTCTACATTGGGCAGCAATACCGGCTGAGGGCAATCCAGCACGCAGCGCACCTTTCCACTGCGGGACACGCTGGTGGCCAACTCTTGTAAAGCAGCCATAAGGCCGTCCGCCTCCAGTGACACCGGTGCCAGACCATGGGAGAGGGAGCGGGCCTCCGCGATCGCCTCGCGCAACTGCTGCGCCACCAGCTCCCCATGCGCCGCCAGAGCCGGAGCTGTGCCCTTCAGTTGCTCCAGCATCCCATTGGCCGTCATGGAAGCCGCCGTGAGACGCTGGCCCAGGCTGTCATGCAGGTCATGGCCGATTCGGCGTCGCTCCCGCTCAGAGATGTTCAGCACCTCCCGTTCGAGCCGCAGCTTGTCCACTTCCTGGGACTGAAGGCGGTCGGCCATGGTGTTGAAGACTTCCGCCAGACGGCCTACCTCATCACCGCCCCCGGGCATGTGATGGAGGTCCCGGCGTCCTGCTCCCCACTCCTGAATGCCGCCCGCCAGCCGGGCGATGCGGCTGGCGTATCCGTAGTGCAGCACCGCCCACAGCATGAAGCTCAGCAGTGCCATGGCCCCGGAGATCCAGTAGAACTGCGTCCGGGCATCCTCGCGTGCGCCATTGATGGCCTGCTGCCGGTTCAGCTCTGCCAGCGCCCAGCCCACCCCGCCACGCGGCAGGGCGAAGGGGCTGGCGGCATACACGCGTTCCGCATTTTCACCGATCTCGATCACCACTTTGTTCACCGGCCGGATCAGGGTGGCCGCCGGGGCCAGTGTCGTCCCTTGCACGGGAAACCCTGCCCATCGCCCAGAAGAGTCTGCCAGAATGATCCCCCGGCTGTCCACAATCCCCGCCGAGACCAGTTCCGGCACATCGAACATGCTGGTCAGCTCCAGCTGCACCACCCGCTGCAGATTGCCCGCCAGCAGGTGCTCGCTCATCGCCGCCAACCGGGCTGCCACGCCTCCGGCGCGTTGCCGTACGGACGAAAGATCCCTCGCCAGATTGGCATCCAGCGTCAGTGTGTAGTTCAGCCAGGTGGCCATCACCCCAAAGACCAACACCAGCAGCGGAGCAGTCAGCCGCATGGGCAGGGAGATGTTCAGCGAACCTCCTTTGCCCGGTGTCTTGGAAGACGGCAAGCTCATCCTGAATCAACCGTTGTCCCTGCTGAATCGAAAGCAAATGGAAGGTGGGGGAAAGTTCAAACTTCAAACTTCAAACTTCAAACTTCAAACTTCAAACTTCAAACTTCAAATGCCAAGTGCCAAATGCCAAATGCCAAATGCCAAATGCCAAAGGGCTGCTTGGCTCATCATGAACCAGTCTTGAAGTACGGAGGCGACTGCCTTGAATATTGAATTTTGAGGTTTGGATTTTGAAGTTTATTGTTCTACCCGCCCATCTTTCCCCTCCTAAGCTTGTAAAGCCCATACCCCAATCCCACCGTTCCGGTGACGGTTGCGGGAAAGTACAGGGCCGAGTACGACCACCGGTGGAACGCCAGTGCTCCGGCCAGGCCACCGCAGAAGAATCCCGTTATGATCAGCAGCGCGATGCGCAACCGCCTGCCATCCACCGGCAGCCCTCGCACGGCGTGCCCCAGAAAGATGCCCAGGTCCGTGAACATGCCGGAGAGGTGGGTGGTGCGGATCACGGACCCGCTGTAGGTGGTGGCCATGGCATTCTGCAGTCCACAGGCGCAGGATGCAAGATACGCCCCTGCATCATGATGTGCCTGGAGCAGCGGCACGGCCGCCGCCAGCATCAGGGCCTCCAGCACCAGTACCACCCCGTAACGCCGACCGAGCTTTAGCGTGCTGTCCTGTATGATCATGCCGCTCAGCACGGCACCCAGAAGAAATGAACCCGCCACCGCAGCCAGATGCAATGACCCA
>NZ_BATQ01000139.1 GCF_000739635.1 Verrucomicrobium sp. BvORR034 | reverse complement strand
CTTCAAGCCACCGGCACTCCAAGACGCTGACGCGAGGTGAAGAGGGCCAATGCCGCTGTTGGAGTTGTCTGATGGGAGATGATCACCAGGGCCGCGAAAGCGGCGGTTCCCGCACGCACTCCACAGCGACTTCGTCGCCAGGTGGTGAAAATCTCCGAGTGGTTTGGAAATCTGAGCGGCTTTCGACATCGGAGGCTCTTCCGAGCAGCAAACTACTGACCGTGTGCACCTGCTGAATGCGAGGCACCTCTGGAAATACACGCTCGGGTGTGCGCACGGGAATCGCCACTCGATACCCTGCCGCCTTACACTGAGCCGCACGCCTACAGCCCGACTGTTCCCCGCTGCCTTTGCTTGACCCGTCTGCCAGCCCTGCTTAGGGAGAGCGCTATCTCATGAGCTCCCCCATCAGCCCATCCGCCGCCTCTGCCTCCGAGTCCACCGTGCCCGCCATCGGCATCATTGGTGGGAGTGGTCTGTATGACATAGAGGGTCTCACGGACCGGGAGGAGTTCCGGGTGTCGACGCCTTTTGGTGATCCTTCGGACGCCATTGTCACCGGGGTGCTGGCGGGTCGGCGGGTGTATTTCCTGCCCCGCCATGGTCGTGGACACCGCCTTCTCCCCACTGAGCTGCCGCATCGGGCAAATATCTATGCGCTGCGCTCTCTCGGGGTGCGTTTCATCATCGCCGTCACTGCCGTCGGCAGTCTGCGCCAGGAGTATCGCCCGCGGGACATCGTCCTGCCGCACCAGTTCTTTGACCGCCTTTCCCGTCGGGATCAGCACACTTTCTTTGGTCGGGGCATCGTGGCGCACATCGCCTTTGCAGATCCGATCAGCACTGGACTGCGTCAGCTTCTGGCAGAGGCGGCCCGCGAGGAGGGGGCGACCGTCCATGATGGCGGTACTTATGTCTGCATGGATGGTCCCGCCTTCTCCACTCGGGCGGAATCCAACGCGAACCGCCAGCTTGGCTTTGATGTCATCGGCATGACCAATCTTCCTGAGGCCAAGCTCGCCCGTGAGGCGGAGATCGCCCTGGCTACGCTGGCCATGGTGACCGACTACGACTGCTGGAAGATCGAGGAGGAACCCGTGACTGCGGAGACCGTGGTCGGCCACCTGCATGCGAATGCGGCCCGGGCCAAGAACATTGTTGCCCGCGTCATCCCCCGCATCCCCACCGTGGCCAACTGGCCAGAGCACGCGGCTCTCACCGGTGCCATGCTCACGCCTCGCAGCTTCTGGCCAGAGGAGACGGTGGCATCGCTGGGTGCGATTCTTGCCCCTTATGTGGGTGTGGGTGAAGTGGAAAGTGGCGGTTAAAAATGAAAAATGGAGGCTTCGACTCCAACCAAGCACGAACAGGCCTGTAAATTTCCAGCTTTTCAACCCGGCGGGATCGTTTACGGTGCTTAACCAATCCGGCCTCTGTTGTTCACCTTAAAAAAATCTCTCCATCCAGTGACCAAACCTCGCATGCTTTTCTCCCTCTGGCTCAGTGTCGTCCTCGCAGGTGGGCAAACGGGTTGCTCGATGCTGAAGAAGGAACCGCAGGTGGTCACGCCTGCACCCATCCAGAGCCGGCCCACGCCGCCGCCAAACGCGGGTGGGGGGCTCAAGCGCGGTCTGCAGAACCCGGATTTCTACCAGATCCCCAAGGTCCCGCCGCCCGGTGCCCGCTACTCGTACTCCTCCGTGCGCGTGAATGGCCCGTACATCGCCATGACCTTTGACGATGGTCCGCACCCAACGAACACGCCGCGGCTGTTGAACATGCTCAAGGAGCGCAACATCAAGGCGACGTTTTATGTGGTGGGGCAGCTGGCACGCGAATATCCCAACATCATCCGCCGCATCCTTGCGGAAGGTCATGAGATCGGGAACCACACCTATACGCATCCCATTCTCACGAAGGTGTCTGACGATCGCATCCGCAAGGAGCTGGGGGATACCCACAAGGCTCTTGTGGACATCGCCGGGTATCATCCGCGGACGATGCGTCCCCCTGGTGGCGGCACGAATGCCCGCCTGAAGCAATGGTTCCATGACGAGTACGGCTACAGCACGATCATGTGGAGTGTGGATCCCATGGACTGGAAGCGCCCCGGTGTGAGTGTCGTGACCAGCCGACTGGTGAATGGCGCCCATCCTGGTGCCATCCTGCTGGCACACGATCTGCACGCCCCCACCGTGGACGCCATGCCCAATACCTTGGATGGCCTTCTTTCCAAAGGTTATCGCTTCGTCACCGTGAGCCAGCTCATCAACATGGAAGTGGCAGCACCTGCCGGCGGTCCCGCTGTGGCTGGCAATGCGGCGCCCGCTCCCGGTGCCCCGGCACCGTTGCCCGGTCTTGGGGCTCCCCTGACTGCTCCGACCCCGTCCGGCGCTCCTGGGGTGGGATTCCCGCAGCAAGTGCCATCAGAGGCTCCCCTGGCCCCGGCTCCCGGTGGTTTCTAAGAAGTGAAGTGATTTCGCCACCTTTCGCACCGTCCCGCCTCCGCTTCAGTTTCAACCTCACCCTCCCATCCCCAGAGGCCGCATGCAGAAAGGAGACGCAACGGACCAGGATGATCGGTGAGGAGTATTTCGACCTGCGTTCCCGCCTCGGCACCGCTCTCTATTCGCTCAAGGCCCTCGTGCCTGAGCTCGGGGCCGGGCCGGAGGAGGCGGGCATCCTGGAAAACCTCGTCAACAGCCTCAAGGATCCCTTCGTCTTCGTGGTGGTAGGGGAGGTGAATGTGGGCAAGTCCACGTTCCTCAATGCCCTCTTTGGCACCGATCTCACGAAGACCGGTATCGTCCCCACCACGGACAAGATCTTCTTCTTCAAGCATGGCCCGCAGCTTCGTCACGTGCCGGTGAGCCGCACGCTTGAGGAGGTGTATGCCCCGGTGGAGTTCCTCAAGGACTTCCACATCGTGGACACTCCTGGCACAAACTCGATCGAAAACGAGCATCAGGAAATAACGGAGCGATTCGTCCCCCTGGCGGACATGGTCATCTTCGTGTTCTCCGCCATGAATCCGTGGGGGGCTTCTACCTGGCAGTTCCTGGACAAGGTCCACCGTCAGTGGATGAGGCACGTCATCTTCGTGCTCCAGCAGGCGGATCTCAGAACGCCGGAGGAGATCGTCTCCATCCAGCAGTACATGCTGCAGCTCTGTCGCCAGCGCTTCGGGCGGGAGTTTCCGGTGTTCCCCGTCTCGGCCAAGCGCGCCTATCTGGCTCGCAGCTCCGGACTGGACCGGGAGAAGCTCATGGAGGAGAGCGGCTACCCCAAGCTGGAGCAACACATTTCTGACTGCATCGGCGGCAGTGGCCCCCGCTTGGGGAAGCTGGGCAATGCCCTCCGCATTGCTCAAACCATGGTGGGCAAACTAGCCGCCCAGTCGACAACCCGCATCGCAGCGCGTGAGCGCAAGCAGGCTGGGCTGGCCACCATTGAGGGAGAGCTCGCCACGCGGCAGGAGCGGACCCTCGCGAAGCTCAGTGCTGCCGTGGATGCTACCGAGCTCGACTTTACCTGGCTGGCAGAAGAACTGCTGAAGCACCTCGAGGTCCTCTTCGACCAGAAGCTCGCGTTCAAGTGCACGTTCAAGGAACGCCGCTCCGTCGTGGGTGTGGAAAAGGTCCTGCGGGACAAGCTGGACGTTCCCTCCAGCCAGCGCTGGGAGCAAAGCGCCTCCATCCTGGAGGATGACCTCAATGAGGCTGCCGACCACCTTGCCCGGCACATGACGGAGGAGCTCCGCGTGCAGCTCCATGAGGACTTGCGTCAGTCGCCTGCGTTTTGGAAGAAGTACAAATCCACCTTCGCCGCCAACACCGGCTCACTGGTGAACCGGGTCATCAAGGCCGTGGGCATCGAGGCTGAACTCGCGCCTGCCCTGGCGAACTCCCGCCAGATGATGATCTGGATGGTGCTTGTTGGCGTTGTTTCCGCGATCTCCGCCGGCATCTTTGCCGGGCTCGGCCACTGGGGCGTCGGTCTGGGGGCCCTTGCTGCCGGGTCTCTCATGGCATGGCTCCTCTGGCTGGCGTGTGGGCGCGTCTTCGCCGCCACGCGGAAAGCGGCCACCTTCAAGCTCAATGCCGCCCGCCCGGAGCTGCGCCACCAGCTCCAACTCCATACGCAGGAGGAGGTGCGCGATCTCTACGCCGCCCTCCATCGCATCCTCGCTCCGACCCGCGAAAAACTCTCAGACCAGCAGAAGCGTCAGACCTTCCAACACGAGAGCCTCGGCAAACTCGAGGTTAATTTCAAAGAACTCGATGCCAAGATGGCAGGTTTGGTTGCGCGCGGAGTTTGATCGGGCGTTTCGGTCAGGCGTGCTGGGTGTTTGGTGGTGGTTCGCTTCGGATTCCAGTGCGTCAGTGCGTCAAGGCTTTGGATGCGCCGTGATGGGAGGAGGGGCTCTGGGCCTGCGGGAAGTGGCTCGTCTTTTCCGAACCTGCTCCAATCCTGTTAATCTCTTCTAAATCTTGTTAATCCTGTCTCTGTCTGCGTCCCGCTCATCCTCCCCTGAGCCGCTCTCAAGCTCATGGTAGATGCCCTCCGCGTACCGGAGCATCGAGGTTGCGGCCTCGGACTCATCTTGCACCACGGCGGTGGCTCCGCGGTCCAGCAGGCGTCCGCGGTCAGAGGCAAAGCGGCTGCGTGCGAGGATGGGCACCTCCGCATTGAACTCTTTCACGAGCTGAATGGCCTCGAAGGCAATGCGCGCATCGGGGAAGGTGAAGGCCACCAGACTCGCGTCATTGAGCCGTGCCAGTTCCCAGGTCTCGCGCTGGGCGGCATCGGCATAGAGCACGGAAATGCCCTGACGCTTCAGCGTGCGCACCGTGTCCACGTTCAGCTCGATCACCAGCACCTCGATTCCGTATTTCGACAGGGAGCGGTGGAGCGCTGTCCCCACGTGACCATAGCCGCACAGCACCGCGTGGCCGCGCAGGGACTTGATCTTTTGTTTGTAGTCAGCGTTCACCGCCGCTGTTTTCTTCGATTTCACGTAACCCTTTCGCTCCAACCAGTCGGCGATGTTTGGCACCGCTCGCATCAGGGTCGGCACCAGGGCCATGGAAATGGCTCCAGAGGTGTTGAAGACCTGCACGAAGACTTCGTCCCATGGCATTTGCGCCTTGGAGCGAGTCATGAGAATGAGGGAGAACTCTCCTGCGGAGGCCAGCGCCGCCGTGGTCATCAGTCCCGCCCGCCAGGTGAGATGAAGCGCCCGGCATGCCAGCGCCACAACCGCCGCCTTCACCAGGATGAGTGCCAAAGTGAATGCCACCACAGACGGCAGGTTCTGGGAGAGAATGCTTACATCGATGGTTAGGCCGATCGAGACAAAGAACAGGGTCAGGAACAGGTCCTTGAAGGGGAGGATGTCCGCCATCACCCGGTGGCTGTAGATGGAGCCACTGGCCACCAGTCCCGCCACGAAGGCACCCAGCGCCGGGCTCAAGCCTAGAGCCGCCGCCAGACAGGTCACGCCAGCGCATAGCGCCACCACCATGAGGGTGAAGAGCTCCCGGCTCCGCGTGTTGGACACGGCCAGCATCACCCGCGGCACCACATACCGGCCCAGTAGCCAAACTGCCACAGCGAAGATGGCCCCATTCCCCATCGTGCCTGCCAGAGAACCCCACAGGTGCGAGTCCTCCCCACCGCCCGTCGCGGACTTGCTCAGCGCTGGCAGCATCACCATGAAAAAGATCACCAGCAGATCCTGGAACAGGGCGATCCCAAGCGTCGTTCGGCTGGCTGGCCCGGCGGGGATGCCCAGGCTCTGGAAGGTCTTCATGCTCACCGCCGTGGAGCTCACGGCCACCGCGACGGCTGCCACCAGGCCCTGCACGACGCTGAACCCGCACAGCTTGAACACTACGAAGGCCAACAGCATCGTTAGGCCGCACTGAATCCCACCGCCCACAAAGGAGGTGTGCCGGAGATGCTTCAACTCCGCCAGGGAGAACTCAATACCGATGGTAAACATGAGCAGCACCACGCCCACTTCTGCGAAGCCAGACATGCTGTGGTGAAACTCCGGTCCGGCCAGCTTCAGCAACCCCGAATTCGCCGCCGCCACCCCGCAAAGGAAGTACCCGATGAGCAGCGACTGCTGAAACCGTACCAGCGCGAGCGACACCAGCACCAGCGAGGTGAGCAGCAGGGCCAGGATGATCAGCATGGGGGACACCCCCTCCGCGATGGCCAGCAGGCCCCCGTTCATGAGTTGAGCAAGCGAATTGAGAAACTCCATGGTACGTCCCTGCACAAACAACGGAAAAGGGAGCGGCGCAAGGGTTGGTTGAGGCGCTGCGCTGGTTGAGACGCTGCGCTTGTTGAGGCTCCCGCAAGCGGGATGGTTGAGGCGGTCGCGATGGACGCAGCTCAATCCGGACCTGCCTTTGCCATCCTGTTAATCTTTTCCTAATCTTGTTAATCCTGTCAGAACGGCCGCCTCCTTACCCCTGACCTCCTCCCACTCCAGCGAAGCGCTTCAACAGCCCGCTTGCGGGCCCCTCAACCAACGGAGTGTCTCAGCCAGCGTAGCATCTCAACTAAATTGTTAATCCTGTCAGAACGGACGCCTGCTTGCCCTGACCTCCTCCCACTCCAGCGAAGCGCCTCAACAGCCCGCTTGCGGGCCCTAAACCAGCGTAGCATCTCAACCAGCGCAGCGTCTCAACTAAAAAAGGGTTGTTCGAGCGCCCTGTTTCAGCTTGGTTTAGGCTTCAATGCCCGCTTCCTCTTCTGCCCCCGGTTCCGCCAGCCCAGCCCCCAGCAAAGCTCAGGTGTTTCGGGTCCGGCTCACCAGCACACTCATCCTGTGGGCGCTCATCAGCGTGGCCCTTTGGTTGCAGTTGGATTCTGTGCTCGTGGGCATCGTGGGTCTGCTGGGCATTCTCGGTACCTGGGAGTACTTCAGGCTGCAGAATGCCGATGCCCAGTCCCGGGACTTCACCCGTCTGGCCGTCTCCATTTCTTTTGTTTACTGGGTCGCGACCGGTCTGCTCACCGTTCCCGGGCATCGGGAGCCGCCGTGGTGGCTGGATGCGGCGATGCTGGTCATCACTTTGCACGGCGCGTTTTACCTGAGCTTCCGCACCGCCCTGGACGGGACCAACACCCTCCGCCGCATTCAGAACCTCGTGTTTGGCATGGTGTACACCACTTTCCTGGCGGGATTCATGACCCGTTTGCTGTTCTTTGAAGGGGCTGCCAGCGGACGCCATCTGCTGTTGCTCTTCGTGATGACCACCAAATTTGGCGATATGGGGGCCTATGCCATTGGCTCCTGGTTGGGCAAGCACAAGATGATCCCGCACATCAGCCCGGCCAAGACCTGGCAGGGATTCGGCGGTGCCATTGCGGGCAGCTACCTCGCCATGGTGGCCATGATGCTGATCGTGCCGGAGAAACTGGCCCCGCTCACCTGGGGACACGCCCTCATTCTGGCACCCCTCCTTAGCATCTCTGGCGTGGCGGGCGACCTTGCCGAGTCCGTGTTAAAACGCTGCCACTCCATCAAAGACTCCGGTCACAAGCTTCCGGGTATCGGCGGGATACTGGACCTCACGGACAGCCTCATCTTTACCGCACCGGTGGCCTACTGCTACCTGAAGTCCATCTCCTAGCGCCGAACGGATCCAGCCATCCGATCCTCCTCAGTGCCAGTCATCTGCTTCCGTTTCCTGCCTCCTGCATGACGATTTCCAGCGCCTCCTCTGCCTCTGCTCCTGCCCGTCCACGTCCTCATCGTCGCAAGGTGCTCGTTCTGGGCTCCACGGGCTCCATCGGGCACAGCGCGCTGAAAGTGGCACAGGACATCCCGGATCGCATGGAGATCGTGGGCCTTGCCGCCCAGCGCAGTGTGGAAGCCCTCGTCCGCCAGGTCGCGGAGACGGGAGTGAAGCAAGTGGCCGTAACGGATGCGCAGGCCGCAGAGCGGGCTCGCCAACTCCTCCCCGCAGATGTAGAGATTTTCGACGGCAGCCGTGGTTTGGTGGATCTGGTGAAAGCCACGGAGGCTGACCTTGTCCTCGTTGCCATCGTCGGCACCGCCGGACTCGAACCTGCCCTGGAAGCCATCAGACTGGGCAAAGACCTCGCAGTCGCCAGCAAAGAGATCCTTGTCATGGCCGGCGAAGCGGTTATGGGCGCGGCCAAGGCCCAGGGCGTATGGGTGCTGCCCGTGGACAGCGAGCACAACGCCATTTACCAGTGCCTGGAGGGGCGCGACCCCGCCCATGTGCGTCGCCTTCTTCTGACCGCCAGTGGCGGACCATTTCGCAAGGTGGATGCGACCGAGTTGGAGCACGTGACGGTGGCCCAAGCGCTGAAACACCCTACCTGGAACATGGGGCGCAAGATCACGATTGATTCCGCTACGCTCTTCAACAAAGGCTTGGAGATGATCGAAGCTCGCTGGCTCTTCGACGTGCCGATGAGCCGCGTGGATGTGGTCGTACACCCCCAGAGCATCGTGCACAGCATGGTCGAGTTTGTGGACAGCTCCGTACTGGCCCAGCTCAGCCACTCGGACATGTGCTTCCCGATCCAGTACGCCGTCACCTGGCCAGACCGCGTGTCCAACACGCTGCCGCCTTTGGACTTTGCCCGTCTGGCAGCTTTGCATTTTGAAGCTCCGCGGGTGGACGTCTTTCCCGCACTCCGCCTTGCCCGTGAGGCGGGCGAAGCGGGCGGTACATTGCCTGCTGTACTGAACGCCGCCAATGAGGTGGCTGTGGAGGCCTTCCTCAATGAGCGTCTCAATTTCCCTGCCATTTGGGCCACCGTCGAGGAGGTGATGCAAAAACACTCCAACGTGGAGCATCCGTCCTTGGAAGCGATCATTGAGGCGGATGCGTGGGCGAGAAGGATGGCGGAAGGGCTGCTGTAGGGAGTCCTGCGCGGCTGAGGATGCTGCATCGTTGCGTTCTCTCCTCCCCAGCTTCCTCGAACCTGCTGGCAACGCCTTCCCTCAGTTGCGCCCTTCTGCCAGCAGGCGAAAGCGGCGTCGATCCGCCAGCACTCCAAGACACTGTCGTGCGCTTGCGCAGGCCTTTCCGAAACTCGTCCAAACAACTCTGCGCGCCTGTCCAAACCAACTTGTCCATACCTCGCGAAGCGTCTTGGAGTACGGGGGCTTGATGCCGTTTCGCCGGCCTATGAGGTGCTCGATTCATCGAGGCTCCTCCTATATCCTGCGACGCTGGATGCCTCGTTCAATTCCGTTCCATTTGAGGAGCAACACTGATCGGTGCGGTTTGTGGTTGTGCGGCTGTCTCCTGAAAATACTCCTCCATGAACTGTCTCTGGCGGGCGTTCCAGTTTATCCCTGGACGTTGTTGGCGCAGCAGGTTCAGTGCCTGGCTGGCAGAGGTCACAACCCCGCGCTCTGCCAGGAGGGCGGCGGCAAACATTCCTGTACGACCATGACCTTGCGCACAATGCACATAGACTTTCCCGACGGCCACGCGTTGGCAAGCCGCTCTGAGCGCCAGCTTTCCCGGGACATCCGCATCCAGAACCGGCAGGCTGAAGTACGAAGAGTGGTCGCGAATATTTTTGGGCTCCTCGAACTCTGCGGTCAGATCCACATAGTGGGCAAACTCACCTGGTAGTTCGTGAGGCAGCAGGCGGCGACCCACCACCAGATCGTCGGCTATGCGATGGGTTGCCGGGATGCGATCCAAGAGCCGGTACAGATGCCAGACGGTCCAGGTGAAGGCCAGGTAGGGAAAAAGCAGTACCTTGTGCAGCGGAGCGATACGTCCATTTGCCCGCTTGCCAAACACGCTTGATCCCCATCGAGTGTGAGCATAACCAAGCGCCACCAGAGCAAAACTGCCGCCGGTCCACCACCATACCCAGGCTGTTTGCGGATGCGTAAAGCCTGCGCTTACCAGCACCAGGCTCATCAATCCAAGGATCAGGGCATACCTCATGGGACAATGTAATTTGTCCATGAATGCTGCCACAAATCCTTCCTGAGAAGCAACCCTCCCTCTGCAGCCGGCCACAATTTCCCCTGAAAGCCCGCCAATGGCTTTTTGCTGCAAGCCGCCCCAGTTCCCGCTATTTCCTAAATGCTTTTCCCATCTTGCTGATCATTCAAGATCTTGTTAATCCCGTCAGAATTGTGGCTCGCTGCAGGCCACGACACGTCCTCTCACATGCCGTATACTTCGCGGTCATCATAAAACACCTTCTTCTCGCCTTTGGTCGTGGCGGTCTGGCTGGAGCCCGTCGTGCGGGGATTGGACGCGTCGGTTTGGGTTGAGGCACCGGCGGTGGTGTGATCCACTGCACTTGACTGGTCCGCGGGGGAAGCGTCCGCCTTATCTGAGACTGGCTGCGCATTCATGCCGGAATCATACCTTTTTCATTCAGCAGAAGACAGGGTTATTCCACCGAAGAGGAGGAGTAGTGCGCCAATGGTTATGGTGAGTGTAGTAAGTCTGTGATTTTCATTTGGAGGGGTTGATGGTTAGGCGGAGTTATCCTATTTGGCGGCCCCGGGCTCGGGTTGCTGTTCCTTGGCTGGTGCCTGCTCCTTGACGCTCTCCTTTTCCACCGGCTCTATTCTCAACTGATATTGCCAGTGCCCGTCGTGCCACGCCAGGGAGTTGCCGTCCACTTTCAACTTTTGCACGACGGGCCAGCTTTCTTGAAAAGCCCGCCTGGCTTTGTAAAGAGTCACGTCTCCCAGTTGGATAATTGAGGTGTCTGTATCAAGAAAACCAAGCCCGACACTCTCCATCACTTGCATGCGCTTCACCGTTCCCAGAGGGAAAGATACGCTCTCTTCCCTTAACACCTCCAACTTGTAGCCGTTTCTCAGATCCTGGTAACCCCGACCACAAAAGAAGCTGATGATGGAAAGCACACAGGTGGCGCAGGACCAGATGAGAAACGATTTCATACCGGGTGGATTTTCGTCTTCAGCCCAATGTGACCGAGTGGACGACAATCCGTGAAGTTGGGTTGATCCGAAGGGATCTAAGGCTTCTTTTTTGGTGAGGGTTTCTTCGGCTCCATCCGCTCCGGCACCAGCGGGTAGGGCGAGGGCTCGATGGCCTTGCGACCATTGACCTCATCCATGCTCAATTCGCGACGTTCCAGCAGTCCACCGCCAGCCTGCCAGATCTCGTAGTGCAGGGTGGGTGGAGTGGCACTGGTGTCTAGATCCAGCACGGTCCAGAGTTTACCACTATCCGCGCCGGTGAAGCGCTCTGGGTTTTCCTGCAAGGTTCCGTTCGTGCTGCCGAAAGGTCCGCTGGTGAACTCCAGGAACCGTCCTTGAATCTGATAGCCAGCCGTGAAGTGCCGGTCACCTGAAAGCAGGACAACGCCCTCGATCTTGTTCTGGGTGATGTGGTCGAAGATCTCCTTCCTCTCGCGGGCGAAGGAGGACCAGCAGTCCGGCTGGGTCATCGTCTGCCACTCACTGCCGCAAGCCACGATCTTGAAGGTCGCCGTGGAAGCGGACAGTTTGTCCTTTAACCACTGGAGCTGCCGTGTGCCCAGCATCGTCTTGGTGCCGTCCTCCGCCACCTTGTTGGGGGTGCGGTGGTACCGGCTGTCCAGCATGATGAAGTCCACCCCGCTACGGGAGAAGCTGTGGTAGCACCCGGGGTTGCCTTCTTCTCCATAGCCCGGATTGGCCCACCATTCCTGAAACACCCGCAGCGAGTCCTCCTTGCCTTTCGAGGTTCCGTCCGAGTTGTTGGGGCCAAAGTCGTGATCATCCCAGATGGCGTAGGTGGGTTTCTGACGCACCAGTTTCTCAAAGCCACCTACCGTGCGGCTCATGTGGTAGAAGTCACGCAGCAGGGCCGGGTCCGTGGTATCGCCATAGTGATTGTCGCCCAGCATCAGGAGCAGGTCGAAATTGTCCCGTGCGGCCATCTCGCCAAAGGCGGCGGCCGAGACATAGCCACGTCGTCCTACGCAGGAGCCGAAGGCAAAGCGCAGTCGCCCGCGGTGGTCGGCCGCCGGGGCCGTGGTGAAGCTTGGAAAAGGGCGGGACAAAGCGGGGGCTCCATCCAGCAGAGGAGTGTAAAAATAGGTCGAGGCCGGCTCCAGACCCTGTACTTCTGCCTGACCGGTGAAGGATGAAAGCTCCACCAGTGCCGCGGGTGGCAATGTGCGGCCGTCAGATAGATCGGGTGATTTGCCCACCTTGAAGGCCAGTTCCCCTTGATTCGAACCCTTGGCCCACAGGCGGGCAGTGGTGGGCGTCACATGGCCTACCATCGGACCCGCATGCAGAAAGGCCGGGCCCGGCACGGGGGTGATGGGCGGCACCGGGCCGTGCTCCTCCTTGGGCACCGTCGGCTTGGCCTTGGGGGCAGGCTTCGGCGACTCCGCAGATGCCCCCAGGGCCACGGACGTGGACGTCAAGGACGTGGCCAGCAGGAAGTCACGGCGGGTCGTCTTGGTGACGGTAGGCGACGAGGGCGGGGGAGTGGAGGTGGACATGGAAGAAGGGCCTGAGGTGGCAGGAGGACCTATTCAACGGTGATCGAGAACCGTTTTTCGCAGAGGAGTGGGGGAGGGGGACAGCAGACTGCCAGACATCAGACCTGAACAGCTGGATGGAGAGGGCGGAGCGTCGTTGTGCGCCAACCATCCTGCTGGCCAAGTGCTTACATCGAACCTGGCGCTTGCGTCAGCAGGTTGGGAGAGCCTTTTACAGTTCCTGTCCAACAGGTTTGGCGCAGCCGATCGTCTTCGATCAACCGCGCCGAAGTTTCCAAAATCGCACTACTTGTTCTGCACATTCACCATCCACTGGATGCCGAAACGGTCGGTGAGGCTGCCGTAGTAAGCGCCCCAGAACATGTCTTGCAGCGGCATCTCGATCTTGCCGCCTTCGCTCAGGGCATTGAAGAGGCGATCGGCATCTTCGCGCGTGTCGGGTTCGAGATTGAGGTACACGTTGTTGCCAGCATTCACTTTGAAGCCCATGGACTCTGGCGCATCCGTGCCCATGAGCACGTGTTCGCCGAGAGTTGGCAGCTCCACATGCATGATCAGGTTCTGGTCCTCTTCCGGGAGAGGTGGCTGGCCGGGTTGGGGTGGTATGTCCTTGAACCGCGCAATGTGACAAGAGTACTCCGTGCCAAACACGGTTTTGTAGAATGAAAAGGCTTCCTCTGTGTTGCGGGGGAAGTTCAGGTAGGTGCTGACTCGGGC
Source organism: Verrucomicrobium sp. BvORR034 (assembly GCF_000739635.1). Taxonomy (GTDB): domain Bacteria; phylum Verrucomicrobiota; class Verrucomicrobiia; order Verrucomicrobiales; family Verrucomicrobiaceae; genus Verrucomicrobium. Next base: position 28,946 of record NZ_BATQ01000139.1, on the reverse strand, counting down.
CATGCGATGCAATGTTGGGTGGTTTGGTTTGGAGCATCCACAATTTCCTGCGGATCAGCCGCAGGGCTCAGGAACATCCAATGCTATCGATACGTTCCCACGCTGCCAAGACACAATACGAAACCTTTTGTGCGATCACTGCCACGCCGTCTGGTGGGACGGCATCTCCTGCGTCACGGGGGCGCCTGCTTTTTGAAGACGATGGAAGTGCAGTCTGAGCTGCCTGTGCCAACCTTTGTCTCGCTGGTCCGCGATCAAGCGTTTGTTCGCTTTGACGAGCGGTGCCGCTTGCCAATCGGCGGCACAGCAGATTGCCAATCTGCGCTACGGTGAACTTGTGTCTCGGCGAAGACGGTCCTAGCCCCCCGCGGTTATCTGCACCACCTCGAGCGCATCACCGTCATGCAGTGCGGTCTCTCCCAGTTCGCGTGGGAACAGGGCCCGATGATTCAGCTCCACGACCACCGGCTTGCCCTCAAACCCGAGAACGTCCAGCAGGGCCTGTACGGTAAGTGGCTCCACGTGTTCCTGGGCAATTCCGTTGATGGTGAGTTTCATGGCTAAAGGCTAATCGATTAACATCCCTTCCCGGGTCTGGATTTTGAAGATTGAAGTTTGAACCTTGGTCCCGGTTAGTTCTTCGCCGCAAACTTCTCAAACCTCGACGCCAGTCGCTTGGGCACCACGCACTGCACCACCGCGATGTCGTCCTCGTATTCCTCGCTCAGCACCTTGCCTTCTTCATGTGCCAGGGCCAGCAGGTCGAGGCGGTTCATTGGCAGACGCAGTGTCAGTCGTAGCACGCGGTCAAAGACCATCTCGTGCAGTTTGTGCAGGAGATCATCGATACCCTGACCTGTTTGTACAGAGATTTGCACCGCGTCCGGGAACTGGTTCTTCAGCTCATGCAGGCGGGATTCCTCCGTTACCAGGTCCATTTTGTTCAGCACCAGGATCACACGTTTGTCCCCGGCTCCGATCTCCTTGAGCACCTCGGTGGTGGTTTCATAGAACGTATGGGCGCTCAAATGGCTGGCATCGACCACGTGGATCAGGAAGTCGGCCAGTGTGGTCTCCTCCAGCGTGGCGCGGAAGCTCTGCACCAGATCGTGCGGCAGGCGACGCACAAAGCCAACCGTATCCGTCAGCAGCAGTTGCTGGCCGTCTGGCAGCTCCATGCGGCGGGTGCTGGTGTCCAGCGTGGCAAAGAGCTTGTCCTCTGCCAGCACTTCACTCTGGGTCAGCTTGTTGAGCAGGGAGGACTTACCCGCGTTCGTATAGCCCACGATCGCGCCATGCGGCACGGGCACGCGGCTGCGTTCCTTGCGCTGCGTGTCGCGTTGCTTGCGCACCTCGATGAGGTCGGCTTTCAACTTGTCGATTCGCTTGTTGGCAAGACGGCGGTCAATTTCCAGCTGCAGTTCCCCCTCGCCACGGGCGGAGCCGCCTGCGCCACCGCCACCCGCACCGCGCTGGCGGTCAAGGTGCGCCCACATACGGGTGAGGCGCGGCATGGAGTACTCCATGCGCGCCAGCGCCACCTGGAGGCGGGCCTCCCTGGTGCGTGCCCGCAGATTGAAGATGTCCAGAATCACTTCCTGGCGATCAATCACGCACAGCCCCGACTCCTCTTCCCAGGCCCTTTGCTGGGCAGGGGAGAGTTCGTTGTCAAAAATGATGCTGTCGCAGCCCAGTTCCTTGGCCCGGGCCATGAGCTCGGCAGCCTTGCCGCTGCCGGTCAGGTACCTCGGGGTGATTTCGCGCACGTGCACGCAAAGTGCTTCACCGATGCCGATGCCCAAAGAGCTCACCAGCTCTTTGAGTTCGTCGAGCAGGTCCTTGGATTCCGCTGCTTCTTCTTTGCGGAAATAAACACTGATCAGCAGGGCGCTCTCGACCAGATTGGGTTTTTCACGAATATCGAACATGGAGCTAAGCGGAGGAGCAGGGGGCCGGAGGCTGTGCAGGGCGGAAGGAAAACTGAAGGGTAGCCAATTTGCCACAGATGAGCGGGGAAGCAAGCCGGGCGGGAATTTGCAAGCTTCCCCTGGAGGTTCTTACGCTTGGAAGCCCCCGTCCGAGCTGACGGTTTGAGTTTGCCTGCGCGGTTGACACAACGCTGCTTTGCCGGGAAGAACGCAATGCCTCACCCAGCTCCCAGTGCTCATTTCCCCCGAATGATCCTCCCTGCAGCCCTTGTTCAGCTTCCGGAACTCCTGGCCTCGACGGCTGCTGGAGCGGCCTCGGCTGCGGCTTTCAAGGTCACGGCGGCCTCTGTGTTGAACTTCCTCACTCAAACCGTCCTGGTGGTCGCGGCGGGGATTACCGTCTATCGCTGGCGTTGGTCTGCTTTGGGGCTGGTGCTCTTTCTGTTCAAGCCGTACCTGCCCATTGTGCTGGACTACTGGGTGGATGCCTTTTTCCCCATCCAGGGAAATGCCGCCCTGGAGCGCTGGCATCTGTTCATCCAGATCTCCAACCTCATCACTGCGATCGCCCTGCTCATCAGTCTTCGGCTCATCGTCAGGCGGGAGATGCTGGGTGGATTCCTTGAACCCAAGACCCGGACGAAGGCGGTGAAAAAGCGGACGGGGCTCCGGAGGAGGCGGACGCAGACTAGACAGGATTGACAAGATGGGGAGCAGAGGCGGCAGGGTGTGCGGGAAAGGACTGGGTGGCGAAGTGGGGGCAGCCAGCATCAACAGGGGGGAACCCATTCGGGTGTTCGAGGAAATCAGTGTGAGTCCGTCCACCGGCTCCAAGGGTAGGGTTGGAGTTCCGCGTTTACGCGGCTCAGGGAAGTCTTCCAGGAAATTCAGGCGGCGTAGCATCTACACAACGCTTTCAGCGTTGAAGACATCTCTGCTTCTACCCACCGTAGACTCGATTGAAGCTCGCCAACGTAGGGTTGTGTTACATATCCCCTTCAGGAATAAACTTCGAACTGAAGATGGCTGGTGATTCCAAGCTCAGCGGATCTCATTCCGCCTTATGCTTACCGCGGCGCCTCTTCACTCTGCGGCTTTTCCGCATTTGCAGGAGCATTCATGCTGACGTTGGGAGGGCTCGCGGCGTGAACGGGCGCCTGTTTTTTCGGATGGAGGCGAACCTCGGTCACTCCTGAATGCATGATGTGGCCCAGATAAAAGGCATCACCCAGAGGCAGAGCCACGCTCGGTGCGTGTTTGTCCCCATCGAGGTCCTTCAGCCACTCGGCATCGTGCCTGAGTTTGAACTGTCCTGCGTCCCAGTGCAGCCTCGCCACACCGCCGCGTGAGGGAAGTCTGGCACCGCTGAGGAGGTGGAGGAAAGTGGGCACGGGCGAGCGCTGTCCCGTGCACCAGAGCTCTCCGTTGGGTGGGCATTTGAGGTTGTCCGGCCGGAAGGGGAGGCCTCGGTACACGACGCCGTGGCATTTTTTCAGTCCTCCTCCCGGCTGCTCGTTGCGTTCAAACGCCAGGATCTGCCGGCCGTGGTAGGCGTTGCAATAGAGCAACGTTTCTCCAGGGCTCAGTGCCAGGCCGTTGGCTCCATTGATTCCCGACGCCACCACACCCCAAGAGCCCTTGGTTGCGTCGTCCTTGTTGGGCGTGAAGCAGACGATCGAGTTGATCGTTCGCTTCTGGCCAGCGGGGGAGGCGGGTTCGATGAGCTGCGTTTCCCCGGATCTGGAAGGGAACGTGCCAAACGTAGTGGCGTACACGGTGCCATCCCGGCTGGCGGTGATGCCGTTGATCTTGTGAAGCAACTCGCTCCGTCCGTCGCACACGTCGTAAACATTACCCAAGGTGCCCAGGTGCTTCACCTGTCCGGCTTCGTCATCCACCTCAAACACTTCAACCGATCCGCCCTTCGCCAGAAGCCCCTTGCCGGGATAGGCGTTCGTCACATAAGCCAGTTGCTTGCCCTCCAGGCCCGGAGCCAGAGAGTTTCGCACCACGCTCAGTCCCACCGGGGCAAAGTGCTCCAGAGGCTTTGAGGCCATGGGAGCTGGCTTGAATCGTTCCTCGCCCGGAAGATAAATCTCCAGGGCTCCCACGCGCGGTTTTGGGTGGGGCTCCTTGGGAAACCGGGCTCGGGAATAGGTGGCCGTGAGCAGGGCGGTGCGCCCCTTCCATTCGATGAGGTCTAGGTCCTCCGGGCCGGGGCCGGAAGCCAGCGTGCACAAGGTGGGAGTCGTCATGAGCGGGCGGGAGGGGGCAGGTTCGGCGGCATCAAGCATCACTTGCCCCATCCCTGCAAGGAGACACGCCATGCCGGATAGAATGCCGGGCCATCTGCCGGGTTGGTGCATGGAATAAGGGAACAGCATGCCTCGCCTGCTGGCAAGGATTTTGAGGCACGGATCGGATGATTGCCGGGTCAGGTTAGCAGTCCTGGACTCATTTTTACGGTGGACGTTTGTGTCGATGCTGACACATAAAGCCCTCGAGCGATTCCGTTGCGCTAATGGAAGGTCCTAAACCCGACTCCCTTTTCTCCTGGGAAGCCTTTTGGCAGCAGGGGACACGAAATTCTTCCCGTGATGACGCGCGCCAGAAACTGCATGGCACTCATCTCAAACACCTGGTGCTCGCCTTGAGCGGCCCTCAGAACGACAACATGCCAGTTGTCCACCAGTTCTCCCCGAACCTGCCAGCAGAGGTCGATCTGGTTGCCCGCCGTCGCCCATGGCAACAATCCTCCGGGTTCCCAGTAGAGGGGCAGAGGAACGGATTTCGGGCGTTTTTCCTTCTGCACCCGCAGGTCCGAGAGCCGCCTTGGCACAAAGTTGAGATACTGCATGCTCATCACCCCGGCGCACAAGGAGAGGTAGGCCGAAGTCTTGTGGCTGTGGGAGAAGAAGTGCCCCTCTCCGTAGCGCTCGTACGCTGCCACAAAGTCACCCGGCAACCGGGTGCCCATATGAGCGAAGATCTGCATCCAGTCCGCTTGCGTCATTCTGACGTTTGGCGTGGACGGAGGCGGAACGACGGCGACCAGTTCATCGATTCCAAACATGGCGGAGCAGGAGGGCGGATTGATCTTCGCTGCACCGCCTCACAACGGAGTGACCAGGCTGCTCCCATGCGATGAGTTGGTGCATGTTGTAAGGGAACGATATGCCGCGCCGACTGGCAAGATTTTTGAGGCATGGATCGGATGATTGCTGGGGAGGGGGCTATTCCGGCTCAGCCTCCCAGTCCCTCCAGCCAACTCGCACCGCTGAAGAGGTTGCGTTCAGACTGTAAGGTCGCGCCAAGGGGATGCCAGCGTACGCGACAGACAGCGTCACCTCAAGGTTTTCAAGAGCACGCTGCAGATCCACCTCCATCTTTACGGCATCAATTTTTTCCGCCACCTGGAGGCTGTAGTGCTTGATGCGCTCTTCCAGCTGGGTCACCGCGTCCACGACCAAGAATCCCAAGGGGTCTGCGGTACATGCTGCGGCCTCCGCCACCATCCGGATGACACCTCTCACAAGGCATTGCCAGAGACCGTTCTGCAATACCGCCTCCATTTTCCAGCCCTGGACTTCCCTGATGCCAAAGAGCCGCCAGTAATAGCAGTGGAACATGTCCGCCTGCCAGGCGACTCGGGAACGGGCCGATGTCAGGCCGTAGTCACGGAGGAGCTGTTGGATTTCTTCATACTCGTTCTCCCATGGGCGTGGCCCTCGATGATGTTTGTCTGAATCCATGCGACCTGGGGCACTTGGTGAGATGGTCCCTCACCATCTCCGGTGTCGTCGTCCAGGCAAGTCAAAGCTGGAGACCGCGTCGCATCACGGTCAAGCGCCGTGACGGGCAAAGTAGAAGAACCGTCCCGGTTCTTGATCAGGTCCGCATGGCCCGATGTGTCTCCCCATGGGCGACGATCACGCGAGGCCCTCAACTGACCTCAGGCGATCCCTCGCAAAGCTGGGGCAGGAGTCGTCACCAGTTGCCATCCTCTGAGCTTGCTCATGGGGAAACGCACGTGTTCCCCGTTGTCTTGAATGAGAACAAACGCCTCCCGGCCTGTAACGTGGCCTTGAGCCTGATAGTGTTTCCGTTCTCCGTTTGCGAAGATAATGGTGTAGTTCCGCATATCAGCAAAATAAGCTCTCCAACACTTCCCACAACGGGTTAGTGGTCCGGCACCCAATTGCGGGGGCCGGGGGAAAGCGCAGCGGAAGGGTTCATTCTCCTGCCTTGTCTAGGAAATAACGATGCGCCGATGAAGGTCATCGCTTTATCTTGCCGTGAGGCGGTCCTTCCATCGCAGGAGCCGGCAAGCCACCTTTCTTGTGAAGGTGAATGCCAGACTCAAAGAGCCGTTCCGATTTTTGCGCCACGATTCAAGGATTGCGTTCAGGGCTGCCTTAGCCTCACCCGTGCTTCCTCGAATCCCCCGGCTTGCAGGGGCATCGCCGTAACATGCCACAAAAAAAGGAGCCCTGATGGGCTCCTGGCTTTCCGCTTTCACTTACCTGAATCTGGTCGGGCTGGCGAGATTCGAACTCACGACCTCTTGCACCCCATGCAAGCGTTCTACCAGGCTGAACTACAGCCCGCGATCAGATTCGGTTTGTTTGGCGGGACGGCAGTGTGGCGCGTTGTGAAAAGAATTCAAGTGCCGGATGCATTTTTTCCAAAACATTCTGCCGGAACCTCTTGGAACGGGGTGGGGAGGGCATCGTCTTTGCTCTCCGGTGGGTGGACCTGGCCTGCCAACGTGCAGTTCTCAGCCGTTCTCAAACACCTCTCCGATCCGCCTCCACCGTATCCCATATCCTGCACCAGGCTTTCACACCGCAATTCCGGACCAATGCCCACTCTTCACCCCTGACGCCAGCCCAGAACCAAGCACTTGTTAACTACCTTCCCATAATCTCACGAAAAGCATCTTGCACCCCGGACGATGCGAACCATCTTCCGCCCTTCCCCTCATGACTCATGTCCCAGAAAGTTAAAGTCGCAGTCGTTGGCGCCAGTGGTTATTCCGGCAGGGAACTGTTGCGTCTGCTCCTCCTGCACCCGCACGCCGAGCTCACCGCGGTGACCTCCCGCGCGCTGGCTGGCAAGCCCCTGACTTCTGAGTTCCCGCGATTTCGAGGCATCGCCCAGGCGGATGCCATCTCTTTCATGGCCCCGGACATCGACGCCATTGCCGCCACTGGGGCGGAGGTTGCCTTCCTGGCCCTCCCGCATGGGGTGGCGCACCAGTTTGCCGTCGGTCTCCTCGCCGCCGGGTTGCGGGTCATTGACCTGAGCGCAGACTTCCGTTTGCGCAGCGCCGAGATCTATGCGGATCACTACGGCCACGCCCATCCCTCGCCCGAATTGCTGGCCGAGGCCGTGTACGCACTTCCGGAGATGCGCGCTGCGGAGATCCGGGACGCCCGGCTCATTGCCTGCCCCGGCTGCTATCCCACCAGCGTGCTCGTTCCGCTGCTGCCGTTGCTCAAGGCGGGGCTGCTTGATGAATCGCCCATCGCCGTCTCCAGCATGAGCGGGGTGAGCGGGGCTGGTCGCGAGGCCAAGACCGCTTTTCTCTTCTGTGAATGCAACGAGAGCGTGCGCAGCTACGGCATCCCGCGCCACCGGCATGTTAGCGAGATCGGCCAGGAGCTGGATCTCGCCGCAGGTCAGCCCGTGAAGTTCACTTTTGTGCCCCATCTCATTCCGGTGAATCAGGGCATCTGCACCACCATCTTTGCCGGTCTCAGGGAGGGTGTCACTCTGGAGGAAGTGGAGGCCGCCTACGCCACCGCTTACGCCGGACGCCCCTTTGTGCGGCTGCTCGGTCGCAACCAGAGTCCGGACACGAAGAACGTCACCGGCACCAATTTCATCGACGTGGGTTGGGCCTACGACGCTGGCGCGGGGCGTCTCCTGCTGCTGAGCGCTGAGGACAATCTCGTCAAAGGTGCCTCTGGCCAGGCCGTGCAGAATTTCAATATCGCCTTTGGCTTCGCGGAAAACGCAGGCCTTCAGGTGGTGTGATTTCTGCGCCGGCGGCCGGGAAAGTTTTTCTTCTCTAGTGAAAAAATCACCTCCATTCTTCGGTTCTCCCTTTTGACCCGTTCCACCATGAATCAGATGCTCCCAGGCAGCCGACTCCCACGACGACAGGGCAATGCCCTGTCCGATGGCTGCCCTGATTCCTCCGCCGTCGGCACCAGTGTTCGTTTCCGCCCTGTGGCAACGACTCCCGCCCCGGCTTTCGCATCCGCATCGATCCCTTTCACAAATCCCCGCTACTCTCATGACCTCGCCTGACACCGCCAACGACTTCGTCTTCAAGGAAATCCCCGGAGGCGTTACTGCTCCCAAGGGGTTCCGTGCCGGAGCCATTTCCTGCGGGATCAAGAACCCCACGGCCACTCGTCTGGACTTGGCGCTGATCGCCTCCGACCTGCCCACGGCCACGGAGGCTTGCTTCACCACGAGCCGGGTGAAGGCGGGCTGCGTTCGCGTATCCCAGCAGCATGTGAAGGTGGGCGATGTGCGCGCCATCATTGCCAACAGCGGCAACGCCAACGCCTGCACCGGTCCGCAGGGGATCCGTGATGCCAAGGCCATGACCAAGGCCACGGCCGAAAAGCTGGGGGTGAAAATGCGCCAGGTGCTGGTGTGCTCCACCGGCATCATCGGCATGCCCATGCCCATAGAGCGCATCGTGCCCAGGGTGGGGGATCTTGTTGCATCCTTGAACCTCGAGGGTTCTGAGCAGGCCGAGCAGGCCATCATGACCAGCGATACCAAGCCCAAGACCGTTGCCATTGAGGTGGAATGCGAGGGGCAGACCTTCCGCGTGGGCGGCATTGCCAAGGGGGCCGGCATGATCTGCCCGAACATGGCCACCATGCTCGCCTTCATCACGACGGATGCGAAGGTGGACCAGTCCGAGCTCAAACGCGCCACCCAGGCCGCCGTGGAGCAGACTTTCAACCGCATCACCATCGACGGCGACACCAGCACGAATGACACCGTCATCGTCATGAGCAACGGCGCCAGCGATGTGCCTCTCATCAAGAGCAAGTCCCCATGCACCGAGATCTTCCGTGCGGCCCTGCGTCACGTGATGATGCAGCTCGCCAAGATGATCGTCAGCGACGGCGAGCGCGTGACGAAGTTCGTGGAAATTCGCGTGCAGGGCGCCCGCACCTACCAGGATGCCAAGGCCGTGGCCGAGACCGTGGCCAAGTCCATGCTGGTGAAATGCTCCTGGCACGGCGGCGACCCCAACTGGGGCCGCGTCATGCATGCCGTGGGTTATGCGAAGGCCCGCATCCGTGAGGAGCTGGTGGACATCTACTTCGGCGGTCTTTGCGCTACCAAGGGTGGTCTGGCCACGAACACCCCGGTCAAGGAGTTGGAGAAAGTCACCGCCAAGCCCAAGTTCACGGTCACGATCGACCTGAACCTCGGTGACGCGTCCTACAACGTCTTCACCACCGACCTGAGCGAGGAGTACGTGGACTTCAACTCCAGCGAATACTCCGCGGCCATCCACGCCAAGCGACAGACCGGCCTCGCCTGATCCCTCCTTTCATCAGAGGAGATCTCAGGATTCGCCAGCCTCTATGGGTTTCTCCACTGGGTGGCAACTGTATTTCCTTCTCCCTCTTTCCTTACCCCTTTTCCCTCTCCCACCCATGAGCCAGTCCGCTGATTCCATCCGTCAGGCCGCCGTGCTGCTGGAGGCCCTGCCTTACATTCAGAACTTCCGCGGTCAGACCTTCCTCATCAAGGTGGGTGGCAGCGCCATGGAGGAGCAGTCCCTGGTGGACAGCCTCCTGCGTGACATCGTCTTTCTGGAGGCCGTGGGCATCAACCCCGTGCTGGTCCACGGTGGCGGCAAGGCCATCAACAAGGCCATGAAGGATGCCGGACTGGAGGCCCGCTTCGTGGGCGGTCTGCGCGTTACAGATGATGCGACCATCAGCATCGTGGAGGAGACTCTTGCTCGCGTCATCAACCCCGATCTGGTGGAGCGCATCAAGTCCGCAGGTGGCAAGGCCATTGGCCTGGCCGGTACCACCGTCTTCCGCGGCCAGCGCATGAAGGGTACCGACCCCGCCACAGGCGAGGCTGTGGACATCGGCTATGTGGGGGAGGTTGTGGAATGCGACACCTCCATTGTGGATCTCGCCGTTGCGGGTGAGGTCGTCCCCGTTGTCTCCCCTGTGGCCCGCGAGATCGGATCTCGCGCCACGCTCAATGTGAATGCCGACATCGCCGCCTGCGCCCTGGCCAAGAAACTCAAGGCCACCAAGCTCATCTTCCTGAGCGATGTGTTGGGGGTGATGCGTGATCCCAAGGACAACAGCACTCTCATTCCTTCCTTGAACCCGACCGCCATCGACCAGCTCAAGAGGGAAGGCATCATCTCCGGCGGCATGATCCCCAAGGTGGACAGCGCCGTGGACTCCCTGCGCGGTGGTGTGGGCAAGGTGCACATGATTGACGGCCGCATCCCGCACTCCGTCATCCTCGAGTGCTTCACCGACACCGGCATTGGCACGGAGATTGTTCTGTAAAGACACAAGACTGGAAGACAAAAGACAGAAGACCTGATTCAAGCAACAAACGACGAACCTGACGCACCGACGCACTGCCCACTGGCGCACTGCATCGAAGCTCCCTGACCCTCAAACCACCCACCCACTCCTAACCCACCCCCACACCTCCAAACGAAGATGTCCCAGACCCTGATCGAGAAATACGTCATGCCCAACTACGGCCGTTACGACTTCTGGCCGGAGCGAGGTCTGGGCACGTATGTTTGGGATCGGGATGGCCGCAAGTATCTGGACTTTGCTGGTGGAGTGGCGGTGTGTCCCGTAGGCCATTGTCATCCGGAGGTGGTGGAGGCCATTCAGACCCAGGCCGCCACTTTGATTCACATTTCCAACTGGTACTGCATCCGCCAGCAGGGCGAGCTTGCCGAGATGCTGGTGGAGAAAGTCATGGGCATCCCCGGAAAGTGCTTCTTCAGCAACAGCGGGGCGGAGGCCAATGAGGGGCTCATCAAGCTGGCCCGTCGTTTCGGCACCACCCGGCCGAAGGCGGACGGCAGCCCCCGGTTCGAGATCATCACCTGCACTGGCAGCTTCCACGGCCGTACGTTTGCGACCATGACGGCTACGGCGCAGGAAAAGATCCACGGCGGTTTCGGCCCGCTCCTGCCGGGGTTCAAGTACATCCCGTTCAATGATGTGGAGGCTCTCAAGGCCGCGGTGAATGAGAACACCGTCGGCATCCTGTTCGAACCGGTCCAGGGTGAGAGCGGGGTAAACGTGGCCACGCCGGAGTTCCTCCGCGCCGCCGCAGCCTTGCGGGATCAGCACGACCTGCTGCTCCTGCTGGACGAGGTGCAGTGCGGTCTGGGCCGGACCGGAGAGCCTGGCGGCTGGCGCAGCATCATCCCCGGTGATGAGATTCTGCCTGACGCCATCAGCTGGGCCAAGTCCATCGGTTCGGGTTATGCCCTCGGCAGCTTCTGGACGCGGGACCGCGCCATTGGCCCGGAGCCGGATGCTGTGCGCCTTTGCAACCTGCTCGGTGCCGGCAGCCACGGCACCACCTACGGCGGCTCCCCGCTGGCCTGCGCCACGGCCATGGCCACGCTCAAGGTCATCCTTCGTGATGGCCTCATCGCCAGGTCCAAGGAGATGGGTGAACGCATCGTTCAGGAGGTTGCCTCCTGGAATTTGCCCGCCCTCACTGCCACCCGCGGTTTTGGTTTCATGCTCGGGTTCGAGCTGAATACCGACCTCATTGAGGCGCGCGAGGACTTCAAGGCCTCTGGCAAGCTGCCTTCCATCTGGGTGACCAAGCTCCTCATGGATGCCGGCCTGCTGGTCGTGCCTGCGGGTCCCAAGGTCATCCGCTGGCTTGCGCCCATGAACACCTCCGACGCCGAGGCACAGGAGGGCCTCAGCATCATGAAATCTATCCTCTCCGCCCTCGCCTAGATCCTGCTTCGGAGCGGAATGTGTCCGCACTCCCGCTCCGAATTCCTTTCACCTTTTTCAGCCCACATCGTCCCATGAAGAACCTGTTGTCCATCGAGGCTCTTACTGCTCAGGAGATCACAGCCATCGTCGAGCTCGGTGCCGACCTTCGCAAGAACCGCGCCGCCACTCCCCAGGTGCTGACCGGTCAGACGTGGGCTCTCATTTTCAACAAGTCCTCCACCCGCACCCGCGTCAGCTTTGAGGTAGGCATCCGCGAGCTCGGTGGCAGCGTCATGTTCCTCAGTGGTGCTGATACCCAGCTTGGCCGTGGCGAGCCTGTCAAGGACACTGCCCGTGTCCTCGGTCGCATGGTGCATGGGGCGGTCATTCGTACCTACGCCCAGGCGGATGTGGAGCAGTTCGCTGAGTACAGTCATTTGCCCACCATCAACGCTCTCACCGACGAGGAGCATCCGTGCCAGATCCTGGCCGACCTCCAGGTCATGCACGAGCGCCTCGGAGGCTGGCTGGGGAAGAAAGTCTGCTTCCTGGGTGATGGCGACTGTAACGTGGCCCGCTCCTGGATGTGGGCCGCTGCCCGTCTTGGCTTTGATCTCACCATTGGCGCGCCCAAGGCTTTTCAGCCCCCGGCGGTGTTCATGGAAAAACTCGGCACCGACAAGGTCGTGCTTGAGGCAGACCCCGCCAAGGCCGTTGCCGGTGCCGACGTGGTGTACACCGACGTCTGGGTGAGCATGGGCAAAGAAGAGGAAAGCGCCCAGCGCATTGAGATCCTCAAGCCCTACCAGATCAACGCCGGTCTCATGCAGCACGCTGCCAAGGACGCCATCGTCATGCACTGCCTCCCGGCCTATCGTGAGAAGGAGATCACTGACGAAGTCCTTGAGCAACACGCTGACGTGATCTTCCACGAGGCGGAGAACCGCCTGCATGTGCAGAAGGCGATTATCTGCTGGATGGTGGGGGGAGAGGGGTAAGGGAGGGAGGGGGAAAAGGGGAAAGGGAAGAGGGATAAGTCGGGGTCTCGACAGGTCTGTGGCGTAAAGTAGGCACAGTCCCGCATGCGGGGCTGTTCAGTCAAGCTGTTGACGGCTGCTGCGGTCAATTCCGCTGCTCGGCGGCTCAGGTTCGAGGTGCTCACAAGATCCGCCAAAGCGGTGTCGAGCCACACGCACTCCAAGACGCTTCGCGCTGGAGGTGACGATCTCCGGGCTTGGGCCCCCTCGGTTCGTGGCAGCGTCTTGGAGTGCTGGCGGCTTGACGTCGCTTTCGCCAGCAGGTTCTATGGGCTTCAGCCTGTTCAGTCAGGCTGCTCGCGTCACACGTCGCCAGACTAAAGCCTGGCACTACTTTTCGCATTCCCTACGCCTTCTCGTAGTCAATCTCCATAAACTCCGCGACTTCTTGCAGCCACCGCTCCTGCACAAAACGCACGTGCTCGGGGTGGTCATTGTATCCTGCGTAGGCCGCGGCATTGGCGAACTCCATGGACAGGCCGAAGGTGTAGGGATTCTTCGGGCTCACTTGACGCAGAGCCTCGAACTTCTCCACGCCGGGAATGGCGGCCAGCTCTCCGGCTGCCTGGAGAAAGGCCTGTTCCTCTGCGGAACCGGCGGCATGCTTCAAACGAAAAACGACGGTGTGACGAATCATATGGATTTCAGTACTTTAATGTGCCGATGAAATAATCAACCTACTCCTTCTTCGCGCCGCCAGTCTCCGCCGCGGGAGCTGGCCACATCCCGCGAATGGCTTCCACCGTGCGGTCCACCAGGATCTGGCCGCCCTCGGGGCCGACCTTGTTCGTGTGAGGCAGTCCGCTGTAGCTGCCGCCTTCAATGGCCTCGGGCGTGGGCAGGTACAGTCCTGAGCCACAGGCCAGTTGGATCAAAAACGTCTGCAGCGCTGGACTGCGGGACTTCATCTGGATGCCGTAGTTCAAATACAGTTCAAACGGATTCGTCGCGATTGCCACTTCACCCAGGCGGAGGGTGTGCAGTTCCATCTCGTAGTTTGGCGCCTTGTCGCCGGCCTCAGCCCGTCGCACTACCTCACGCTCTCTCTCCAGCATGTTCAGCAGGTAGTTGTTCAAGGTCCCCATGTTCTCGTACTGCGTGATCTGCATTTGGGCTTGTTCCTTCTCCCGCGGCAGGATGCGCCGCGGGGGCAGGGAGAGTGTCTCCACCTGATGCGTGAAGGGTGGGCTGGGGGTTATTTCCTTGCGTGCAATCTCCACGGTGTCCATCACTGCGGCAGTCACTCGCCGTGCGATCTCCTCTTTGCTTGTCAGTCCGCGCAGCTTGCGCATGCGCTCTTCCGCCTTTTTGCGGAACATCAAATGCGGGCTCTGATCTCCGGCGGCACTGATCCAGCCCAGGATGGTAAGGTTCGGTGCCTTCAGCTCTTTGCGCAACTGCTCCCGGGTCTCGTGCCAGAAGTCGGCATTGATCGCTTTGCGGCTCTCCACTTCCTGTGCGGGGCAGGCCAGATTCACCGCCAGTGCCTGCAGTTCCTGTTTAGCATTCCAGAAGAAGAGCATTTCCACGCCGTGGTCTTCGCCTCCCTCCAGGCCACGGAACCGGGCGTCATTCGTGTTGCCATACATCTGTGCACGTCCATCGGCATACACTGCGCGGCGATTCTGACCCACTACGGCATGACCGAGCGTCCAGCTTACTCCACCGGGTTGGCGGTTCTTCCAGGCCTGCTCTGCAACCTCCACCAGCCGGGTCAGCAAGAAGGCAGTGTACTCACTCGGCTGCATCACCCCTTCTTTGGGGATTTCATATCGGTTGGGGTTTCGTTCAAGTTCCAGCGTCAACGGTGCTGTGTGCGTATGGGTCGCGTTCAGAAGGAGTTTCTTCAGGTCCAGTCCGGGCAGCTTGCCTGCCAGGCTCATGCGAAGCCGGTCTTGCAGGCCGTCTCGAATTGCCACCAGGTCACAGGTGATAATCAGTGCCTGGTCCACGGATTTGTCGCCTTCCTTGGATTCCATGGCCAGTGCTGCCGCTACGATGGGCGTCTCTGCTTTGGTCGAGATCCTCGTGTTAAATTGTCCCGCCAGTGCCACAGGCCGGTCGGGGGTGATGTCCACCGTGGCGTGGCCGATGTGCAACTCCGCGGCGTAGAGGGTTCCGGGAAGCAACGAGATGCCCGTCAGGCCTAGCGTCAGCGACAGACTAAGAAGAGAGCGAAAAAGCGGGGTGGAGGACATGGTGTAGGTCAGAGAGTTTTGATGGTGGGAGGAGGGCTGGGTGGGGATCACTTGGGCACCTTTAAGTAGGCGATGAGGTCCGCCAGAGACTGAGGGGTAAGCAGGGCCTCCAGGCCGTCGGGCATGAGGGAGACATTCGCGCTTTGCAGGCGCTTCAGACCACTCCGCAGCACGGTGCGGGCGCTGCCGTCTGCAAGGCGCAGCGTGAGGCTGTCGCCTGCCTCGCTGGTGATCGCTCCGTACAGCTGGGTGCCGTCGTTCAGTTCACAGAAATAAGCAGTGAATCCAGGTTCAATGTTCGCGCTGGGATCCAGGATGGAGGTGAACAGCTTGTCAGCTGGATGCTGCACGACGGTGCGCAAGTCTGGTCCCACGACCAATCCCGTGCCGTCCAGCTGATGGCAGGCCACGCAGGCCTGTGAAAAGACCTGACGACCACGCGTGGCGTCCCCCGGCAGGGTCAAGGCCGGGCGGAAGGTGTCCAGCACCTTCTGGCGGGAGGAGGGGGCTCCCAGCAGTGTAGAAGCGCGTTCTCTTAGCAGCTTGTCCGGATACTTAAGAAGACGGGACTGCCGCTGGATGTCCAGGCTGGCGGGCAACACCAGCCGGGTCTGTAGAGCGTCAAGCAGCCGGCGGGTTGCCTCGGGTTTCTCCAATACGACATCCAGTACGACCTCCCGCTGGGCCGGGCTGTACTGCGCCCAACTTTCCAGCAACGATACGGCTATTTCATCACTCCCACTGTTCCTCAGTGCGGCGGCGGCTGTCTTGAAATCGGCAATTCCGGTCCCGGGTTGCATCGCCTCCAGCAGCACGGCCACGGGCCCAGCTGGCTTTTCATCGTATGCCAGCAGCGCTGCAGCGGCGGCAATGCGCACCGTCAGGGGAGTGCTGGCAGCATCTCCCGTCCGGCGTAGCTTTTCGGTCAATGCCTTCTCGGTGGCGATAAGCGACTGCCAATCTTGAGAGTCAGACTTGGTTGCGGCCAGGACTTCCAGCCGGGTGCCCTTCCGCTTGAGTGCCTGCCATGCCGATCCCACCACGGCCGTGTGTTTGACGGTGGTTTCGACGTCTGCGTCAGCCATCGCGCGATCCAGCAGAGGGCCCATCAGAAGGGACAGGGCCTCAGCATTTCCTGCCCCTGCGGCGGTTTGCAGCAGGCCATCGGTCATGGCCTCGGGCATTTTCCTCTGTTCCGAAGCTTTGGCCAGGGCTGTGAGGTGGGGCTGGGCGGAGCTCAACGCAGCAGCTCTTATCATCTCGAAGTTGCCTGAGTCCTGAGCGAGTTGGATCAGCGCCTTGGATGCCACGGGGTCCTCCCAGCCCCACAAGGTCGTGGCAAGCTGAAGCCGGACTTTGGCATCGGGGTCATTTGCCAGCGCGCATGCGGCCCCGATCACTTCCTGCTCCCGTCTTCCTGCGGCCATTTGCAGGGCATTCTCGCGCACCTCGACCGCGGTATCCTGGAGTGCCTTCGCAAGTAGTCCAGATTCCAGGGCCCCCTTTGCATGGAGGATCCAAAGCGCATGCACCCGCGCCAACGGAGACTTGGATTCACTCCCCAACTGGCCCAGTGCCGGCAGCACAGATCGATCCGTGCTCCACGCCAGCAGCATATGCGCCTTGTCCCGTCGCCAGGCATTGCCGCTCTCCAGCGTGGCCGCAAGGTCATAGGGAGATGCCTTGTCCAGAGCCACCTTGTCCGTGGAGGGGGCGCGATCCTTCGCAAACACCCGGTAGATGCGACCTTTGTCATCCCCTTTGCGATAGTGGGGAAGAAGGGCGTTCTTTCCTGGATCCGGCAGCCACTGTGGGTGCTCGATCATGTAGCGGTACATGTCCGCCACCCAGAGCGCCCCGTCTGGCCCAGAGCGAACCATGACCGGGCGGCACCAGCGGTCTTCACTGGCAAAGAAGTCGTGCTTGCCCGCCATGACCTGACGAGCCTTGAAGGAGGGCCCCTCCGGTGTGAGTTCGAGATGTTGCACGAGGTTGTGGAATGGTTCACACACCATCGCCTGCTCTATTCCGGGAGCGGAGGAGCCCATCAGTCGAGCATCTCCCACAATCGTGGCCGAGCACGCGGAGGTGAAACGTCCTGCTTGATCGAAGCTGTGAAACCTCTGCTCCGGAGAGCTCACGGGGTACACGCGGGCATTGGGCTCCGTCAGCAGCACCTTGGGCGAAGGCGGGGCAACATGGGGATTGCGCTGCAGGTGCCGGTCCTCCAGAGCGTAGTGCCAGATGGGGTTGCTGTTTTGGACGCCGAACCACCGGCCCCATTCATCGCGATTGCGACCAAACTGTGCCGGACCGCTGAGAGGCTCGATTTCGCCAGAATCGGGCTTGAACCGGAAGTCCCGACTGCCCAAGGCGATGCGTTTGCCGGTCAGTGACGAGGTGATCTTTACCTCCTTGCCATAGGCCGGGGTGTGGCCTCCGTTGGCGCAATACACCCAGCCGTCCAGGCCCCAGCGCAGCCCGTTGACTCGCAGCTGCTGGTTGCCTTCCTGAAACCCTGAAAGCAACACGGTGCGTCCGCCATCGTCCACCTTGCCGTCACCGTTTTCATCCCGCAGAAACAGCACTTCTGGAGCCGCTGTGATGAGGCAGCCATCCCGCCAGGTCAGGATGCCCGTTGGAAACCGCAAGCCTTCGGCAAAGAGCGTGGCCTTGTCATATCGCAAATCGCCATCGGTGTCTTCCAGGATGCGGACTCTCCCTCCGGGCTGGCCTTTGCCATCTATGCCCAGCGGGTAGTCAGCCATCTCCACCACCCACAGCCTGCCTCTGGCATCCCAGTCAAAGGCCACCGGATCCAGCACCAGGGGTT
The DNA here is from genome assembly GCF_000739635.1 of Verrucomicrobium sp. BvORR034. Taxonomy (GTDB): domain Bacteria; phylum Verrucomicrobiota; class Verrucomicrobiia; order Verrucomicrobiales; family Verrucomicrobiaceae; genus Verrucomicrobium. The sequence goes on along the minus strand of NZ_BATQ01000139.1, from coordinate 10,952 downwards.
CCGCTGCGGCCAGCGCCACCATGAATCCCTCTCGCACGTGAATGCGCTTCAGGGACTCCTCCGGGCTCAGAGGAGGTGTAGCCTCTGCCGCCTTGTCCGCATTTGGGGGTGTCGGAGTGGGGGCTGGCTCGTTTGCCACCACTGCTGGTGGCGGGATTTGTCCTGAGAGCTTGAACCGGCTGGCTATTTCCTCGCCCGTGAGAGCCCGTGCATACACCGCGGCCTCGTCCACCTTGCCCTCCAGCGTGGCAAAGCGATCGCAACGGCCTCCCAGAAACAGCTCGCTGGGGCCATCCGGGAGAGTGGAGGGCAGCTCTCCTTCTATCTCCGGTTTCAAATTGCCGTTCAGGTACACACGCACACGATCTCCGTCCCGTGTCATCACGACATGGTGCCAGGCCCGGAGCGCCAGCCGGGTGCGGCCGAGCAGAAGTTGTTTCCTCTGGTTGCCGTTGTAAACGATCAACCGTCCTGTCGATTCCTTGTCCACCGTGCCGCCGATCCCTACATGATCTCCGGCGCACTGGGCATCGCCGTCCTTCCCTCGAGAGAAAAGGTAGCCCGTCACCGGGCGGGCATCGTCTGGCAGGCCGTTCCAGAACCACATCTCCACCGAGTAAGTCTTCGGCAGGGTTGGCAGCAGTGCTCGCAGCCGCCCGCCCGCAAGGTGGATGGACCGATTGATCTCTCCACCTGAGAATCCCGCTCCATCGGGTCCGGGAAGGTAGAGCGCCACACCCTTTTCCATGGTTGCGTCCAGTTCTGCCTTGCCTTGCTCCTCCTGGGCATCGGGGATTTGTGCCTCCTCAAGTCGCCAGTAGGCCAGCGGCCCGGCGGCCAGCACTGCCTGGGCGTAGGCGCCGGCAGGGTGTTTTATCGAACGCCTCTTGCTCCCGCCTGCAACCTCCAGGGCACCCAGCAGGCTTTCCACGATACGTGGCTCTGCCTGCACTTCCAGCCCCGCTGTCCTGGCTGGCCAGGTGGTGTAGCCGCCCAGGAAATGTTGCTCTGGAGGGGGGATGTATCCCTCTGCTCCGTTGGCGAGGCTGATGTTGAAGTGAGCACCCAGGGGTGCCTGCGATTTCAGCTTCAGTCCGGTGAGGGCAAAGACCTCATTGGGAAGGGCAGCCAGGGTCAGGTCGCCGATCCGCCACGCCTGCAGGACGAGTTCCGTCTTTTGCTTTTCGTGCAGATAGAGCGCCTCTTTCGCATAGATCTCGGGTTTGCTCTGCGGGAGTCGATCGACCAGAGGGGCCACCACCTGGCGCGCCCAGGCCAGTCGATCGCCATCCGGCGTGCGGTAGTGCAGTGGCAGGTGCGTTTCCACCACGTTCAGGGGCACATGATTGTGGTGCTTCACCTTGGCCAGGGCTTCCGCGGCGCGACCTGCCACTTCTTCCGCGTATTGTGTCATGCTCACGTTCTTCGCGGGCTTGGCGTAGTCCCTCCACATCAGGTCGCCGCTAGTGCCCTGAGTCATCATGGCCACGAAGGGGCCTTCGCCCGAAGCCTGGCCCAGACGTTTTGCCACCTCCCGGCAAAACACACCGTAGTAGTCCGCTGACACGGCTGTGGCGCCAAAGTAATGCTGCGAGTAGTTGGCTAGTACCGCCAGCGGTTTGCCATCGAGCGTTTGCACGGACACCACGCTCAATTCGGGATCCACCGGGCCGGAGGGGCCGACATGCTGGGGGCTTTCATGCCCAGGGTGCATCATGGCCCGCACCGTGGACTGGCCAAACGGATCGGCCGGAACCTTGTCGGGACGGTAGATCCAGCGCCGGTTATGGGTGTGATCCCAGTCATCCACGGATGACCAGCCTATCCTGGCCGGTTGGAGGGCTTTTGCCGCCGCCGTCAGGGCTTCGCTGATCTTGCCCGGCAACCACGCGGCGTACTCGGGATCCTCCCGGCTGCCCAGGCAGCCCAAGGCGGAGGGAGCGCTGTGCGTGTGGGTGGCACTCACCAGCATGCGGCTCACAGGGATGCCGGTCTCCTTGGAGGCCTGCGCCTTCGCCTTGTCGATCAGTTCCCGCGACATCATGCAGGTGTCCACCACGCAGAGGACGGCTGTCACTTTTCCATCATCCAAGGCCAGTGCCCGGGCGTGTAGCCGATCATTGGCTTGGTGGGCCAGGCGCTCCGTGAAGTTGCCGTTCACTCGCACGGGGAACTTCAGGGGGGTGATATCCACTGCCGCCGCCCCAGCCCGGAAGACGGGTGGGGGCTCTGGGGGAGCGGCAGCCCAGACGGTCGAACACGCCAGTAGTGTCACCAAGGGCAGGGAGAGAGGGGACAGATTCATGCGGAAGAGGGAAAGACTATCTGGAGGGGGTGGGGAGTGATCAGTTGCCAGCGGATCTCTTGCGCACTGGCCGCTTCTTCGGCTGTAGAGCCAGTTCATCCAGGGTGGTGTCCAGATGCTGTCGCATCGCGGACTCTGCACCCGCCGCATCACGCCCCAGCACAGACTTCAGAATGATGCCGTGCTCGACGATGGCGGACTCGGTGGTCACCCGGCTGTAGCCGCGGGACAGACTGGCCTTCAGGAGATCTGTGAGCGACAGGAGCATCATAGCCGAGACTTGATTTCCTGATGCTGAGGCCAGCGCATGATGAAAGGCCATGTCCGCCTCAATCGCGGCCTTCAATGAGTCGGACGCCGCGAGACGGTCATACACTTCCTGCAAGTGGGTGCGTTGTTCTGGGGTGGCGTTCAGAGCCGCCAGTCGCGCGTGTTCCGGCTCCAGCATCAAACGCACCTGCACGAGCTGGCGCAAGCGTTCCTGCGCATCCGGAACCAGGAGCTCCACCGCCTGGGTCAGAGGTTTGTGCAGATTGTCTGTGGAGCGCATGCCCACACCCTGTTTCACCTCCAGTAGGCCCTGCGTCTCCAGGCGCTTCACCGCCTCCCGGACCACGCTGCGGCTCACGCCGAGCTGTTCAGACAGCGCCTGCACCGCTGGCAACCGTCTTCCGCCCTCTGCATCCTCGCCACGGGTGAGCTCCGCCAGCTGGGTGGCCACTTTTTCCACCAACGATGGAGGTCGGGAGATGGCGGTGATTTTCATGGGCAAGGGAGCGGGGATGGGAGAAAAATGGAGGTGATCATCTGATGGTCTGACCAGTGGGGGTGCCGGAGAATACGATGGGGTGGATGGGAGTCTTTCAAGCCGGCGCTGAGGGGACTCCAGACTGCTAGACGCCAGACATCAGACTTGAGGCCCGCTGCGCGAGGCAGACACAAGACTGGAAGACCCAAGACATAAAACTTGAGCTGGCGCGCTGCTGGAGCGTCGGGGTTCGAAGCGGCTGGGAGGTCAATTCTAGAACCCCCATCAACTAATGGCTGGATGTTCTCCAGTGCGTCAGAGTGGGGCGGCTTGGAAGTGGCGGGGGTATGGCGGATGTGTGTCAAAATCCCCAGCAGAGCGGTGTGGCCCCCTCTGGTCGGTTGATGTCCGCGCCAGGGTTGGAGTACCGCTTTTAAGCGGAATCAGGATTCGCTGGGCCCTTGAGGGTGCCCGCGGTGAAACGCGTCCGGCCAGCGGGATGAGGGTGCACGTCATGAGACGTTCGGGGCGTGATTCCGCTTAAAAGCGGTACTCCAACCCTGCTGCGGAGCGGGGATGTGGTTTGGTCGGGCCCATCGGGAAGGTGCCGAAGGGGTTGACGGTCATCCAGCCGGAAAACGACCTCATGGGACCCTGGGCACGGACCGGGACACGAATGTCCCTCGCTCCTCTTACTGATTCCGGGTCAGCACCAATGCGCTGCGATCTTCTTCCGCAAGAATGCGACGCTGCGCTCCAGTTGATCCATCCCCTCGATGCCGTCTTCGATGCTGATCCAGCCATCGAATCCCTTGCTTTTCAGCTCGGTGAAGATCGCATCGTAGTCGTTCAATCCCTTGCCGATTTCTCCGTGACGCAGGCGTTTGGCATAGCCGGCGGAACCGCCTTCTTCCTTCCGCAGATCTTCGATCGTTCCTTCAATCAGATAGCGGTCGCTGGCGTGCATGGTCACCACGCGGTGAGACACGCGACGCAGGAGTTCCAGGGGGTCCTCCCCAGCCAGATAGGTGTTGCTGGGATCATAGTTCACCCCAAAGGCCGGGTGGTCGATAAGGTCCACCAACTTGCAGAAGACATCCATCTTCTGGGCAAACTCTGGGTAGTCCCAGAAGTCGTCCTTGTAGTGGTTCTCGATGATGAGCGTGATGCCTCGTTCCTGCGCATAGGGCAGGCAGGCCGCGATGCATTCCGCCGCGAGGCTCACGCCCTGGTCCATGGTCAACTCCGGGCGACGCTGGCCGGAAAGCACCCGGCAAAACGAGCCGCCCAGGGCATGGGTCATGTCGATCCAGCCCTTCTGCTTGGCTATCTGCGCCTCACGAAAAGCGGTGTCGGGATGTGTGAAATCCGGTGAGCAGCACATCATGGGGATCACCAGGCCCAGATCCTCCACCTGCTTGCGGAAGCCTGCCCAGTTTCGCTCATCCGCCATTTCCAGGAATCCGGCGTACCATTCCAGACCCTGTACGTCCAGCTTGGAGGCAAGGCCGATCCACTCAGACAGTTTCATCGATCCGTCTTTGCAGAGCGCCTGCATGAAGGCTTTGGGGAATGCAGCAAGTTTGGGCATGGGAGAAGGAGAAAAATTAGGAATGATGAATGAGGAATTGGGAATGGGTTGAAACCACCACTTGCCTCTTACTGCTTGCCGCTCACCGGGATGGTTGAGGAGTCTTTGGGTGGGTTCCGGCCGATGAAGGGATGCTGCTCCAGATCCACGACCTGACCGCTAATGGGGCCGCTTTCATCGGCCAACCAGTACACCGCCGCCACGGCGATCTCGTCCGGCCAGAGGATGCGACCTGCAGGGGCATACACGCGTGGAACGTGAGTGTACCAGTCTTCTGGCAGACCGTGCTCCTTCTTGCGTTGGGCCTCGTTTTCGGTGAGCACCCAGCCGGGGTTGATCTGGTTTACGCGAACATGATCTTCGCGCATGAGTGTATCGCCCAAGTTGCGGGTGAGGGTCATCAGCGCTCCTTTGGAGACACTGTAGGGCAGGAGATTGGGTTCACCGCTCCATGCATTGACGGATCCGATGTTCAGCACGGCACCCCGCGTCTCTCGAAGCTGAGGAAGCGCGGCTTTGATCAGGGCAAACGGGGCGACCGTGTTGACCTCCATCATTTTGCGGAAGAAGGCCAGGTCGGTGTTGTGAATGTTGGAGGCCACGACCATGGCGGCGTTGTTCACCACCGCGTCCAGTTTTCCGAAACTCTTTACGGCCAATTCCACCAGGCGTTCGGGCGCGCCTTCTGCCGTGAGATCCTCGATGTGCAGCGTCGCATTCTCCGCTCCCAATTCCTCGATCACCTGCGCCCCCAGGTCCGCCTCCAGTCCGTGGATCACGACCTTGGCTCCTTCAGTGACGAAACGCTTGGCCATGGCCTTGCCAATGCCGGTGCAGCTTCCTGTGACGATGATGACTTTGTCTTTGAGGCGCATGGGTGGGGAGAGGGAAGAGGGGTAAGGGAAAAGGGGATAAGCAAGGGCCGCCTAAGCCGCATCAGTGAACGGTCCGGCATTCACGGTCGCGAGAACTTCCCGCACTTTCTGACCGTCCAATTCGGCTACGTTGGTGTTGTTTTTCAAGCCCAGGGCGGCGGCGCAGCCGGCGGCTTCGCCAAGGGCCATGGCGGTGACGGTGACGCGGGTGGAGGCATGGGCTCCGCGGGTGGCGGAGTGGCAGCGGCCGGCTACGAGGAGGTTCTCGATCTTCTGAGGGACCAGAGAGCGATAGGGGATGTCGTAGGGGCCGGGCTGGACCTTCTCGGGTTTGAAGTCGTTGGCGCTGCCTAAGGTGGTCTTGTTGGGGTGCAGGTCCAGGTACCAGCAGCCAGTGGCGATCGCGTCGGGGAATCGGCGTCCGCCCATGATCTCCTTTTCATTCAGCACATGCTGGCCGATGAGCCGGCGCGATTCTCTCACGCCGATCCACGGATAAGCTTCGAGGAAATAGGAATCTGCGAACGCCGGGATGTCCCGTTTCCACGCCTTGAACATGGCCAGGGCATCAGCCCGCCCTTGCATCTCTGCTCTGGACAGGTCAGAGGCGTCGGTGGGATTGGCTGGCACACGGATGCCGTGCACATAGACCTCGTCCTTGCCGAAGAGGAACATCACTCCCGGGCCGTAGAAGTAGGGGAGTTCGCCCTGGGCCTGGGCTTTCACCAGGGACTCGCGGCAGAGTCCGCCGATGCCCTTGGCGGGCTTCACGCCGCCGATGCGGAAGTGGAGGGTCAATGGCTGCACCTCGGCGCTTTGTTCGGTGGGCGCACCGGCCCAGGCGGCGACATCGGCATCGCCGGTGCAGTCAATCACGACCTTGGGGCGTACGGTCACCAGACCGTCTTTGTTGGCAATGGTGACACTACGGATCCGGCCATTGGACGACTCCGCCTCGCAGGCAAAGGAGTTGTACAACACTGTGAGCCGGTCTTTTTGCGCCTGTAGTTCCCGGTCCAGTAGTACCTTGAACTCAAACGTGTTGGGGATCGTCGGGTTGTGTGGTTTGATCACCTGCGCGTCAGAGGCACACACTCCGGTCTTGGACAGCAGTTCCAGGGCGATACCTTTCACCACCACGCGGTGGTCGCCAATGTTGGAAATACCATCGAAATAGGGCAACCCAACACTGGTGATGATGCCGCCCGCAAAAGGAGCCTTCTCCACCAGCAGCGTCCGTGCTCCATGGCGGGCCGCGCTCAGTGCCGCCGCGGTGCCCGCGCAGCCACCACCACACACCAGCACGTCTGTTTCAATGGTCTTGCGACCTGTGCCCGCGCCTTCACCAGTGCCTTCTGCCGCCAGCAAAGGCCCCGCCATCGTCGCCGCCACGGAGGAAGCTACAAATGTCCGTCGTGTGTTCATGGTGAAACGGCTGACGGTGTTTCAGTCTGCCCAGACAAAGGGCTCTGGGTTGGGGACTTCCCGTGCTCTCTCCTCACCGTGCTCGCGTTCCCAAATGGTCGCTTGCATGCGCCACTCGTTCAGAGCTGCCAGATCAATATCTCGTTCATCCCAAGTCGGGGAGTCGGTCGGCAGTTCCAGATCCAGAAGGTTGCTGTTCATAGTTCTAGCAGGACTTTGAGCTTATCGAAGATATGAGGTGGGGCATACCGGTCACAGAGGGCTTTTACTTCCTCCAGCGCTACCGAGCCTGGGTTCTTCTCAATCAATGCCGCAATGTCGTTCAGATCTTTTCTGGTCCGTCCGGGGTTGTTTTTCAAAGCGTGTAGCTTCAATGCGATGAAGCTGGCTACTGACGGACAGGTGACTTCAACACCTTGAAATGAGTGGGTGATAGAGTCAGATGAGAGCTTGGCAAAGGTACTGGAGTTCACCAGCATGACGTCAATGGGAAGGAACTTGGCATCGGTGGGATGCCAATAGCGGAGGAATGCCGGGGTCTTGTCGTGCTGGACATAGCCCAACATGGATGCAATCTCATGCACGACGTCAGCTTCATCGCTCGCGATCAAGATGTCCAAATCGCGTGTGTCGCGGTGGTAGTGGTGCGCATCCAGGCCATAGCCGCCAATGAGATGAAAACGAAGTTTTCCCTCGTCTTGGGCAGACGCCAGAGATTGGATCACTAGTTGAAGCATGGCCAACTATACAACGCTTACACCGGCTTCAGAACGGATTTCACCACCTCGCCACTGTGCATCTTCTCGAATGCCTCGTGCCATTCGGTCACGGGCCAGACGCCACCGATGATAGGTTTCACGTCCAATTGACCGCCTGCCAGGAGGGCGATGACGCGCTCCCACACGGGCCAATTGTGGCTGAAGCTGCCTTGCAGGGTCACGTTTTTCTGCACGAGGGGATCGATGGAGAAGCCCAGCGGCTGCGGACCCCAGCCCACCTTGGTGATCCAACCGTTGGGGCGCACCAGTTGCAGCGCGATCTTTAAGGTGATGCTGGAGCCAGCGGCATCGATCACGCAATCGGCGCCCAAGCCATCTCGCCGCTTGGCCCATTCCGTCGCGTCGCCGATGATGCCTTCGCAGCCATACAATTTAGCAATCTCCAGACGCTGACGGTCATTCTCCAGTCCCACCAGGGCGACCTCGGCCCCACACAGACGGGCCACTGCGGCGCACAGAATGCCAATGGTGCCTGGGCCAAGCACTATCACGCGATCTCCAGGCTTTAGACGGCTGTTCTCCACTACGGCATTGTAAGCCACACAGCAGGGCTCAGTAAGGCAGGCTTGTTCAAAGGCCAGCTTGTCCGGCACTCGGTGGAGGCAGCGGGAGGGTACGCGCACGAAGCGGGTCATGGCCCCGTTCACGCCGTAGCCGAAACCCTTGCGCGTGGGGTCCAGGTTGTAGAGACCCTGACGGCTCATGGGGTTGTTGATGTCGATGACAGCCGCCGTCTCACTCACCACGCGGTCGCCCTCCTTCCAGTTGATCACGTTTTTGCCGGTCTCCACAATGTGGCCGCCAAACTCATGGCCCAGCACCACCGGGTAGTTCACCGGCCAGCTATGGTCGGCTGTCCATTGGTGCAGGTCACTGCCACAGACGCCCACATTGGCGACTTCCAGCAGCACATCATCATCCCCGATCTCCGGGGCAAGGATCTCACGAATCTCAACTGACCCCTTCTCCGGGGCAAAGTTCACAACAGCAGCGGAAGCAGTTTTCATGGAATGCGGAATGCGGAATTTGATGATCTAAAACGTTGCAACGAGCACTAGGCGCTAAACCCGGGAACCACCTGGGAGTGCACGGCCTCACAGATCAGGCGCAGAGATCCTTCAAGATCGCCGTCGGCCGTCTTGAACGCATCAGCATCCACTGTGAGGGGAGCGCCCAACACCACAAGCGGCGCACCGTATTGGGGGCACTGGATGGCCTGCTCAAGCGTGAGGCCGCCTACGGCTTGAACGGGAATCTTGACGGCCTGCACCACCTCACGCAACTGATCGAGCGGGCTGGGCATGCGTTGACCGGCGGCGGCGATGCCACGGCGTTCGTCATAGCCGATGTGGTGGATCACATAGTCGCAGCCCAGATCCTCCAGCATCTTCGCGCCTGCCACCATGTCCGGGCAGCCAAGGTTATCACCCATAACTTTGACATTGTGATCCCTGCCGGCCTTCACCACGCACTTGATCGTCTCTTCATGAGCGCGGGCCATGACCACCACATGGGTGGCTCCGGCCTGCGCCATCATTTCCGCTTCCAGATAGCCACCGTCCATCGTTTTGAGGTCGGCCACGATCGGGATGCCGGGGAACGAGGCTCGCAGAGCGCGCACGCCGTGCAGACCTTCTGCCAGGATTAAAGGAGTGCCAGCCTCCAGCCAGTCCACCCCAGCCCGGATCGCCAGAGCCGCGGTCTTGAGTGCTTCGTCAATGTTAGTGAGGTCCAGTGAGATTTGAACGATGGGTTTCATGAGGGAGCAGTGAAAAGTGGAGAGTAAAAAGTGAAAAGTAGGGGAGGGGGCGGAATCGATTCCTCAAACATCTTTGCCCATGCCCAATTTGTAGTTGAGCTCGCCCCAGTCCGCGATGTGCTGGCGCATGGCTTGTCCGGCTTTCTCGGCATCGCGGTCGAGGATGGCATTGAGAATGGGGCGGTGACCGCGCAGCGCGTGGTCCGTCACCGGAATGTCGTGCGCTTTTTGCCAGCGATGGGCCTTGGCGAGAAGAAGTTCAAATTGGGTGCGCACCGTCCTCCAGCAGGTGAGGAGCCGTCCATGCCCTGCTGTCTGCATGATCAGATCGTGAAACGCCACGTCCAGCCGGCTGATGTTGGTCACGTCCGTCTCCTGTTCGAAGGCGTGCACGTTCTCCTGTAGAGCGGCGGCAGTTTCTGCGGTGAGATTCTCGGCCGCCAGTCGGGCGCTCATCACCTCCAGCGTCTGGCGTAGGGTCACGATTTCCCGCACGTCGTCGGCACTGAACTGCCGCACTTGGCAGCGCCCGCGGTGGTCAAACTCCACGACGCCGTCATGCTCAAGCTCTACCAACGCTTCTCGTACGGGCACGCGGCTCACGGCCAACTGCGCTGCGAGCTTGGGCTCGCTGATTGCGCTGCCCTCGGCGATTTGGCCAGAAATGATCGCCCGGCGTACTTGGTCCGCGACCTCCTCCGCCAGTGTGAAGCGGCGGACGGGTTGCAGGCCTTGTTGCGGAGTGCTGGTGTCGAGGGAGATCATCAATCAAAGGAATTTCCTAAACTGTATACAGTATATCTGAGTTGAGTCTACTAAGGTGGTCAAGCACTATTCTATGGCAGGGACGAGGCTCCCCGGGTGCAAGCATCCATGCCATTTGGGCCAAGCGATTCAGACTGTGACGGTCAGAGACATTTGAAACCCGGTTGAGTTTTTTGGTCCGCATTCCCGTCTCACTGGCTGGCACTCTTGGTGACTCCATTCTTTTCCCGCCCATCCTATGAAACCCTTTTCCACTACTCTGGTGCGCAGTCTCTTCGGCGCGCTGGCGGCCCTCATGATCTTTCCGGCCCTGCCTGCGCAGGCTGAAGGGCCGATTGATCACCTGAAGAAACGCCGTCGTCAGATCCACGAAAAAATCGGCGAGATCTTCTTCGGCCTTGGCCGGAAGATTGAAGATGCTGCTGACCGTGTGGAAGGACGTATGGAACCAGTCCCGCCGCCGCCAGGCTATCGGGGAGCACGTCCACCGCATCGTGATGATCCCTATTGGGTAGATGAAGATCCCAATTGGGAGCTGGAACTTCGCTATGAGCAGCGCCGCCAGCCCCATGGTCCCGGTCTGACCTATCCCGACGGCGCGCCCTACCCCGATGCCGGCATCCGCCGCCCTGCATATCGTGATCGGGAGCGCGTTCCACACGATGCTGCCCCACCGCGTGACCCCTCCTATGGTTACGGTTCCCC
>NZ_BATQ01000140.1 GCF_000739635.1 Verrucomicrobium sp. BvORR034 | reverse complement strand
TGCTGCGCTGGTTGAGATGGCTGCGCTGGTTGAGATGGCTGCGCTGGTTGAGATGGCTGCGCTGGTTGAGATGGCTGCGCTGGGATGGTGGGCTCCAAGTGAGAGGGCTCAGATATGATGTCTGGAGTCTGGCTGTCTGGAGTCTCTCGTCCTTTTTATGTAAAACATACTTTACATGATGTAAAGTATGCGCGTAGTTGTGGCGTCACCACGACTTCCCTATGCTTCCGCGCATTTTGTTGCCTCGATGGTTCAAATGGTTGGGCGTTCTGCTCTATGTGGGCACGTTCGTTTACGTGGCGGTGACGCTGCCGCCGATGGACGATCTCACTTCTGGGGTGGGGCTGTTGGTGCAGTGCCTTTGCATGGCGGGTTTGCTCTTTATCACCTGTGCGCGGGAGAAGGTGGAGGACGAATGGATTGCGCGGTTGCGACTGACATCGCTCCAGTGGGCGGTGGTAGTGCTGATTGTCGTGCGCATGTCAGTCAAAACCTATGCCTGGGCAAAGCAGGATCCATCGGTAGATGTGGGCTACCAGACAAACTTCATGCTGTTGGTGTATGCGCTGGTCTTCCACTCGCAGCTCTACGGCTGGCGGCTCTATGCCTGGTGGAAGGGAAGGGAGGGCGCGGATGAATGAAGAACCATCTTAAGGTGGAGCGCGCCCGCCATAATCTGACGCAGCAGGATTTGGCTGATGCCGTGGAGGTGTCCCGCCAGACGATCCATGCCATTGAGACGGGCAAGTTTGTGCCGTCCACGGTGCTGGCGTTGAAGCTGGCCCAGCGATTTACGATCCGGGTGGAGGAGTTGTTCGCCCTGGAAGAGGGGGATTGAGTCCGCCGTCCGAGTGCCTCCGGACCCACATTTTTGTGTTTTTCAGTTCAGTCCACAACGCCGTCATCTCTTTCGCGGTCTCTTCCCGGTGCGTTCACGCGCTCCTGGTGGAGGCGGAAGGTGACCGGTTCAGCCGTCATGTGCACCGTTCATCACGAATATGAAGATTCATCGCATCGTCTTGATTATGTTTGCCTGGTTTACCAGTCTTATGACCGCCATTGCCCAACTTGCCGACCGCGCTGCACACGATGAAGTGTGCGAGAAGATCATGGAGCGCTACAATGCCGGGGACTACGCAGCGCTGCACAGGATGCTTTCTGCGGAGTTTCAACAGCAACTAAGCCTGGAGGCAACGGAGAAGTTCTTTGGTACTTCCCTGCGGCAGCCGTACGGGGAATTTACAGCAATCAACCTTGTCTTCACCGACAAGGAGACACGCGTCTATGAAGTGCAAGGGGAGAAGGGTGTCTGCACCCTGCGACTGGTGGTTGATGGGCAGGGGAAGATCGCGGGAATGATCTTCCGTCCTGGCAAACCAAAAGCTCCCGGCGAGGAGGCCCTACGGGCCGAGCCTAAACATGACAACCCTCTAAAGTCTGCGACGGACAAGAAGGTGCACGAGGCGGTGCTGGAGTTCTATCGCAAGAGCAAAGTGCCCTGCTTGACAGTGGGAGTGCTGGAGGACTGGGGCACCCGGATCTACAACTATGGCGAGACGTCTCCCGGCAGCGGCAAGCTGCCTACGGGAGAGACGATCTATGAGATCGGATCCATCACGAAGACGTTCACGGCGCTGTTGCTGGCTCAGGCGGTGGTGGAAAAGAAGGTGGCACTGGACGCGGACATCCGGCCCCTGCTCGGCCCGGGAGACTGGAGCCATCTGGCGAAGAAGGATCAGCCGATCCGGCTGGTGCAACTGGCCAATCACACTTCCGGCCTCCCGAGATTGGCGGATGATATTGACAAACAACCCAACTACGATCCGCGGCAGCCGTATGTGAATCACGATTGGAAGATGATCGCCGGGTTTCTGGGACGCGTTTCCTTGAACTCTGAGCCGGGGGCTCATGAGGAGTATTCCAATCTGGGGGCGGCGGTGCTTGGGCGCTTGATGCAGAATGTGTGGGGGAAGCCCTATGCTGCACTGGTGGAGGAGCGCATCTGCCAGCCGCTCAAAATGGCGGACACCATGGTGGGGACCCGCGATCCCGCGAGATTCGTGCCGGGTTATGATGAGGAGGGGGACAAGACGCCGGCCTGGGAGTTGGGCGACTGGGCTCCTGCTGGTGGCGTGCGCTCGACCATGAAGGATATGCTGGTGTACCTGGAAGCCCATCTGCATCCGCGTGAGGAAACGGTGCGGCTGGCTCTGACCAAAACCATGGGACAGGGCCGTGAGGCTGCCGCATTGGGCTGGCAGATCACCCGGCTGAAGAACGGGGATGAACTCACCTGGCACAATGGCGGGACGTTTGGATTCAGCAGCTTTTGCGGAATTGTGCGTAGCAGGGATTTTGGAGTGGTGGTGCTGAGCAACTCCGGCGAGTCTGTGGACGGGCTGGCGGCGAAGATGTTGAGGAGGTGAGGGAGGCGGGTTATTTGCGCGTTGGCTCATGAACTGCCGCTTCAGGGGGGACGGTGTCGGACGAATTGGGAAAGATTGGGGCGGCGATGGTGTCGGTCCTGCTGGATGGTGAACGGCAGGAGGAAATCACGTGGGGCGCAAAAGCGGTGGTGATCACCGTAGTCCCAAAATCCCGCTGCGGAGGGGATCAGATGTTGGTGAGGCGGATTGGTTTTTTTGGGGGGGCCTGCGATGGTGGAGGGGGTGTGAAATCTGAGGCATCTTTTTCTCCAAGGGACCCGCTCGAAAAGGGTGCCGGACTCGTTTCCGTAGGCAACTGTTACATTGCCATTGGGATCTCCGCCTTCTATCGTCCGCATGCATCACGTCTCATTTCTTCAAGACCTCGCCGTTGTGATGATCGTCGCGGCGGTGGTTACGATTATTTTTCGTCAGCTCAAGCAGCCGGTGGTGCTGGGATACATTCTGGCAGGGGTGATCATTGGGCCGCATACACCGCCGTTTCCGTTGATCTCGGATCAGCACACGATTGAGACGCTGTCGGAATTGGGGGTGATCTTTCTGATGTTTGCTTTGGGGCTGGAGTTCAGTCTCAGAAAACTCACGCAGGTAGGCGTGACGGCGCTGGTGGCGGCGGCCTTCGAGATTTTGTTTATGGTCTGGGTGGGGTATCAGCTGGGGCTGGCCTTTGGATGGAACACGATGGACAGCGTTTTCCTTGGGGCCATTCTCTCCATCTCCTCCACCACCATCATCATCAAGGCGCTCGAGGAGATTGGGAAGACGCGAGAACGGTTTGCGCAGCTCATCTTTGGCATTCTGATCGTTGAGGACATTCTGGCGATCCTCATGATTGCGATGCTTTCGGCCTTTGCCACGACGGGTGAACTGGGCATGGGGCAGCTGGCGGCCACGGTGGGGCGGCTCAGCGCCTTTCTGGGGGTGTTGCTGGTCGCAGGGCTCATTCTGGTGCCGCGACTCTTGAACTATGTGGCCAAGTTCAAGAGCAACGAGATGCTCCTTGTCACGGTGACGGGCCTGTGCTTTGGCGTATCACTCCTGGCGGTGAAGCTGGGCTACAGCGTGGCTTTGGGCGCGTTCCTTATCGGAGCCATCATTGCGGAAGCGCGGCAGATTGCCCAGATCGAGGACCTGATGCATCCCGTGCGGGATCTTTTCAGCGCGGTGTTCTTTGTCTCCATCGGCCTCCTTATCGATCCGGTGCTGCTCGCCCAGTACTGGCTGCCAATTCTGGTGATCACGCTGGCGGTGGTGGTGGGGAAGGTTCTGACGTGCTTTTTTGGCACCTTCATTGCCGGGAACGACTTGAAGTCTTCCATGCGGGTGGGGATGGGACTGGCGCAGATCGGAGAGTTTTCGTTCATCATCGCGGCACTGGGGCTGTCGTTGAAGGTGACGAGCGGTTTCCTGTATCCCATCGCCGTGGCCGTGTCGGCGCTGACCACCCTGTCCACACCTTATCTCATCCGCAGCTCTGACTCAGCCGTGGGGCTGCTGGTTCGGTGGATGCCGCCAGGGCTCATGGCGTCACTGAACGCGTACACGGAATGGGTGGGCGGGCTTTCCACGAACCGCGGGCGAAAGTCTGGGGGAGTTTTTCTGCGCAAATGGGGGTGGCAGATCGCCTTGAACCTTCTCTTGATCGCTGCGGTGTTCATTGCGGCGGTTTATTTCAAGGACCATGGCCGGGACTGGGCGTGGGTGCCGGAAGTCCCCGGTGGTCAGAACGGATGGAAGGGGGCCATCTGGCTCGCAGCCATGGTGGTGAGTCTGCCCATGATCATTGCCGCCGTGCGGAAGTGGCAGGCCTTCGGCATGCTGGTGAGTGAGATGAGTGTGAGCCGGGCAGCAGGCGGTGAGCGCACCCCGGCCATCCGGGCGGTGATTTCCCAGACTCTCTTCGTGGCTGGATGTGCGGGGCTGTTGCTCTACCTGCTGGTGCTGAGCTCAGCGCTGCTGCCCTCCAGGAACCTGCTCGTGGTGCTGGCGGTGGTGCTGGTCGGCACGGCGATGCTATTACGCAGGGCGTTCATCAGGGTGCACTCCAAGGCGCAAGTAGCCCTGCAGCAGACGTTGAGCGAGCCTCCCGCTCAGCGGGAGGGGGGCGAGTCAGGCCATGGACACGGGGATCGTCACGCGGCAGAGACGCCTGTGCTGCCTCCTTTGTTGCGCGAGGCTCAACTGGTGATGGTTCAGGTAACCGACGCCTCGCCTGTGGCCGGCAAGTTGATCGCGGAGATTCAACTTCGCACTCTGACCGGCGCGAGTATCGTCGGGATCGAGCGCGTGGCAGAAGGGGCCAATGTGATTAATCCTGGTGTGAGCGAGGAACTGAAGGCAGGAGACACCGTGTTGTTGCTCGGAACTGAGGGGCAAATCGTGGAAGCGAAGAAGGTGTTTGGGGGGTAGGGGTTCTTGGTTCTTCCTGCACGTTGGCTCATGAACCGTGCGGCCACGCCCCTCTGCGCGCTGAAAACTTCAAACTTAAAACTCTCACCCATACTTGACCCACGCGCCGCCGCCGCCGCAATGGGGGCCACCGAGGCGGGTTTGGTGTTTGGCGGGGAGTTCGGGCAGAATCCAGACTGTCTGGCTGCGTTTGCGTCGTAAAGATCTGAGACCTAGAGAGGTGAGGATGCCCAAAACAGCCAGGCCGCTGAGGGACCACGCGGCCGTGGGCCAGGACCGGCTCCACAAATCCCTGGCCTGATCAAGGACAGGTGGAGCAGCGGGGGATGGGGGAGCGGCCACCTCGGGCATCGGATCCTGCTGTGCAGCCTGGAGGACGGGGGGCGGCTCAGCGTGGGGGGGGCTTTGAAGGCGGCAGGGTAGGCTCGTTCCATCCAGATCAGTCGAATGGAGAGTTGGGTGGCGAAGCGTTGGAGTTGCTCCTCAGGCTCCGTGGCCTGGAGGGAATCCGCCACGCAGGCACGCAAGAGAGCCTGAAGGTAGCTGGCGGGTACCACCGCGGTGACCTTGTGGCTCATGAAGAGACGGGACCGAAGCGGCTGGCCCAATGCGTACACCACGAGGCACTGATTCCCTTCCAAGAGGCGCCCTCCGGCGATCCGGGCGAGGTCCATGCCGGCCGGGAGTTTTTGGTTCTCGTCCAACAGCAACATGTTGGCCGTCATGGCCGATTCCTCGGCGTGGTAGCTCAGCAGGCGGCGCAGGGTTTTCCCCCTGAGTTTCCGGCAGGACGGGATTGGGATCAAAGAGGTGGTCGTCGGAGTCAGTGGTTTCGCATTTTGCGAGGAAGTCTGGTCCCACTTCAATGAGCCGGCGGGGGGCGGCGAGCAGTGGTGGAGGGCTGGGGGCGGGTTTGGGTTTGGCCTTGTTGCCCTTCGGGATGAAAAAGAAAAAGCCATCGAAGGCGCTCTTGGGGGCCGCGGGGGCAGTTGAAGAAAGACTGTTGCCGGTCGAGTCCATGCCTTCCATCTCGCGGATGAAATTCATGTCGTTGGGCAGGAGTGCGTTCTCCAAGGGGGAGTTCCCCTCCGCCGGCAGGGCGCTGATCCCGTCCTCTGCGGTCCACCTGGGGAGGGGCAGTGAGTCCTCCTCCGCAGCACCATGAAGGGACACGGTAGCGAGGAGTGCCAGGGATAGGACTGTGAGCCGGGAGCGCACGAACGGAATTGGGAATGCGAAATGGGAGGGATCTAGATGTAGGGAAGGTCATCGCTGTCCCGTTCGCGATCACGGTCTCGCTCCCGGTTGCGCCATTCGAAGTCGGCCTCTCGGACGGGTGGGGGGCTGTCAGCGGGGCGGAGGGATCGGAGCCCGGAGCGGCCCATGAACTCCTGGGTGGAACCGGGGGCTTCCAGGCTGGTCGAGGCACGGGTGGGTTTGCCAGACTGACGCAGGAGTTTGGCCACCTTGCCCAGAGCGGAGGTCACGGCATTGACGAGTTCCCCATGCCAGAGAGGAGTGCGGATGCCCTGGAGCACTTTTTGAAGTTTCTTGGTGGTCAGGACCGATTCCAAGGCGTAGCCCACATTGATCCCGGCACATTTGCCCACGGGATCGACGATCAACAACACGGCGAACTCATTGAGCTTTTTGAGTTCCTCGTTGTTGAAGGCGGCATGGTTTAGCAGCCAGAAGCTCAGCTCCCCGGGGGAGAAGGATGGCGGCAACACCCCAAAGTACGCTGCGAAAAACACCTGGGGGAAGTCAGTCTCGAGATCTTCCAGGTACTCATCGATGGCTTGGGCGTCACGGAGCCGCAGGCAATTGGCGGCATCTGTAAGGCGGTCCAGTTGGACCAACTTGTGACCAAAGGTGCCAATGACGGCCGCCAGCGAGAAGGAGCAGCCGCCGCACTCGGCCTGGGCCGGTTCGACGGGTGAGCCGCAGCGGGGGCACGTCATCATTTTAACTATGGAAAATAATATAACATGACCGAATTATCAATCCCTTCCGCACGGGTTGATCCAGAGTCTGTTACAATATCGTCTGTCAGACTACGATTTGCGGCTCTTGGATTGACATTCTGGTACAAAACCAGATAATTTGCCGGAATTAGGAAAGGAATCTGCTTCCCTTCGTTCTCTCTTGACTATGAAAACAGCCTCCATTGCGCTTATTTTGGCGACCGCTGGCCTCGTTGGCGACGCTGCGGCCGCTTCCTGGCCGCGCCTCCCGTCCGCGGGCTCTCAGCCGGTTGATCTTGCCAACAGTGCCATCCCCGGCACGGTGGTTAGCAGCAGCCAGGGGATTGGCCATGCTTCCGCACTTCTAAGTGCCGACCCCGTTGACGGTGCTAGCGTCCCAGTGGGGGCGAGCGAGGTGGTGATCCGCCTGGCGAAGCAGTACACGATCAATACCGCCCGCTTCCTGAGTGATGGTGTAGCGGGCAAGGTCACGGTGTCTGGCAGTGCCGATGGCAATCAGTGGACCGGCCTTGGCCAGATGGAAATCACGGGCAGTGACCGCCTTGTTCCGGTGAGCTTTGCCGGAGCGCAGGTGAAGTTTGTGAAGCTCTCCATTCAGGCTTCCCAGAACGGTGTGGTCCGCAGCCTCGCGTTGTACGGTTCTGCCAAGTCGAGCGACTTCCATCTGAAATTCTCCGAGAGCTCCAATGCATCGAGCTTGAACCTCGCTGATGGTGTGGGTGGTGCTCGCGTCATCTATGCCTACCCGACCCCGACGAACGCCGGTGAGAAGGAAGCTTCGACGAACGTGTTCCACTTCCCTGCCTCTGGCGAGAAGTACCGCACGATCATCTATGATCTGAGCGCTCCGCGGAAGCTGAAGCAGTTCACCGCCACCTACACGGCCACTCCGGTGCGTCTTGAGGTTTTCGCTTTCAATCAACTTGATGAAAAGAAAGACTGGCGCGGCAAGCTCGCGTTTGACGCAGCCCTGCTCGACTCGGCCACCCCAGTGGCTGCTGGTCAGGACGCTCGTGGTCTGGGCAACATCAAACTCACGCCGAGCAAGCAGGTCCAGGCCCGCTATGTGGTGCTTCGTTTTGAGCTCGGCGCTGGTGCCAATGCTTCCATGGGCGGCACGATGTCCGACTTCCTCCAGTTTGCCATGCTTCCAGTGGATGGCGTTGTCAGCCTGCTGAACCCCGCTGAGGCTTCCCAGCACGTTGCTGCTGAGGGCAATGGTGGTTTCTCTGTGACCGGCATCGGCCTCAACGCCGCTGGCGAAGGCAACTACGAGTCCTCCGGCAATGAACAGGGCGACGAAGAGAATGAAGACAGCGAAGAGAAGCCTGATGCCGAAGACGAAAAGGCTCTCTGGAGCCAGTTTGCCGGCAACTACGGTGCCTTCAACATGATGACTGGTCCGCGCGGCGCAACCGGCGGAGCTGCTGGTAGCGTGGAAGGCAACGGCAATAACGGCAACAATAACTTCAGCCCTAGCCCGCCGCCGGACATCAATATCGACACCGACAACCCGACGCCGCCGCCCTCCGACACGGCTCTCTAGTAAGAGTGTGAGGAGCGAGTGACCCGATCTTTAAAGCCGCAGTCAGCAATGACTGCGGCTTTTGTTTGTGGGACTGATGCCTCCCTCCAGCATTGCTGAGTGAGTGTGCAAGCCATTGAAAAGGGCGAATTTGGGCAAAAGACCCAGCTCACGCTCCACTGTCTGCCCCACTCAGGCCATCCGGGGGCAATTCTGACTGATATCTTTACTGGATTCTCCGTATCCCTTTCGCAACATTACGAGCCCGCAGGTTTCTAATGCTGCGCGGAGACTCCTGACACTGTCACGGGTCTCGTCCTTTGCCCTGTCCCGGTTCTGCCACTACTGCAATTCGTCCATCTGCTCCTTTGCGTTCACCGTCTGGATTCCATTTCATCCTCATGTCAGTGTTTTCCAATTATCTGCCTCCCGCATTTCGTCACCTGTTACTAGGAGGGGCGGCAACCATCGTCGTAGGCGGTTGGGGCGGGGCATCGGTTTGGGCCCAAGATCAAGGCCAGACTGGCGCGGAGGTCGCCCCCGCAGCGGCGGCTCCGGCTGGGAAGTACCTCCCGGGATCGTTGGATGAGCCTGTGCAGGTGCTTTTGAAAAACAGCCTGGGGATGAGCTTCTCCACCATGCCAGGCTCGCCGGTGCTTTTCGCCCGGTGGGAGACCAGGGTGTCGGATTTTGAGGCATTTCTTAAGGCGACGGGCCGGGTGTGGAACCATCCGCCATCATTCACTCAGACGGGAGATCATCCGGTGGTAAATGTGACGCTACAGGAAGCGTTGGCGTTTTGTAACTGGCTTACCGAAAAGGAGCGAACCGAGGGCACGCTGGATGCCAATCAATCCTATCGGCTGCCGACGACGGACGAATGGACCACGGCCGTGGGACTGGCTGTGGGGCGGGTGACGGACCTGGCCGTTTCCCAACGGGTGACGGACAAGGAGGCTCATCCATGGGGCCCAGAGTGGCCGCCACCGTCGGATGCGGGGAATTACAACTCCCGGGAGATCAATGGTTCTGACGACGGCTTCACGCATACCGCGCCGGTTGGGAGCTTCCGCCCGTCCAAGGAGGGGCTCTATGATCTTGGGGGGAATGTATGGGAGTGGACCTGGGTGAATGAACTCACGGCTCAAAGCTACGGCGTGCTTCGCGGTGGATCGTGGATGTACTACCGGCCGGAGACGCTCCTCTCTTCCTTTGAATACAAGGTTTCTGGAGAGCTACGGGCTCCGAGTGTGGGATTCCGCTGTGTGCTGGAAGACAAGCGCCGCACGTCGGTGTTCTTGACGGAGACAGACAAAGCCAACAAGGCGGCAGCTCAGGCCCGGCGGGAACAGCTCACGGCCACGCCTTCGGTCTCGGCAGAAGATGTGAAGCGCCGTATGGCGGAGCTGGCAGGACGCAGCCCAGATGGCACGGTGGCGGGACGGCAACTGCCGGATGCCAAGTCACTGAAGGCCGCGACGGCCGACAAGCCGTACACGAACACGCTGGCAATGAATCTGCTGCCACTGGATGCGACGGGGGCGGGCCGAAAGCTCCTGGGTGAGACGGAGGTGCGGGTGCAGGACTATGAACTGGCCATGGCGCAACAGGGCAAGAGCTGGACGAACAAGCCGCCCTTTGCCGTACGGGAAAACTACCCGATCGTGAATGTCACCTGGAGCGAGGCCGTTGACTTCTGCCGGTGGCTGACTGAGCATGATCGCGCCGCGGGCTTGATCCCGGCGAATGCGGTGTATCGCCTGCCGACGGATGCGGAATGGAGCGAGGCTGTGGGGCTGAAGGATGAAAAAGGCGCTACGCCAGCGGAGAAACACCTGGCTGACAAGGTGTACTACCCATGGGGTGACTCGACCACGCCGCCCCCCTACAGCGTGAACTTGGATACGTCCCGCATGCAGGGCTACCAGGACAGCCACTCCTACACCTCTCCCGTAGCGAGTTTCACAGGGGATGCCGGCAGGTTCAAGGATCTGGCAGGAAATGTTCTGGAGTGGTGTCAGGATGAGTGGCCTGGTTCGACCGGGGAGCGCACACTGCGCGGCAGCTCCTGGCTGACGTCGGAGCAGGAGGCGCTTCTTTCCTCGTACCGCAGCCATTTGCCAGCAGACTCGGTGCGGCCTCACGTGGGCTTCCGCGTGCTGCTGGATCTTGGCTCGCCGTAAGAAGAGATGGGTCTGCCTGTCGTACTGCTCGAAGCGGGATTGCTCGCTGGGTGGGGCGGCGGGTGAGCCAGGATAGAGACACAGCCGTCCAAGCCAGGAAAACCTAAGTTGCCCGAGATGTCCGGAGGAAATACCCCGCAGCCCCCTATGCCCCCACCGTCTGATCCGCCGGAGGGAGGGGCTCCTGTGGTGCCTTCGCCCGGGTCAAAGGCATCTGGACCGATGGGGCCAACTGAGGGCACGGGAGCGACTGGTGCCAGCAAAGTCGCGGCTTCTCCATCTGGCATGGGGATGGCCTCTACCGTTTCGGCGGCGGTGATCATGCCCGGCGGGCTGCCCACCCAGCGGGGTGGGGGTCGGCGATTCTGGCGGCGGTGGTGGAAGTGGGGACTGGCTTTGATGTTGGTCGTGGGGGCGGCGGCCGCAGCAGCACTGGTGGGACGTCCGTTGTATCATGCATGGGAGCGCCGTGAGGCCTCGGCGATGGTGGCGCAGGCGCGTCAACATCTGGATGCTGAGCGTTGGGAGGATGCCTCGAAACTTCTGGGGGAGGCTTACCAAAAATCCCCCGACCAGGAGGACGTGTTGCGCGCCCTCATGGAACTGGTGCGGCGCACCAGCCCCAGCGCCGAGCGGCAGCTTTTCTTCTTGCGCCAGCTGAGCGCTGGCGGGCATTCCACGGCTGAGGACCAAGTGCGGATGGCGGAGAGTCATCTGGCCTTGCGCCAGCCCGACGAGGCCAGGCAACTTCTGGGCAAGATGTCCCCGGCAGATCAGGAGGGGCGTTATGGGTTGGAACTGCGGTCCCTGCTGGCGCGGGCGGATGGCAGGCAGGCTGAAGCCCTGGCGCTCCTGCGCCGTTCTTGGGAGAAAGCGCCGGAAGACCCTGAGTGCCGGCTGCGTCTGGCGACGCTGGAGTTGAGAAATCCCTTCAAGGAGGTGCAGCAGCGGGCGGAGGATCAGGTGTGGTCAGTGGCACGGGGGAAGGATCGTGCTGCGTTGCTTGCGATGGAACTGCTCTCAGGTCAGGCGGGCGTCGCCATCCCGCTTACTCCCGCTCAGGCGGATGAACTTTGGAAACTGGTCCGTGATCATCCCTTCGCCTCCCCGAGGCGTGAGTTGGCAGTGCTGGGTGCGTATGTGAGAGCCCGGCCTGAGAGGCGGGATGAGATGATCGAGGAGGAGGCTACGCGGCTGGAAGGGCGTCCATTGGAGGATCGCATGGATTTCCTGCGCTGGCTGGCGACGGGCGGCGACCACGAGCGTTTTCTCAAGCTGGTTCCGCGCGACAAGGCGCTGCTGATGCGGGAGCTTTTCCCCCTCTATGTTGAGGCTCTGGCCGGCTCCGGCCGCTGGCAGGACCTGAAGGAGGCAATGAACCGTACCTCCATCATGCCGCTGAATGCGGCGGAGAAGGCACTGTTGCAGGCGCGTCTGGCGCGCGGGCTGGGTGAGCCGGTGGAAACGGTGAAAGGTTATTTCCGCGAGGCCTGCCGTCATGCCGGGGCGATGCGGGACTACCGCGGATTGTTGCGGGCTGCTGCGTTCTCCGAGGAGGCGGGTTTTGCCGATGTGGCGCTGGAAGCGTACCGTTCTGCGGCAGCTTCCTCGAAGGATCCAGCAGTGATGGAACGATTGTTGCAACTTCAGCAGCAGCGGGGACAGGACGCCGAGTCCATCCTGCTGACGGTGGAAGATCTCCTCAAGGCTCAGCCGAATTCCCGGGAACAACAGGCGGCACGTTTTTACCTGAAACTCCTGCTCGGGCGGGAGATGGAGGTGTGCGCATTCGAGTCCAAACGCAGCGAGACTGAGGGATTGCTCACGGCCAATGCTGCGGCGTTTGTGGGGGCATTTTCCGCCTATCGCGAACTGGATCCGGAGCGTGTGCGTTCCCTGGCTGCCAAGGTGGATGCGGAAGCGCTGCCTACGGGCCAGCGGGCGGTCCTGGCCGGTCTGTTGGCCGATTGCGGGGAGACCGCCCGGGCCTTCGCGATTGCAGAGAAAATTTCTCCGGTGCTGTTGATGAAGGAAGAGGCGGCCTTTCTGCAAAAAGCACTGTAGGATGCGGCGTCTTGCACCCTCACCGTGCTACCACTGGACTATGGCCCCTGGCGATCAGGGCGATTTTCCTGGAATAGGGGCGGAGGAGGCAGATCTGGTCGTTGCCCAACTGGAAAATCACCATGTCATCACTGATTTGGGTGGCGTGGCGCACCGGCCACATGGCGAAAGGAGCCTCCAAGGCGAAACGAAAGGGACGTGCGCCACCTTTTCTGATTCCTTCATTGGGATACAAACCGACTTGGTAGCTGTCCTCGGCATCTGCTGCTGATGATGCCATCCTGATTGCCGGACCGCGATGAGCGAAGGGGCCGGGAGATGGCAAATCTTCAGCAACCATGTACTCCACTCCAGCATCGGAAGAAAAGTCGGCCAGCAGCAGTTGCGGTTGCCACTCCTCCTTTTGCTCGCGGTAGGGGCCAGTCAAAAGCATGAGGTTGTAGCTGCGCGGGGTGGTGGGCATTGCGTAGAGATGTCGCTTGAATTCAGCTGGGAGCTCCGGAAGGGCATTCACCGCGACGGGGTTGGCCCCGGTGAGATCGGTCTGCATCACCTGGTTGCCTTCTGGGGAGAGGAAAAACAGGCGCAGGTCCTTGGGCGCTTCCATGGTGGGTGGGGCTGCGATCTCAAGGCGCGTGAGCATGCTGGTGCTGCTGGAACTCCAGAAGACATACGCCAGCATGGGGTAGGTGATGGCGTTGACCAGGAGGGTCCCGAGCACGGTCGAACGAATTGGGCGTGGACGTTTGCGCAGGCCCAGCCAGAAGAAGGGCGCTTCGACCACCAAGGTGAGCATGAAGGCCAGGATGACGCCCCGCCACAACCAGGTCTGGAGGTTCGTGATGTTTACGTCTTCAGACCCTGGGAAGTGCTCTGGAAAGAGCCATACGCCCAGCCAGGCGGAGGAGTAGTTGGCAAGGAGGGCACATCCGACAGCAGTGAGCCGTCGAATCTTGAAGCATCCGGCCAGCACGAGCCCTTCGAGGAGCGCGATCACTGCGTTGCCAATGAAAAGGTGAAGCAGGGTCATCCACATGAGTGGCGTGCCCATGTTGGCGAGGAAGAGGTCTGGAAGGGGCGGCGGAGAAGTCATCTGACGGGTTTTTCCAGTGAGTTTACCGGGAGCTCGACGTCTGCGCAATGGACGTGGCGGGTGGGAACAAAGCGGGTGGTGCGCAAGCGCAACCCCGGCAAATAATTCCTCTGCGCAGGGGAATCTCCGTCTGCTAGCGCTCTGGACTACTTCGCCCGGCGCACGTGATACAGTTCGCCTTGAAGCTGGAGGATTTTTGATTCCACCTCGCGGGCCTCCATTTCGGCCCGGGTGGCTTGGGCGGGTGCGGAATGAATTCTGGCCGTCGGGTGGCATTTTGCCATCCCTTCTTGTGTTTGCTCAGGAAGGGATGGAGCTTGAGACAGCAAGACCAGAGTCGGAGGAATGAAATCTGAGTTTGTCCGCGAGGGCGGCTGCCAGCCAGACAGGCTGCCAGTTGGCGGGACGCGATTGGAGATTGACTCAACACCAATGTGCGCCCTGCGTGTTCACATAGACGCTGTAGAGGGACTGGCTGGCGGTGATGAAGAGGCGGTTGCGCTTGGGGCCGCCAAAGCAAATGTTGCTGCCCGTTTCCGGCAGGCGGATGAGGCCGATAAGCTGTCCCTCAGGATTGAAGATGTGCACGCCGTTGTAGCCTTCGCCCGCCCAGCCGGCACTGGCCCAGACGTTGCCGTCCACGTCACAGCGGACGCCATCAGAGCCCCCGTTTTTGAGGCGGTACTGTTCTTCCTTGTTCCATGAGCCGCGTGTGTACTTGGGGCCGCCTTCATACAGTTGCCAGTCGGTGTTGGCATTGGCGACGAAGACACTCGGCTTTCCGAGCTTGGTGCCGTCAGCCTGGAGGTCGTAGGCGAGGATGTTTTTGGCGGAGCCGGTGTCCACGACGTAGAGCTTCTTGTAGTCGGGAGTGAAGCAGAGCCCATTGGGCCGCTCGGCGTCGTCGCAGACTTTTTCCACTTTGCCGGAGGGGTCAATGCGATACACGGCAGTCTTGAGCTGGAGCTCACCCTTGTTGCCTTCGTATTCGCCCATGCTTCCGTAGCCGGGGTCGGTGAACCAGACGCTGCCGTCGGGGTGGACGACGACGTCATTGGGGGCATTGAAGGGCTTCCCGTCGAAAGTGTCCGCCAGGACAGTGATCTTGCCATCCAGTTCATAGCGGGCCACGCGGCGGGTGCCGTGCTCAGCGCTGACCTGGCGGCCGTGAGTGTCAAAGGTGTTTCCGTTGCTGTTGTTGGAGCTGCGTAGCGTGCTGACATGGCCGTCCTCGGGCAGGTAGCGCATCTGGGCGTTGTTGGGGATGTCGCTCCAGATGAGGTAATTTCCTGTACCGTTCCATGCCGGACCCTCAGCCCAGAGGCAGCCGGTGTGGAGCCTTTTGATGGGGGTGTTGCCGATGAGGTACTTGTTGAAGGTGGAATCGAGCGCGACGAGGTCCGGGTCCGGATAACCAGCAGGCTCGGCATGCGGGCCGAAATCACGGGCCATGGCGGGAGTGGCGGCGGCCAGGGCGGACAGTGAGAGGAAGGTGCGACGGTTCATGGTGAGAGGGATAATGGGGAGGAAAGGGTGAGGCGGAAGGGGGGTGTCTTAGAAAATCGGGTGGAGGAAGGGGTGTCGAGACAAAATAAAACGGCGAGTAGGTGCAGAGGTCTTGCTCTGAGGTCGGGGGACGGGTAGTGATGGAGTGAGTTTTTTGCACTTTTTTGCCGAAGTTATGATCCTCTATCGCACTGCCCAAGGTCCTGTTGTTGAACGTGATGGTCGGTACCATGCGGTACCCGTGGGGGACTGGGATGAGCTTCTGAATCGGGAGAACCTCGCGGCATGGCTGCGCGGATTGGATTCAGGATCGGAGGCGGAGGTAGCTGCACCCGCAGTGGAGGATCTACAAGCTCCGCTGGGGACGCAGGAGGTGTGGGCATCCGGAGTGACCTACTACCGGAGCCGCAACGCGCGGATGGAGGAAAGCAAGGACGCGGGTGGGGCCGATTTTTACCAGCGGGTGTATGAAGCGGATCGACCAGAGTTGTTTTTTAAAGCGACGCCATCCCGCGTCGTGGGCCCAGGTGGGGTAATGCATCGTCGCCTGGATTCGAAGTGGATCGTGCCAGAGCCTGAGCTGACACTGGTGATCAACCGGCGGGGGGAGATTGTGGGCTATACCTGTGGCAATGACTTGAGCTGCCGCGACATCGAGGGAGAGAATCCGCTGTATCTTCCGCAAGCGAAGGTCTTTGCCCGCTGTGCTGCGCTGGGGCCTGGCGTGTTGGTGGCGGAGGGGCCGATTCCCGCCGAGACGCCGATCCAGTGCGAAATCTGGAGGAGGGATGCTGCGGTGCCTGTGTTCCATGGGGAGACGACGCTGGCACAGATGAAACGTACGCCTGAGGAGTTGGTGGGCTGGTTGTTCAAGGAAGAGAGTTTCCCTGTAGGGTGCTATCTCATGACGGGCACCGGCGTGGTGCCGCCTGATGACTTTTGTCTCCAGCCCGGGGATGTGGTGAAGATCACAATTGGAGGCATTGGAACGCTGGTGAATGGGATGGATTGAGCCAACGCCGAAAGGCGAGTTCGGAATGCGGAAGAACCAAGTCTCAGGAGTAACGCAAGAACCATAGAACCACCTGACTCTTCATGCTGATCCGCTTGTGCCACACCTACAATCCGATCTGGGCGCACATGGCAAAAGCGCTGCTCGGAGCGCACGGGGTGGAGGTGAATGTGGTGCATGAGCAGGCGATGCACCTGTATGCGCCGGGATCGGTGATGCCATGCACCCTGCTGGTGGAAGAGGAGGATTGGGCGGATGCCGTCGAAATTTTGCGGGCCGAGCCCGTGGCGGTGGATTCGGCACCCGTACCGCCGCCATTGCCAGCGCGTGGAGTGGGGGAGGGGTTCTCTGCAGAGTCTGGAGATGCAGGGCGCATGGGTGGGGCAGCGGATGCTCTGGAGACCGCAAAGACGGAGGTGGAGGTGGAATCCCGGGAGCATTATTTCCCAGATCCCATGGCGCTCTTGATGAGTCGCATTCTGGTGGGTGGAGTATTGGGACTGGTGGTGATTATTTTGGCGCAGCTGCGGACTGAACCACACGCCAGTTGGTCCCATGGGCTGGGCCACGATGCCGCCGCGAAGGACTTCGGCTTTGCCATCAATCTCCTGCTGGGGCATGTCATCAGCACCCCGCTGGTGCTGATCAGCGTGCCGGTGTTGATCTGGCTTCGTCGCCACCTTGCTTCGGCCTATCGACTGGATGAACTGAGGAAAATGGCAGCGGAGTTGGAAGACGGTGAGAAGTGACTCGGTGCAGTCTCCCTGCCTGGACACTCGATTGAGTCTTGGTGGGTTTGTGTCTGGCTTTGGGCAAAATGTCCTCCGCATTTTGAAACGCCTCTGGACTTTCGACATTCGCTGCTTGAATCCGGGGTTGCCCCGGAGAGACTTGATTCACCATGCCCATGCTGCCTACCGACGTCCGTGTTGTTTCCGCCCAGGTGTATTTTTTGCCCGTCACGCTGCGAGTGCCGCTGAAGTTTGGACCTGAGACGACAACGAGCGTGGTCTGCCTGCGCACGGCAGTGACGGTAAGAGACGAGTCGGGGAAGACGGCGGTGGGTTGGGGCGAGACGCCGCTTAGCGTTTCCTGGACCTGGCCGTCAACCGTGACGACCGTGGCGGAACGCGGACGGCGCATGCAGGAATTTTCCCTGGTGCTGGCAGAAAAATTGGCGGCGTTTGACCAGTGGGGGCATCCCCTGGAGATCGGGTATGATTTCCAAAAGCTGGCCTTGCTGCCAGCAGTGGCGGACCACAACACGAAGGAGGGGGGGGAGCCGATGCCCTATCTCGCGGCGCTGGTGTCCCTGAGCGCGTTCGACATTGCCGTGCACGATGCGTATGGCAAGCTGCACGAGAGGGACATCTATGACTGCTACGGACCGGAGCATGTCTCGCGGGATCTGTCTGAGTTCGTAGAGCCAGCAGAGAAGAGCGGCGTGTCTTTCAAGGGGCGGTTTGTGCAAGATTTCCTGGTGCGTCCGGCACCGACGAAGCTGCCAGTGTGGCACCTCGTGGGAGGGCTGGATCCATTGGAGACGGCAGATCTGACGGGAAGCGAGCCGAATGATGGCCACCCAGTGACCCTTCTGGACTGGATTGCCCAGGACGGGCTGACCTGCCTGAAGGTGAAATTGCGTGGGACGGACTCGCGCTGGGACTATGAGCGGCTCTTGCGTGTGGGCCACCTGGGCCTTGCCAGCGGCATGCGCTGGATGAGCGCGGATTTCAACTGCACGGTGGCGGAGCCTGGGTACGTGAATGAGATTCTGGACCGCCTGCTACGTGATGAGCCGGAGATCTATGCCCGCACACTGTATGTGGAGCAGCCCTTCGCCTACGAACTGGAGCACGACATGCTGGACGTGCGCAGCGTCTCCGCGCGCAAGCCTCTCTTCCTGGACGAAAGTGCGCATGACTGGGAATTTGTGAAACTGGGCCGTTCTCTGGGCTGGAGCGGGGTGGCGCTGAAGACTTGCAAGACCCAAACCGGCGCTCTGTTGAGCCTGTGCTGGGCCAAGGCCCACGGCATGCCTCTCATGGTGCAGGATCTCACGAATCCCATGTTGGCCATCCTGCCGCATGTGCGTCTGGCGGCCCATGCCGGGACGATTCAGGGCGTGGAGTGCAACGCGATGCAGTTCTACCCCGACGCGAGTCTGCCCGAGGCGGCTGTCCATCCGGGGATTTATGCTCGACGTGGGGGTATTGTGGATCTGAGCACGCTGGGTGGACCCGGGATGGGGTATCGACTGGACGAGATGGTGAGGGAGCTGCCGAAAAGTCGCTCGTAGTCCGGATGGATCTCTTCCAAGGGAGAGCTTCGACAGATCTCGCAATTTGGGTGGGGCTGCGCTGCCCAACCCATTGCATTGGGTGGCGGTTGGTCAGTGCTCTTCTGTAGGCGTTGGTTTCAATGAAGCCAGACCGCGCATGGCGTTGTCGATGAATTGGGGGGCCAACTCCACCCAGGGCAGTCCCAGGAGTTGGGCCAGGGACTCGAGTTGGGAACACCACCATGACTGCCGTTCTTCATCCCAGTAGCTACAGTCACAGGTCTGGGTGGGCTGGCGCAGGATTTGGAGGCTCTCGTGATAGAATGCAGCGGCAGATGCAGGATCGGAGTCGGCGGCAGCGTGGCCCCTGTTGCACAAGGCTCCGCCCAAATAGACTTGGTTTTCCCGATCTTTTGGGAAGTGACGCAGGAGATTCCGCCGATAGGAAATGGCTTCATCAAATGCGGCGGCGGCGCGCTCCGCAGGGCCATGTTCCAGCCACATCATCCCGAGGTGGTTGTGACAGGCGGCGATCAGGGAATGTCGACGTAGAAGTTCCTTGGATCGGAGGGGGCGGGGCCGTCCCTCCAACAGGCACAGGGCATGGCGGTAGTTGGCTTCGGCAGGAGAGATTTTGCCTCGGATACGGAACGCATTGGCGAGGGTGAAACGCTCGTCGGCAAGGCGGAAACGGCGTCCCGGCAGCCAGAGCCAGCGGGCAAGCGAGTCGAGGTGACGGCTCCGCAAGTCGCAGCCTTCATCGGTCTGGTGCCAGCTGTCGCAGTCGAAGTGGGTTTTCTTGAATTGGGTCATGGCCAGAGGCTCGGTGGAGAAGGCTGATGCATTGCCTCACACTGCCTCTTTGCCCGCCGAAGGCTGACCCGCGGGACGTACTTCTTCTTGGGAGGAAACGCGCTGGCAGGGGCAAAAAGGGTGTCTGTGGCACCATATGGCCAGTTGCTACCGTCAGAGACTGAAAATTCGTGCAAAAAGCTGTCGAATTTCTAATATTATTCTTTCGGAATCGTTCAAAACCCGAAGAGGCGATGCGCCCCGCGCTGACGGCCCTTTGGTTTGATTTTCTCCGACCATCGCATTGACACACTGATAACCCAAATGAAAACCAATACTCTGCTTCTCGGACTCGGCGTCGCTGCCCTGTTCGGAACGATGACGGTCTCGGCTGCGTCCACCCGCGTGTGGACGGACAGCCAAGGCCGTAAAGTCGAAGCCACCTTCGTCAAGCTGGACGGAGACACGGTTTACATCCAGCTGGCCAATGGCACGGTCTTCCCGCTGCCTCTGAACAAGCTGGCTGCGGAAGACCAGCAGATTGCCAAGACGCTGCCCCCGGCGGAAAATGCGAACGCCATGATGGCGGTGCCGACCAACGCCTCCGCGGCTCAAGCGGCGGCGAAGATCGACCAGCTCGTCGAGATGGGCCTGCAGAAGGGCAACATCAAGATAGCGGAAGCCCACAAAAAGCAGGCTGTCGATGATATGAAGGCTGGCAAGCAAGCCAAGCCCTTCCAGCCGGTGGGACCCAACCCGCTGATGTCGGACGAGCAGTTCGTGCGCCGCGTGTTCCTGGATGTCGCGGGTCGCATTCCGAACTACGACGAGACGATGGCTTTCCTGAAGGACAATGCCGCCGACAAGCGTGCCAAGTTGATCGACAAGCTTCTGGATAGCGAAGGCTTCTCGAGCAACATGTACAACTACCTCGCCGAGATGCTCCGCATCAAGGACCGGCTGGACGGGGCCGACTTCGTGCGTGGTACTCCCTACATCCAGTGGATGAAGGACGAGATCAAGAAGAACGAAGGTTGGGACCAGATCGTCTACAAGATGATCACCGCCGACGGCAAGGCCTGGGACAACGGTGCCACCGGCTACCTCCTTCGTGACTCCGGCATGCTTTTGGACAACCTGGCCAACACCCTGACGGTGTTCCTCGGTACGGACGTCTCCTGCGCCCAGTGCCATGACCACCCCTTCTCGGACTGGACTCAGCGCCAGTTCTACGAAATGGCCGCCTTCTTCGGTGCGACGAGCACGCAGATGGGCAACAAAGACTTCCCCAATGGCAACCCCACCCGGAAGCTGATTGAAGATGCCTCCCAGATCATGGAGAGCAATGGCGTGGATCCGCAGCGCTACCGCAACCTGCTCGGCAACGTGCTGGGTGCGAACCGCTACCTGGTGAATGACGTGAGCGAGAACCGCCTCAAGCTCCCGCATGACTACAAGTACAAAGATGGCAACCCTGGCGATGCCGTGGCTCCCAAGCTCATCATGTGGAATGAGAAGGACAAGAAGAACCCGGCTTACGACGTGGTCAGCGCCGGTGTCAAGAAGAGCAAGAAGGAAGAAGGCGGCGTGAAGAATGCGGAAAACCTGCGCGACAACTTCGCGAAGTGGATGACGCATCCCTCGAACCCGCGTTTCGCGATGACGATCGCCAACCGCCTCTGGGCTCACACCTTCGGCATGGGCCTGACGCCGACCGTTCGCAACCTCGACCATCCGGAAGAGTCCTACAATCCTGAACTCCTGCAGCACCTGTCCAATGAGATGGTGCGTGTGAAGTTCAACATGAAGGAGTACCTGCGCATCCTCTACAACACCAAGACCTATCAGCGCGAGGCGACGACCGCCGAGCTGGCCATGGGTGAGCCGTACTACTTCCAGGGCCCCGTTCTGCGCCGCATGAGCGCAGAGCAGGCTTGGGACTCCTACATGACCCTGGTGATGGGCAACCCGGACACCGTCAAGAACAACGAGGCTGATCTGTACATGCGCTCCATCGACATGGACCTGACCAACCCGAAACTCACTGCCACCGACGTGCTCCGCAAGGTGAACGCCGTGCAGGAGATCGGCAAGAAGCAGAACGCCATGATGATGGCTGGTGGTGGCCTGGAGATGGCCGGCAAGGACGACGAGATGATGGAAGGCAAGGTGATGAAGTACGGCAACATGAAGTTGATGCGTGCCTCTGAGCTGGAACAGCCCGCTCCTGGCGGTCACTTCCTCCGCGAGTTCGGTCAGTCTGAGCGTATCCTCATCGACGGCGGCTCCAAGGAAGGCAGTGTGCCCCAGGTGCTGATGATGATGAACGGCAGCGCGCAGAAGATGCTGACGGACCCGACCTCTCTCATCTTCCGCAACATGGAGAAAGTGAGCTCCCCCGCCGACAAGGTGGAGGCCATGTTCCTGAGCATCCTGAACCGCCGCCCCACGCTGCGTGAGAAGGACATTGCGAAGAAGCAGCTCGGCTCCAACGGCGACGCAGGTTATGCCAACATGATCTGGGCGCTCGTGAACACCCGCGAGTTCAGCTTCATCCAGTAAGCCAGACCCCTTCACACTGACGGAGGGGCGGCTGGCCCCCAGACGCCCCTCCCGTCTTGCCTGATATCCTCTTTAGTTTTCTCTCACCTCCCGATTAGCTCCTCCAACCCTACGAAAGGTTTTTTCCCATGAAGAATGCGTACCTCAAGCTCGATCCGGCTTCCCGCCGTGAGTTCATGCTCCGCACGGCCAAGGCTGCGCTGGGCGTCAGCGTCCTCTCTGGACTGGACAACGAGGCTTTCGGCGCTGCCGAAGCCGCCCCTACTGGCAAGGGTGGCAAGGCCAAAGCCGTGATCTACCTGTATATGGGTGGCGGCATGAGCCACATCGACACGTTTGACCCGAAAACGGGTGAGACGAAGGGCTTCAAAGACCCGATCAGCACGAATGCCTCCGGCATTCAACTGGGTGGCTACATGACCAAGATGGCCAAGCAGGCCGACAAGATCTCCATCGTCCGCTCCATGTCCTCCAAGACGGGTGTGCATGAGGCAGGCACCTACATCATGCACACGGGTTATGATCCCCGTGGCACGATCGTTCACCCCACGCTTGGCTCTTGGGCTCAGCACTTCAAGGGGCGCTCCCACGCTACGCTTCCCTCCAGTGTGACGATCGGTGCTGGCACCGCCAACGCGGGCTTCTTCCCGCCAGCGCTGGCTCCTGTGCCGATCAGCAGCCCGGAGTCCGGCCTGCAGAACGCCAAGTCCAGCGTGACGGACGACATGTTCAAGAAGCGTGTGTCCCTCATGAACGAGTTCGACAGCGCCTTCCGCGACAAGTTCCGCAGCCCAGAAGTGCGTGCATACACTGAGTTCTACGACGAAACGATGAACCTGCTTACGAGCAAGGACCTCGAAGCGTTCGACCTGACGAAGGAAGACGCCGCAACCCGTCAGCTTTACGGGAACGGCTTCGGCCAGGGCTGCCTTTTGGCCCGTCGCCTCGTGCAGAGCGGGGTCCGTTTCGTGGAAGTGCGTTCCGGCGGTTGGGACATGCACAACTACATCGACGAAGCCATGGAGCGCACGGGTAACGGTATGGACAACGCCTTCGCGGCGCTGCTCACCGACCTTAAGCGCACCGGCCTGCTTGACTCCACGCTCGTGGTGCTGGGCTCCGAGTTCGGTCGTACGCCGAACATCAACGAGAACAGCGGTCGCGACCACTATCCGAAGGTGTACTCCACCGTGTTCGCCGGTGGCGGCGTGAAGGGTGGCTACGTCTACGGTTCCTCCGACAAGGACGGTAAGGAAGTGGCCGACAAACAAGTGACGGTGCAGGACTTCATTGCCACCATCGGCGCGGCCATGGGCCTGCCGGTGAGCGAGGTGGTGATGTCCCCCTCCGGCCGCCCCTTCACTGTGGGCGACAAGGGCAAGGTTGTCGGCGACATCTTCGCCTGATGCCAGGATTCGGCCTTTGTTATTGATTCAGTCAGTTAGTTAGTCAGTCATAGTTAATTGGGGTTCAGTACAACACCCGGTCGAAAGGCCGGGTGTTTTTTTGTGCGGATTGAGAAGGATCCGGCGATGGCTGCCACACGGCATAGCGGGCTGGGTAGTGCCCGGTCTGCGGTTGCCTAGTGGGGCGATATGGGGAATGAGTCGAGGGAGGCTCTGACGATTTTGGGGAATTGGAAGTCCCACCTCCATTTTGGGCGTAGCAAGGGTTGAGTTGGAAAGGGGGGCGGGCTGTTGGGGTTGGATTCCTGATTGCGGATGTCGGCTGTTGATGTCACTGAAGACTACTATGAAGAAAAAGGTTTCGGCGAAGGAGGCCAAGTCAGCGAAGCGCAAGGTCGTGTACCAGATCCGGGTGGCGCTTGATGGCTCGGAACCGGAGGTATGGAGGAGAATCCTGATGCCGGAAGAGTGCACATTCTGGGAGCTGCACGTGGCCATTCAGGACGCGATGGGCTGGCTCGACTGCCACCTGCATGAGTTTGAGCTGTCAACGGAGACGGGCGAGCGGGTGCGGATCGGCCTGCCCGACGCTGAGATTGATGATGATGTCCTGCCGGGATGGAAGGTGGCGGTGACCACGCATCTGAGTCGCCCGGGTGATCAGGTGAGCTATCTGTATGACTTTGGCGATGACTGGAGGCACACAGTGCTGCTGGAAGGGGCCTTCCTGGCGGATGCGAAGGTCAAGTACCCTGTTTGCATCGGAGGTGCGATGGCGTGCCCTCCGGAAGACAGCGGTGGAGTGTTTGGCTATGAGCAGATGCGCGAAGCCGTGGCGGATCCCGATCATCCCGATCACGAAGAAATGACGGAATGGCTGGGCGAAAATCTGGAGGATGGCAAGGCGTTTGATCCGGTGAAGTTTACGCCTGGCAAGGTGAAGTTCACTGATGCTGCGAAGCGGTTGAAGCTTGCGATTGCGAAGTGAGGAGTCGGCGGTGAGCTGAGCGGTTCGAGGAAGCGGAGTTGGTGGAGAATCGGGGGCTTGGGCCGGCGGTTGTGCTGGAGGCACAAACCGCCGCTCCTTGGACGAGGGGGCGCGGTTTGGCCTTGCGGAAGAGGAAGGGCTTGGAGATCCTATGAATTGACGATGAAGTTGTCGTTTTTCTCCATGATCTGGCGGTGTCTGTTGGTGGTGTACCTTCTGGGGTGCGTGGCAGTCTTGGGAGGGGTGGTGTTGTTCCTAGTCTGGCAGGCGGTGGACCGGTATCCGGTGCCGCATGTGGGCCCCAATCCGCGACTGGTGGGGTTGCTGCTGGTGCCTGCCTTGGGCGTATGGATTGTGCACGGGCTTCAGCGTAGCCGATGGAGCCGGGTGGCATGTGTCTGTTGGCTTGCGTTGCTACTGACCCTTGTGGTGATGGATCAGTTCAACTTCCTGTTGGAGTATGAAGTCTGGCTCCACCGCGCGGGACCGGATTCTGGGACGGCATCCTGGAAGCTTGACTATGGCGACGGCCGGACGTTTTGGCAGGAATGGTGAGTTCGTTCGGCGGCTTCAGGCTAAAAAGGAGGGGTGGGGGGTAGAGGAAAGCAAAAGGGCATCTCCGACGAGACGGAGATGCCCTCAAGGGAGGCTGGCAGTGAGTTCTCTGGGAGTTAGAAGGGGTACTCGAATCCGTTGATGAAGAAGCTACCCGTGATGCCGAAGTTCAGCTGGATATCGCTGGATGCCGGGTCGGTCACGAGGTTGTTCTTGGTGCCAAACACCGAGAAGGTGGCGCCGGCGTCCTCAAAGAAGTCGAACCCATAGTCCACATCACCAAAGATGAGGTTGTTGTCGAGTTCCGTCACCGCCACAGTGGCTGCTCCGATGGTGGAGATGGCCAGGAAGCTGTCGTCGATGTAGGCGTCTTCGGCGACGGTGTTGTTGTACACCTTGATGTTGGCGGTGCTGCCGTCAGTCGCTTCAATGTAGATGGCGGAGTCACCGATGTAGTCGGTAAACTGGTTGCCGGCGACCGTGAGATTCAGAACGCCATCTGAATCTTCGTCCCAAAGGCGGGCGTCGATGACGTCATCCGAGAAATGGCCGCTGAAGACGTTGTTCTCGATCTTGGCGACCAGTTTGCCCATGGAGCTGCCATAGACATTGAGGGAGATGGCGTCACTGTGGAGTTCGGCGTTCACCAAGTTGCTGGCGAAGGTGATGTCGAGCGTGGAATCGTCAACCTGCTCGACGTAGATCAACTGATCGATCTCATTCGAGAAGGTGTTGTTCCGGATGTCGGCCGTGAGCGTGGAGTTTTCGTGGGAGTAGAGGTCGAAGTGAGTGTGCCAAGTCTCGCCGAGGAACTGGTTGTTTTTGACGGTGAGGAGGAGCTTGGCGTCGTCCCGGGTCTCTGCTCCGAACATGTACTCCACATCACTGGAGGAGGTGAAGAGGTTATTCGCGAAGGTTGAGTCCAGGGTGACATCGCCCTCTGCGATGGAGATGAAGGGAATGTAAAAGTCACCGGAGATCACGTTGTTGGTGAAGGTGGTCGTGACCTTGCCGGAGCCGTAGGCACTGGTGGTAAAGATGGCATAGCCTTCTGCCGCGAAAAGGTTGTCCCGCACGTCCAGCGTGACGTTCAGAGGGTCGGAGAGCGAGTCGGTATCTGCCACGAGGCCGATGGCGTTGTACACATCACGGAATTCGTTGTTCTCCACGACGAAGTTATGTGGCTGGCCGTCTTCCACGTAGAAGGTAACGGCACCAGTGCCTTCTTCGCTTTGGAATTCTCCGATGTCGGAGAAGAGGTTGTGACGGATGAGGGCATTGGTGGTATTGAAGCCCAGGATGGCAAAACCGAGCTCGTTGAATCCACTGCGGAAATCGTAACCTTCAACCATGAGGGTCTGGCTGAAAAAGAGCGAGTAGATGCCTCCGTAGAGGACTGGGCGCTCGGTATTGCCACCGAAGTTGCGGCCGCCTACGCCAGCGATGGGAAGGTAGCTGCTGGTGAAGCGGGTCATGCCGCCACTGAGGACTTCCTCGTTGTAGTCGATGCCTGTGCCGCCCTGGGTGTACACGGTCCACAGTTTGGAGGAGATGATGCTGTTTTCACCAGCGGTGAGAGAGCCCTCATAGAGGTTGTTGAAGGGCTTCTCCGCCGTGCCATCGGCACCGTTTTCGGAGGTGTCACCAGCCTGGATGCCGTTGCCCACGGGGCCGCCGTTGTTCACGAAGACGATGTCGTCCGCCAGCACGATCTTACCCGGGGTCTGGGAGACCACCTTGGTCACCTTCTTCACACTGGTGGAGGTGTCGGTGTCGACATCCACCGTGTTGGCCACCTTGATGGCGGCATTTTGACGGTGCACAGGCTCGGCCAGACGCTCGGCGAGGTGGCGGCGACGGGGCTTGAAAGAGTCACCGATGCGTCCCCAGAAGCCTTTGCCGTCTCCCAGATCTCCCAATTCAAAGGGAAGTTGAAGCTGGACGCCTGCGGTCCAGTCGCTGCCCGTGAGGCGGTCGTCCTCGTACCAGGTGCCGGTGAGGATGACGGCGGGCACGGGGCGGACCTCCACGCCGGCCTTCCAGCCTTCCACATTGCCGGTGCCGCCGGTCTGCGGGCCGAAGGGCTGGTTGTCAAAGCTGTAATAGCCACCGATGAGGCGGAGATCGAAGTATTTGTCCAGCCCGGGGATGAGGACGGCCACCTCTGTGTCCCAGCCTTCCATGCCTTCTTCATAGCGGCTGAAGAGGCGCTCGATGGTGGTGGTGGTGGTCGTGGTGGTGCGCAGGGTACGGTAGGAAACGTCCTGCGAGACGGTGTTGCCCGTGGCGTAGGGGTCGCTCAGGGCGGTGACGGAAGTGGCATCGCGACTGGAGGAGTTGCGCAGGATCTCGCGGGTGCGGGTCTGCTCGGCGAGCTGCTTGTCCGAGAGGGGGATGTAGTAGTTGCCGCGAACTTCGA
Organism: Verrucomicrobium sp. BvORR034; assembly: GCF_000739635.1. Classification (GTDB taxonomy): domain Bacteria; phylum Verrucomicrobiota; class Verrucomicrobiia; order Verrucomicrobiales; family Verrucomicrobiaceae; genus Verrucomicrobium. The sequence goes on along the minus strand of NZ_BATQ01000140.1, from coordinate 31,325 downwards.
GGTAGCGGGTGCCAGCCTCGATGCCCACACCAAGCTGCCAGAACTGGTTGTTGGCCTCGGTGTCGAGCATGTCGATGAAGACATTGGCTCCGACGAAGAAGCCTTCTTCAAGGAAGCCCGCTTGGGGCGAATCTTTGCGGGTGAGTGCGGAGACGGGCTGGGAGCCGAAGAGGTGGCGCCAGCCGAGGCCGAGGGAGGCGGCGATCTCGCCACCCTCACCCCAGGAAGTGTAGGGCTCGAGGTAGATGACGTCACCGGAGAGGGTGGCATCCGCCCCCAGGGTGCTGAAAACAGGGGCAACGATGGAGAAGTTGCCCTCCGTGTACACATCGCTGGTTTTCACCCCACCAGTGACGGTGCCCAAGTACATGGGGTGATTTTCCTGAACAGGGACAAGGTTCGGGTTCTTGACCGGATTTTTGTCCAATGGCCCTGCAAGGGTGGACTGGCCCAAGGCAAAGCCAAGGGTGAGGAGCGGGGTGGCGGTAACCAGCGAGCTCAGGAACTGCGCCCAAGGGGCGCGTCTGGAGCCCACATGACGAGTGCGGGGAGAGGATGTTTTCAAGTGGGAGTGGGAGTCGAGGTGGACACTGCCGATGCCAAGAAGGGAATCGGCCTGGAGAAACAGGTCTCATCCCCTAGGCGGAGGCGCTGGCGGGAATGAGCCGGACGGCTGCAACTGGTCACAAAGGGATAGACGCAAACGTTCCTTCCACGCCTATTTCGTATAAAACAAGCGAATGCATCAAAAAGTTGCGCAATATTTGCGCAAGGTTTGGTTGTGGTCTTGAGAAACTAGATGTGGGACTCAATTGTGAGTGGCACGAGGGAGAATAGAACCGCTTTAGAGCAACGAAGTTCGAGGAAAGGGATCTCTGAAGGAGGAGTGAGTGGGCGGAGGTTTATAGATGCTGATCGAAAATAATCATTGCATCCGAAGGCGTTATTGCTCAAGGTTTTAGGAAAGAAAGCGCTCTGTGTGTCCCTCACCCCCGAACTTGCAGTTGCAGGATCGACGCGTATTTTCTCCAATGGAGCCCACCCCTAGCAGCGAACCCCAGGTTATTTACATGCAGCGGATGTCGATGATGGATGTTTGCCCTTGGGCGATGTGGACCCTGCTGGTTCTGGTGGTGATTTTGCTGATGATGTTGTTGTGGCGGTTGATCAAGATCCGGACGACCTCACCAGGGGCGTTTTATTTTGGAGTATGTGCGTTGCTGTTCTTGCTGCCGTGCGCGGGCGTCTTGCACGAACTGGCCGTGTACATTGGCGATTCTCATTGGAGAGATCTGGAATTTGTGGCTCCAGAGGTTGCGAGACGTTGGGAGGTGTTTTTGTCGACAAGTTACAATTTTATCGCCTTCGCAGCAGCCGGTTCATCGCTGTTTGTCGTGCTGGGCTTGGGGGTGACGGCACTGCACAGGTTGGTGGGCAAGCCCAAGGCTGCTGATGCGGCATGATCGGAGAAGGATATGCGCATACGAGTGCTGAGCGACTTGCACCGCGAGTTTGGTCCGACGGCGATTCCTCCCCTGGGAGGGGATGTGGATTTGGTGGTGCTTGCCGGGGACATCGCGACCAAACAAAATGGGCTGCCATGGATCCGTGAGTTCTGTGGTAGTACGCCAACGGCGTATGTATGTGGGAATCACGAGTTCTATGGTGACAGGTATCCGCGGGTGATTGAGCGCCTGCAAGAGGCAACCCAGGGGACCCCTGTGCACGTGTTGGAGGATGGCTTTTTTGAACTGCAGGGGTGGTTCGTGTACGGCTGCACCCTCTGGACGGACCTGTCTCTCATGGATCCCTGGCAGGAAGGGGCCGCACTGGCGGCGGAGAAGATGAATGACTACAAGCGGGTGCGGAACTCCCGAATGGGATATAGGAAATTGCGTCCGGTGGACACGCGTGCAGCGCATCTGGAAAGCGTGAGAAAGATGCGGGCTTTTTTTGAGTCGCATGATGCGCACCGCACCGTGGTGGTGACGCATCACGCCCCGTCCCTGCTCTCCCTGCCGGAACATCGACGGGTGAGGCCGATCAGCTGCGCCTATGCCTCACACCTGGATGAACTCGTGCTGGAGCACCAGCCGAGGCTGTGGATCCATGGGCATATCCACCACAGCAACGACTACTGGATTGGAAAGACGCGGGTGCTGGCGAATCCCCAAGCTTACCCGGAGGACGTCAATCCGGGGTTCCAGCCAGAGATGGTGGTGGAAATTGAGGAAAACTGAGTCCCGCTTCCCAATCAGCGGGGCCTGTTTGCGTTCCCGTGAGGACCAGCATTATCTTGTGTCCGGTGCCTCAACCCTCAACTCACCGCGATGCTACAGAGCTTGGGGCCCAGGTCGGGAAGGCGTTGGGAGACCGTGTTCCAGGAGGGCAGGGTGCTGGGCGAGGGAGGGGCGGGAGGGCACTCGCTGGTGACCTCTTCGATCATCTTCGCGAAGACGGTGATGGCACCCATTTCCTCTGCAGAGGTCTCTTCAAGACCGTTGAACATGGCTTCATGGGCATACCGGGTGAGGAGCATGCGGGCAATGGCGAGGTAGGTGTCTGCCAGGCGCTCCAGCTTGCGGGGTTCTGCGGAAAAGCCGAGGTCGGCCCAGAGGTGGTCAAGCAGGGCGCGGGTGACCTCGCGGGCCATGCGCATGAGGCCGCTGGTGGCATCAGGGATGCCGGTGACTGGGTCGTAGCCGAGATGCTGGTGCTTATGCTCGAAGTTGCTGCCAAGGTCCACCTGGCAGAAGCGCTGGGCGGGGGCGTGGCGGAAGACGTCGCAGAGCATGCCAATCTCCAGGCCCCAGTCGGCGGCGAGGGGGATCTTGCGAAGGAACTCGGAGTCCGCGGCGAACTCGCCAGAGAGCGGATACCGGCACATGGCGAGGAAGCGCAGAAGAGGCGTGGAGCCGAAGATCTCCCGTAGCGCCTGGATGAGGGGGAAGACGAGGAGACGGGTGACCCGGCCGTACATGCGCTCACGCACCCGGCCGTAGTAGCTCTTGGCAAAGACGTAGCCCATGCCGGGGTGGACCACGGGCAGGCAGAGGCGCCAGAGCATCTCGCGATCGTAGTTCAAGATGTCACTGTCGTGGCAGGCGATGACGCCGCGGTGACCGGTGGCATGCAGGGCGGCGACACCCATCCAGACGTTTCCGCCCTTGCCCGGACCGCTGCGGCGGGCACCGAGGGTATCCACCTCACGGTGGAGGCTGGTGAGCTCCGGGCCGTCATTCCAGAGGACCGTGTGGCGGAGATTGGGGAGGCGCTTGGCATAAAAAGCACGGGCGCGGTCATACTCACGACGGTTCATGCCGTTCATGGTGAAAATGACCTGACTGATGTAGGGAACCCCGGTGAGCTGCTTCAGCATGCGCGGCAGGGCGGGACGCTGGAGCTCGGCGTAGAGGGCGGGAATGACGAGCGCGACGGGTTTCTCCAGCGAGAGCTCCTTGAGCAGCGCCTCACGCTCTTCGAGGGCAGTCTCGGCGAGATGGTGCAGCGTTGGGAGCAGGATGGGCTGGTGGAAGTCGGGCACGCGTTAGAGAGGGAAAAGGGAGGGGTAAGGGATAAGGTGGGAAAGGGACAGTGCGTCAGTCAGGGGCTCAGGCCGGGAGTCTGGTGTCTGGACTTTGGACGTCTCTCGACTAACGGTTTTCACTCTACTTATCACTTTTCACGCGGGCTACGGCTTCTGTCTCGCTGTTGAAGGTGTTTCCCTCGCCTTCGGTTTCGATTTCCCCATCGCTCGTGTCTTCGATCTCCCGGCGCCATTTGCGGGAGATCCAAGGGCGGACGAGACCGTAGAGAAGGTAGGAGACAAAGAGGACGGTGGGCATCCACTGCCAGGCCTTTACGGTAAAGGCGAGGACGATGATGCTGATGAGCACCCAGTGGAAGGAACGGCGGGTGCGCCAGTTGATGGACTTGAAACTAGGGTACTCCAGACTGCTGACCATGAGGTAGGAGAGCAGGAGCATGAGGGCGGGCAGGGTGTACTTCCACCGTCCGATTTCGCGGTCCATGCCGTCCAGCCACATCAGGGTCATGGTGAGGGAGACGATGACGCCGGCCGCAGCGGGGATGGGGCAGCCGCGGAAGGAGGTGGAGGATTTCTTTCCGGTTTCGGTCTCGATGGCGGCCAGACAGTTGAACCGGGCGAGGCGCATGGCACCGCAGACGAGGTAGATGCAAGCAATGAGCCAGCCGAGCCCGCCGAACGTTTTCTCAAACTCAGCCAGCACGATGTCGTGCACGAGGAGTGCAGGTGCCATGCCGAAGGAAACGATGTCCGCCAAGGAGTCGAACTCGCGGCCGAAGTCGGAACTCTGACCACTGAGGCGTGCCAGGCGGCCATCAAGGAGGTCGAACAAACAGGCAACGAGGATGAAACCAATGGCCCACATGTACCGCTGATGACCGGTGTCAGGCTGGAAACGACCGACGATGTGGAGGATGGCCATGAACCCACAGAGCAGGTTCCCTGCCGTCATGAGATTGGGCAGGACGTAGATGCGAGGCTCGCGGTCGCGGTCGTCGGTGGGGGACGTGGACATGGTGGCCGCGACTGTAGCGCGTTTTTTTGACAAGATTGACAAGATTTTTAAGAGATTGCGGCCTGCGGCCAGTTTGGGCGCCTGGTCTGGTTGAGACGCTACGCTGGTTGAGACGCTGGCGCTGGTTGAGATGCTGGCGCTCCGAATGCCTTCAGACTTTGAGGGGGGCACTTGGGAGAAGGTTCGGGTCTTGAGTCTTGAGTCTTCAAGTCTTCTGTCTCCGGCGTAGCCGGTCAGGGTTGCCTCCTGCGGTTGGCGGGCGTATGGTCTCTCTATAATGAGCACTGCGACTGTCGCCGATCCTGTTTCCTCTGATGTTGTCACTGAGTTGCCGCCGCTGAGCGGGGCCACCAAGATGGGAGCGCTGTTGGAATCTTACCCAGGGGCGCAGCGGGCACTGTTTGCGAAGTATCACATCGGCGGATGCCGGAGTTGCGGCTTCCAGCCAGGGGAGACGTTGGCGGAGGTGTGCGCCCGCAACGAAAACATCCCGGTGGAGGAGGCGGTTGCCTTCATTCAGGAGAGTTACCAGAGCGATGCCAGCCTGCAAATCACCCCGGAGGCTCTGGTGAAGCTGCGCGAGGCGAACCCGAACACCAAGCTGCTGGATGTGCGCTCCCGCGAGGAGCACGAGGCGGTGGCCATCCCAGGCTCCCATCTGGTCTCGCAGGAACTCATCCAGGTGATCTTTGACCAGTGGAACAAGACCGACCCAGTGGTGATCTATGACCACCAGGGAAACAGCGCCATGGACGCGGCCGCGTACTTCCTGGGACATGGCTTCGTGGAGACGAAGTGCCTGAAGGGCGGAATCGATGCCTACAGCCTGGAAGTGGATCCCAGCATCCCACGGTATCGCCTTGAAATTGAGGACTAGCCAGGGGCTGATGATATCGTTTTGACAGGATTAACAAGATTTTCAGGAGATTAACAGGATTGGACCTTCTGGACGAATAGCTCGGTCGCCGGTGGTGAAGTTCATGTCTTCAGTCTTTGGTCTTCCCGTCTTTTGTCTTTTTATATTATGAACGAAGAAGTTTTGCAGGACGCCCTGGCCAATCCCCAGAATGTAGGGGAGATCCCGGATGCGGATGCTGTGGGCACCGTAGGCAGCCCGGATTGCGGGGACATGGTGCGCATGTGGATCAAGTACAAGGAGCAGGACGGCAAGAAGGTCATCGACAAGGCCACCTTCCAGAGCTTCGGCTGCCAGACGGCAATCGCAGTGGCGAGCCTGGCCACGCAGCTCATCAAGGGGAAGACGCGGGAGGAGGCGCTTGATCTGAGTGCTGAAGAACTCTCCAAGCCGCTCGGACCCCTGCCGCCGATGAAGATCCACTGCGGTCAAATGGTGGAAGGGGCGCTGAAGGCGGCCCTCGAAGCAGAGACTGCGGGGAAAGCGAACGCTCAACCGCAACCTGCGGCCTCCTTGCAACCGACAACGCCTGTGGAGCACGCGCCCACGTTGCATGATGCATTGGCGGCGGCTGGGAAGAAGCAGGCTGCCAAGATCAAGATCGTGAAGTTCTAATCGCCTTGGGCGAGCCGTCACGTTTTTTCCCTGAACGTTGTGGGGCAAGCGCCCCGCTTGCCACGCGCGACCGCTTCTGCTCCCCAAGCTGGCTGCGGACATTCGCACGACGACCGTTCTACTGCCGCCCGCGTACCCTTTTTCTGAACTCGAGCTGTCCGAGCAGGCTGCCCCGGCAACCCCGGGCAGGAGCTCTGCCCCTACTTTTCACCTTTTACTTTTTACTTTTCACTGGTTCGCAGCTTCTTAGAGCCAAGCAGCCTGACGCCACCCCTTTCTTTCCCCTCCCTCCACTGCCATGCACACTGACATAGACCTGAATCGAGAAGTAGAAGCCATCCAGATCCCGAGTGGGGATGCCATCCGCCTGCCAGCGGGGACAAGGGTGATCATCACGCAGTCGTTGGGCGGAACCTATACCGTGGCGACAGACCACGGATTGGCCCGTATCTCGGCCAAAGACGCCGATGCACTGGGAATCGACCCTGAGGAGGACAAAAAGCAGGAAACGCAGAGCTCCTCCAACATTCCGGGCGATGCGAGCGATCTGGAGATGCAGGTGTGGCAGCAGCTCCGCGGAGTCTACGACCCCGAAATTCCGGTGAACATCGTGGACCTGGGCCTGGTGTATGATTGTGCCGTGAGCAACGACGAGGAGGGCAAGACCAAGGCCTTGGTGAAGATGACCCTCACCGCCCCCGGCTGTGGCATGGGCCCCACTATCGCAGCTGACGCCCAAGCTCGTATCATGACCATCGAGCACATGGACGATGCCGCCGTGGAACTCGTCTGGGATCCGCCATGGAACCAGAGCATGATCTCCGAAGAGGGGAAAATGAAGCTGGGGATGATTTAGGCGCGAAGCGCCAAAAGAGTAAAAAGTGGATAGTAAAAAGTGAAAAGTGGGGAGCTTGAGTCACAGGCTCTCCCTTTTCGTTTTTAGCGCCAAGGACTACGGGGTGGAAACTTCGTGGCCGCGGTAGGCTGAGTCCAGGGGTGCCTTCGCAGGAAGCCGCTCGACTTTTTACTTTTTACTTTTCACTTTTTACTTTTCACTCATCGTCCATCTCACCCAGCAAGTTCTTTCTCTCTTTCCCATGTCCTCCCCGTCCATCGGCACCCCCTTCACATCTTCGGCAATCCGTGTTCTCATGCTTGGCTCTGGAGAGCTGGGCAAGGAGGTGGTGATTGAGCTGCAACGGTTCGGGTGTGAGGTGATCGCCGTGGATTCTTATGAAAATGCTCCTGCCATGCAGGTAGCTGATCGGGCGCACGTCGTCTCCATGCTGGACGCGGAGGCGCTGCGGGCAGTGCTGGTGGCGGAGAAGCCGAATTTGATCGTGCCTGAGGTGGAGGCGATTGCCACGGATGTTTTGGTCGAGCTGGAGGCGGAGGGTTACAAGGTGGTGCCGACGGCGCGGGCGGCGAAGCTGACGATGAATCGGGAAGGCATCCGTCGCCTGGCGACGGAAGAGCTGGGGCTCCGTTCTTCGCCGTACAAGTTTGCCGCGACGGAAGAAGAATTCCGTGCGGCAGTGGCAGAGATCGGGATGCCCTGCGTGGTGAAGCCGATCATGAGCAGCTCCGGCAAAGGGCAGAGCGTGGTGCGCAGTGAGGGCGATCTGGCCTATTCCTGGAAGTACGCGCAGGAGGGCGGTCGGGCTGGCAAGGGCAAGGTGATCGTGGAAGGCTTTGTGGACTTCGACTATGAAATAACCATGCTGACGGTGCGCCATGCCGGCGGCACGTCCTTCTGCGAGCCGATCGGGCACTTGCAGATCGACGGGGACTATCGCGAAAGCTGGCAGCCGCAGCCGATGACGGCAACAGCGCTGGCGGAGTCCAAGCGCATCGCCGAGGCCATCACCACCGCCCTGGGTGGATGGGGGCTCTTCGGTGTGGAGCTTTTTGTGAAGGATGATGTGGTGTGGTTCAGCGAGGTCTCCCCGCGGCCGCATGACACGGGATTGGTGACGATTATTTCTCAGGACCTCAGTGAGTTCGCGCTGCATGCGCGTGCGATTCTCGGGTTGCCGATCCCCAACATTGCCCAGCACGGCCCCAGCGCCTCCGCAGTGATCTTGGTGGAAGGGCATTCGCAGAACGTCCAGTTCGGCAATCTCACGGCAGCGCTGAGTGAGCCGGATACGGCTCTGCGGCTCTTTGGCAAACCCGAGGTCAAAGGCAAGCGTCGCATGGGCGTGGTGGCGGCTCGGGCGGAGAGCATTGAGGCTGCACGCGAGAAAGCTCGCAATGCGGCGGGGGCTGTGGATGTGAGGCTCTGAGTGGGATGTGCGCCGCCGTTGATTGAAGAGTGCACAAGCAAGTGAATTGCTAACGCTTCGTCGGTTAATCCGGCGTGCGCGACGGAGTCTTCAGTAGTCGGGGGAAAAGGGGCTGCGGCGTTGGAATGGTCGGCTCACGACCCGCTAACCTTCCAGAAATTCCCGCTCCAATGGAGGATCATGAAGGTCAATGTCGCTGCAAAATTCAGGTGCATGTCACGCGACAAATCGGCATCGTTGAACATCGAGTATTGAGGTGGGTTTCATGATTGCTCTCAGCGAATATTCCCCTCAGCTGCCTGATAGCGCGAGCTTGAGGGATCTCCATCGGGCCACGGAAGCCGCGCGGATCGCGGGTTGCAGGATCTATCACATTCCACAGGAGTTGCCGGAGGGGGTGACGGCAGATGATGCGCTGTGGCATGTGCCCGTACAGGCCGGTCCGGATCCGGTGCCAGCAGTGTGGATTGGATACATTCCTCTGCCAGAACACTACGGGTCGGTCTATGACGCCGCATTGCGGAAGAATATCCGCCTTGTGAATTCGCCCGACGAGTTCCGAAGAGCTGAGGAGTTTGATCGGTTCTATCCCCTACTGGCAGATCTCACGGCAGAGAGTGTCTGTGTGGACGAGGCGGACGCAGGGGCCTGTGAGGCGGCAGCGGCTCAATTGGGGTATCCTGTGTTCGTGAAAGGGACGGTACAGTCACTGAAAGCCAAAGGCTTGGCGGCCTGTGTGGCCAAGGATGCAGCGGAACTGCGGGAGATTGTGAGCCGGGTTTTGAAGAATCGGCGAAAGTCGCTCGGGCGGGTCATCATTCGGAGGCTGATGAAGCTGAGGCATGGTCGGGTGGGCCCAGGTGGATTTCCGTTGGGGCGGGAGTACCGGGTGTTTGTCTATCGTGAGCAGGTGCTGGCCATGGGGTACTACTGGGAAGGGGATGATGATCTCGCCGGGCTTGCAGAATCAGAGGGTGCGGCAGTCACAGACTTGGCCCTGGAGGTGTCCCAAAGGCTGGCAGTACCGTATGTGGCCGTCGACGTGGGACAGCTGGAGACAGGTGAATGGAGGGTGATCGAAGTGGGGGATGCTCAGTTCTCCGGTCTGAGTCGGGCCCCAATTCACAAATTGTGGGCAGGACTGGTGGGTTGAGAGCTCCAGCTGCTCTTTCCGCAGGGGGAACTCATCATGGCTGGCCTTCGGTGCCGAATGAATCTCAACGATCTGCTGGAGTCGGAAGGGTTAAGGAAATTGACGTCGGCAGGCGAAGGCTGTGTCAAGCCACCAGCACTCCAAGACGCTTCGCGCCGAAGAATGTGAGGAGTAGATCGAACCCTTGGTGGGACTGGTGGTTCGAAGCTTTGAGAACCCAGAACCGAGCTACTTCGCCATCTTGCAATAAGCCCGCACCTTGGCGCGGCACAGCAACGCGAACTGGACGATGGCCCAGGCAGCGGAGACGATGAGGCCGATGATCAGGGAGATGGTCATGGTCACTTCCATGATCTTTTGTGTAGTGGCGTCGCCACCGGCACCTTTCATCGCCTCAACCATGACCGGGCCGGACAGATGCGTGTGACTGACCCATCCGTTCACGGTGGCCACCACCACGGCGAGGACGGCCAGAACCAGGGTGAGTTTGCGCGCCCATTCGCGTCCGCGGATGAGGCCGATGGCAGAAGCCAGTTGCACAGGAATGAGGACTAACGAAAAGCCCATGAGGACCTTGTAGTAGGCGGCGTAAGTGGCGTCATTTTGCAGAATGGCCGGCACGGGATTGCCGGGGTACATCTCCGGCTTGACCAGCATCATGATGCTGGAAAGAAGGCCGAAGATGCCAAACGCGGCAAAGGCCAGATTGAGGATGCCGATGACGAGGAGTGTCTTCGGCTTCTGGATGGGGAGAGTAGGAGGTTGCATGGGGAATGGGAGGTGAGAGTGTTCTACTGGCAGGCCTGGCGAGCGCGGGGGCGGGTGAGGAGGATGATCTGCAGGAGACTGTAAGTGAGAGATAGAGTGAAGAGCGTGAGCAGGACAACCTTGAAAATGGCTCCCAAGGTGCCGAAGACAGCATTCAGAATCTCCAGCTTTCCCTGAATGGAAGGATCTGTGGAAGTCACGGGAGCGGATGCCTGTGGGCCTCCTGGCAGAGGGAGGATGCCGGTGATCACGGCAATGCCGCCGGTGCAAACAAGGAATTGCAGGCTGGCGAGAACGACAGTGGTCTGCCGCGCCCATTCCCGCAGCCGGATGAGGCCGATAGAGGCGACAATTTGTAACGCGACCACAAGGGTGCCGATGCCGAAGAGCCACAGATGTGCCGAGGTTCCCGGCGTTCCTGATACAGGATTCTGACCCGAGCTGATGATGGGGAAGAGGCTGGAGCCGATGCCAGAAACCGCGAAGCACAGATTCATGATCCCGAATGCCAGCAGTGCCCTGGGAGGGCGGGGGGCGGCTGCGGGCGGCGTGGTTGTGGCTGTGGCCGCGACGGTGTGTGGAGCGGGTAAGTCCGGTGGCGACTTTGGCTGGGGGAGCGGAGGGGGCGAGTCTGGGGACATCGGGCGGTCTTTTTAGGGGGAAACCTTTTTGGGAAAGGGGCGGGTGGGGAATGATGGGTGTGAAATGGAGAAAAGCAACGGGGTCTGAAGGCGGGCGCGGGACGGCTTGTCTAATGGTTCCGGGCAGGAGCGGGCTGGGGGGGTGATATTATTTTTGTTGCTGGATTGTGGAGCGGAATTAGCCTGAGCGGCATGAAAGTACTCCTTCCATGTATGCTGATGGGTTGTGTCCTGACCGCTGCAAATTTGACCCCGGTCTGGGCGGAGGGGAAGCCGGCGGTACCCCACGAGGCAAAGACAGAGGGGGTGAGGGAGGTGCAGATAGGCGGGGCGCGCTGGAAGCTGGAGTACCAGGGTGTGAACGCGGACGGAAGCCTGGTCGATGTGACGGGCGTCAGGCTAAATGGAGGCGAGCCGGCGGGCAGTATGTCCTTTCGCGCCGGCCGGGCGTTGGTGCTGGGGGACCGGATTGAGATAGGAAACAACTTCAAGCTGCAAATGGGCTCGTCGCTGATCCAGAACACTGAAGACCATGCGGGGGAGGTGCTGATCTACGACCGGCAGTTCAAGGTCAAAGGCCGTACGAAAACCCGGGTGGCGGCCGGCGGCGGGGATGGTGCGACCGAGTAACAGACGGTGCGCCCGCCGAACTTCAAAGTTCAAGCAGCCGCACCAAGCACCAAGCACCAAGCACTAAGCACCTTTCCCACCCCACATCTTCTTTTCCCAAGCCTTCTGTTTACCCTTTGCTTCACGGAGGAAGGGGGCGAGGGGGGCGAGATTCATGATGAGGTGGTTGAGCCAGCTGAGCGGCCACTTGAGGGGGCGCTCGAAGTCGATGAAAAGGACAACACGATACCCGTCGGTATCGTTCCAGACTTCGTGGTTCCACGTGTCGTCAAAGATGAGGCACTTGCCTTCCTGCCAGGTGTGAATCTGATTGGCGATGCGAATGCGGCATTGCTCGCGAGGTTCGGGGACGAGCAGCCCCACGTGCAGGCGCAGCACTCCAGCCCACGCGCCACGGTGGGAGGGGATATGTTTACCGGGGGAAAGGATGCTGAAGAAGGCAGTGGTGAGCCCGGGGATTTTGTCCAGGAGCTTCATCGTCTCCGGGCAGCGGGCGGAGTTCTCGCCACAGTCCATGCCCACAGCCTTGAGGAAAAAGGTCTTCCAGTTGTCGTCCGTCTGGATATCGCCCACTTCCTTCATGATGTCCTGGAAGCTGGGCATGGCGTCGCGAAACTTCATGACTTGGTCCAGCTCGGCACGAACGCTCTGCCAGTCGGCCTCCACGTCGTCCACCCAGGGGAAGTGCTTGTTGCTGTACACCGGGGGATCTCCCAAGGGCGAGAAGCGGGCGATGACGTCTTCCACCCAGTCCTGCAGGGCCTCCAGCTTCTGGCCCAGAGGCGTGGCGGCGGGCTTGATGCGATGGGTGCGATCGTACGCCAGCAGAGGGAGACTGCCGAGCGCGTGCTGCTTCTTGTATTCAGTGGCTGAAGTGTCAGCGGGGCTGGCTGCGACAGGCAGGGAGGCGGGAGCAGGAGCGGACATGGGGTAAATGCAGAATGGGGAATTAGGAATTCGGAATGAAAAATTGCAAATGAGAATGGATGAATGGTAGAAGCGGTGACGACCAGTTCCGCAAACCGATAGTACGGCGGATGCAGGGTGGGGAGATGGGGTGCATTTTCGGGTCGGCAGCGGGAATTCCCTTATCTGGTGCCTCTCCTCTTTCTTTTGGTTTGACAATTCTAGCCTGGCGGGCAGAATCCCTCCCACGCAGGTGCCAGAGATGGTGTCGCTGTGCGAATGCGGGCGTAGTTCAATGGTAGAACACGAGCTTCCCAAGCTTGATACGTGAGTTCGATTCTCATCGCCCGCTCCACAGAATGAACGAGTTATGACTCGTGTTCTGGAAGGGTTTCAGGAGTAGCTGGGACTCCCGATTAAAAGTGCAGTTGTCGCCGCATGCAACGTTCGGCGTCTTCCTTGGCCGCTTCTTCCGAACGGAGCAACCCCTCGGTGGCGACACGGTTCGAGTCGCCAACACCCCCTGCTTCCACCATGGAAGTCGCCACATTCCATCGTCCACTGGCCTGGCCCATGGCGGGTGGACATTGGCTGCCTTGAGATCGGGAAGGATTGCAAATCATGCCGCCCCAACCGCTTCCAAGTTGTGCCTCCGAACCATCACGTCATGGTTTATCAACATCAGGTACCCTCGGAATGTCTCGGGGCCCAAGATTGAACTGGGGCGGGGCAGGAGTCCATCATGACTCTCTGCATGAACAAGGGTGCCCTGTTTTGTGAAAAGGGGCGGTTGGTGCCCTGCGCTCATGAGTAAGTCAGCTTCAACAACAAGAAGGGCTCCCAGCCTAGCGCCAGGAGCCCATGTCGGAGCTGGTTCGATAAAAAGAATCAGGGCTCAGGATAGGGTGAGTAGTCCCAGAAGTTGTAAATCCCATCGCTGTCGGCGTCGCCATTCACTGAGGAGCCTGGCCAGGTTAGACTGTTCCATGGGCTCCAGTTGCTCTGGTCGTAGGGGGCGGGATCCTGGTTGTCTATGAGGCCGTCACTGTCGCTGTCTACATTTGGATCGCCCCATCCGTTCCAGTAGTCATAAGGGTACGAGTCGGAGAAGTTGGAAATGCCGTCGCCATCCGAATCGCCATTCGCGTCGCCGTACCAAGTTGTCGAATTGACGCCGCTGAAGTTGTACGGATCGTTAGGCGCAGGATCAACGGAATCCGAAAGCCCATCTCCATCACTGTCTTGAGGATAGGGGCTGCTGTCCTGATAGTTGGGGATTGAGTCTCCATCAGCATCGCCCAGTACATCGCCGTACCAGGAAACGGCATTCGCAGAGCTGTAGTTGCTGCTGTCTTCGGGATAGGGGTCGATGTCATCATTGATCCCGTCCCCGTCTGTGTCCGAGTCCGCAAATGCGCTCGTGACCGCAAAAGCCATCAGTCCTGCTGTGACGAGCAAGCCTTTTGCCAGGAACCTGAAATGGGTTCCCTGAACCATTGGAATGAAGAGTTTGATTTTCATATGCGTGGAATAACTGAGCCCTCATAAAAATCCGGTTTTTCCACATAGATCAAGACTTTACTTCATGGGGTCGGTGAAATTCGCCTATCCTTTTGGGTAGTGTGTAAGTAAGCAGGTGGGGCGCCCTCATTGTTTCTCAGTCCCATGCGTTCAACCGCCGTCTCGCGGTGATGTTCATGCGGTGAACGAAGTTGGCCACTTCGCGACGGTCCACATCGTTCCCTGCGCAGGTGGGAATTTGGCCCGTGTTGAAGACAGCTTCCGTGAGCCGTTCCAGGAGGTCGACACTGACGGTGGCGTGAAGCTTTGGGGCATCGGAGTCGAGCGTCGAGGCTGCGGCGGGTGAGTCGTGGTTGCCATCCCACATCACGGCACTCTCCCACTCGTGCTCGAGTGGAGTGCTCCGCAGGATTTCGCGAATGAGAAGGGCGACCGGTCGGTTGATCGCGTAAGTGACGGATTGCATGAATGACTGAGCAACAGGAACGGATTGGTCAGGCAGTCGCCAACAGCGATTGGTGGTGACGACGGGAAACAAGGATGATCGAACAGGCAGAGCGAGAATGTTCGATTCGCTTACCGGGAGGCTTCCCAACAGACGATGGAACTGGCAGGGATGACGAGCGGCTCCTGGCCGTCTGTCTCGAAGCGCAGTTTCTCATGGAGCACCCTCACTCGGTGGGCATGTACCACGAGGAGGGTCCCGTCTGTGAGTGTCAGTTCGTAGCTATTAAGTTCTGGAGTGGAGTCAGGTTGAATCCCATCACTGGACATAGACCATTGAACGCCGGAGGTTCAGCGGTGTATGTAAGATACCCTGTGCGCTGAGCCTCCTGGCCGGGCGCAATTGTAATGCAGAGGCGGAGCAAGGGAAGGGGATTTTTTGTATGGTTTCCAGAACCGCGCGGAGGCTGAGACGTCACGCTTGCAGGGGCTTGAAGGCCAGGGCCTTACCAGTCGGACGAGCCCCACCAGTACCAGTTGGGGGAATGGGTGTCGCGGCGCATCTGGGCACCTGGATGGAGGGCGAGGGGGTGGCTGAGGTGGTAGCCCCGTCGAGAGTCGTCGGGCAGGTAGGTGACGGACACAGTGAGATACCAAGGGGCGATGAACTCGGGAGCGTGGGGGAGTGCCGCCGGATAGTGCTGGGTGCCGTGGCGGGTGATTTCCTCAAGCTGGCTGACGAGGTGATCACCATGGCGGCGGGCCAGATGTTCTTGCCAGCGGGCGAGGCCCAGGGAGGCGGCGATGGTGAGTGCGAGAGTCAGCACGCTGGGAACGGCGACAAGAAGGGTGCGAGAGAGTGTGCGCCAGAGAGTGGAGGCATGAGTGGACGGGTGGGCGGGATCGGTGAGGACCGGCAATGGCACCAGGAAGTCGCCTGCGGCGATAGCGGAGGCTGTGATGATGACGATGGCCCAAATGGCGACGGGGATGTGAAACAACGGATGGCGGTGGAAGAGCAGAGCAGCACCCGCTGCGATGATGAGAAGAAGGGCCCACGCCTTGTAGGGAGTGACGAAGGTTGAAGTCGCGGTGAGAGTCTGGGAATGCGGCAAAGGGGAGGCCCTGCGGCGAAGCAGGTGGCAGCCAAGTATGAGGAGCAGAGAGACGGTGCCAGTGCCAAGATGCGGGTGGACCCAGAAGACATGGCTACTGAGGTTGTCGTAGATGGCGTAGCCCTGCAGGAGCATGGAAAGCTCGACCATGGCAATGCCGAAAATGGCGAGGCCGAGGGCATATCGGCACCAACGGGTGGAAGTGTTAAGGATCTCAAGAGCCCGGGCTGAAAGGGGTGCAGGCTGTAGCAACGCTGCGAGAAGGCATGCCGCCGGGAAGACCAGTATGAGTGCCGTGACCGTGAGAGCCAGTTGATCAGGGAAACTGGTGGGGGCGCCGCCGGCGAGCAAGGGCTGCATGGTGAAGGGGTGATGTCGCAGATGCGACGAGGTTCCTCATTTCAGCGGAGTCGCTGGGGCGACAGACTCAGGTGCATGCGGGGCGGTAGTCACCCCGGTGGCTGCTGGACGGCTGCGTTGTTCCTTGAACTTGGCAGCGTCAGCGGGAGGCATGGCCATGACGATGGCCTTGTTTTTGAGCGTGAGGCGTTCCGGCCCGGTGAGTTTCTGGCCGAGCTTTTGTGCGGCAGCGGCTTCGAGTGCGGAGAGCTCTGGTACGAACACGAGCTCATATCCCCGGGGGTTGGGAAGCTGGCTGAGGTCTTGATAGGCTCCGACTTGGGCGAGGCGCAGGGTGCCGTCGTGGGGTTCGTCGAGCTTGGGGGAGGTGAATTTGGCCTGGGGGGCTTCGGAGGCAATGCCGACAAATGCTCCAACAGTGAGCCGGGCTGGCAGGGGCGGGGTGCCAGGCGGGGCCTGGATCGGACCGAGGGCCTCGTCGGGGATGGTGATGTCCAGCGCTTCCTCGGTGGCCATCACGATCTCGACGACGTCAAGGTCATCGGCACCGAGGGAGGCGAGGGTGGACTCGGGCTTGATGCTCGCAACGGGGACCTTGAGCTGCCGGGCGATAATGGACTGCACCGCGGCAAGGGGCGTGGTCGGGGAAGGCTCGGATAGAGTGGGTGCGGCGGGCTGTGCTACAGGAGGGGTGGGGGCCGGGGAGGACTTGGGATCACATGCCGTAAGCAGTAGCGTGAGAAGGGCGAAGCGCAGGCAGATGATGGAGGTTTGAGACATGCAAACGGAAGCGGAAGTGCGGACCCACCCTGAGGGTGTAGCCCGTTTTTGCATCAGTTTACATTGAATGAGACGACGTTTGAAATGCAAAAGAAGGGCGTGATGGCCAAGCCATTCAATTCGGTCACCCGCATTCCGTCTGCTTAGAATGTGCGCTTCATCCGATTTCGGCGCAGGATGGCTCCCATAGCTGCCAGCAGCAACAGCACACCCCGCGTCGGCTCGGGTGTCACCACCAGGATGCCGTGCTGGGCAAAGAGGTCAAAGTTCCATTCCCAGTTTGCATCCGCCAGGGTTGGCAGGAGCCACATCTGTTCCGCTGTCAGTGCACCGGCGTTCAGGACGCCAAAGTCCAGCAGGTGGAAGGCATCGCCCCAGGTTGGCTTGTAGCCGTTGAGCGGGTTGAAGTGGAGGCTTTGGACGGCTGACAGGTTCAAGGCCCCTGTTATCTCCAGATGGTCATGATCTCCCACGTCTTCCAATTGCGAGGCAAACAGAGTGGCGATGTCCTCCACTGACGTGCCGCCGACGTTGAAGGTCGCCCCGGCCACGTCAAACACCACCCGGGCTCCGGCATTCACATACACAGTGCCAGTCACCTCCAGACTCCCCACTGGCGAAGTCGCGCCACCGCCTGCGGAAAGTTCACCACCTGGTGCGCCGCCGTACAAGAAGACATCTCCCGTGACTTTGCCGGTGCCGCCCGCGCGAGCTCCTGCGTACACATCCAAATTGCCGTAGAAGTGCGAGGTGTTAACCAACAGGGTGCCTCGCATGACTTCCGCAACTCCGATGGAACCCGTGCCGTTCAGCGTTGACGCGACTCGGGATGTTGCCCCCAGCACCACAGTGCCCGTGGGGGCCGCTTCATAGTATCTGATGGTGCCTCCGCTTGTCGTGGGATTGACCAGTTGATTCACATCCATGCCCTGCTCCCCCGCGATCACGATGTTGCCTTGAAAGGTCGCGCTGCCCCCGCTCTCTGACACAAGGTTAACCGAGCGGTAGTCGCTCTCCAGAATGCGGATGTCTCCGGTGAATGTGGCGTCATACGCGGCACCGTTGTGGTTGATTTGCCCCACACTTAGTTTGTCGGTGTAGTCGGATGTCGTGTTCATCACCGACACATCTCCATGAAAGGTGAAGTCTCCCCGCAGCAGAAAGCCTGACTGGTGGGTGCCAGCCAGCAGCGTCTCGCTCCACGAGATCTCTGAGACGTTCTCCCACGCCACGCCGCTGGCATTGGCCGCGGCGATCACCACTTCAGACCCGTATCGCGCCGTCACCTTGCCACCAAAGGACATGTTTGCCCCCTCGAAGATGAGCTGCTGGTTGTTCTGTGCGATCAGCCAGAGCGAGACCACGGACGGAATTGCCGAGCCGCCAGTCAAGTTGCCGGTAAATCTGAGCTGGCGTTGCGTGGTGCCACCATGCAGCAGGAGGGCGCGCGCTCCGCTGAGGGTGGAGAGGGCGATGTTGTAGCTGATGGTGGTGCCCCCGTTGGCGGCGCTGATGGTGCTTGCCGTCAGATCCCAGGTAACCGCTCCCGTGTCGGCAAAGTACAGCGTCTTGTTTCCCGCACCCAAACTGTCAGCATAGGCCTGGGCCACATACCCCGCCAGGATGTGCACGTCGCCGGTGAAGGTGTTGTGCCGGTTGAAGAGGATGCGTCCACCGCTGGAGGTGGTGTTGCTGGTAAGGGTCAAAGCCCCGTCTCCGCTGATCACCCCATCCAGCGTCACCCGGCGGAAAGTGCTGGTGGAGCCTCCGCCGACGCGGGTGAGCGTGAGGTCGTCCTCCAGCACCATGTCAGCCCCCAGTGTGAGGCTGCGGTGATCTGTCACTGTGCCAGTCCCCAGCATGTTAAGAGTAAGTGAGGGGTTCGTGCCGCCTGCTGTGGCTTGAAATACCAGTTTGGATCCCGCCGTGCCCGCAGCTGCCAGCTGCTTGTCGGTGAGCCCGTAGTCCGCGCCCAAAACGACGAGGCTGTTGACGTGATAGGTGCCATCCAGTGTCAGCGTGTCCCCGTTGAGGTCAAAGCCTCCCATGCTGATGTTCGACGGGCTGCCGGAGGTCGTGCTCGGTGCGCCGCCTGACCAGTTGCCGGCCGTCGCCCACGAATTGTTGACCGTGCCCTGCCAGACTGACTGGCCATGGGTTGCGACCGCGGTCAGACCCAGGAGCAGGGTATTGAGAAGCAACCGTGCAGCCCGGCTGCGGAGGGGTTTCCGTGGAACACAGGGAATGGGCCGACGGGAGAGGGTTCTAGGCATCATGCGCATTTCAGGAGTTGATGATGCCGCCGTATGGTAGCGGAATGCGTGCCCCTTGCCAGTGTGGAGCCGTTTCGCCGGTGGCTGAGTTGTAGACTTTTGTCAGGTCATATTCATACCATTAAGTGCGTTAATAGGATGTGAGCCGTGGAGTGATGGGGTTCGGAGGCCCGCTGGTGCGGGGCTTGACTCCAGGGGTTGGTGGTGAGATTTGGTCTAAAAACAGGGTCTTATAAGTGAAAAAATGGCCCTGGATGCCGCTGGTGTCCCTGTTTTTTCGTGGTGGACAAGGGTGGTGATGTGTTATGGGGAGGAACCCAATGGAGCCCTTTGAAACAAGGATCGGCGGCGGAAAGTGAGCTGAAAATGGCGTGTGAAAAAGCGGGTGATGAGTGCCTTGGATCACTTTTGCATCATTTTGGGTCCAGTTTGCATTGATAAATATTATTCATTTCGGCACGCGTTCCGCTATGATGCCAGGTGGTTTCAAAATTCACCCTCCTATGAAACTGGAAATCCACGACCCCCGTAGTGCTGCGACAGGCCTGGAGCCGGCAGATGCCCCGTCATTCACTCCCATGTGGGATGTTCCGGCGATTGCCGCATCCGCTGCTGACAAGCCCGGACTGCGCGTCTGCGCAGGACGCCGCAGATCCCACGCTGCTGGCTCCACCCTGGTGGAAATGGTTGTCACCGTGGGGCTCGTGGTCTCCGTCATGCTGCCTCTGGTGGGCATGCTTACCATGGGCATGGAAACGAGCCTCAAGGCCGGCGTCAACACGATCGGCTCCCGCATCACCAACCAACTCCTCGGTGAGATGCAACAGGCCCGCTGGAAGGACCTGGATAACTGGGGGCGGGACACCCTCTACTTCAATGATCAAGGCCATCTCGTGAAGGATGGGGAGAACAGCCCTGAGGTTGCCTTTGTGGCCAAGGTGCACATTGCACCACCTGGACTCACGCTTACCACCGGCAATGCTCCGGTGAGCAACGGGATGCAGCGGAAGGTTACGACGCTCA
Organism: Verrucomicrobium sp. BvORR034; assembly: GCF_000739635.1. Classification (GTDB taxonomy): domain Bacteria; phylum Verrucomicrobiota; class Verrucomicrobiia; order Verrucomicrobiales; family Verrucomicrobiaceae; genus Verrucomicrobium. The sequence continues at coordinate 11,333 of NZ_BATQ01000140.1, read as the reverse complement.
TCTCACCCGCCGGTGCCCGCCATGGTGAGCGCCTGCTGACGGAGGCGCTCACCGCGCTCGAGCAGGGGAAACCCACTCCGGCCTCGGTGAGGGTGGGGCATGGGCTCATCATCAATACTGGCAAGGGTGCCTGACCTCCTCCACCCATGAAGCCCCCGATCCCCGCCTCCTGGGGCGCAAAGCCCCCACTGTGTCCCCATCTCCAGCGGCCACCTTCACGCGGATTCAGTCTGGTGGAACTCCTGACCAGTCTGGCGATCTTCTCCATCGTCCTGGTTGCCATGGGCGAGATGGTGGGCGCCGTGCTCAATCAGCTGCGCATCGGTGAAGCCCGTTTCAGTCAGTTTCAGGAGTCACAGGCGGCCTTTGACAGCATCACCCGCCGGCTCTCCACCTGTGAGTTGAATCCCTACTATGATTTTCAGTATCCAGGTTCTCCGCCAGACACCAGCGCGGTGCCCACTCGCTATGATCTGGAGTCCGATCTGCACTTCGTGAGCGGTCCTGCCACCAGCGGGCCCAATGCCCTGCTTTCTGCTGGATCTCACCCAGGACATGCCATCTTTTTTCACGGGACCTTTGGTCTCACCGACAACCCGGCCTGGAGTGAGCTTGGCACCTTGTTGAACAGCTGGGGTTACTATCTCGAATTCGGCGACGATGACGGTCAACGGGCCGGATTCCTGAATGCGGGATCCACCTCGCCTCGCCGGCATCGCTTCCGGCTTAAGGAACTGCAGGTGCCTGCAGAGGCCTTGCGAACCTATGCCGCGGGATTGAACAACCAGACCAGTGCTGCCGGGCTCTACTCCTGGTTCCGAACAGCTGCTGCTGCGGGACATTCGCACACTCTGGCGGAGAATGTGGTGGCGCTCGTCGTCAGTCCCCTGAGCCCCGTGCCGGAGACCGCCACCACGGAAAAGGAGACGGGTATCGCACCGACCTACTTCTATGACACGCGGGCCTATCAACACGCAGCCACCAGCATTGCCTTGATGCAGCGCACCCGCCATCAGCTCCCGCCCATGCTGCGGGTCACGCTGGTGGCATTGGATGAGCCTTCCGCCCAGCGGCTCGCCGAGGAGAGCGGCTCAGCGATGCCCAATCTCCATCCCTCGGGGATCTTCCAGGACGCCACGAAGTTTGATGCCGATCTTGAGCAGTTCGAAAGCGCCCTCACAGACAGGAATCTGCGTTTTCGCACCTTCTCCACGACCATCCGGCTGCGCAACGCCCGGTGGAATGAACTCCCCTAAGCCTCGCGAGGCATTCCAACCCTCTGCCTCAAAGTCTCATGAGCACCCCTCCGACCTCCCGAGCTGTTTTGTGGTTAGATCGAAGAAGGAGTTCTGCGCGCTGTCAGGCCGGATTCACTCTCATCGAGCTGCTGCTGGTGGTTACCATCATGGCTCTCATGCTCTCACTTACAGCAGGTGTCTCCCAGGGGGTGGTGAATTCTATGAACTTCCGTCAGGCCATTCAGAATGTGAAGACTCAGCTGGACACGGCCCGCCAGACCGCGATGACGAAGAACCGCCCGGTCATCGTGCGGATCACTGAGGAGAGGGATGATCTGGGGGCTCTCTCATGGCGGGGCGTGCAGATCGGCATGGTGGAGGCAGTTGTAGATCCCTCCGCCACCGGTTACCAGCGCCCTCTGCCAGGCAGCTACGAGCCGGAATTCAAAGCTGCCTCATCGCCGGAGCGGCTGCCATCTGGCTTTGTGTTTCATCCTTCCGACGCCTACTCCACCTTGCTGGGGGAACATCCTTCCGTGGCCAGCGGCACAGTGGCGGGCCCGGATGGGGGATTGAGGAAATATCAGGAGTTCGTCTTCCTTCCTGACGGCCGTTGCGCTCTGCCCGCGGGCCAGTCATGGACGCTCACTGTGGTGCGGGAAAGAGACGTGACCGCTTCCGCGGACGATCTGCCCGCAGACTTCGCCACGATCCAGATCGACAGCCGCACGGCGCGTGCCCGCGTGTACCGCCGTTGAGGTGCTGCCGGGATCGCCAGCCGCCCTCGTTCTCTTCCCTCCAATCCCACAACTCCAACCCCGCTTTTGCGAAAAACCCCCTCACACCTGCTGCCGATGACCCCCCGTCCATCAGGAATGACCCTCCTTCCGGTCCTTTTCATTATTGCCCTCATCACCATCGTGGTGGTGATGTTCTTCGGACTCTCAACCGTGCAGTATCAGTCCTCCACCCAGCAGGCCGCCGCGCAGGATGTTGGCAGTTTGCGGGACATGGCGGTGAATCTCGCGATTGGCCAACTCCGTCAGGGTACCACAGAGAGCAATGCCGTCTGGATCTCCCAGCCCGGTGCCGTGCGCACCTATGCCTCCAATTCCGGTGCGCCCTCCCGCATCTACAAGCTCTACAGCGCAGGGGAGATGGTGACCTCTGCCACAGGACTCACTGCCGCTGCGCTCAATCTGGAGACGGACATTCCGCCCTCCTGGCAGAGTCTGCCGGAGGTTTATGCCGATCTCAATGAGCCCGCGATTCGAGATACCGGGGAGCTGGCGTTTCCCGTGCTTGACCCGCGCGCCATGGCGGGCAATGCCGGGGTCCCTCCACCTGGTGATACCACGCCTGAGGGGTTCCGTTATACCGCGAACCTGGCAGTGGGGGGCTCCTCAGTGGATGGAGTGCACCTGCCCGGTACTTTCCCGGAAGATCAGCGGCTGCCCATGCCGGTAAGGTGGATCTACCAACTCGCCAACGGAACGTATGGAGTGCTGGACCCCGCGACGAAGCAGTTTGTGCCTTTCCTGGATCAGGGCAGCGGCACCACGCCCAGTGTGGACAATCCCATCATTGGCCGCATCGCCTTCTGGACGGATGACGAAACGAGCAAGGTGAACGTGAACACTGCGAGCGAGGGCATTCATTGGGACACTCCCCGCGCTGCCACTCCGGAGGATGTGGCCTATGCGACGCAGACCCCGGTGAGGAATGAGGTGCAGCGTTTTGGTGGGCACCCTGCCTCCACCAGCCTCAGCAGTGTCTTCTTTCCCCGTGAGCGTCTGACTCCTGGTGTGGGGCAGGGGAATGCCCGTCTGCAGCAGATCTATGATATGGTGCCGCGGGTGAACTTCCGCAGCGGTACTGGCGCGGGGGCATCCGCCACCGGCATTCTTGGTGGCAGCGCCAGTCCGGTCGCGTTTGACAAGGACCGCCTCTACGCCAGCATTGATGAGTTCCTCCTGCAGGCTCCCGGCAGCGCTCCGCCCGCCCAAAGGGCCATGCAGCCACTCCTGGCGGGAGACCCTGATCGTCTTGCTCGTTTGCGCTTCTTCCTCACCGCGGAGAGCCGTGCGCCGGAGACTACTGCGGCGGGCACCGCGCGCATCTCCTTGTGGCCGACCAGTTGGGATCCTGATACCACTTCGAACCGTTACACCTCCTTCGACCGTCTCGGCATGTTCGCCGCCACTCTGGGTGGCAGGCCCTACTACTACAGGCGGTACATTAATCCAAACAGTGCGCTCACGGAATACGGCTCTTCCAACAGCACGGCAGCCAATTCGGAAAACTTGCGTGGCAATGCGGACCTGTCCCGCTATCTCGTGGCGCTGAGCACGCTGACGAAGCAAGGCTACGCCGGTTCACTCAAGGACAAGTACGGCCAGGCCAACATGGCCGCTGGTCTGATCTCCATGCTGGAGTACGTCCGCCAGACAAACATCCACGATACCACCCTCTCCACCAGCGGCAAAAAGGTGGATTCTTACGACCAGGGTGCCTGGGGCACTACATCCTTTCCTGGAACCGAGAGTCATGGGCAGATCATCAATGTAGCCACATCAGCGCTGCCCACGCCGATTGCCACTCACCTCCAAGAGGACCTGCTCATCCGGGCCAATGCGCTCAACCGCATCTATACGCTCTCGGAGTTTGGCCTTGTGCTCAGCCTTGCTGCGGAGAACCCCACCTCAGGCCCCAAGTTTAATGAGCCTCTCTGCAATCTTCTAGAGCTACCAGTCGGCTACAAGGCTGTGCAAATCGGCACCGTCTTTGAAGGCTTCTGCGCCAGCCAGGGCTACTCTATGATTGCGCCGTCTGCGGGTGTTCGGGTGGTGGGGCTGGAAAAGCTTCGCCTTGTCACCAGCCAAACTGGGATAATTGGCCGATTGGCCGGAGGGGTGGTTACCGGGGCGGACCCCACCTACACCCAGACGGGCTTCAACAGGTGGGGTCGTTGGAATCACAGCGTGCCTCACCTCTGCTATCTGACCGGGATTCCCATGCCTGGGGCGTCGACCAAGGTATCCAAAGGTGCGGACTGGTGGATCGGGTGGGGCGGCTCTGGCGGGCGCAGCCTCTACGTGGACGCTCCCACCAAGACCGGTATCGGCAGCTCCGGAGGTTATGTCAAGAACATCACAAATATCGGTGAGGCAAACTTCTACATGCCACAACTCGGAGAGACGGTCTCGAACCAGACGCAGGCAAGCATTTACAGTCGGGGCTACTTCCTCGTGCCCAGTGCGGACACACATGTTGGCATCACAAGCGATGAGGATCCTGCCAAGATCGTGCCCATAGAGCTGCACAGTGGCTATGTGAACTATGGTCCCGAACACGCCCGCATCCGGCATTTTATTACCATTCCCACGGGCATGGAGGTGCCGGTGCCCAAGGCTCCGGTGGCCCTGCTTCCCACCTGGCGGGAGCGCATCGCTGCCGCCAGCGCCAACCGTGCGCGTGCGCCAGAGGTGATTGACCGCGGGGATGTTGTCCGCACCTGGACGGTACGCCATGGTGACTACCGCCTGGTTTCCATGCGGGAGTATGAAGAGAGCCATGACGAGACCAACAAGCTCTTCCTGCCTCATCCGGACTGGAATCCTGGCGAGGCGGGTGGCGAAGCGCAGAACAAGCTGCAGATCCACTCCTTCACCAAGGCAGGCGGCGAGTGGGAGCGTCAGCAGCAGGGTGACCCTCGCAGCCCGAACTCCGCTGTGGCCCAACCGGTGGATGCCCGTCCAGCGCGTGGGCTTGCCGCGGGCGTGACGTATGCGGAAAAGACTCAACCGGACTTCACGCGCCTTCCGACGTCCTCCTTCTACTTCCCAGGCAAGCCAGCCAACTATCCCTACAGCCTGGACCCCAGTGATACGCGGGATTGGGATAACGGCACCGGTATTGCGCCTGATGGTGCCTACTGGAACAAACCTGATGACGTGGCCAAGATCGCTGATGGCACCATCCCGCCCTACTTCTCTGCCCGGCCTTGGGACGGAGTGCGCCCGGAGGAGCTCAATCAAACCAGCGCGCCCAATCAGCTCATCCCGTCTGCCGTCATGTTTGGCTCGATCTCCTCGGGCGTGGTTACGGGGTTGCCTTGGACGACGTATCTTTTCCGGCCGAATCTTTCACCCACTGGACATGTGGGTGAGAGGGGGCAGTCTGTCGCTGGCAGCGACCCCAATGCGCCACCGGATCACACGGTGCTGGACTGGTTCTGGATGCCGGTGTTGCAGCCCTATGCCATCAGCGAGCCTTTTTCTACCGCAGGCAAGATCAACATGAACTATCGCATTGTGCCCTTCACGAACATCCGCCGTGCCACCGGCCTGCATGCGGTCCTGAAGAGCGAGCGGCTATTGGCCATCCCCAACGATGCTGGAGCGACCTACAAGGACTATGCCAGCGCTTCCGTCAATACCGGCTGGCGGCACTATCTGGATGTGGACAAGACGCTCCTCCAGTGGGACCTCAAGTTCAACAGCGGCGGCTTCTTCAAGCACGCCAGCGAGATCTGCGAGCAATTCCTCGTACCTGAAGGCCAGGGCATCTCCGCGACCAGCACCAACGCCCTGCGTGTGGAGATGACGCAGTACTGGGACAATCACAGGCTCACCGGGGACAACACTCTGGAGCGTCCCTACGCCAACCTCTATCCACGTCTCACCACCCGGTCCAACACCTTCCGGGTGCACTACCTCGTCCAGAGCCTGAGGAAAGCCCGCACCAGTGATCCGCTGACCTTCGATCCCGCCAAGGACGTCGTGACGGGGGCAGCGCAAGGTGATGCGCTTGTGGAGCGCGCCATTGACCCCAATGATCCTGCGCTCTCCACCAGTCAGTATGACTACATGGCCAAGCTCAATGCGGGGACCTTCGCCACTGATCTCGACTCTGGCGCTCTCAAGTCTCTGGACACGCTCTACACCTGGCGCATCCGCCAGGTCCGGAATTTTGCGAAGTGAGGCCCGCTGCGCGGGAGACAGAAGACTTGAAGACTCAAGACCTGAGCTGTCGCCGGTTTGGTTGTGATGGGGGGCGCTTCACTCCCTCAACCAAAAGCCCCAACCCTGCCAGCGTTGCCAGTCAGAGTTGGGGCTCAAAATTCCGCAAAACCCAATCTTGTTAATCTTCTGAAAATCTTGTCAATCCTGTCCAAAAAGGAAGCCTCTACTCCAGCGGCGGAAGCTTCGCACTGTAGTGCACTGCGCGGTGGCGGTTGTCGTCGTAGGCGAAGTGAAGCCACTGCTTGTCCTTGCTCACGAAGCCGTCCGGGTAGTTCATGTTGCCCTTCGGGCCGTCGCTGGATTCCGGCACCAGCACGCGCTGGTAGGGCCAGGTCTTCAGTCCATCAAAGCTGATCCACAGAGCCATTGGCGTGCGGCGCTTCGGATTGGGGTTGTGCAGCATCGCCACTGTATCGCCGCCCAGCGAGTACAGAGTAGCCTTGCTGCCAGGATTGGGGATGTCTGTCTTTTCCGCGAACTCGGGCCAGGTCCGGCCGCCGTCTTTTGACTCCGTGTAGTAGAGGACTCCTCCCAGTTTGTCGCCACGGATGATCATGGCGATGCGTCCGTCACTCAGTTCTGCCAGGTTGTTCTCTGCCCAGCCGAAGTATTTGTCATCTGTGGTCAGGCGGATGTTGCCGTGTTCTGTCCAGGTCTTGCCGCCATCACTGCTCATGATTACCCCATTGCGAGGATTTGTGAAAGCGCGGTCAAGGGGCGCTTTGTCCTGCTCTGCCTCAGGGCCAACGTAGTGCTGGAAGGGGAGGAGGATTCTGCCGTCCCTGGTGATGATGTGGTTGCGAATGAAGGTGCGCTCCTTCAGGCGGCCCGGCACCTCCTGAGGCTTGCTCCAGGTTTTGAAGGAGTCATCGCTCGTCAGGAACCACGAGCGCCAGTCATTGGCCCAGTGCTTGGAGTGGGTGGAGAAGTAGAGCGTGGCCCGCCCGTCGCGGATCATGAGCTCCGTTGGGCCCTGGCCGATCGTCTTGCCCTCACGGGGAAAGCCCACGTCGAACGACTCCAGTGGTGTCCATGTTTTACCTTGATCCTTGCTGCGGGTCACGCCGGTGTAGTTGAGCGGGGAGGGTTCGGTGTCGCCGCCAGCCAGGATGAAGAGAATCCATGAGGTGTCGGGAAGTTCCCGCAACGTGGTGTCACACACCATGGAGTTCGGCTTGATGCCTTCGTAGGGGACGGAGGTGCGGTCCAGCTTCGCGTCTTCCGCTGCCTGAACGGTCCAGTCTTTGGCCAGAAGGGGGCTCAACTGGGAAAGAGGAAACAAGGCCGCGGCCATCGCCAGCCGGGTCAGACCATGAAGTGAGTGTGCGAGGTGTTTCATGCGTCTGGCAAATACGGGGCCAGCGGCGGTTTCGCGCAGACCATGGGGTGCAAAGTGGTGTTATGGTAACATGAGGCCCGCTTCGCGGGAGATGGAAGACTCAAGACCTGAAGTCTCGCGGGGCCAAACATATCAATCTGCCTCTCATTTCCCACTCGCGCGAAGCGTCTTGGAGTAGGGTGGCTTGACACCGTTTGCGCCAGCCGACTGCATGCCTCCTCCTCCCATTCTCCGGGCTTTCGTAGGCACATTAGATCCAACTCGCACTTTCACCTTCCAGTGCCCTCTTTGTTTCGCTACGGTGGCTGTGCTTCTGTCGAAAAATATCCCCTGCCCCCCCATGAATCGCCGCGCACTTATCACATTGGCCAGTACGGGCCTTGCCCCGCTCTTAGTCCGTCAGGCTATCGCCGCCGATGACAAGGCCATGGTAAACGATGCTGCCAACATGGCGCCAACGATCCGTATGACCAGCGGGGCGTGGCTCAAGGCGGCTTTCGAGCCGGGCGACTTCATCGTTGCCTACTATCTGCGCGATCCAGAAGACAAAGACAACCGTCCACAAGTTCCTGGTGGCGATCCATTCGGCAGTGGGGATGGTGGAGCTTGGGCGGAAGAGAAGGGGGCCGTTTCACCGAAGAAGATTCTGGCGGCAGAGACTTCCCGGAGCCTGACGCATAGAGTTCTGAACACTTCAAATTCGCAGCACTCTGTGATGGTTGATATTGCTGCGCTGATCAGCCGCAAAGTAAAAGAGGCGCGGGTGTGCGAGGCTGACGCAGCTCCTCTGGTGGCTGCGCTGCTGGACAGCAAGGAGCTTCTCAATATGAAGGACTGCTACTCGCCACGGCACCTCGTCCTTTTCTACGATCCCTTTGGCAGGGTGAAAGCGGGGCTGGAGATTTGTTTTCAGTGCGAGAGTTTTCGGGTTGCTCCTGCTGCCCGGGAAGGGAATTGGGACACAGGCGACCTCCTCACGGTTGCTCGTCTGTTCGATAAACTTGGTCTTCCGCTGGGAAATGAAAAGTACACCTTGAAAGCGTACGAGGAATTCATTCTCAGCGAGCGTGCTGAAGGGAAGTCGGCAGCAACGCCTGAGGCAGGGGCAAATAAAAAGGCGGCCCGATGAGTTTCAACGAACCAAGGAGCACCATGGGCTCTGATCTCGTCCGGGCTTCGTTGGCGCTTTTGGCCGGCGCGACGGCGGTCTTGTTGGCGGCCAGCATTCCCATCGTTCCCAAGGTGTCGTCTGAAGTGAGGGGTCGCACTGCCTGCTTAGCGGTCTTTGGTCCCGGTTCATGGGCCGCCGGTCGTGCTATGACGGCTTCTCGTGGAGACGTGGCCGATATATTCCTCCGGGAGTTGCTGGCCCCGGGAAATTTCGTGATGGCCTATTCGATGCATGATCCAGTCGGGAAAATGGGTTCCCGGTCGGACTATTCGATCCGGAACTCCAAAGGTGAACTCAACGTCGGTGACTTGGTGAGCCGCGTAGCACACTAGGTGCGGCTTCAGAATGCTGTTGCCATCAGTGTGATGAAGTCGCTGTTGGGCAGTCGGCTGGAGTTGGATCCTGCAGCGTGCTTTTCTCCCCGGCAGCTTGTAGTGTTCTATGATCCCCATGGTTCGCCAGTCGGGGTCGTGGAGTTGTGCTTCACTTGCCGGAGGTACACCCTCCTCCGGCCCGGGGTGCCCACGCTATTCTTTGGGAGAGGGGACCTGCTGGCTGTGGCTGCCTCCCTCAATGAAGCCGGATTGGCCATTGGGCAGGAAGTGCCTGATTTGGCGACTTACGCTGCGGGACTTCAGCGCAGCAGGGACAACTGGCTGAAATGGACGGATGAGGCAGCGGCTGAAGACGATGCCAATGGAGTGTCTGGTTGGCGGTGAGTCTTATTGGGCCGCTCGCGTACGTTTGAGACCGTCCATCCGGACGCTTGACCGCACAAGATATAGTGAACTTTATGGTTGAAGGCGGATAGCATTTTATCGTCCAATCTCGCGTGCCCGTTGCATTCCTGTCTCGCGGCTCTTTCTCTAAACCACCCACCTTGAACCCCTGAACCATCTTATGAAAACAACCCTTTGCTCCTTGCTGGCCGCTCTCACGGTCGGCCTCGTTTCCTGTAGCAGCGGCCCCAACGCCCAGACCGGTACGGTACTCGGCGCCCTCGGCGGTGCCGCTGCGGGCGGCATCATCGGACACCAGAGCGGCCGTGGCCTGGAAGGTGCCGCCATCGGTGCCGGCCTTGGCGGCCTTGGCGGAAATATGATCGGCGGCGCGCAGGATCAGCGCAACTATGAGCGTCGTGAGTACTACCGCCGCGGCGGTGGCTACGGCGGATATGGTGGCGGCTACGGCGGGTACTAAGCCGTCGCGGCTTCCTGGCCGATTCGATTCGATTCCAGCTTGGCTCATCGACCAAGTCCTTGCGTGGCCGTCCCTCCCTGGGGCGGCCACGTTTGTTTTTGCCGACAGGTCGAGGCCTCCTCACTCCCCAGGAGAGTGGACGAACGCCCAGTGACGTGGCATTTGTTCGAGTTCTCCTGCCAGCGTCATGATCCCTCTCCCGGTTGATTTTCCGCTTCCAGACGGCCTTTCAGCAGGGGCGTCGTCGGGAGGGCCTTCGGACCGCGTTGAAGAAGTGGCTCCGGTGCCGGTCTTCCGCCAGTTGCGCCTCTTCGCGGCGGAGAATCCCATGCGTGCGCGGTTCCCGCGCAATTTCATGCAGGCGGTGCCGCGCGAGCCTGGGGTGTATTATTTCCGCGACGCCAGTGGTAAACTCCTCTATGTCGGCCAGTCGCATGAGCTGAGAAAGCGCGTGGGCAGCTACCGCCACGTGCATCCCGATCGTCATCCACGCCGATTGGTCCGTCTGGTGCATCAAGTGCGGCAGATCGAGTGGGAAATCTGTGAGAGCCCCGAGGCTGCCATTGAGCGTGAGCGGGTGCTTCTTCTGGAGCTCCGCCCCGGCTTCAACCGTGCGGGCGTCTGGAAACCGCCGCCCTGGTGGCTGAGGGTCGGGGTAGGGGAGCGGACGGAGGATTCAGGGATCCACCAAACAATGCTCCGGATTGAGCTTTGGGCGGATGCCGCCCTGCATCATGGCACCGGCAAGGGAAACTCGGAGGCAGGAGATCTTGTGGGAGGTGTGCCGGGTATCCCGCCACCAGATGCAGAGCCGGTCAATACCACGCTCCTGGGACCGTTCCCGTCTTCCTTCCGCTGGGTGCACGCGGCACTATTGCGGTGTGTGCACCGCTGGTTGTTTCCAGAAAACCCGCTGTATGCCCTGCCCGCTGGCCTCATGGGGGATAAGGCTCTGCGGGAGATCTCGTGGGCGCTTCCGGATGATCTGCCGGCGGCGGAGGTGGCTCAGCAGATTTGTGAATGCTTGAAGGCACCGTCAAATGACGGGGAGTCCACTCCCATCCCCCTGCTCAGTGCCTTTGCCGCGATCGTCCACGATGGCCTCCCGCCCATGGAGAAGGAGTTCTGGCAGGCCCAGGTGGAGGCTGTGACGAAGTTCGTTGAGAAGCACGGCCGGGGGGTGGTGGGGTGAGGGACTCCATAGCAGGAGTGAGGGACTCAAGGCTCAAAAGGAGGGGAGTTTAAAAATCTTCAAAAAAAGAGCCTCCTGTTGTTGACGAAAAGAGGATGTGGGGTAGTATCAACACCCGCACCGAAAACGAGCGGCTGAGACAAAAAAAGCGACGCAGGCAACTGCGGCC